>CAVPCF010000065.1:0-90852 GCA_963702275.1 Candidatus Melainabacteria bacterium
CATATTCAACCGACTTTGGATCTAAGTCAAGGATCCTGCTGACGAGATCGGCCCGATTGAACAATCTTTGGAATGAACAGGCCGCAGATCTCAAGTCAACCTGCATCGGTACGCATAATTTTGCGCAAACCCAGCGCAAAAGCACGGCACGCGGGCGCCTGTCGCGCGGATGGGCCGCCCGAACGGCACGCGAGGGGGAAGCCGACCGACCGGAATCGACCGCCCCGACGCCGGTACGAAGGGCAGCGCCTGTCGTTGCCGGTGGCTGGAAACCTGGTTGGCATGACGATCCTGACCCGCCGCGTGCGCCACGCGGCCATCACCGCCGGTGTCGCCGTCGCACTCACGGCGGCCGGCGCGATCGCGTACGCCGCGATCCCGGACCAGGGCGGCGCCATCCACGGCTGCTACGACACCACGCTGGGCAGGCTGCGGGTCATCGACCCCGCGAGCGCCAACCCGCTGCTGAACAAGTGCCTGCCGATCGAGACCGCGATCAGCTGGAACCAGACCGGACCACAGGGGACACCGGGTGCACAGGGGCCGCAGGGACAGCAGGGCCCCAAGGGCGACACCGGCGCGCAGGGCCAGAAGGGCGATCCCGGCGACCCGGCGGCGATGCCGCACCTCTACAGTGGACACTCCTCGACCGGCCAGCAGTTCGTGTCCGGCACCCCGATGACCGTCATGTCCGTCACGGTGCCGACCGGCCAGTACGAGATCCAGGCCCGCCTCACCGCGTCGAACGGCGGGCCGGCGGGCGTGGAGGGCATCTGCTTGCTGTCGATCAACGGCGTCGACGGCCCCAGCAACGACTTCCTGCTGGGCGGCGGCGCCGGGTCACCGGTCGACATCCTGGCCCAGCAGACTGCCACCGGCCCCACCGTCCTGACCATCTCGTGCCAGGCGATCGGCCAGGCGGTCTACGGGGTGTCCGGCGGTGTCCTGTTCGTGACGCCGGTGACGTACTGACCCGAAACCGTCATTGGGGGCATTGTCATCGCGGCCCCCGGCAGGGCGGGCAGGAGCAGGGTTCAGCTTGGCGCCCCCGGGCGACTCGGTATGTGTACGTGCACGACGATCTGGGACGGCGATCGACGGCGCACCAGCCAGACCACAGCCGCCGGTACGGCGGTGACCAGCACGGGCGCCAGCCGTTTGAGGACCGGCAGGCCGACAGTGCCGAGCAGGTCGATGGAGTCGGTCGAACCGGAGGACGCGCCAACGGGCTGGGGTGTCGACTGCTGGGGTGTCGACTGCTGGGGTGTCGACTGCTGTGCGGCGCCGGCCTGTTCCGCGCCCCGGGGCGCGGTGAGTTCGGCCGCGAGGCAGGACGCGAACTGGCCGATCAGGTTGCCCGCGACGTCGGCCAGCACGCCGCGGCCGAACTGGGCCGGCTTTCCGGTGATGTCCAGGTCCGTGGTCACGGTGACCCTGGTCGACGAGTCCTCCTCGTGCAACTGCCCGGTGACGGTCGCGTTGGCGGTGCCCGCGCCCCGGGTCTCCCGGCCGCTGGCCTCCAGCACGAACCGGTGGACCGTCTCGTCCTTCTCGACGAACTTCGCCGTGCCGTGGTAGCCGGCCGTCACCGGCCCCACCTTGACCTTCACGGTGCCGACGACCTCGTCGCCGTAGACGCTGTCGACGGTGGCACCCGGCAGGCAGGGCGCGATGCGCTGGACATCGAGCAACAGCCGCCACGCCTCCGGAACCGACACCGGCACGGTGAATTCGTGTTCCAACCGCATCCCGCTCACCTCGTCCCTGTTGCCGTCGTCCCGGTCGCCGCGGCGAGGACGGCTCGCTTGGCCAGCACCCTGGCGAGGTGCTCGCGGTAGTCGGCGCGGCCGCCAAGGTCGGTGGGCGGTGTCGTGCCGTTGGCGGCCAGCGCGGTGGCCGACCCGATCGCGTCCTCGGTGGCCGCGGCGCCGATCATCGCGGCCTCGGCGGCATCGGCCCGCATCGGCGTCGTGCCCATGTTGGTCAGCCCGATCCGCGCCTCCGCGATGACACCGTTGCCGCGCCGGACCAGTGCGGCGACACCGACGATCGCCCACGCCTGCGCCACCCGGTTGAACTTCTCGTACCGATAGCCCCAGTCGGGGCCGAGCATCGGCCACCGCACCTCGACGAGCACCTCGTCGGGCGCCATGGCGGTGGTCAGATAGTCGACGAAGAACTCGGCTGCCGGCACCGTGCGCCTGCCGGTCGGACCGGCGAGCACCATGGTCGCGTCGCACGCGGCCGCCACCGCGGGCAGGTCGCCTGCCGGGTCGGCGTGCGACAGCGAACCGCCGAGCGTGCCGCGATGGCGCACCGCGGGATCGGCAACGGTCGACGTCGCCTCGGCAAGCAGGCCGCAGCGTCCGCGCACCAGTTTCGACGTGATGACCTGGTAGTGCGTGGTCATCGCGCCGATGACCAGGGTGTCGCCCTCCGCGCGGATGCCCCGGAAACCGGCTGCCCTGCCCAGATCCACCAGCATCGTCGGGTAGCCGAGCCGCAGTCGCAGCACGGGCAGCAGACTCTGCCCGCCTGCCAGTACCTTCACATCGGCGGGATCGTCCTGTTCGGACAGAGCGGCCACCGCGTCATCGACGGATCGAGGTCGCACGTAGTCGAACCGCGGCGGGATCATGCGGCACCACCACGCCGTCGGCCGTCCTGGATCGCGCGCCACACCCGTTCCGGCGTGCACGGCATCCGCACGTCGGTCACGCCGAACGGCCGCAGCGCGTCGACGAGGGAATTGACCACCGCGGGCGTCGACGCGATCGTGCCCGCCTCACCGGCACCCTTGACGCCCATCGGGTTCGTCGTCGCCGGGGTCTCGGTGCGGTCGGTGGTGTACGAGGGCACGTCCGGCGGGCCCGGGACCAGGTAGTCGGCGAGGGAGCCGGTGACGAGATTGCCCTGCGCGTCGTACACGGCCTCCTCGTAGAGGGCCTGGGCGAGACCCTGCGTGATGCCGCCGTGTATCTGCCCGTCCACGATCAGCGGGTTGATCACGCGACCGACGTCGTCGACGGCCACATAGGACCGCACCGTCACCCCACCGGTCTCCGTGTCGACCTCCGCCGCGCACAGGTGGGTGCCGTGCGGATAGGAGAACGTCTCCGGGTCGATCGTCGCCTCGGCGACCAACACCGGATCGCCGCCCTCGGGCAGGTCGTGCGCCGTGAACGCGGCGAACGCGGTGTCCTGGATCGTCACCCCCGTGTCCGGCGCACCACGGACGGCGAACCTGCCGCCCTCGAAGTGGACGTCGCCGGCATCGGCCTCGAGCAGGTGCGCCGCGATGACCGTCGCCTTGCGCACCACGTGTTCCGCCGCGGCGAGGACCGCGCGGCCGCCGACGACCAGCGACCGGGAGCCGTACGTGTCCAACCCGTGCGGCGCGATCTTCGTGTCACCGTGCAGAACGTCGACGTCGTCGAATGCCACGCCGACGGTGTCCGCGACGATCTGGCTGAACGTCGTCTCGTGACCCTGTCCGTGCGGCGACGTCCCGACGACCACCTCGACCCGCCCGGTGGGCAGCAGTCGCACGGCCGCCGTCTCCCAACCGCCTGCCGCGTAACGGTGCTCGCCCAGCCACCGGGACGGTGCCAGGCCCGCCATCTCCGTGTAGGTGGAGACGCCGATGCCCAACTGCACGCGGTCGCCGTTCTCGCGCCGGCGTGCCTGCTCGGCGCGCAGTTCGTCGTAGCGGAACAGTTCCCTTGCCCGTGCCGTTGCCGCCGCGTAGTCGCCGCTGTCGTAGGTCAGCCCGGCGATCGTGGTGTACGGGAATTCCTCGTGCCTGATCCAGTTGCGTTCCCGGACCGCGAGCGGATCCATGCCCAGCTCGGCTGCGAGTTCGTCCATCATCCGCTCGATCGCGAACGCCGGTTCCGGCCGGCCCGCGCCGCGATAGGAGTCCGTCGGGGTCTTCGTGGTGAAGACGCCCTGGCAGAAGAAGTCGTGCGCTTCGAACTTGTAGATGCCCGGGTACATGTAGCGGCCCAGCAGCGGCACACCGGCGGTGAGAATCTGCAGGTACGCGCCCATGTCGGAGGTCAGGTTCACCTTCAGCCCAAGCGCCCGCCCGTCCCGCATCGCGGCGAGCTCGATGTCCTGGATCATGTCCCTGCCGTGCGTCGTGGCCTGGTAGTCCTCGCCGCGCGACGCGGTCCACTTGACCGGTCGACCGATCCTGCGGGCCACGACGATGGCCAGCGCCTCCTCGGCGTACACGTTGAGCTTGCCGCCGAAGCCACCGCCGACATCCGGGGCGATGACCCGCAGTTTGTGCTCGGGTACGTGGCAGACCAGCGACAGGAAGATCCGCACGATGTGCGGGATCTGGCTCGCGGTCCACAGCGTGAACTCGCCGGTCGCCGGTGTCGTGTCGGCCAGCACGGCACGCGGCTCCATCGCCGTGGGCAGCACCACGTACGGGCCGGGTGCGGGCCTGCGTCGCTAGGACCTGTGGAACGTGTTGGGGGACATGGCAAGCCGGGCGCGTGGCAGTGCGCCGGGGTAGCGGGTGTTGAGGAACACGAGCAGGCCCTCGCGTAGTTCGCACCGCAGATCCCACGAACTCGGCGCGTCCGCCGCGGACGCGAGCACCCGCACCACCATGGTCGACGGTGTCGTGTCCACGACCTGGAGCACCCAGTCGCGGCGGTCCCACAACGGCGACGCCATCACCAGTCGGCGTGCCTCCGCGCGCAGTTCGGCCAGTGGGGCGTTGTAGTCCACGTGCAGGATGACCGAGCCGATCACCCTGGTCTCGCGACGCGACCAGTTCTCGAACGGCGTCCTGGTGAAGTACGTCGTCGGCAGCACCAGCCGACGCTCGTCCCACAGGCGCAGCGCGACGTAGGTCAGGGTCATCTCCTCGACCCGGCCCCACTGCTGCTCCACCAGCACGACGTCGTCGAACCGCAGCAGGTCGGTCCACGCCAGTTGCAGGCCGGCGAGCACGTTGGTCAGTGTCGTCTGCGCGGCAAGGCCGACCAGCACGCCGGCCACCCCGGCCGATGCGAACAGCGACGCGCCCAGCGTCCGCAGTGGCGTGAACGTGGTCAGCATCGTGGCGATCGACAACAGCGTGATGGTGACCGCCGTGAGCCTGCGCAGGATGGTCACCTGGGTGCGCGCCCGCCGCCGCCGTCGGTTGTCCGGCACGTCGATGCGCAGGCGCTGGAACAACGCGTCCTCGACCACCAGCAGGATCTTCACCACCAGCCAGGATGCGGCGGCGATCAGCAGGACGTGCAGCACCTCCAGTGCCACGCCAGTGCCCAGGTTCTGCTTGAGCGTGGACAGCGCGATGCGGTTCGCCGTGATGAGCAGAACCGCGAACCACGGCCAGCGGCAGTTCCGGTCCAGTTCGGTGAGGAACCGTCGGTAACGGCGCCGGCGCGCGGCCATGGTGACCACCAGCCGGCAGAGCCAGGCGGCCAGCACGGCGGCCGCGCTCGCGACCGCCACCACCAGAATCAGCCGTAACAACGGACTCACCCGCCACGCACGGGTGCTAGCCGCCGGGATATCCGGTCGGCGGCAGCGGACGCCAACCGTCCGCGTCGGCCCGCATCGCACGGTCGCGCACGCGGCGCGCGCTCGCCGCGGTCACGTGCACCAGCAGGGTGACCGAGATGCCGATCGCCAGATTGATGATCGCGGTCGCGATCCGGCTCGCCAGGTCGGCCCCGATCGTCAGCGGGAGCACGACCGCGATCACGGTCAGCAACACCATCGTCCAGCCGAAGAACTCCTTCGGCGCCGGTGTCGCCACGCTGAGCAGCTGCATCAGACCGGTGGCGAGCAGGGCGGCCGCCGCGGCCAACAGGCGTAGGTGGTCGTGTTCGCGTTGCCCCAGATGCCGTCGGACGTCGGCGCGAGGATGGCCACGTGCGCCAGCCCTCGGGCGATCAACATTCCGGCCAGCGCCACCAGCGCGGCGATCCCGGCCGTCGCCGCGCCACCCGCCCACAGCCGGCCGGGATCGAGGTCGCTCGCCGCGGTCGTCGGGTAGTCGTTCATCCACGCCGCTCCCTTCGCCGTCGGACTGACGCGATGCTCGCAGCGCGGGACAGCGTCGAGCATCGACCTGACGAAGCCAAACCCGCGGCACGTCTGGTCAGTTCAGGGCCAGACGCCGCCGGTGGCACCGCCGTAGCATCGCTGTCTGTGCCGGACGGTCCTGGCAAGCTCATTCCTCGGGTGCTGCGGGTGTTCGAGGGCGCTGAGGACGTCATTCACGTTGTCGTCGCCGTGCTCCTGCTCGGACTCGGGGTCGCGCTGATCGCGAACGTGGTGCGTGATGTGGCGTCCGCGATTCGGGGACCCGATGTGGCGCTCACGATCGTGTTCACCGTGCTCGACAAGACGTTGATCCTGTTCATCGTGGCTGAGTTTCTGCATACGGTTCGGATCACCGTCCAGCATCGGGGAAGGGTGGATGCCGAGCCGTTTCTGGTGGTGGGGCTCATTGCCGGGGTGCGGCGGGTGTTGATCGTGACGGCGCAGACGGAAATCTCGTTTCATTGGAATCCGGAGGGCATTGAACTGCTGGTGTTGACGGGGTTGATCCTCGCGATGGCGGTGTCAGTCGTGGCGTGGCGCCGGTCTTCGCGGCGGGGTGAGAAGCCTTCGCCCTGATGGGCCGGCGCCGTCGGTCGCACGAGCGTTTACTCTGCGGGGCCGGTAATGCGGCGGTCGATCTCGAAGGCGAGGGTCAGTTCGGCCAGTTCGCGGGGTTGCGACAGTGACCGGCCTGTCCGGTCCTGGAGTCGGCGCAGGCGGTGTCGGACGGTGGCGGGCCAGTGCGGCGGCCATCTGGGAACGGCCGGCGTTGTGCACGCACACGAACAGCACCTCCGGCACCCGCTTGATCTTCTTGCCCTAGGCCTGGGCCAACGCGTCCAGCCGCTCGCGGGTCAGCTTCTCGGCCAGGGTGGGCAGGAAGATCTTGACCCGCGCGGTCGCGCCCAGCCGGTCGTAGCTGTCGTAGAACAGGTTCTCGACGGTGTCGTGGTCGAAGGAGTCCTCGTAGTCGTAGGCGAGTTGCTCGACGATGTGGTACTCGGTCATGGCGAACTCCGTTGATGCTGCCTCGGCCTGCCGGCCGGGGAATCGGTCTGGCGCGGCGGGGGTGTGGTGATGTCCGGGTAGAGACCGCGGATCAGCACGATCGCCACCACCGTGCCGGCGAGTTGGGCGAGGACGTACAGCGGTGCCGAGGCGGGGGCGATACCGGCGAAGCTGTCGCTGAACATCCGGCCCACGGTGATGGCCGGGTTGGCGAAGCTGGTGGAACTGGTGAAGAAGTACGCCGCCCCGATGTACGCGCCGACCGCGGCAGGTGCCTGGGCGCCGCGTCCGGACCGGGCCAACGTGAAGATCACCAGCAGCAGACCGACGGTGGCGACGAGCTCGGCCAGGCCGTGCGCCGCCGTGGCGCGGTGCGTGGTGGCGATGCTCACCGCCGATGCGCCGAACATCAGGTTGGCGACCATTGCCCCGGCCACGCAGCCGGCGATCTGGACGGGCAGATAGGCCAGGGCGGACCGCCATGGCAGACCGCCAAGGACGGCGTCGGTGATGGACACCACCGGATTGAAGTGCGCCCCGCTGACCGGGCCGAACATCAGGATGATCGTGTAGAGGCCGGCCGCGGTGGCCGCCGCGTTCTCCAGTAGCTCCAGCCCGGTGTTGCCGGGTGAGAGGCGTTGGGCGGCGATCCCGGAGCCGATCACGACGGCCGCCAGCAGCAGGCTGCCGAGGAACTCGGCGAGCAGTCGGCGGGGCAGGGGTGGCGACGACGTCACGTGCATCGATCTCCATCTATGTAAAGTGGTGCCACTGTCGTCCACCACATCGATCGCTGTCAAGATAGACAGAGGTCGATGCCGCGGGCAGAATCGGAATCGTGACCGACGAGCCGGACTGCCACTCATCCCTGGCCGGCGAGCCACTCACCGCCGAGACGGCCGCCGAACTGGCCGCGCGCCTGAAGGTGATCGCCGATCCGACCCGGCTGCGGCTGCTGTCCCTGATCAGCGCCCACGCCGACGGCGAGGCGTGCGTGTGCGAACTGACCACGCCGCTGGAACTGACCCAGCCGACCGTCAGCCACCACCTGAAAGTGCTGCACGATGCCGGCCTGGTCACCCGGTCGCGGCGCGGCACCTGGGTGTACTACCGGGCCGTGCCCGAACAACTCGCCGCGCTGGCCGGGATCATCGCCGCACCGTCGTCCGTCTGACCGCCCGGGTCAGCAGCAGCCGCCGGATGCCGCGGCCGCCTCGACCTTGTCGGTGCAGCACGCGGCCGCGGTGAGGTCGGGGTCGGCGCCGTAGGTGGGCGAGTCGGCCTTGACCACGTACACCTCCCACGGCTCGGCGCCGGGGGCGTGCACCCACACCTTGTCCTGCACCGCATAGCAGCACGTCGTGTCCTGCCGCAAATCGGTGAACAAACCCAAGGCCGCCAACCGATCCGTCGCATCGGCGACCTGGCCGCTGGACTCCACCTCGACACCCAAGTGGTCCAGCACGGTCGGCTGGCCGGGCTCGCCCGCCAGCAGTACCAGCTTCAGCGCCGGCTCGGCGACCGCGAAGTTGGCGTAGCCGGTCCGCAGCTTGGTCGGTTCGATGCCGAACAGCTTGGTGTAGAACGCGATCGAGGCGTCCAGATCCCCCACGCGCAGTGCCAGTTGCACTCGTGACATGGCATCCTCCTGAATAGACGACTATCGAAGCAAGCTAGGCATAGATTGCGCTCTATGTAGACATCTGTCAAGATAGAGGTATGCCGAAGCAGCTTCCCGTGGTGGTCGAGCCACCGTGCTGCGCACCCGTGCTGCACGCACCGCTGGCCGAGGCGCGGGCGGTCGAGTTGGCACGGGTGTTCAAGGCGATCGCCGACCCGGTCCGACTGCGACTGCTGTCGCTGATCGCCTCGCACGCCGACGGCGAAGCCTGCGTGTGCGACCTGACCGACGCCTTCGACCTCACCGGCCCCACCATCTCCCACCACCTCAAGGTGCTGCGCGAGGCCGGCCTCATCGACGGCGACCGACGCGGGACCTGGGTCTACTACCGGATCCAGCCCGACATGTTGCGGACCCTGTCCACCGTCCTGGTCGCACCGACCCCGTGACCGGCAGCACCACCCACGAGGAGCCCGACGTGTCCGACCGCCCGGAAGTGTTGTTCGTCTGCGTCCACAACGCAGGCCGCTCCCAGATGGCCGCCGCCCTGCTGCACCACCACGCCGCCGGCACGGTCACCGTCCGCTCCGCGGGCTCCGCGCCTGCCGACACCGTCAACCCCGCGGTCGTCCAGGTCATGGCCGAGATCGGCCTCGATATCGCCCACGAGTTCCCCAAACCGCTGACCGACGAAGGCGTTCACGCCGCCGACGTCGTCATCACCATGGGCTGCGGCGACGCCTGCCCCGTCTACCCCGGCAAGCGCTACCTCAACTGGGAACTCGACGACCCCGCCGGCAAAACCCCCGAACAGATCCGCCCCATCCGCGACGACATCGACCGCCGCGTCACCGAACTGCTCACCCAACTCGTGCCCGCCCTCGGCTGAGGACCGTGTGGAGCATGCGTCGCGTGTCAGCGAATCCTCTTGCCCGTCTCCGCACACGAATAGCCGCCCAGTGCTTCGATCCGGTCGCGGAAGTCGGCACGGTCCAGCAGTGTCCACAGTGGTGTGAGACGGTCGTCGGTGAGGTTGTCCGCGTCGAGGACCAGGTCGTACGGTTCCTGCGCGACAGGGACGAAGTCGAGGCCGAAGGCGCGGGCCGCGGCGAGGATGCCCAGCCCGGCGTCGGCGCGGCCGGCCGACACCGCGGCGGCCACGGCGAGGTGGGTGTGCTCCTCGCGGGTGTAGCCGGGGATGTCGGCGGGGTCGATGCCGTGCTGTGCCAGTTCGTGGTCGAGCAGGGCGCGGGTGCCGGCACCGCGCTGCCGGTTGACGTAGCGCAGGCCAGGGCGGCGCAGGTCGTCGATCGTGGCCAGCCCCAAGGGGTTCCCTGGCGCGACGATCAGGCCCTGGTCGCGGTGGACGAGCCGGATCACGGCGATGTCCTTGCCCAGCAGCTTGTCCACGTAGGGCAGTGTGTACTCACCGGTGGCCGGGTCGAGCAGGTGCGAGCCGGCGAGGTGGCACAGGCCGTCCCGCAGTGCGACGAGGCCGCCGAGTGAGCCGACGTTGGAGGACGCGAGCGTGATCAGCGGGTCGTCGGCACGCAACGCTGAGGCGGCAAGGTCGAGCACCAGGTCGTGGGAGCCGATAGCGACGATCGTGCGGTCGATCTCGCCCAGTCCGCGCAGCAGTTCGACCCGCACCTGCTCGCCCGCGTGATGGCCTTCCACCCCGGATGGCACGACCAGCAGTCCGTCGGCCCGGACCAGCGAGGTCAGCACGCCCGCACCGCGGGGCAGCGGAGTGGCGACGACGCGGTCCCGGACCCGGCCGAGCCGAACACGGACCCAGTCGTCCATGCCGATCGCGGAGGGCAGCTTCCGCGCGAGATGGGCCGTGGTCGATGGCCGTTCGCGTGGCGCGGCGCCCTCCAACTCGGCGAGCAGCGGTGCGGCGAAGATGTCGAAGGTGAGGGCGGCGGACACCGGATAGCCGGGCACGCCGATCACCGGGGTCCGATCGACGACGCCGAGCACGACCGGATGGCCGGGCCGGACGGCGACGCCGTGCACGGCCAGCGAGCCGGCACCGGCGACCACGCGGGCGGTGTAGTCGTCGCGGCCGGCACTGGACCCGGCGATCAGCAGCACCAGGTCGGCCCCTGCTGCCGCAGCACGGACGGCGGCGGTGATGAGGTCCGGGTCGTCGCGCACGATCTCGGCGACGCGGGTCTCGCAGCCTACATCGCGGGCCTGCGCGGCGAGCATCAGCGAGTTCGTGTCGAGGATGTCGCCAGGTCCCAACGCGGCGCCGATCGGCCGGATCTCGTCGCCGGTCGGGATGATCGCCACGACCGGCGCCCGACGCACGGCCAGTTCGACCACACCGGCCGCGGCGCACGCCGCCACGTCGACGGGCCGCAGGCGGTGGCCTTCTGGCAGCAGCAGTTCGGCCGCGCTGATGTCCTCGCCGATGGACCGGACGTGTTGGTAGGGCGGGACGGCGGCCTGGAGCTCGGCCCGGTCACCGACGCGGTGGACGTGTTCGCGCATGATGACGGCGTCGTAGCCGGGGGGCAGCGGGTCGCCGGTGTCGACGAACTCGAACGCGTCCGAGGGCAGCAGTACCGGGGTCGTCTCGGCGGCGCCGACGGTGTCCTCGGCGCGCACGGCGATCCCGTCCATGCCGGCGGAGTCGAACGCGGGGGAGGACCGCCTCGCCCACACCGGTTCGGCGGTCACCCGGTCGACCGCGTCGCCCACTCCGACGCGCACGACCTCGACCCGTGCCGGGCAGTCCGTGGCGACGCGGGCCTCCCGCCAGACGGCGTGTGCCTGGGCGGCGGGCACGTCGGAGACGAACGGGCTTTCTGCGCTCACCGGTACAGAGTAATTTCGACGTCGGTGCCAGCGTCGAGTCCGGTGGCCGGTTCGGGCACGACCAGGTAGCCGTCGGCTCGCGTCAGCACGGACAGCAGCGCGGATGGCCCGAACAGCGGCTCCGCGACCCCGTCGCACAACCGCACCTGGACCACGTCGAGCCGGCCCGCCGCCGAGGCCAGATCACGGGACAGACGTGCTCGGGCGCATGGCGCGGGCGGCGGGCGCTGGCAGCCGGACAGCCGCCACAGCAACGGAATCCCGACCTGTCCGAACACGACCAGCGCCGACAGCGGGTTCCCGGGCAGACCGATCAGCGGGATGCCGTCGCAGTCCGCGAGCAGCGTCGGCTTGCCGGGCTTGATCGCCAGGCCGTGGCACCAGATGTCGCCGACCGCGGCCACCGCGCCCGCTGTCTCGTCCCTGGCGCCGACCGAGGAGCCTGCCGACACGACCACCAGGTCGGCGGCGGGCAGCACCTGCTTGAGCCGGTCGGTCAACGCGCCTGGCTCGTCGCTGACGATCCCGGCGATGACCGGCTCGCCCCCGGCGTCGGTGACCAGCCCGGCCAACGCGGAGGCGGTCGCGTCGCGGACCTGCCCGGCCGACAGTGTCATCGTGTGCGGCGCCACCACCTCGTCACCGGTGGAGATGATCACCACCCGGGGCCGGGCGTGCACGGCGACGGTCGTCACGCCGGCCGCGGCAAGCAGCCCCAGGTCGGGCGCGCGCAGCGGGCGACCGCAAGCCACGATCGGTGCGCCAACGGCGACGTCCTCGTCCGCGCGCACCAGGCCACCGCCGGGGGCGACCGCGCGGGTGACCTCGATCGTGCCGGGCATGGTCGCCGCGGTGTACTCGACCATCACCACCGCGTCGGCGCCCTCGGGCAACACGCCCCCGGTCGGCATCGCGACGCACCCGCCGGGGCGTACCGCGACGGTCGGCGCCGCGCCCATCCGCACCGCACCGAGCAGGTCCAGATAGGACGGCAGCCCGTCGGACGCCCCGTAGGTGTCGGCGGCCCGCACCGCATAGCCGTCCACAGTGGCCTTCGGGAAGCCGGGCAGGTCGGTGGGCGAGGTGACCGCCACGGCCGGAACCCGGTGCAGCGCCTCGGACAACGGCACGTCTTCCACAGCAGTGCGGTGGCCGGGTCGGAAGCCCGCGAGTGCCTCGGCGACCGTGCGGGCCGTGAAGAACTCCCGTCCGCTCAATGGTTCGTGCCGCCGGAGCCCAGCCCGAGCACGGACACCACAGGGCCGAGCGCGACCTGTCCGAGCCCGCAGATCGACGTCTTGCGCATCGCTTCCTCCAGCCGCAGGATCTGTGCCCGCAGCTGGTCGTCCAGCTCCGCGGAGCGGGTCGCCAGGTGGTCGCTCAGCAGCGTGTGCGCCTTCGTGGACCCGACCCGGCATGGCACGCACTTGCCGCATGACTCGTTGCGGAAGAACCGCAGCACGTTGGTCGCGGCGGCCAGCAGATCGGTGCCATCGGCCAGCACGACCAACGCACCGGACCCGAGCATCGTGCCGGCCTTGGCGAGGGTGCCGAAATCCAGTGCCAGGTCGAGTTGGTCGGGCCCGATGAAATTCGACGACGCACCACCCGGCTGCACGGCACCGACGGCCGCGCCGTCCCGGACGCCACCGGCGAGATCGATGAGCGCGCGGACCGTGGTGCCCATCGGCACGCAGTACACGCCGGGGTTGGCCACGTGTCCGGACACGGCGAAGAACTTCCAGCCAACCGACTCGCCGAGCCCCTGCGCGCCCCACCACTGGGCGCCGCGTTGCAGGATGACCGGCACGTCGGCGAACGTCTCGACCGAGTTGATCAGTGTCGGGCGGCCGTGCAGTCCGTAGTTGCCAGGGAACGGCGGCTTGTTGCGTGGTTCGCCTCGGTGTCCCTCCATGCACTCCAGCAGCGCGGTCTCCTCGCCCAGGATGTACCCGCCGGGCGAGACGAAGATCTCCAGCTCCAGTCGCCTGCCGGAGCCGCACGCGCTCGCGCCGATCACCCCCTCGGCCCGCAGCGCCTCGATCTCCGCACGCAGCACGCGTTCCTCTGGGCCGTACTCGTGCCGGATGAACACCCAGCCCTGCTCTGCGCCGACAACGGCCATGCCCAGCAGCAGGCCCTCCAGCACGAGGTGCGGCTGGTCGGCGAGGATCTGGCGGTCCTTGAACGTGCCGGGCTCCGACTCGTCGGCGTTGCAGATCGCGTACTTGACCGGGTCGTCGGTGCCGGCGACGAGCTTCCACTTCGTGCCGGTGGGGAACCCGGCGCCGCCCATGCCGCGCAGCCCGGACTCGGACAGGGTCGACACGATCTCGTCCGCGCCGAGCTCACCGGCGAGCAACGCCCGCAGCGACCGGTACCGCTCGCCGACGCCGGAACCGGCGGGATAGGGGTCGTTGGGCCACGGCTCGGTCCGGCGGGTGGCCATCGCCTCGGCAACCCCGGCACCGCGCGCGGCGTCGACCAGCGTGTCCACATCGGACATCGGCGCCGGGTGCTCGTTGACGTCGGCGGCGGGCGCAACGTCGCAGCGGCCGAGGCACGACACCTCGACGAGTTCGACGTCGGTGTCCTCGCCGTACCGCTGGCGAACCGCGGCGATCCGGTCCGCCCCGCCACGCAGCCAGCACGACAGGTCGTGGCACACGTGCAGCGCCACCTTCGGCGGCTGGGTGGTGCGGAAGTGCGGGTAGAACGAGATGATCCCCTCGATCTCGTACCGCGGCCGCCGGACCTCCCTGGCCAGGTCCTCCAGTTCCTCGCGGGGCAGCCAACCCAGCCGCGCCTGGATCGCGTTCAGCGCCGGGATCAGTGACGGGCCGGGGAACTTGCCCGCCCGCGCCTCCACCCCCGGCACCCGCCGGGCCCAGGCGCCACCGGCCCGTTCCGGACTCAGCGTCATTCCGTGGCTCCCACACTCGCCTGCTCTGTCACGTGCTCCGCGCCCAGTGCCTCCACCTGCACCGCACAGAACTTGAACTCGGGGATCTTGCCGAACGGGTCGATCTCGTCGATGGTCAGCAGGTTCGCGGCCGCTTCCCGGAAGTGGAACGGGATGAAACAGTTGCCAATCTGCTCGCGGTGGGAGAGCCGCACCTGCAACGCGATTCTGCCGCGGCGTGACCGCACCTGCACGAACTCGCCGTCCGCAAGACCGCGATCGGCCGCGTCCTTCTCGTGCATGTACACCTCGGGGATCGGCGCGATCGCGTCGAGCGCGTAGGAACGGCGGGTCATCGACCCGGTGTGCCAGTGCTCCAACAATCGGCCGGTATTGAGCACCAGCGGGTACTCCGCGTCCGGCAACTCCTTGGCCGGCAACCACTGCGCCGGGACGAGATGCGCGAGCCCGTCGTCGGTGTTGAACCGCTCGTCGAACATCACGATGGTGCCGTCGGAGTGCTCCGGGTCGGCGTTGGGATACAACTTGCCGGACAGGCCGAGTTTGTCGTGCGAGAGGTTCTTGTAGGAGCCCATCAGCGAGACCATCTCGTCGAAGACCTCGCTCGACGAGGTGTAGTGCCAGTCCAACCCGATGCGCTGGGCGATGTCCTGGACCACCTCCCAGTCAACGCGGGCCTGACCGGGCGGGTCCATCACCTTGCGGCCCAGCTGCACACGGCGGTCGGTGTTGGTGTAGCTGCCGTCCTTCTCCAGGTACGACGACGCCGGCAGGATGACGTCGGCGAACTCCGCCGTCTCGGTGAGGAAGATGTCCTGCACCACAAGGAAGTCCAACGCAGCCAACGCTTTCCGGACCTTGTTGGTGTTCGGGTCGGACAGGAACGGGTTCTCGCCCAGCATGTACATGCCGCGCACACCGTCGGGTTTGAGCACCGAGCCGATGATCTCGGTGACGGTACGGCCCCGCTTCGGGTCGAGCGTGGCGCCCCACGCCTTCTCGAACCGCTCGCGGTTGCCGCCCTTGTCCACGCCCTGGTAGTCCGGGTAGAACATCGGGACCAGGCCGGCGTCCGACGCGCCCTGCACGTTGTTCTGGCCCCGCAACGGATGCAGGCCGGCGCCGGGCTTGCCGACATTGCCGGTGATCGAGCACAGCGCGATCAGGCACCGGGCGTTGTCCGTGCCGGTGGTGTGCTGGGAGATGCCCATGCCCCAGTAGATGACACCGGCCTTCGCCTCACCCCACACCCGGGCGACCTCGCGAATCAGATCGGCGTCGATGCCGGTGATCTGCGCTGCGCGTTCGGGCGGGTAGTCCGCCACTGTTCGGGCCAGCGCGTCGTAGTTCGACACGCGTTCGGCGATGAACTCCCGGTCGATCAGCCCGAGCCGGATCACCTCGTGCATGATCGCGTTGTAGAACGCCACGTCCGTGCCGGGCTTGACCTGGCAGTAGTAGTCGGCATGGTCGGCGACCGTGTTGGCGCGCGGATCGACATAGATGATCTTCGTGCCGCGGCGGCGGGCCTGCTTGAAGAACGAGCTGGCCACCGGGTGGTTCGCGGTCGGGTTCGAGCCGGTGATGATCACGGCTTCTGCGTTGACCACGTCGCCGTAGGTCGTGGACACCGCACCGGAGCCGACACCCTCGAACAACGCGAACACCGACGACGCGTGGCACAGCCGAGTGCAGTGGTCGACGTTGTTCGTGTTGAACCCGGCGCGGATCAGCTTCTGGAACAGGTACGCCTCTTCGTTGGAGCATTTCGCGGAGCCGAAACCGGCGATCGCGCCAGGACCCAGGTTGGTGTGGATCTCCTTGAGCCTGCTGGCGACCAGGTCGAGCGCCTCGTCCCAGGTGGCCTCCCGGAAGTGCGGCATGACCTCGTCGTAGTCGACGATGCCACCCGGCTTGCGGCGGCCCTCGCGGCCCGTCTTCCTGTCGCCGCGGCCGCCGCCGCTGCGGTTGCCACCGGAGACCCGACCACGATCGTCGTCGCCGCGCACGTTCGCCGACAGTGCACCCTTCGGATACGACTCCGTACGCCGGATCAGCGGCACGGTCAGGCGCTGCGGCGACGCGGCGTAGTCCCAGCCGTAGCGGCCCTTCACACACAGCCGGCTCTTCGACCCCGGCTGGTCGCGGCCCTCTGCGAAGGAGATCGCGCCGCGCTCACGGTCGACGTAGTAGGTCAGCGCGCAACCGACGCCGCAGTACGGGCAGACGGTGTCGACCGCGTCGAGCTGCTCGCGCGGCTGGATGGGGATGTTGTTGATGGCCTTGTTGGTCAGCGCGCCGGTCGGGCACGCCTGCACGCACTCACCGCACGTCACGCACGAGCTCTGGCCCATCGGGTCGTTGAGGTCGAACGCGATGGTGGTCGAGTAGCCCTTGCCGGACCGGCCGATGACGTCGTTGCCCTGGATGTCGTCACAGGCGCGGACGCAGCGGTCACACAGGATGCAGGCGTCGTGGTTGACCTCGATGACCGGGTTCGACAGGTCGATGCCACGCCCGGAGCCACACGGCAGCTCGGTGGTGTCCTTGGCCACCTCGAACTCATCGGCCAGCGCCAGCAGCAGGTTGTCGCCGGTCTTGGTCTGCTTCGGGTCATCGGCTCTGGCCGGCTGATCGGAGATCAGCAGTTCCGTCAGCGTCGCCCGGTTGCGGGCGATCTCCTCGGTGTCGGTCCTGACGGTCATGCCGTCCTCGCACGGCCGCACGCACGCGGCGGCGAACACGCGGCCACCGGTGTCGACGACGCACATGCGGCACACACCGACCGGGTCGTAGCGCTCGTCGTGACACAGCACCGGGATGTCGACACCGACCTGTTTCGCGGCGTCATAGATGGTGGTGCCCTCAGGCACGGTCACCGACCGGCCGTCGATCTCGGCGGTCACGGTCCGCACCGACGTCTGTGTTTCCTCGAGCGTCGTCATCGTCGCTCCGTCCCTCTCGACATCGCATACAGCATACTGCGCAGGGCGCCGCTAAAGGTCCAGCAAAAGATCTGCCATATCGGGTGCCAGCACGCGACCGTGCTCGTCCAACCCGCGCGCTTCGTAATAGCCTGCGACCATCCGGCGCAGCCGATCGGCGGTGAGCGAGGCACTGCGGCCGGACCCGAGTTCCAGCGGGGTCTCCAGCATCCGCACGGGCAGCGTGTCGTCGGCCGAGGTGGCACCCTCGCGCAGGTTGAACGCCCGCTTGGCACGCACGATCCGGCGGGCGGCCGCGCGTAGCTCGTCGGCGTCCAGATCCCAGCCGGTGACCAGCGCCAGCAGCCGGGCCCACTCGGTGAACGGGTCCTCGAACACCCCCCGCAGGAACTTGCAGAGGATCATCGAGTCCATCACCGCGGCCTTGTCCTCGGTGTTCACCGCCGCCGCCACGTGCGCCGAGCCGCCTGCGAACCGGTCGACATCGCCGGAAAGATCCGCCTCGTAGGCACCGGAACGATTGTGATCGGCGCCGCGCGCGTTGACGGCAAGGCCCAGCGCCATCGAATGCAGGGTACGCGGCTCGTACCCGGGCATCTCCAGCCCCTTGACCTGCGCGGCGAACTCGATCGACCCATGCCCGACCCGCCCGGCGGCACGGCGGGAGCCCTCGGCGAGCAGCGCACCCAAGCCGGCCGTCCGCGACCCGATCTCGTCCAACGCCTTGAGCAGGGCCGTGCCGTCGCCGAACCGCAACCACGGCGCGTCGATCAGACCACGCTCCACACACTCCATCGCCCACGCGATCGTGCCGCCCGCGGAGATCGTGTCGATGCCCAACTCGTCACACCGCGCGCTGGCCGCGAACACCTCGTCGGGATCGGACACCCCGCACAGCGGCCCGAGCGCGAACACGTTCTCGTACTCCATCCGCTGGCTGCCGCCACCCTTGCGCGCGTAGATGTGTTCACAGCCGATCGAGCAGGACGCGCAGCTGTTGCGGGCGACCCCCCGCAGCTCGTGCAGCTCCTCGGCCGCCAGGCGGGGCGCTTCCTCGAAGGACGCTGCGGTGAAGTTACGGGTCGGCAGCGCACTGACCGCGTTGAACGCCAACAGGTTCGCCAGCGTCCCCAGCTCGCGGTACTTCGCCGTGGCCGGGCCGAAGCTGCGCTCGCGCAGGTCACGGGCGGCGGCCAGCACCCCGGCCGAGTCCGCGACGCCGACCTTCGTGGCCGTCTTCACCAGCACTGCCTTGATGTTCTTCGCACCCAGCACCGCGCCGAGACCACCGCGCCCGGCGTGCCGGCCGTCGTGGCTGATCGTCGCGAACCGCACCCCCCGCTCACCGGCCGGCCCGATCGCCGCGGTCCGCCATCCCCGCCCGTACCGCTGCTTGACCTGGGCTTCCGCGTCCGCGGCGGACAGTCCTGCCAGGTCGGGCGCAGGCGCCAGCCGCGGCCCGTCCCCGTCGATCAGCAACACCGACAACTCGTCCGCACGGCCAAGGACGACGATCGCGTCGTGACCGGTCAGCTTGCCCGCGATGGCGAACTGGCTGGACGCGAGCGCATCCGTGAGCAACCCCGTCAACGGCGACTTCGCCACCACGGCGAACTTCGCGCTCGTGGTCAACGGCGTCCCCACCAGCGACGAGAATACGAACGCCAGCGGCGCCTCTGGCGCGAGCGGATCCACCCCGGGCGGTCCGAGCCGGTGCATCAGCCACGCACCCAGCCCGACACCACCCAGGTACGCCCGCAGAACCCGGTCATCCAGCTCGAGCGCGGTACCCGTCGCGCGGTCGCCGTGCACGCCAACGACCAGCGCCCGCCCGAAGAACCCACCTGGCGCCATAGGTCGACTGTATGCCCTATCCACCCGCATCCGCGGACAGGAACGCGACCGTATCACCGGCGACCAGCGGCAACCTGCCGTCCGCAGTCACCTGATCCCCGTTCAGGGCAGCCACCACATGCCGATCCAACGTCAACCCGACGGCCCCGGCCGCCGCCCCGATCGTCGCCGCCCGCACGACCCTCGGCCGATGCCCACCACCCTTGGCCAACACCCCGAACCGCTCCACCGCCACCTCAGGCGGCTCCCGATCCCGCGCGGCCCGGTAATCCTCGGGCGTATTGATGTTGACCACGGACTCCAGGTCCGGGTCGTAGCGGGCCACGGCGGTGTCATCAAGCAGCGCGGCATCGTCCAGTTGAGCGGCAACACAGTGCTTGAAGATCATCCCAGGTCGCAGGTTCCCCTCCCGGAGAAGATCCGCGACCAACCCGGCCAACCCCGTCCGGTAGGCGGCCGCCAACGGCTGCCGAAACCCCCGCGCCACCGGCAGCGCCACATCCACGTCGTCGCCGAGTCCACGCAACACCCGCCGTACATACGCGGGATGCAGAAACGGCAGGTCAGTGGAACACACGAACGCCGCCCCAGCCCGATCCGCCACCGAGGCCAACCCGACGGCGAGTCCCTGCATCGGCCCGAGCCCCTCGACCGGATCTTCGACAACAGCGACCCCGTCCGGCAGGTCGGGCAACTCCTGGCCAGGTGCTGCCACCACGACCACAGGCCCGTCAACCGACCTCATCACCACCGCGACAGCCCGGTACAGCAACGTCGACCCGTGCCACTCAAGCCCGGCCTTCGCCGTCCCCATCCGAGTGGACCTGCCACCCGCAAGCACCACACCAGCCGCGATAGCCACTCCTCCGACGATAGTCACCAGCAGGGTCGCGGCGGAACTTGACGGGGACGGGGACGACATCGAAACCCTCCATCGCCGGCAAGCGTTCCCCGCGATTCGTCATACGCGCCCATCGCCGCCGCCACGCTCCTGGTTACCCTGACAAGCTGGAGGCAGCGATTCCACCTGGCCATGGCTTCGGCATGATTGCAGCCGGCTTCCGCGTTCCTCGCCGGGGACAGGGAGAACGTTCACGCGACGGCTGGTAAGAAAGATCGGATGACTGAACGCTTGGCGGGCAAAGTGATCCTGGTAGCCGGGGGGACCTCCGGCATCGGGGAGGCTGTCGCGTGCAGGGTCGTCGCGGAGGGCGCCGCCGTGGTGGTCGGGGCACGCAGAGCGGACGTCGGCCGAACTCTGGTCGGCCGGCTGCGCGCGGGCGGGGGTAAGGCGGTCTTCGTGCCCGCCGATGTCAGTATCGAGGCCGATGCCAAGGCATTGGTCGCCGCCGCCGTGGCCGAGTTCGGTCGGCTGGACGGCGCGGTCAACAACGCGGGCTCGGTGACCGCCGCCGGCCCCGTGCAGAGCATCGACGCGGCCGATTGGGCGGCCGACCTGGGCAACAACCTGAACTCGGTGTTCTACGGTGTCAAACACCAGGTTCCCGCGATGCTGGCCGCCGGTGGCGGTTCCATCGTCAACAACGCCTCGATCGCCGCCGACATCGGCATCCCCGGGATGTCCCCCTACGTGGCGGCCAAGCACGGCGTCGTAGGCCTGACCCGTTCGGTCGCCCTGGAGTGCGCCGCCCAGGGGATACGGGTGAACGCTCTGATCACCGGAAACGTGGACACTCCACTGTACAGAGGGATACTCGGCGCCGGACCCGACGACGACCTCGGCGACGCACCGAACCCGACAAGGCGCACAGCAAGCCCGGCCGAGATCGCAGCATTCGTCGCCTTCCTACTCAGCGACGAGTCCGCATTCATCACCGGCGCGGCACTACCAATCGACGGCGGCGCCACCGCGGGGTGACCAACTCGCAGGCCGGCCGCAAGGGCACACCTACGTCTGCTTTCCTCTGCGGCCATGCAGCCTGACTCGGTAATGGCCATCTCGAACACCGTAGGCAACGGCGCCCCACCCCACGGCCCTAAGAGGGTCATCGGGCGGCTCGGCGAGCACCTGGCTGCTCGCGCCCGCCGGGTTCGGCCCCGTTCGCGGCTCGCACAGTCGGCTCGGTGGTGTCCCGCAGGATCGCGATGTGCAAGGTACGAGTGGCCGGAGCCGGATCGACACCGAGCTCGGCAGCCAGGGTGGTGCTCAGCTGCTGATAGGCGAGCAACCACGGGCCGGTTCACCGGCAGCCCGGTGCGCTCGCATCAACATGCGGCAGGCGACCTCGTCGAACGCGTCCGCGGTCATGGCGGCCTCGACGGCGGTTCGGACGTCCCCGACCCGAAGCGCCGCAGCCGCGATGGTATGTCGAGTGCGGCGCAACAGAAGGCCATACGACGTGCGGGCGGGTTCTGCCCACTCGGCATCCCGGTGCTCGGCCAGCACGACACCGTTACCGAGGAGTTGGCCGGCCCGCTGGGCGGTCATCAGAGCCAGAGCCGGCTGCCCGACAGTCCGCACCTCCGCCTCGTCGACCAGCGAGGCGGCCCGGAACAGGTCGACCTGCACCTGATCACCCAATCGGTAGCCGGCGCGATCGCCGACGATCGCATCTGATCCAAGAGCGGCCCGCAGTCGACTGACCAGCGTGGCAACGTTGGCCACGGGCCGCATCGGCGGGGCATCGCCCCACACTGCGTGGACGATGCGGTCGACAGGCACCTGTCCCCCCTGGACGGCCAGCAGTGCCAGCAGAGTACGAGCCTTGCGACTGCCGACCTCGGCGACAGGCAACACGCGGCCGGCTCGGCACACCGTGACGGCCCCGACCACCTGAACCATCAGTGTGTCGGCAACCTCAGCCCCAGGTTGGAGCCCAGAGATCCCGATCACCGAGGCCGCCCCAGATCGGACAACGGGATCCCGGCCAGCAAAGCACTGTCGATTTCGCCGGCCACAGTCACCCACAGTCGGTCGAGGACGGTGATCGCGCTCGGTACCACGCAGCTGGATAGGGTCAATCCGTGCGACGCGAGGATTTCGGCCTCGCCCAGTTCGCTGTTTCCGGCGACGGCAGCACCCATTCTACCGTCACATTCATCCGACTCAAGCGACTTGCCAAAATGATACATTCCAAACCATAGCAGCACCGACGACACGGGTGAGATGGTTTGTTCCGCTGAACGGACCGTTCGCTTTCTGAAGCTATTGTCAAGTCGCCATGCTGAGGACCCCGGACGACCACGGACAGGGTAGGGCCGGCGAAGTTCCACAGGCCCAGGGCTATCAACCCTGAGCCGAAGGACGCGCCGGCGAACACACTGGGCATTCGTCGCACCATGTTCGAGGACGCACTCGCCGCCGGCCTCGGACCCAACGCGCTGCAACGACTCCCGACTCGGCTCATCCCAACCACCCTCGCCCACGGCAACCACTCGCGTCGTCCGCTGGATGATGCCGCTTCTCCCGAAGAATCTATGCGGCGCGGCGCGGTGAGTTGCGCCGATTCGAGGTGATTGCAGCTAGCAGCCCGCACTATTGGCGGAGACGAATATGTTATGAGGATGCTAAAAATTCCGTACCGATCTGCTCACCCGTGCCCGGTGGAACGCAGAACAACCAGCCAGAATTCACATTCTTGCGGATATGGGAACTGGGTGCAGCCATACCGGCCTTCGATCATGGTCGGTGATGGCTCCGTTTGGCCTGATTCGATTATCACCCTGAGTGATCGTTTGAGTGGTGATCGACCCGAACGAAGAAGACCACCCCGAGACCTGCACCACGGCGATAGCCAGGTGCGCGTCCAGCGGCTCAAACGTGGTACCAGAGTTACCGTAGCCGTTGTAGATCTGGTGCGAGTGGGTTTCATAGGTGGCCGCGAGCTTGTCCCTTCGGTTCTGCGACACGCTGAGCAGGCAGGTAGCCAGCGGATCAGCACCGACCGGCGCGTTCCCGCAGATCACCAACCGCGGCCCGGTGGGACCGGCGTCATCAAGCAGCGCGGGCCGCAGCGGCCGATTGGCCGCCATGTCCGCGGCTGCTTCCTGGTAGAGCCCGGCCAGGTTGGACTCCCCGTTGGGGTTGGCGGCCACGGGGAGATTGGCTGCCAGTGAGTTCGACCCGTACAGCAGCGCCCGCAACTGGTGCGTGACCGCTCGGGGGAATCCAGTTCCCGCGCGGTCAACGCGTCTTCATGGGACCGAGCCCAGTCCTGAGCGATATTCAGGCGAACGCCGCGGCGGAGCGCCCAGGGTCGTGGTCCAGGAATTCCCAGACGTCAGTGGCTTCGGTGAGCCGGCGGTGCACGCGCAAGCCCTCGTGGTCATCGTCCAACCACTTGCGGAGTCTGGGCAGGAGCAGATGAGTGCTTCGTGGGCAATCTTGACACTCTCGTCGTCCAGCGCGACCAGCCCGGCCTGCGCCAACCGTTCCAGGACGTCAAGAGTCCGGTCGGCGAGCAGTCCACGCCACAGCGAGCGCTGGCATGCGGCTACCGGCGGCAGCGAAGCCCCGACCAGCGCGGCACACCCGGCGATCACCGGCAGTGGCACCGCGAACCGAACCGTGCCGATCAGTGCGGCGACCGTCGCCGCGGTGCGGCCGCAGTGGCGACCAACAGATGGCGAGAGCCGGACCGGTCGACCAATCGGCCCAGCACCGGTCCGGTCGCTGCGTACCCGATCGCCGCTGCGGCGGTGCTCCACCCGGCCTGGCCAACTGGTGCGTGTGGTCCAGTACCAGAAGCAAATGGCCAGCGCGTACATGCTCACCGGCAACCTCGCAGGGCGCCGACAAGCGGAACGGACCGTGCTTGTGGCACGTTCCACAGCGCGCGGTACCGGTCAGTGAACGCCATGATCACACGCCAGGACCGGGGGTGCACACCAGAGCAGCAGACAGATCCCACCCGCGATGAGCACGGCGACACTGGCCGAGACCGTACCCGTTTGGGCCAGTTACGATCATGGACACGATGTTGAAGTCGGAGATATAAGTCCTATGTGGGCAGTAAGGCGCGGGATCTGGCGGTGACAGTACCCATTGTGGGTAAACGAAGTGGGTCAGCAGGTACTCACGGCAACGGCGACAAACTGCCGATCAACCCACTGGCCGAGTATGTTTCTTCAGTGAGCAAATTTGTGGACCGCATGAAATTCCAGAAATCACCTGCGGGTGTCATGTGAGTGCTCGGGATGGTGTGTTGTCGGTGGCCGCGGGCGGTGTGCAGGCCGGGCAGAGACCCGTGATTTCGACGATCAAGTTGATATCGGTGAACTGGTGCTGCTCGGCGGTTGACGCGGCCCATTCCTCGACGGGGTGTACGTCGAGTGGGACGTAACTGGCGCAGCGGTGGCATACGAGGAAGTAGAGGCAGCCGGGCTGGGCGCAGTATTGGAACAGTTGTTCGCCGGTGGCTGCTCTGGTGGTGTCGATGTGTCCGGCGGCGGCCAGTGTGTGCAGCGCCCGGTAGATGGTGGCCAGCCCGATGGTGTCGCCGGCTTGCCGCAGGCGGACATGCAGGTCCTGGGCGCTGAGGAAGCCGGGTACCTGTGCCAGCGCCCGGAACACGGCGCGCCGCTGACGGGTGTGCAGGGGCCCCCGGCGTTCGCCGCGGCCGGTCATGGCACGGTGAGCCTTGGCCTGTCTGGGAACCGGCGCCGCACCACGGGTACCGCCAGCACGACGGCGAAGGCGGTGGTGGACACGGCCAGGATCGCGAAGCTGGGCGGCAGCGACGGCACGGCATAGCTCAGGCCCAGCCCGAGCCACACGTCGAGTACGGCGATGACGACCGACAGGCCCAGCGCCAGATAGGGCCGCGCGGTCAGTCGCTGGGCGGTGCCGGCGGGGGTGGCCAACAAACCCAGCAACAACAGCGCGCCGACGGCCTGGGTGGCCTCGGCGGTGGCGGCGCCGACCAGGGCCAGGAACGCGAATCCCAGGAACCGCACGGGCACGCCGCGTGCGGCGGCGACGGCGGGGTCCAGCGTGGCGAACAACAACGGCCGGGCGATCAGCACCAACAGCAGGCACACGGCGGCGGCGATGACGGTGGCCAGGCGGGTGTCGCCGGTGCTGATGCCGAAGATCGAACCGAACAGGACGTTGACCCCGGCCGCGCCGTTGGCCGTGCTGCGACTGGTCGTGTAGAGGGTGAGGAAGAAGACGCCGAGCCCGAGCACCCAGGCGAAGATGCTGCCGATGACCACGTCGTCGGCCTGCCCGCGCCGCCCGACCGCGCCCATCAGCAGGGCGATCGCGATGGTCAGCGCGAACAGGCCGATCCGCAGGTCGATGCCGAACGCGAGCGCGGCCAACGCGCCGGTGAACGCCACATGCGACAGCGCGTCGCCGGTGAAGACCTGGGCGCGCAGCACCAGGAAGTAACCGACCAACCCGCACGCCATCGCGACCGCGGTCCCCGTGATCAGGGCGTTGACGAAGAACGGATGCGAGAGCGGGCCGTCGATCAGTCCGGTATGGACAATGAGCGCCGTCACGACGCGGCCACCCGTCGCGCTCGGCCGGTGCGCAGCCGATCCGCACCACGGGCCAACTGCGCCACCAGGTACACGGCGAACGCCACCGTGCTGACGAAGAACCCGATCGGATACACCGAGTAGTAGGCGGCGCTCAGGCCGATCCAGGTCACCAGCAGCGCGATCACCACGGTCAACGCCAAGCTGAGCAGGGGACGGGCGGTCACCGTCTGCGCGGTCGCGGCCGGCATGACCAGCAGCGCGAACACCAACAGCGTACCGGTGATCTGACTGGCCTCCGCCACCGCAGCACCCAACAGAATCAGGAACCCGGTGGACAGCAGGCGCACCGGGATGCCCCGCGCCTGCGCGACCACCGGGTCGATGCTCACGAACAGCAACGGCCGGCCGATGACCGCGAGCACCGCCAGCACCACAACGGTGACGACCAGCAGCACCACCACCTCCGTGTTCGTGATACCCAGGAACGTGCCGAACAGCAACGCGTTGACGCCGTTGAGGAAACCCTTGTACAGCGCGATGAACAGGAACCCGCAGGCCAGCGCGAACGCCTGCACGGTGCCGGTCACCGCGGACTCGTGCCCGTAGCTGCCCTCCCCGGCCCGGGGAATGGCCGCGATGAGCAGCGCCGCGCCGACGCAGAACGCGAAGTAGCCATACGTGGCGCTCACCCCGATCAGCGTGGCCCCTGCCGCGCCGGGGAAACCGACCACGGCGAGGGTGTGACCGGCGAACGTCTGGCGGCGCAGCACCATGAACCAGCCCATCACCGCCGAGGCGACCGCGATGATCGTGCCGGCCCGGAACGCGTTGACCATGAACGGAAACGACCACAACTGCCGGATGTCGGCGACGACGTTCCAGGTCGGCCCGATCGTGCCGTCAGCCAGCCACACCGGAACCCCCCGTGACCGGGTCGCCGTAGTGGACCCCGCCGATCGGCGTGTCGGGCCCGCCGACCACGACCAGGCGCTGGTCGCTGGTGCGCAGCACCTCGATCGGCGTGCCGTACAGGCGGCTGAGCGTGCCGCCGGTGATGACCTCCTCCGGCGGGCCGGCCACCGCACCGCCGTGCGCGAGGTACACCACCCGGTCCAGGTAGCCCAGGATCGGGTTGACGTCGTGCGCGACCATCACCACGGCGACGTTCTCGGCGCGGCAGATCCGGGCGATCAGCGCGGCGACCGCGCTCTGGTTGGGCAGGTCCAGGCTGTCCAACGGCTCGTCCAACAGCAGGATCCTCGGCCGGCGAACCAAAGCCTGCGCGATGAGCAGACGTTGCTGCTCCCCACCCGACAGTCGCCCGATCGGACGGTGCGCGTAGGCACTCGCGCCGACCAGGTCGATCACCGCGGCGATGCGCGCCTCAGCGGCGCGGCGCCGGCCGAGCCGCCCGGACAACGGGAGCGGCAAGGGCAGGCCCCAGTGGTCGCCGTCGTATCCCAGGCGCACCACGTCGATACCGCGCACCCGGACCGACGGATCGAAGTTGCGGCGTTGCGGCAGGTAGCCGATCTGGTGGTTGGCGTGACCCGGTCGCCCACCCAGCACCGTCAGTTCGCCGCTCGCGGCCTGGATACCCAGGATCACCTTCACCAGGGTCGACTTTCCGACCCCGTTCGGGCCGAGGATCGACACGAACTCGCCCGCCGTGATGGTCAGGTGCACCCCGCTCCACAACGTTCGTCCGCCCACCCGCACCGCGGCGTCGGACAGCGCGATGAGCGGTTGCCGCCCACCGGCAGTGGCAACGCCGTGCGGCGGTGGCATCCCCGCCACCGCCGCACGTGCCGACGAGCGCTGGCTCACGACTTGCCCGTCGCCTGCGCGAGGACCGCCTCGATCCCCTGCAACTGCTTGACCTGCCACTGCTGGAAGGTCGCGGTCGCCGGGTCCAGCGTCTCGGTCACCGTGGTCACCGGGATGCCCGCCGCCTTCGCCGCGTTGACCTGCGCCTGCACGTCCGGCGTCGCGTTCTGGCTGTTGAACACATAGACCTTGATCAGCTTGTTCTTGATCTGGTTGTCGATGGTCGTCTTGTCCGCCGCGGTCGGCTCGCTGCCCTCGCTGATCGCGGACAGGAACGTCGCGGGCGTCAACATCGTCAGCCCGAGGCCGTCGGCCAGCGGGGACACGATCGACTCCGACGCGCCGATCGGGGTACCGGCGTACTTGCTCTTGATGTCGGAGATCAACTGGTTGTACTGGGCCAAACCCTGGGTCTCGAAAGTCTGCTTCTGCTGGTCGAAGTAACTCGCGTCGGCCGGGTCGATCTTCCGGTAGTCGGCGGTGATCTGCTCGATCATCTGGTGCACGTTGGTGGGGGAGTACCAGCGGTGCGGGTTGCCACCCTCCTTGATGCCGACCAGGTCGCCGACGGTCAGCACGGTCCGGCCGGGGACCGGGTTCGCGGCGACGAGCTTGGTCGCCCACGGGTCGTAGCCGATCCCGTTGATGATCATGAACTGTGCCGACGCGATCGTCCTCGCGTCCGCCGGGGTCACCTCGTAGGCGTGCGGATCGGTGTCCGGGTTGCTGATGATGCTGGTCACGTTGACGTGGCTGCCGCCGAGTTGCTTGGCGATGCTGCCCCAGAAGTTCTCCGCGGCCACCACCGCGATCGTCTTACCCGAGCCGCCCGACGAGCCGGTCGTCGCCGCCGGGGCGGTGGAGCAGCCGGCCATGACGGTCGCGGCCAACGCAAGTCCGGCCACGTACCGCCACCGGCGGGCGAAGCGCTGAACGGTCATCTCGCAACGATCTCCTCGCACAGGGGGCGGGACACGCCCCGCCCTGGGTGACTTCCCGGGTTGGCGCGTCGGACGCTAGATGGAAGTGATTGTCATTTCAAGCGGCGATCGCGATAGAAATGAAAACCGTTCCTGTTCTGTGACGTGCACGACCGCGCATATGAGGCCGACGCTGGTCCGTCCCAGTGATAGGCGGTTCAGTGCCTTGCAACCTGGGAATGACAACCAGTAGCACTGGTGGACGAGTGTTCTCGTCCGCACCCCACACCAGGCCGCTGGAGGTCGCACGATGTCCCTGGACGTACCCACCGAGCTGCTGGAACGCGCCGAGCACGGCGACGTCGGGGATGCCGAGTTCGTCGCGTGCGTCCGCGACTCACTGCCCTACGCCTGGCAGGTGATCTCCGAGGTCGTGGCCGACCTGGACGGGGGCACGGCGCCGTTCGCGGACCACGCGACACCACCACCCAGCGAGACCGAACGCGGCCAACTACTGCGCGCCCTGGCCTCCGACGCGATCCGCGGCGGGCTGGAACGCCACTTCGGCGTGAAACTGGCCTTCCAGAACTGCCACCGTGTCGGGGCGTTCCGTCCATCCGCTGTGGACAGTGACCGGTACCGGGCGTTCATCTCCCCGCGCGGGCAACTGCTCAACCAGAGCCCGGAACTGCGCGACTGCTGAGAATCCGCACCAGGGTCAGTCACGCAGTCGAGGCAGGACCTCGGCTCCCAGACGGGCGATGTTGGCCTGGGTTGCCGCGTGGCTGCCCGCGCCCTCCACCATCATGATCACGTGGCGGATGCCGGTGCGTTCGCTGCTGGCGCGCAGGCGGTCCACGCACTCGTCCGGCGTGCCGACCGGATGCAGGTCACACAGCAGGTCGGTGTACTGCCGGGGATCCCGGCTGGGGCGTGGCCTGCCGTCGATCGGTTGGTAGCCGGCCAGTCCGTCGGCCAGCCAGCCCGGCATGGCGGCACGCAGTTCGGCCACGGCCTTGTCGCGGGAGTCCGCGACGTGGGCCAGCACCGTCGACACATGCGGGACGCCGGCTGGCTCACGTCCGGTGGCCCGCGCCGCCCTGGCGTAGTGGTCAAGCATCGCGATCTTGTCGGCGTCGTCCAGCTGGATGCCCAGCAGCATCGGCAGGCCCCGGGCGGCCGCGAGTTCGACCGTCGCGAAAGACGTGCAGGCCACCGTCACCGACGGTTGGGTTGTCGGCCTGGGCACGACGGACACCTCGCGGAAGGCGAAGTGCTCCCCGGCGGCCGCGACCCGTTGCCGGGTCAGGCAGGCGAGCAGCAGGTCCAGGCTTTCGGCGAAGCCGCGCTCGTAGCGGGGCAGGCCGGTGCCGAAGACCTCCAGGTCGATCCATGGGCCGCCACGCCCGACACCGAGGCGCAGCCGGCCGTCGGAGAGCTGGTCGAGCAGCGCGACCTGCTCGGCCAGCGCGACCGGATGGGTCGTGGACAACACGCTGACCGCGGTGCCGATCCCGATCCGCGAGGTGTGCCCCAGCGCGTAGGCGGCGAAGGTGATCGCCGAGGGGCACGTGCCGTAGGACATGAAGTGGTGCTCGGCGAACCACGCGTCGGCGAACCCGGCTGTCTCCGCGGCCACAGTCGCGTCCCTGGCCCGCAGCAGGGCGGCCCGGTCGTCCTGGCCGGGGAACCGGCCCGCCAGCAGGAACACACCGACCCGCACCCGGACTCCTCATCCGCGAGAGCAACCGGCAGGAGGGTAGCTGATACGTCCGCGCTGCGGGCCGGCGTCGAAACCGTCGACCCGGCCGACCGCGACTGCGCCATGACCGTGACCGGCGCCCGTTTCATCCGCGACGATTGCACGCCGCGATCAACACGCTGCTCGAGGGCGTGGTCGAACCCGACACACCGCGCTGTGGCTGGAGTCGGCAGGCGACGGCTTCGCCGCGCTCGGATCCAGACTGTGGCGACCGGGCCAAGGACCTGGTCATCCTCATCCGCATGACGCCACCAAAATAAACAGGAGGTAAACCAGGCATTTCCGGATTCCGTCCGTCCGTGGTTGCGGCGTCAAACGGAATCGACAATGATTACCGATTGCAGACAGAGTGTCGTCAAGCTGTGGAGGTCCGGTGGAGTTCAGCGGGTTGATCGTCCGTGCGGCGCAGACGGTGGCCACCGGCCTCGGGGGCGCGATCGCGTACGACGGCGTCAAACGCGTCGCACGCTCCGGTGTGCTGCGCGGCGCGGCCGTCACCGTCACCACGTGGGGGTTGCGCGGCGTGCGGGCCGCCGAGGCAGGTGCCGAGCAGGCGCGGCTCACCGTCGGCGACCTCATCAGCGAGGCCCGCGCTCGATTGGGTGAGACAGCACCGGCCCCTGGTGCGAACGGTCACGGGCACGAGCACTGATGCTGCAATCGGCAAGCGTGCAACTCGTCGCGGACGCGGCCGGGCGGGCCCGTTTCCTGAGCGCCCGGTTACGGGGGCACACCGCACAGGCGGTCGCCGTCGAGGACGCCCTGGACCATGTCGCGGGCGTACGCCAGGCGCACGCCTACCCACGCACCGGCAGCGTCGTGGTCTGGTACGACCCGACCCGCTGCCGCTGCGACGAACTGGCGCGGGCGATCGACCGCGGCCTGGCCGCCGATCCGACGACGACCATGGCACGCACGCCCCGGTCCGCGGACGTGCGCAACGCCGACCTGGCACGGTTGGTCGTGGGCGGTGCCGCGCTCGCGGCGCTCGGGGTGCGCCGCTACGGGTTCCGTCGCCCGCCGATACTCGGTCCCACGAGCCGCACCGTGGCCACCGGCGTCACCATCTTCACCGGCTACCCCTTCCTGCGGGGCGCGCTGCGTTCGCTGACCGGCGGTCGCGGCGTGGGTACCGACGCGTTGGTGTCCGCCGCCACGGTCGCCAGCCTGGTGCTGCGCGAGAACGTGGTCGCCCTGACCGTGTTGTGGCTGCTCAACATCGGCGAGTACCTCCAGGACCTGACGCTGCGCCGCAGCCGCCGGGCCGTGTCCGAACTGCTGGCCGGCACCCAGACCCGCACCTGGCTGCGGACCGCCGATGGCACCGAGATCCAGGTCGACATCGCCCAGCTGGAGATCGGCGACGACGTCATCGTCCACGAACGGGTGGTGCTGCCGGTGGACGGTGTGGTCGTGGAGGGCGACGGCATCGTGGACCAGTCGGCCGTCACCGGGGAACAGCTACCGATCAGTGTTGCCGCCGGGACATCCTTGCACGCCGGCTCCGTGCTGCTGCGGGGCCGGATCGTGGTGCGCGCCACCGCGGTGGGCCGCGACACCGCCATCGGCCGGATCATCACGCGAGTCGAGCAGGCACAGGACGACCGAGCCCCGATCCAGACCGTCGGCGAGACGTTCTCCCGCCGGTTCGTGCCAGCCTCGTTCGCGTTGTCGGCGTTGACCTTCCTGGTGACCAGGGACGTCCGGCGGGCAATGACGATGCTGCTCGTGGCGTGCCCCTGCGCGGTCGGCCTTGCCACCCCAACCGCGATCAGCGCCGCGATCGGCAACGGCGCCCGCCGCGGCATCCTCATCAAGGGCGGCGCGCACCTGGAGGCAGCAGGCCGGGTCGACGCGATCGTGTTCGACAAGACCGGCACCCTCACCATCGGCCGCCCGGTCGTCACCAACGTCATCGCCTTCGACGACACCTGGTCCCCGGAACGGGTCCTCGCCTACGCGGCCAGCTCCGAAGTCCACTCGCGACACCCACTGGCCCAGGCGGTCATCCGCTACACCGAGGAACGACGCATCGAGATCCCGCCGCACGAGGAATGCGAAGTCCTGCTGGGACAGGGCATGCGCGTCCACAGCGACGGCCGCGTCATCCTCATCGGCAGCCGCGAACTACTGCGCGAGGAAGGCGTGCCGATCAGCGGCGAGGCACACGACTGGGTCCGCCGGTTGCAGCAGGCCGCGGAGACCCCCCTGCTGCTGGCCGTCGACCAACACCTGATCGGCCTGGTCTCCCTGCGGGACACCATCCGACCGGGCGCGCGGGAGGTGCTCGACGCGCTGCGCGCGGACGGCGTCAAACGTCTGGTGCTGCTCACCGGCGACCATCCCGACACCGCCGCCGCGGTCGCCGCCGAACTGGGCATCGAGGAGTTCCAGGCCCAGGTCATGCCCGAGGAGAAACAGGACATCGTCCGACAGTTGCAGGCCGACGGGCACACCGTCGCCGTGGTCGGCGACGGCACCAACGACGCACCCGCCCTTGCGATGGCGGACATCGGCATCGCGATGGGCGTCGCCGGCACCGACGTGGCCGTCGAGACCGCGGACGTCGCCCTTGCCGCCGACGACCTGCACGCCCTGCTCGACCTGCGGGACCTCGGCAGGCGCAGCATCACCATGATCCGCCAGAACTACGGCATGTCCATCGCCGTCAACATGACCGGACTACTGGTATCCGCGGGCGGCGCGCTCTCACCGGTGGTGGCGGCCATCCTGCACAACGCCTCGTCGGTCGCCGTGGTCGGCAACAGCTCACGGCTCATCCGCTACCGAATCAACCACCAGACCAACACCCCCACCACGCAATCGGACTGACCCCAGCGGCGAACAACCCATAGCTGGGGCGACCGTCGCGGCTGTTGCCCTGGCACCAACGTCGATCGGCTCGCATATGTAGGCGTTGTCCTCGCACTAACCTCGACGATATCATCGCCGTATGACGATGACAGCTCCCGCTATCGAAGTGGATCGGATCGAACTGGCGCCGGCGGCGGCGTTGTTCCGATCTCTCGGCGACCCGGCGAGGTTGGCCATCGTGCGGCGGCTGGCCGGCAGCGGCCCAACCCGGGTAGTGGACCTGGTGGCAGCAGTGGGGTTGGCGCAGTCCACAGTGTCCAAACACCTGGCCTGCCTACGCGACTGCGACCTGGTCACCTCCGAGCCGGTCGGTCGGGCGTCGCTGTACCGGCTCGCCCGACCCGAACTGGTCGAGATCCTCGCGGCCGCACAGACCCTCCTGGCCGCGACAGGCAACGCTGTCGCGCTCTGCCCGACATACGGCACTGGGGAGAACGACCGATGAACGCCACCGAACACGGTCACGTGCAGACCTCGCAGGCGGACGACTGCGCCACGCCGGTCTCGGCCATCGAACGTGACGCCGGTTGGCATCGGGCGGCCGGGCGGGCGCGGTTGCTGTCGTGGTTGTCGTTGGCCTACATGGCCGCCGAGGGCGCGATCGCGATCACCGCCGCGATCCTCGCCGGATCGGTCGCCCTACTCGGCTTCGGACTGGACTCGGTGATCGAGGGACTGGCCAGCGTAGTCGTCATCTGGCGGTTCACCGGCACCCGTACCCTCGCCGAAACCGCCGAAGCCCGTGCTCGCAAGGCCGTCGCGATCACCTTCTTCTTGCTGGCGCCCTACATCGCCTACGACGCGATCGCCACCTTCATGACCCACCATCATCCGCAGACGAGCTGGTGGGGCATTGGATTGTCGATCGCGAGCCTGATCATCATGCCGATGCTGGGCATCGCGAAACGGAGCCTGGGCAAGCGGCTTGGCTCCGGGGCGACCAGCGGAGAAGGCACCCAGAACCTGCTGTGCGCCTATCTGGCCGCCGCCGTCCTGATCGGCCTGCTGGCCAACACCCTGTTCGGCTGGTGGTGGCTGGACCCGGCCATCGGGCTGGGCATCGCCGGACTCGCCGTCCGCGAGGGCATCGACGCCTGGCGTGGCGAGGCCTGTTGCTGATCCATATCAGCCTGCCGACCATAGAGCTTAAGGCGGCGGGCAAGACGCTGGCCTATGCGTGGCCGGATAGCTCACAGCCAGAGATTGGGTGCCGCCGTGGTTCACTGGCCGTGCTCGTCTTCCGATGCAAGATCGTCATTCAAAGCTGGTCACCTCCCGGTTCGATCCCAGACAGGCCGCGGGCGCGGTGCTGCGCCAGCACCGCCAGCACCGCGATGGCGACCAGGTGCGTATCGAGTTCGACTACCGCGACGCCACCGATGCCAGCCTGCACAACACGACGTGCAGTTGACATTGTTCGTCGCGCAGTCGCTCACCGACGCGTTGACCGCGGCCGGGTTTACCCACGTCCGCTTCCTGCCCGGCTCCAATGGCCTGTCCGAGGTCCTGGCCACAGCCAACGCCGGAGCCCGGCGATGAGCGGCGACCAGACCGTCGCCGACGCCGAGGAATACTGGCACCGCTACTACGCCGAACAGTTCCGCTTCGGCCTGGGCACCGAGGACATCCTCGCCGCACTGACACAGACCCCGCCCGTGAACAACTGGGCCGATCTGGGCTGCAGATCGGAGTCGATGCTGTGGGCCATCGCCTTACGCGCCAAGCAACTCGTCGCAGTCGACATCGACCCGCAGCGGCTGGACACGGTGCGCATGTGCTCAGCCATCGCGTAACCGACCACCTTTTTCGAGAAGCAGTCGAGCACGGTCGCCAAGTACAGCCATCCCTCCCAGGTACGAATATAGGTGATATCGCCGACAAACTTGGTCGCCGGCGCGTCGGCGGTGAAGTCCCGACGCACCAGGTCCGGCAGCTCGCCGACGTCGCCTGCGATGGTCGTCACCGGCCGCCACGGACGCGGCTGGCAGGGCACGAGGCCCAGGCCACGCATGATTCCGCGGACGGTCTCCGGGTCGACCACGGTACCGTGCCGGGCCAGCCAGGCGTGGATACGTCGATACCCGTAGGTTCCGTCGGACTCCTCGAAAGCGCACCGCACCTCGGCCGCCAAGATTTCTCGACGCCGCGCGGTCGCGGACAGGTCCCGCTTCTTCCAGTCGTAATAGCCCGACCGTGACACGGTCAGCCATTCGCACATGTCGGCAGTGCCGTGGTTGCCTTCCTCATCGGCGATGAGTTCGTATCGGGCGATCACTGATGCCTCGCCGCGAAGAAGGCGCTCGCTTTTACCAGGAACTCCATCTGTTCCCGGAGCTTGCGGTTTTCTTTCTCCAGTTGTTGCAGCCGTTTCCGCTCGTCGGTTGTCAGCTCGGTTGGTTCCGCTCGAACTGCCCGGTACGCCTTCACCCAGTTCCACACGCTCTGGGCGGTTACCCCGCAATCACGGGCGACGTCGGCCACCGGCCGCGACTTCTCGACCACTTCGCGGGCGGCGGCTTCCCGGAACTCGGGCGGGTAACCGCGTGGCTTCTTCTGTGTCACAAACACTCCGTTCAGTCACCCAAATTTTACTTTGGGCCACTGTCCGAGATCTTTGGGGCACCTCACTCATCGATCTGCGCAATGATGCGCCAAAAGATGAGATAGCATATGGTGAACGATCTTCAAATGTAATCGAGATCTGGGTTCAGCGCGACCTGTGGTCGGCGACCACAGGTACGGCAGCCAAGGCGGTGCGTATCGATGACCTCACGTTCGCGGTGGCCTGCAGACTCGTCGCCCTACACAGGAGCAGCGGCCGTGACTGCGCCTCGCCCATCCAGGGTTTGGACAATAGATGGACAAGTTGGCCGCGTGATCGCGCACCGGCCGTCTCGCGCGTCATGATCTCTGCTCGTAGCTGTCTGTCAACCAACAGACGACCCGGTTGGCAGTTACGGAGGTGCTACGGCGACGAGGGGTTGTGTCGCTTTTGTGCTCACGCTCGTTGCTGGTCGCTGCCACTGGCCGGGTTCAGTTGAACAGGAGCGAATTGGACGCATTTGGTGTGCTCGACGATGTGCTGGACGACTACGCGTCGTTCGTGCAGGGCTTCCTGAACATCAGAGACCCCATGGTGCTGGGGAAGGTGGAGCGAGAGGTCGAGAATGGGCTGATGTGGCCTGAGCCGTGGCTGGCGCTCAATCCCGCATTCCTGCCCGGTGGCACAGTGGGCGAATTGGTGGATCGAGGGCTACTACACCCCACAACGAGGGAGATCTTCCAGCACCGCAGTGCAGCCGACCAGTCCGATCGGGAGATCGCGTTCCACCAGCATCAGACAGACGCCATCGAGATCGCGGCTCGTGGTGAGTCATATGTGGTGACCACTGGTACGGGGTCGGGCAAGTCGATGTCCTACATCGTACCGATAGTGGATCGAGTCCTGCGGGAGGGCAGCGGCCGCGGCGTGCGCGCGATCGTTGTGTATCCAATGAACGCGCTGGCCAACAGCCAACTCGGTGAGCTGGAAAAGTTCCTGGGGACGGATAGGCCGAAGGTCAGTTTCAGGCGCTACACGGGGCAGGAGAGCCGGGCAGAGCGAGATGCCATCTTGGCCAGCCCACCGGACATCCTGTTGACCAACTATGTGATGCTCGAGTTGATGCTGACCCGACCCCGGGAACGCGACAGCCTGATCACCAGCGCCACGAATCTCTCGTTCCTCGTCCTCGACGAGTTGCACACCTACCGCGGTCGCCAAGGCGCCGATGTCGCGATGTTGATCCGTCGGCTGCGCGGCGCGATCGGTGCCCGCCAGTTGCAATGCGTGGGTACCAGCGCTACCTTGGCCGGCCCAGGCACCCGAGCCGAGCAGCGAGTCGAGGTCGCCGCGCTGGCCAGCCGGCTGTTGGGGACTGTTGTCCCGCCGGGCAACATCGTGGGCGAGTCGCTGCGGCGGGCCACGACGGGAGAGACCGATCCGGTCCAACTCGCTGCTCGAATTCCGGGTGCAGCACCAAACACCTTCAGTGCCCTGCGCCGCGATGCCCTCGCGGTGTGGATCGAGCAGACCTTTGGGCTGAATCGCGACGACGAGGGCAAGCTCGCTCGTCAGACCCCGACCCGACTACGCGATGCTGCTGCCCGGCTCGTCGACCTGACCGGTGCCGATGGCGCGGCGTGCGAGGCGACTCTTCGCGACACGCTGCTGGCTGGGTCCCGGGTCCGCGACCACCGTGGCCGATCGCTGTTCGCTTTCAAGTTGCACCAATTCATCGGCAAGGGCGACACCGCCTACGTCACCCTCGACCGCCCCGGCCACCGTTACATCACCACCCACTATCAGCGCAGTTCCCCTGAGGGACCGCTTGGTCAGCCACTGTTTCCATTGGCGTTCTGCCGAGAATGCGGCCAGGACTACCTGGTGGTCAACCGTGAACACGGCGGCCAACAATTCACCCCGCGGCTGCTCAACGGGGGACAAGGCGAGCAAGCCAACTCCACCGGCCTTCTGCTTCTATTGGACACCGACTGGCCCGACCGGTCCTCCGACGCGCTGCTGGATCTGGTGCCGGAGGACTGGATCACCGACGAACGCGGTGCCCGAGAGCTGGACAAAGCTCGCCTCCCTCGCCTTCCCGAGGGCGCCCGAGTGAACCTCTTCGGCGACATCACCGAGGACGGCCTCCCGGTCGCGTACTTCGAGACATTGCACTGGTGCCCGTTCTGTAAGACCAGTTACGAGAGCACATCCCAATCGGAGTTCTCCCGCGTCGCCAGTCTGGGCACCGAGGGACGCGCCAGCGCCGTAACGGTACTGTCCCAGGCTGTAGTACGGACTCTGCGGGAGGTCACCGACCTCGACCCAAATGCGCGCAAGTTCCTCGCGTTCTCTGACAACCGCCAGGACGCCAGTCTGCAAGCGGGGCACTTCAACGACTTCGTACTGGTCGGCCTGATCCGCTCTGCCGTCTACCAAGCGGCCCGCACCGCCTGGGAACGCGACCCGGACGAGCCGCTGACTGACGACGACCTGGGCCGACGTGTCCTGGAGCACCTGCGGATCGAGATCGCTGACTACGCCAAGAATCCAGATATCGAGTACGTCAGTCGAACCAAGGTCATCAAGGCGTTGCGGGAATCGGTGGCCTACCGCGTATGGGCGGATCTGCGACGAGGCTGGCGAATCACCATGCCCAACCTCGAGCAGACCGGGCAACTCGCCCTGACCTACGCAGGTCTGGACGAACTAGCCCAAGACGAAACCAAGTGGGCGATGCTGGGGCAGCCACTGGCCGGTGCGGAACCCGCAACCCGCCGCCAGATCATGACTTCGCTGCTGGATGAGATGCGCCGCAACATCTGCATCGAGTCGAGTTACTTGACCGAGGACCGCTACGAGGACATCAAACGGGCCACCGAGCAGTGGCTGCGCCCACCGTGGGTACTCACCGACGATCAGGGTGTCTACGCCGCGACCTGCTACCCAGGGCCACGGCCACAAGACGGCCGAGGCATCGGCCGGGGCGCCGTCGGGATCGCGGCCGCGTTGACCTGGCTGGCGACGTTCGGCCTGGTTCCACCCGGCATTCCGGAACGGCCGCCGTGTACGCCTTCGTTCTGTGGCAACTCCTCGTGGGCGGCTTTCTCCTGCACGTCACCCCCAACCGGTGCGCCTTCTGCTCGAACGGGGCTCGCGCGACCACATCTGACCTTTGCCCTTCGTCCCCGAGGAATCCGGCATCATGAAGATCACCGTCTCCGGCGTGACCGGTCTCATCGGCAGCAAGCTCGTCGGCCGCCTCCGTGCGCGCGGCGACGAGGTGACCGTGCTCTCCCGCTCCGCAAGCGCCGATCCGTCCGTGGCGCAATGGGACCCACTCTCCGGACCTGCGCCGGTCGACGCCCTGGCCGTAGCTGTTCAGCCTGAGTGACAAAGTCACCGCGGTCGCCACCGGTGATCCATTACTGTTGTGATCATGGGGTCAGGCCGGGACGCAGCAGACGACGTCGTCGTCGTGTCGTTGTTGGCTGCCAAGGACGCCGAGATCACGGCCGTGCGCGACGAGAACATGGCCCCGCGAAACGAAAACACGACCCTTCTCACGCGTCTGACCGAGCTTGAAGGCTTGGTCGCGGCGCCGCACGCCCAACTCGGTCGGGATTCCTCCAACAGCGGCGAACCCCGTCGTCGGACTCGCCATTCACCAAGAAACCCGCTCCGACGCGCTCCGTACGGACAAGTTCGGGTAAGCCGCAGGGTAAGCAGCCGGTGCACCCAGTGCCACCCTGCGTCTGATCGATCACCCCGACGACACGATCACCCACACGCCACCGGTCTGCGCCCGATGCGGAGACGACCTGGCCGACGCGGAGATCTTCGGTGTCTGCCGCCACCAGGTGTTCGACATCCCAGCACCCCCACCTCGGCCGTATGTCACCGAACACCGGGTGCAGTCACGCACCTGCCGCGTGTGCGGCACCATCACCGAAGCCAGCGCACCGGGCGTCGCGTCTGGCCGGGTCCAGTACGGACCCGGCCAGACGGCTCGGGCAGCGTGGCTGACCTGTGCGCATTTCCTGCCGGTACGCCGCGCGCGGCGGGTGCTCAACGCGTTGCTGGGGTTCGCGGTGTCTCATGGGTGGGTCGCCGGGCTGCGTGCCCAGGCCGCCCGGCTACGCCACCACGCCGGGTCCTACGTCATCGAGGCCACCGAAGACGATCGGTCGGCCTACCGATTGTAGGACCAGGCCTTGGCCGAACACCTGCGCGAGGGCATGGACGACACCGCCATCCACCACGCGTTCGTGCAGGTCCTGCGATCACGAATACCCGTACGGGCCGACGGCACCCGGGACTGGACGCGAGCGCACCCCTACATCATGCGGCACCTGGCCACCCACGCGGCTCGCGCCGGCCTGCTCGACGACCTCATCAACGACACCGACTACCTGGTATACGGGCACCCCGAGCAACTTCTGCCGGCACTACACAGTGTCAGCACCGACGAGGCTCGCTTGACCCGCGCGATCTACCGTGCTTCATCCGAGATCCACCGCGGGTTGTCGCCGCTGCGACGACGACAGGTCCTGGCCATCGACGCGGCACGCTTCGCCGCGACCCACCAACAGAGGGCCTTGGCCGCGCCGTTGCGGTGGCCCCACATTGGGCCACCGAGCGGCAAACCAACCCGGCCTTACACACTGTCCTCCCCGGCCACACCGACGCGGTGATTGCCGTGGCGTGCACGGTGGTGGACGGGACCCCGGTCGCGGTCACCGGCAGCGCCGACGAGACGGTGCGGGTATGGGATCTGGGTACCGGTGTCCTCCACGCGACCCTCATCGGCCATACCGGCACGGTGGAAGCGTGGCCTGCACGGTCGTGGACGGCACCCCGTCGCGGTCACCGGCAGCGCCGACAAGACGGTGCGGGTATGGAACCTGGCGAGCAACCGTGAACTGGGGACTTTCGATTTCGCTGGGGCATTCGGCGGTGCGCTAACGATCGGGCCTGCGCAGGAAATCATCATCGGCACAGGATGGGACCTCGTGGTCCTTGATTGGCGGTCGCCATGAAGTACTGGCCCCGAGCAGTTCTCGTTTCGAGAGGAATACTTTGACCATGGCGTCGCCGAAGAATAGTAACGCCCCGATCCTGAGGGTCAGGTCGCGGGGGAGTTCGCTAGCGATGTCGCCGGCTGGCGAGCTCCTGTTCGATGCCATGAACATGTCGGCGGTGATCGTGTTCCTGCGGCCCTGGACCGGCTGCCCCCCAAGGCAAGCGCCGCTGGCAGGTCCCGCACGGCCCTGGCCGCATTTACCTGCTGGCGATCGCTACATCTGGCCATCGCTGTCCGGTCGCGGCCTGCACGCTGGCCAGCGCTGTTCTGGTCACCAACGGCTTCGTGGCCGTGGGCGCCGGCGCTGGCGTCGTGCAACTGGTGGCCCCAGACCAACCCAGACCAACCCAGGACATGCAGGGACGCGTTGGGAGCGGCCCTGGTCTCGTGTCACCGCAGCCCAGCACGCTATTGTGACCATATGTTCCGTCGCAGTCGTGGGGTGATCCAGAACGACGCCGTCGCGCTCCGGATGAGGGCATTTTCCAACACGCTGGACAGCGCCGGGGATGAGCTGGTGGTCGGCGCTGCACGATCGCGCGGTGACCGCTGACGAGACGGGCCGCGCTTGCAGGAGAGCACCGTGGATCAGGATTACGTCATTGCCACTGGTTCGGGTACGGCTGATGACGGTCGCAGATTGTGGTGGCTGGTTCGAACTGAGCACCCGCAGGCTCAGAAACTGTCAAGCCTCGGCGTTATCCAGAGCAAGGTACGCGGCAACAACTCCCATCAGTTGTGGTTGGACAAGGAAGCCGGAGTTCTACTGGACTTCAAACGGACTCGGGCCAAACCCGGCAAGTCCGAAGCTGAGGACCAACTGACCCTGTACCGATATCCGCTGCGCTCGTCGGCTTGCCACGAGTTGCTGGCGTTCTTGGCTCAGCGGCCCGTGGAGCATCTGGATAATCCGGGCAATCACAACAAGTCTGACAAGACACTGCTTGCCCTGCGCGCATTGACCGAACTGTTCCACCTCCAACTGGCCCGCTTGCAGCTCGAATACAACACGTCGGCTGCCATTGACCAGGTAATTCGGCAGCAGGTCGAACGGGCCCGCACCCCGCAGGAATCTGCCCGGCGCACCGCCTTCCGAGACTGGCATGTACGGCAGGTTTGCAAAGCAACGAGCAAGATCACACCGGTGGACGCGGCGCGTGCACTGGGGTATAACCCCAACGATCTGCCATTGGACCTAGCTCAAACGCTCGGTAGCTATTTGGCCTATTGCAAAGAGATCACCTACGAGGAGATCACTTACGAGCCGGTGGACGAAGGGCCTGGTGACGACCGCCATCGAACCCGTCACTACTACGAGTTCCGTACAGTGGGTAGACGACTGACCGACCTACAGATGAACTACTTGCGTGAGGAGATCAGGAACGCCACGGTCGAACCAGAAATGCTTGTCGCTGACCTCATGATTGACCGATCCCGCTACAGTCTTCCCTGGTCGCCGGAAGCGACCTTCGCTCAGTATTTTGACGTTGGCCTACACTTCAGTCAGTCGGGCTCCCGTAACTTGTGGCTGCGGCTGCCTGGCGCGCTCGCTGACAAGGCGATGGTCTATCGCCTCAAGTACGGTTTCGGGATTAAGGTCGTGGCCGGAGATCTGCTCGTCGACATGCAGCGCTGGGACGAAGATTGCGAACTGGCTTACGGCGGGGTGGACCCGCGGCCGTGGTTGCAAGAACTGTTACCGTTGCGTGATGCGTTGACCGCTGGTGATCTCCGTGCTCTGTATATCGCCTGGTGTACAAGCACTGACACGTTCTTCGCGACCGACAAGCGCACTGGCAAGTTGGTAGCGCCAACACCGCCGCCGGGCATGGACAACCTGACGCCGGAATTGAATGCCTTGGACAGGTTCCTCAACGAAACGTAATAGCTGACATCGGTGTTGGTGAAGCCGCAATCGCGTTCGCCGGGCTGTGGAACCTACTGTGCCCTTCGGCCTGACCTGCCTGAGCTTGATCACGGTCTGGTACACGCTGCACGGCCACGCATCCGACGACGTGGCCGTCCACCGGGCACGGGCACGCTGGTACACCACCAAGACCAAGCCCTCGTACGACGACATGGCATCAAGCTCCGACGTGTCATTATCGCCGCGAGATTTCGCAGCCCATGCCCTGATCAGGTGACCCCGCAAGAAACCTGGGCCGTCCTCGCAGCCTGGGCAGCAGCCGGAACCTGACCCATCAGAACCGCAAAACATGAGGGGAGACGCGGTCGCACCATACCAGTGCATTACGACCGCCTCGGAGACTTGCCAGAGATTCAGCGGCGCTGACGCGTGGTCATGTCGGAGCATCGAACATGTACGGCGGCAGTATCGAGCCCACCGTCAGACCAAGGCCGGTTGCCGCTTGAACCGCGTCCTGCAACACTAGCCGCTCGGGGCGACCCAACCGACGGGCTATCGCTGCCACGTCCTCAAATTCCGGCATTACCTGCAGGATGACACCACCAGCATGTCCCACTTTGACCGCGACCGTACCGCTCGGCAGGGCGACATGAGCGAAACAGCGAAACAGAGCGACCTTTTGCAGGCGGCTCTCCCGAATACCCAATGTGCTCGTGTCCCGGAATATTCGGGCGCGCAGCGCCTCGACCCGAGTCGGCTCGCACAAGACGCAAAGCGTGTACGCCGGACGCCCCTTCTTCATCACGATCGGCACAAGCCACGCATCGGATGCTCCGCTCTCCAACAGCCCGGTCATGGTGTTGGGCCACAAGCGTGGATCGAGATCGTCCACATTGGTCTCCAGTAGGACTGTCTGCTCGATCGGCACTACGAGAGGGCTGTCTTCGGTCGTCGAGCCGATGACGAGGCGCACCACATTGGCCCAGTCGTGAGGATCCCGCCGACCCGCTCCCACGCCCACCCGCTCGACTAACATCGAGGGCAGTTCCTCGCAGGTCCCAGCGAGCGTCCGGAGAAGGGCCATGCCCGTCGGCGTGGCCAGCTCACCACGCGAGCCCGCCTTGATCCGCCACCCCTGAGCAAGCTCCAGAACAGCCGGGACGGGAACCGGCAGCTCACCGTGTACGGTGAGCACGCTGCCTGAGCCCACCGACACTTCGCTCGCGCTAGCAGAGATAATGCCGAGGTCATCGAAGGCGGCACAGGTGGCGACCACGTCCGCGATCGAATCAAGTGCCCCTACCTCGTGGAAATGCACGTCGTCAATGGCACATCCGTGGACTCGCGCTTCTGCTCGCGCCAACCGATCGAAGACTTCCAACGCCATTTCGCTGGTCCTACCAGGGAGCTCGGCGCTGAACAGCATCTTCCGGATGTCCTGCCAGGTGCGTCTCGGAGGGCCGTCAACGAGCAGCGCGATATCCAAAGCGAGGGCCCGCAGTCCTGCACGTGACGTCATGGCGTCGACGATCCGCACGGCACCGGGGACGACGGCGTCGACCGCCTCCTGCGCCACGTCGAGTCGGGCTCCGGCATCGACGAACGCCGCGAGCAACATGTCACCCGCTATGCCGGCGGAGGCATCGATCCAGGCGTGCCGGACGCCGCTCATCTCGAATACTCGGGTGGCGGTGCGGCGATCTGGGCGGCGAGGTGACCGGCGCCGTATCCGTTGTCAATGTTGACCACCGCAATGCCGGGCGAGCACGCGTTCAACATTGTCAGCAGCGCCGCCAAACCCCGAAAGGCCGCTCCGTACCCGACTGATGTAGGCAGGGCTATCACCGGGGCCCAGATGAGCCCGGCGACCACGCTGGGCAGCGCACCGTCCATCCCCGCCGCCGCCACCACCACTCTCGCCTGGCGCAACAAGTCCAGCCTGGCCAGCAGGCGGTGCAAGCCAGCGACTCCCGCGTCAGGCACCAGTTCCACGGGGCGACCGAGGTAACGGGCGGTGAGCAGTGCCTCACGCGCAACCGGAAGGTCCGACGTACCTGCGGTGACGATCACGACCAGTCCACCGGTGGGTGCGGGCGGCGCGGGCGGCCAGGCAAGGAAAGACGATCCAGGTTCGTAGTGGGCGTCGGGCAACTCGCGAAGAACGGCCGCCGCGTGTGCTGGACCTGCCTGGGTGAACAGGGTGACCTTGTCGGGGTGATCACGCATTGCGGCTGCAATCCCGGCGACCTGTTCGGGTGATTTGCCGGCGCAGTAGACCGCCTCGGGGTATCCACGTCGCCCGGTGCGATCGAGGTCTAGCTCGGCGAAGGAGGCCAGTTCAGGCCCGTCAGGCACGGCCGACCTCGACCAGCGGCAGGGTGAACGCACCAGACTGCACCCCAGCCAAGTCGACCGAAACGAAACGGAATCCCTCATTCAGGATAGCAGCGCGGACCTGCTGTCGCAGCGGGTCTCCGACGACCCGGATCAGGTCGTCAATGCCCAACTCGATTCGGGCCACTTCACCGTGGTGCCGCACCCGCAATTCCCCGAAGCCCAGATCTCGCAGGGCCGCTTCGGCGCGCTCGACCTGACCGAGCTTCTCCACATTCACCTCCTGGAAATGCGGGATCCGCGACGCCAGGCAGGGGGACGCGGGCTTTTCCGCGCAGGGGAGGTCCAAGTCCCGCGCCAGCCGACGTACAGTGGTCTTGCCGAGGCCCACGTCGACCAGCGGGCGCAACACCCGGTGCGCAGAAGCCGCACGCACGCCCGGCCGATCCGGGCGAAGCGCGTCATCGGCGTTCTCGCCGTACGCGACCGCGTCGAGCCGGTAAACGGCCACAACGTCCTCTTCGATCCGGGTGAACAACTCGTCCTTGCAGTGGAAACATCGATCCGGACCATTTGCACGGTAAGCGGGTCGGTCGCCCTCCCGGGTCTCGACCTCCACCACTGCGACACCGATGCGTCGGGCGATCTCATGGGCGGCATGACGTTCGTCAGCGGCCAAGCTGGGCGATACACCCAATACGGCCAATACGTTCCCCCGACCGAGACAGCGCGCCGCCAGCGCAACCAGCACCGAGGAGTCTACGCCTCCCGAGAAGGCCACACCGAGCCGATCCACGCCTGACAACGCCTCACCGATCCGAGCTGCGACCTCGTCAGTAAGTGCCCCGACCTTGGAGCCCTTCCCGTCCATCCATTTAGGTTACCCAGGCCACCGTCCAGCAGCAATGAGTCTTTCGAGTGAACTCGCATGATCGTGGCTTGCCGAAGCCGTAAAGGCATGCTAGTATAACAATCAATTTTTCCAGCGCATCCAAGATACTCGGTAGAATCAGTTTAAGTACACCGATCTGCTGCGGAGGTCAGATGAAGGTTGCACTGGTCTCCGCACCATACGACACGGCAGCCTTTCGCATCGGTGAAAACCTGGGTATCAAGTATCTTGCGTCTACTTTGAACCAGGTCGGAGTGTCGAACGACGTGTTGGATCCGGCGCTCCTCGGAATCGATGACGAGGATGTCGTCGCCCGGTTATTGATGGGCCGATATGACCTAATCGGGTTCTCGGTGATGTTCGATACCGCACTTCCTCGGGCCCTGGCGATCATTGAGGAACTGCGCCGAGCTGGGTGTTCCGCGCATATAACTATGGGTGGGCACGTACCTACTTTCAACGACGTGGACATCCTTCAGCAGTCAACCGGGCTCGACTCGGTGGTGCGCTTCGAAGGTGAAGAAACCCTGCTCGAACTCGTATCCAATGTGGACCACCCGGCTCGATGGGCGGACATCCGAGGGCTGTCCTACCGCGCTGGGTCCAAAATTACCACCAACTCGGCGCGCGCACTGATCGCGGACTTGGACAGCATTCCATTCCCGGCGCGGGACGACACGTCCCGCCATCTCGGTGATCCACACTTCTTTGTGGTCACCACACGCGGCTGCCCTTACACGTGCACCTTCTGCTCAATTCCCGCGTTCTACAAAACGCCTTCTGGGGTGGCCTGGCGTGCCCGTTCCATCGAGAACGTGATCGCAGAATTGACCGACCTGCGGTCGGCTTGGGGAGCGCAGACCATCTCCTTCCTCGACGACGAGTTCCTGGTCGGTCGCAACGGCAAGAAAAGAGCAGCCCAACTGGCCGACGAGATACGACTGCGCGGCCTCGGGCTCACTTGGGCGTTCGAGTGTCGCGCGGACGATGTCGACGCAGACCTTTTCGCCCGTTTGAAGGCCGGCGGCCTGAGGCACGTCTTCATCGGGATCGAATCGGGTGTCCAGCGCATGCTCGACACGTTCGATAAGCGTACTACAGTGCAGCAGAACCAATCTGCCATCGAAACCGTACGCGAACTGGATCTCAGCCTGGCTATCGGTTTCATCATGTTCGACCCGTACGTGACGGCCGACGAGTTGCTCCAGAACGTCCAATTTCTGGAGGACTTCGAGATTGGGTCATACAAAGCAGTGGCTAACCGCGTGCTGGTGTACCGCGGGACACTTCTCCAACAACAGTTAGACCGCGAGCGACGACTCAAGCGCCACGGTCTCGTCCTCGAGTACGACTTCGTGGAGCCGACGACCGAACTGATCTACCGAATAGCGGCGGAGCACCTCAAGCCGTTCCATCTGTTAAACCTCGGACAACGCCGATTGGAGTACCGCCTCGACAATGCCCCGGATGGCGACGCGCTGGCCACACGGCTCAAGCCCTTGACCTCTCTCGTGAGGCGCGAAGTGAACACCGCTTTGGCCAGCGCTTTCCGAGAAGTAATCAAATTTGCAGAATCGTGCGACCAGAGCGACGTTCAAGCGTCCGAAAACTTCGGGTGTGGCCTGCGCAACAGAATCGACGATTATGTCGCAGCCCAGATGAAACGGCTCGACGAAGTGCATCGACAGTTGGATGGAGGTGATTCTGGTGTGGGGTGATGGCAACGGAGGAAGTTAGCAGTCCATTAGGGTCGAGGACGGGACCTGGCATCGAGTGCAGGTCCCCAGTAACGTGCCCAGGCGCCCGTGGAAAAGGCAGACTAACATGGAGATTTGGTGAACGGATTTCATTACTTCATGGGTGGCGTGTATTGCACACCCTGCGACTTCGCAAGTATCGAAGGTTTCGAAGCACTTGTGAAGCCGCGATTCGCCGATCTCCCCTTCGAATGCGCTCCGGTCGTCGAGCGTATCGACTCATTGGTCAATGAGTTCGAGCAGCCGTCCATCGCGGTAGATGGGGCCAAGGCGCTCCTGCTGCTCGCCGCCCAAGACCTGCGCCAGGTACGCGACGCGCTCCAGATGCAGACCATTCTCGACCCGAACGAGAGCCTGATTGTCAATCGTGACCACTACGAGGTACTCCTGCGCGACCTGGGTCTGGAGTTCGGACCACCTCGGCTATTCATCGTCGACACCTTCCCAAAGCCGTACGACAAGATGAACTGGACAGCGACATCCCCCGACCGCGCGGATGAGGAAGACTACGGGATAACCCCGGGAAACTACTTCAAGAAGTCACATCTTATTCCATTTAGATCAGATTTCCTTCTCGCCCACGAGATGATCCACCAGATCATCGGGGAAATAAACCCATACCTACTCGGGCGCGGGCTCGAGGAGGGTATCGCGGTGGTCTTCGGCGAGCTTTTTGTCGGTTCACGGGTGCTCAGTACCGAGTTCGCCCAACTGTATGCGGAGTATCACTGGTATGATCGACGGGCGTCGCGAGGAAACAAGCTCTACGCCGAATACGCCCGGATGGCCACAATAATCTACCAGAATCATGGCCTGGACGGACTCGTGGCAGCCATCCAGGCTGGCCGTGAAACGATCAAGGAGATCGAGCGCTCTTACCTGATGGGAAACTTCGACGTGGACCTGCCGTCGGGGCACTGGGAGGACTGGTACACGAAGGTACTGCACAAATTCACGATGACCATCGTGGAAAACCTCACGGTGACCCCTCTCGCGCGTTACATCGCCCCCCATGTCACGGCGGGAACCACCGTCGCCGACATCGCCGCGGCGACACGCGTATCCACTGATGACGTCGCGTCGTGCTTGGCGGAACTTGAGCAGAACACGGTGACCGTGATGGTAGATGACGACCGAGTGGCGTACTCCGACATCAGCCTGCTGCTGCCTAGCCATTCACTGCGCTATGAAGTCTGAAACTCCCAAGAGCGGGGACCGGAGCTCAGTCACACCCGAACAGAAGCAGCGCAAACTCCTGACCACACTCGCCAACGTCAAGCTCGGCTTTCTGCTGAGCAGTCTCATCATCTTGGCCAGCGTGGCCTTCGCGGTGAGCTTCATATTGGGCCGGCAGCCCGGCGCATGGTTCTCCTTCGCCAGCGGCCTGGTGAAGCTGATCGCCGATGCGTCGTTGAGTGCGGCCGTTGTCGGGTTCGCGTACGAATGGCTGGTTCGCCGCGAGGCATTGGACAGCCTGCAACTCATGTACAAGAGTAGCATGAGGCAGCACCAGACAGCCTTGGTGAACACCGTCATGCGGGAAATTCCACGAGCTTTACTGCTAGACAAGAGCGTCCAGCGGTCGGTTTTCTTCGGCGTCCAGAAGATTGAGGAAATAATCCAAGGGGCACTCGCCGCCAAACTAGGTGACGAGGAGATGAGCGGGTCGATCTACGAAGGCCTGCTCGAGAAGACGTTTAGCTACACCGAGCGCTTCATCGGGCTGCGCGTCGAAGTCATGCTGAGTAGCGTAGATGAGAGCGAGTCGGCATACATCCAGGAGAACTTCTTCGACGTGGTCGTCACATTGCGGTACAGATCGAAGTTGAAGTCGTCGCGCTTCATCTTCGCTCGAGCCTTGGACCATGACCAGTTCAACCTGCGGGTCAACCACAGCGACTATATCTTCACGTGGCGACTGGAGGAGACTCCCGATCTACCCAAGGACAGCAGTCGCGCGCTGGACCTCTACCGCTTCTCTATCGACAACGTCGAGTTGGCCAAAGTGCCGCGCGTGACCGAGGACGGCGCCTACGAGATCGTCTGCGAGGACACTGCCCTCGAAGCCAAGATCGGGACAGAGGTGACGATCCACTACGCGGTCATGACAAAACTCGCCCGACTCGATCACGTCTTCTTCTACACGGCTGTGCGCCCGACTCGGGGGGTCACAGTCATCTTCAACTACGCCCGGACCGACATCGAGAACGTGCTGACCTATGACTTCTTCGTGTCGGCGAAGTCGCCAGTCATCTATCAACTGCCCCGGGAGCGCCCGCATACGGTGGTGGTGGAGTTGGACGAGTGGGTCTTCCCCAAGGGAGGCGTGGCCTTCGTATGGCGACTCAAAGGGGAGGCGACGAAAGCCGAGCAGCTCGGGAACCTTCAGCAGGAGGAGCCCCATGCGGAGCTTCGTACGGCCCCCTTCGAATCTGCGCCGGACAGCCAGGGCCCAACATGACGACAAGTGTGGACTTCCTGCTTGAGCGGCAGATGGACGACGGTGGTTGGGGGTACTCGGTCAACAACCGCGATAGCTTCACCGAGCCAACCGCGTGGGCAGCAGCGACCTTGCGTCGCTGTGGCCCACGCGCCAGGGTCTCGGTGAATCGCGCCACAGAGTTCTTCAAGTCGACGCAGAACGACGACGGCGGTTGGGCGAATGTGCCCGGTATGCCCAGCGACTTGATGACCGCTCGCGTGGTCTTCGCCATGGCGACGTCACCGGGATTCTCCTCTGCTGTGGCACGTGGCGTTGAATGGGTACGGCAGCAGGAACTGTCCAGTGGTGGCTGGGGTTGGTGTTACGGCACAACCGGGTTCATCGAGACCGCGACGTACGGTGTGGTTGCGCTGTCGGTTGCGAACCGCCTGGATGATCGGCCACGACGGATCGAATACGTGCTGAACTTGGCATGCACCGACGGTGGGTGGTGCAGCCATGTGCCGGCAAAGTTGGGCTTCCAGCAGACCAGCCAACTGAGCGTGACGCCGTTGGGTATCGTGGCGCTAGCGACCATGGCGGCGCCAGATGAAATGGGCGAACTGCTACGAAAGCCACTGGCCCTGGTGCGCGCGTGGGTTGCCGAAAGGCGCCTGGTCACACCGTATTCTCAGGCGATGGCGCTGTGGGCGCTCACGCTGGCGGGTGCCGTTCGGTCAGCGACCGACCTCGCGACGGCGGCGAAGCGATCCGTTTCCGGTGACGCGAGCTGGGCGGGCAGCGTGCTGCATACCGCGATGATGCTCTACGCGCTTCAAGAACTGGAGCTTGTCCAGAATGCGAAGAGAATTCCGCAGCTTTGAAGAAGTTCTCGCACTGGACGAGAACGCTTTGGCCGCCCGCACCGTCGGCATCGACTACCCCGGATCAGCCAACGATCTGCGACCGTTGCTCGACTTCGCCTTCGACACCGCAGCGACGGTGTCGATGACAGCTTGTTCCGGTTACCGCGAGGCGGAATTGCGCGCTGCCCTCGCCCGCGGTTTCGTCCTTCTCGGTGTCAACGACCGCCTGGCCGCGGCCCGGAAGATTGTGGTGAAGGTGGGTTTGATCGAGGCACGACCGCCGGAAGATCACGTCATCACCCACCCGCTTCTCCTGCGAGCACTGTTGGTAGCGCTCAAAGAGGCCGCTCCAGCCGGTGCCTCCATCTGCGTTGCCGACGGTTCAGGTCACGAACGCGACAGTGCCCACGTGCTTGCCCGCGCTGGCATCGAACCTGTGCTGAGCGACCTGGACGTTCCGTTCATTGACCTCAACACCGATGACCTTCATGCCGTGGAGATACCCCGGCCAGCGGCCTTCCGCGAGTTTGTCCTGCCCCGTACCGTCACCGACGCGGACTTCGTCATCTCGCTGGCAAAGGTCAAGACGCACCACAGGGCCGGCGTGACCTTGGGTATGAAGAACCTCTTCGGTTGCGTTCCCGGTTCGGTCTACGGGTTTCCCAAGACCCGCTTGCACTACGCCGGTGTCGCCAGGGTGATAGCCGACCTCGCGTCGGTAGTGAAACCGCAGCTCACCGTGCTCGACGGGGTGATAGCGATGGAGGGGACCGGCCCCCTTGACGGATCCCCCCGGGCCCTGAGAACGATCATCATGGGGGAGAACGCGGCGACGACCGATGCCGCGACCGCCCGGTTGATGGGGTTCAGCCCTATGTTGCTCCCACAATTCTGGTACGTTCTGGACAAAGAACTCCTGGCAAGGCCGGTCATAGTCGGCGACGAGTTGCCAGTGCCTACTCCACCGTTCGAGCCGCCCGCAAACATCACCTGGCTACGGGGCACCGCAAACCACGGTATCGACGAGCAGATGGCGCTGCTGAATCGCCTCCTAGCCAGTGCGCAGCCTGAAGGAACTGGCACGCGGCCATGAGGTGGTACTCGAAGATACCTATGAGGTGCAAGTGCCAGTCGTTCCGCTGGCGTCCAACCGGCTGATCTGGGGTCCTTGGCTACAACGATTTCCCATCGCCAAACGGTCGTTCAGGGCTCCAACACCAAGTGCCGCCGTAGGCCGCCACTGCAGCGATCGAGGTGCTGACCGGGTGAAACATGATCATGCGCTGCTCGTTGATCGCGTGCTCCCGTAATGGTGCTCGACTGGACCAAATCGACGGGGAGTCGGTAGACCAGGGTCGGGACGCCGAGGATCGGGAAGTCCCGACCTGTCGGTGTGTTCCTCGGGCCGGGTGACCGTGCAGGACGAGCCGTCGAGCACCGTGTTGGAATTCGGCGGACTGACCACCAGAATCTGCATTACACCGTCCACAATGTACCTTGGCGTTGTGTGATTATATTGCGGTGAAACAGAACTTCGCATCGCGGCCACCTCAGAACGATCCTGTTCACTACACTGGCCGAACATTCTCCCGACGTCAACGGAAAACCCGGGCGTAATGGAGAGTTACTCCAGTCCGGTAGTTCGTTGTCGTCGTGCACACGGAGGGTGAAACCCGTCGAACCTGGGACGAAGTGCGGTTGTCACGAATCGCCGAGGCGGGAGCGGATGTCCCGTAGGTACGCCAGATTGTCGCGGGTTCGCGCCTCGAGTGGCAGTTCGGTGGAGAAGTCCTCGACGGTGACCCAACCGTCGTAGCCGTGGGTGTTCAGCGCTGTGAAGTAGCCCTCGATGTCGGCCTGGCCATCGCGTAAGGTGGCCCATTCGGCGGTCCACGTGGTCGCGCCGTCGGCCGCGTATCCGGTCGGTCGCCATGCCACGTTCTTCACGTGGACATGGGCCAGATACGGGCCCAGCATCTGGAATGCGGCGAGTGGATCCTCGTGGCCCTCGATCACCAGGTTGCCGATGTCGTGGATGACGCCGACGTGCGCCGGGTCCAGGCCGTCGACCAGCCGGATGGCGGCCGACGCCGACGCGATGATCGTCCGGTGGTGCAGTTCCACGAGCGCCGTCACGCCATGTCGTGCCGCCTCGTCGGCGGCCCACTCCAGGTCCCTGCGGGTGGCGTCGAACAGGTCGCGGTAGTCGCCGGAGCCCAGCACGGGCATCGTCACCCGGACCCGGCCGGCACCGAGCGTGCCAGTGGCCGCCAGCAGTCGCGCCACGTTCTGGCGGTCCGCGCTGCGTACGTAGCCGCCGATGCCGGAGCACTCAAGGCCGGCGGCACGGGTGATCCGCGCGATCTCCGGCAGGCTGGCCTCCAGCCCGGTCAGCGGCCAGGTGGCCCGGTTTCCGGCCCAGAGGCCGGGTACCGGCGCGTCGTCCTGGTCGGTGACCCGCCACTCGACACCGTCCCAGCCCTGGCCGGCCAGGACGGTGGCCGCCTTGGCGGGTGCCCACTCCGGCGTCGATGCGGTGAAGACCGCGAACCTCACGATGCACCTGGTGAACCGTCGATGCCGATGACGACGTCGTCGTACGTGCCGGCGAGCACATCGTCCACCGAGACAGGCCGACGCAGGGTGGCCGACAGGTACACGGCGTGGATCGCCGCCAGCGCGATCAGGCCGTCGGCGACGGTGACCGCCGCCGGGCGGCGCTGCTGGATCGCCGTGACGACGTCCCGGTACTGGCGCAGGTGTCCGATGACGAACGCGTCCGGCGGTTTGGGATCGCCGAGTCGCTCGCCCGCCGGTACCATGTCGACGGCCTGATTGGCCGGTTGTCTCGGCTCGTCGTCGCCATCGGGCGCGGCGTGGAAGTACTCCAGTTGGTCGTCGTGGAGCACCGCGGAACCACGGGAACCGTGCACCTGCAACCGTACCGCGAGGCCGGGGTATGCGGCGGTCGTGGCGTGCAGCAGCCCGACCGCACCGGAGGCGAACCGGATTGTCGCCGCGGCCGCGTCCTCCACCTCGATGCCCTGGTGGGCGTAACGGCCGGTCTGCGCGTACACCTCGACCGGGCGGCCGAGCAGCCAGAGCATCAGGTCGACGGTATGCACGCCCTGGTTCATCAGGGCCCCACCGCCGTCCATGCGCCAGGTACCCCGCCAGCCGGCCGAGTCGTAGTAGGCCTGGCTTCGCCACCAGGCGACCGAGCCGACCGCCGAACCGATCCGACCGAACCGTCCACCCGCGATCGCCTCCGCCACCGCGACACTGGCCGGATCGAACCGGTGCTGGCTGATCACCGAGACGACCTGCCCACGCGCCTGGGCGGCGGCGGCCACGGCGGCCAGCCGACGGGCCGGGGGCAGCGCCACCTCCAGCGGCTTCTCGATCACCACGTGTTTGCCGGCGTCCAGCGCCAGTTCGGCGTTCTCGGCATGGAGGCCGCTCGGGGTGCAGATGGCGGCCAGGTCGAATCCGCCGTCGTCCAGGGCGTCGCTCAGCGTGGCATAGCAGGCCGGTGGACCGGGCACCTGGCTGGCCAGTTCCCGACCTGCCTCGGCGATCGGGTCGACCACCGCGGTGACCCGCAGGTCCGGGTGGCGAGCGATCGCCGCGGCGTGGTTGCGGCCGATGATGCCACTGCCGACGATGGCGACACCGATCATGCTGTCCGAACTCCGATCGCGTTGGTGAGTGCGGCGAACGCCCGCGCGGCACGGCCGAACGCGGCCGGTCCGGAAAAGCCGCCAAGATCGTGCGCGAGCGCCAGATGTGGCTCCAGCGAGGCGAAACCGGCGTATCCGTCGTCGCGCATCGCCGTCAACGTCGGCAGCAGTTCGCCGTCCCCCTCGCCGGCCGGCACCACCGCGCCGGTCGCCGCGAGGGCATCCTTCACCTGGAGATACGCCACGTGCGGCCGCAGCAGCGGGTAGCCGTCGGTGAACGGCCGCACCCCGACCTGGACGAAGTTCGCGCTGTCCCACGCCACCCGCAGCGCGGCCGACCCGACCGACTCCACGATGTCCAGGACACGTTCGGGAATGTCCCCGTAGATGGCCTTCTCGTTCTCGTGCACCAGAACCAGCCGCTCACGCTGCGCCAACTCGGCGAAGGCGCGCAGCCGGCGCAGCACATCGTCCCTGATCGCATCGACCGGTACGCCATCGGGGCGGTCGAACGAGAAGATCCTGATGTAGCCGGTGTTCAGCCGGTGCGCCACGGCCACGACGCGGCGCAGCCGAGCCAGTTCGGCATCCGGGTCACCGGTGATGTCCACCTTGCCGATCGGCGACGCGACGGCCGAGACCGCCATCGCCCGCTCGCCGATCTGCTCGGCCAGCCGGTCGATCTGCTCGTCGGTCATGTCGACGACGTTGTCGCCCCACGCGCTGCGTACCTCGATGTGCCGGGCGCCAAGGGCCTGCAGCACGGACAGTTGCACCACAGGATCGGCGTCGATCTCGTCGCCGAAGCCGCTGAGGGTCCAGGTCGTCACGTCACGCCTCCCGCGCTCAAACCGTTCACCAGGTGCCGCTGGAAGATCAGATACAGGACCGTCACCGGTAGCGCGCAGATCATCGAGGCGGCCATGAGCTGACCGTAGGGCGGGATGGCGCCGCCCTCCTGCGCGACGCCGAACTGCTGCAACGCGACCGCGACGGTACGGGTGTCCTGATTGGTCATCACCGACGCGAACAGCACGTCGTTCCAGCCCAACAGGAACGCGAACACGCTGGACACGATCAGCCCTGGCCGGCTCAGCGGCAACACGATCCTGGTGAGGATGCGCCAGGACGAGGCGCCGTCGATCCGGGCCGCTTCGTCCAACTCCACCGGCAGGCCACGGAGGTAGGTCACCATCACCCAGGTCGAGAACGGCAGCGCGAACGTCAGATACGTGATGAACAGCGCCGTCCGGGTACCGACCAACTGGACACCGACCACCGTGCCGATGCTGGAGAACAGCACGAACACCGGCACCAGCAGCAGCGTGCCCGGCACGCTCTGCAGCGCGAGCAGCCCGCGCAGGATGGCCAGCCGACCGAGGAACCTGAACCGCACCAACACGTATGCGGTGGCGACCGCGACCAGCGAGCTGACCACCGCCACCGACCCGGCCACCAGCAGGCTGTTCACCAACCCGCCACCGAGGTCCACTGTGGACCAGATCAGCAGGTAGTTGCCGGGGTGGAAACCGCTGGGCCAGAAGTCGCCTGCGGCGACCGACAGGTCGGAGTTCAGTGACGCGGCCAGCATGTACAGCACCGGGGCGAGCACCGACGCCAGCAGCACCACGATGATCGTCGCCTGCAGCCAGCGCGGCAGCAGGCGCCCGGCAGCCGGCTCGCGGTAGCGGACCGGCGCGGTCATCGGACCCGGCCTTCCTGCGCGGTGAGCCGCACCGCACGCAGGTAGACCACGAGTGGCGCGGCGATCAGCAGCAGTGACATGACGGCCATCGCCGCGCTGAGCCCGAACGCCGAGTCCTGGAAGCTTTCGGTGTAGGTCAGCACCGGCAGCACCGCGACGTCACGCGGGCTTGGCACGCCGAACAGCACGAACGGCAGCGTGAAGCTGTTGACGTTGTGCAGGAAGGCGATGACAAGGCCGAGTGACACCGGGCCGCGCAGGAACGGGAAGACGACGTAGCGCAGCTTCGCCCACCAGTCGGCGCCGTCCAGCACCGCCGCCTCGTGCAGCACCGGGTCGACCGCCTGCAGACCGGCCAGGGTCAGCAGGTACAGCAACGGCCAGGAACTCCAGATCTGCACGCCGACCAACGCCCAGAACGACTTCGGTCCGTTGAGCCACAGCCCGCCGACGAAGCCGACGTGCCGCAGCAGGCCGTTGGCGATACCGCCCGGCTGCAGGATGATCCGCCAGACGGTGCCGACCACGAATGCCGGCAGCACGTACGGGACCAGCAGCACCGACCGGACCAGCCCGCGACCGGGAAACCGGTTCTGGGTCGCCAGCGCGGCCGCAACGCCGATCGGCAGGGTGACCACGGTGACGATGGCCGCGTATTCGACGCTGACCGCGATCGTGTGCAGCAGTCCCGCGTCCCGGACGGCCGCGATGTAGTTGCCCAGTGCGACGAACGGTGCGTGCACCCATTCCCGGAACGTGTACAGGTTCAGGTCCAGCAGCGAGATGGTGACCGCGAGCAGCACCGGGATCACGATCACCAGCACGGTGAGCACACCGCCGGGCAGCAGCAGCCACAGCGGCCGGTGGCGTTCGGCGACCCGGCGGCGGCGCCTTGCCGCCGGTATCTCTCCCGCGACCGGTCCGGCGGTCGGTTTCGCCGGAGTGGAGGTGGTCACCGGCGTCACTTGGCCTTGTCGACCGCGCCCTGCGCGGTGTGCTGGGCGTCGGCGATGAGGCTGTGCAGTTTCGCGTCGTCGACCCTGCCCGCGGACAAGTCCGGAATGGACTGCACGACGACGTTCACCATCGCGACCTGGACCTGGCTCCAGCCGCCGTTGAACGGCGTGCCCACCGACTTCGACGCCGAGTCGACGATCGCCGCCAGTGCCGGATCGCCCTCCAGTTTCGTCGCCTCGGCCGCGTTGGTCGGCAGCTCACCGAACGTCCGGTAGTACGCGTCCTGCGACGCCTGGCTGGTCAGCATGTTGATCAGGGCCAGCGCCAGATCCTTGTGCCGGCCGTACTTCGCGACCACCAGGTTGTCGCCGGACAGGATGCTGGTCGCCGCCCTGCCACCGGCCGGCAGCCGCGTCGCGCCCGGCGGGACCGTGGGCATCAACGCGTACGCGTACTTGCCCGCCACCGAGGACTTGTCCAGCGTCACCTTGGACGACGCAGACACCATCGGCAGGAACGCGGCCTTACCGGCGCCGAAGGCCGCGATCGCCTGCGGGTTCTTCCAACCGACCGCCACAGGGTCGACCACCTTGTCCGTGGCCAGCCAGCCAAGATAGGTCCGGTACGCGGTGGCCACCGACGGATCGGTGAGCTTGACCGTCCTGCCGTCGACGATCGGGTCACCGGACTGGATGCTCATCGCCCAGACGAACTTCCACGGGTCGAAGCCGTCGGCGTACCCGATGGCCAGGCCGTACACACCGTTGCCGGTGAGCTGCCTTGCCTGCTGACGCAGACCGTCCCAGGTGGTCGCCGGCTTGTCGATGCCGGCCCGAGCCAACAGGTCCTTGTTGTACGCCATGACGAACGGCCGGCTGACGAACGGAATGCCGACCTGGTGCGCCGCGTCCGGGCCGGAGATACCGAGGGTGGCCGGCAGGAACCGGTCCCTGCCGCCGATCTTGGTCCAGTCGTCGGCGGTCAACTGCTCGAACGCGCCGGTGGCGTACGCGGTCGGTGTGAACGTCGTGCCGACGCCGTAGATGTCGGGTCCCTGGCCGGACAGTGCGGAAACCTGGATCTTGGTCAGCTCGTCGGTCGGCGCGGCGAACGTGTCGAACCTGACCTTCGCGCCGGTCTGCTTCTGGAACTCGGTCGACACCTGGCTGAACCATTGCTGCTGCTGGACGGGGTAGATGTTGTTGACGCCCACCAACACGTTCAGGGTGACCCCGGCGCCGTTGAGACCACCACCGCCGCCGGTACCGGAAGAGCCGGCACCGCCGCATGCTCCGGTGGCCGATGCCAGGACGATCGCGCCGGCCAGCACCATCAGGCCGCGTCTGGATTTCATCTGCACACTCCTCATCGAGTCATGCGACGAACGGGCTCACTTCGCTGGGAGACCAGGGTTTCGCGGTTGCCACGGGTCGATCATCGGCAAGATAGCAACGGTGTCGAACGCAGGCAACCGTTTGCCAATGTTTGCCAAATCTGCTTGCCTGTCCGCCATGGCATCGCCGCCGCCCGACCGGCCGGTCACCATCAACGACATCGCCGCGCTGACCGGTGTCGCCGCGTCCACCGTCTCGCGGGCGCTGCGGAACCCGCCAAGGGGCAGCCCGGCGACGCTGGCGCGCATCCAGGCCGTGGCCAAGGAACTGGACTACGTGCCCAACACCCAGGCCCGCGCGCTGATCTCGGGCCGGACCGGCACCATCGCGGTGTGCGTCTCGGACATCACGAACCCGTTCTACTTCGGCATCCTGCGCGGCACCCAGCAGCAGCTCAAGGCGGCCGGCTACGCCCAACTGCTGATCGACACCGAGGACTCCGGCGAGCACGAGATCGAGATGCTGCACCGGATGCGCCGATCACTGGACGGCGCCATCCTGGCCGCGTCCCGGCTGCCCGACCGCGAACTCGTCCGGTTGGCCGGCGAGGTTCCGCTGGTCACCGTCAATCGCAACGTCCGGGCGATCCCCCACGTCGTGATCGACACCCCGACCCGGCATCGGCCAAGCCGTCGAACACCTGATCTCACTCGGGCACCGTGACGTCGTCTACGTCTGTGGACCCACCACATCCTGGTCGAACGCCACCCGGTGGCAGGCGATGCGCACCGCGGCCGCGGCGCACGGGCGGGTGTGGCGCAGGGTCGGGCCGTTCCCACCCGGCCAGCGGTCCGGCACAGCGGCCGCCGACGCCGTCGTCAACACCGGCGCCACCGCCTGTGTCGTCTTCAACGACCTGCTCGCCATCGGCATGTTGACCAGGCTGCGTGAGCGCGGCATCCGGGTACCGGCCGACATCAGCGTCGTCGGCTGCGACGACATCTTCGGCGCCGAGTTCTGCAACCCACCTCTGACCACGATCACCGCACCGATCGAGCAGACCGGCCGGGTCGCGGTGTCGATGCTGCTGGCCGTCCTGAACGAGCGGTCGTCCCCGGCGGTACGCCGTGCGGCGGTACTGCCGACGCACCTGACCGTCCGCGAGTCGACCGGCCCCGCGCCAACCGACACCGGCTCATGAGGCGGCGAGTCGGCGTTCCTCCTGGGCGAGCAGAAGTGCGCGCAGGACGGCGAGTTCGACCAGTGAATGGTCGTGTGGAAAGCGGGTGATCAGGTGGCCGAGGCGGCGACAACCCTGCGGACGGTCGCGCACAACGTGCGTGCAGACCGAATCCATGCGGGCCTGTCGCTCGACGAGCTAGGCCGCCGTGCCCAGGTCAGCAAGGGCGCCCTGGTGGGCCTGGAAAGCTCAGGGCAATCCCAACCTCGCCACCCTGGTCCGGCTCGCCGACACCCTCGGGGATCTCGGTGTCCGCCCTGATGCAGGGACCACCAGAAGGCCGCGTCCGCGTCGTGGCCGCCGACACCGTCGCCCCACTGTGGACCGGAGAACACGGCGGCACTGCCCGGCTGATGCTGACCACCGCGGGCCCGGCCCCCGTCGAGATCTGGCGCTGGCACCTGGAACAGGGACGAGGAATACCCCAGCCACCCGCATCAGGCCGGGGTCGTGGAGACCATCAGCGTCACCTCCGGCCGGATGATCCTCGTCGTGGACGGCACAGAGCACCCCGTCGAAGCCGGCCAGACCGCCCCTTTCGACGGCGACACCCACCACACCTACCGCGGCGCGGGCACCGAACCCTGCAACCTGATCATGACAGTCCAACTGCCACCCGGCCCCGCTGCCACAGCCTGACCTTGCTCGGTTGCGCTTTCCGTCACGGGAAGTGACCAGGGCGAGGTTGGGGTGAGTTGCTGGCCGCGAGCATGGCCGGCTGGTTACGCCAACTCGCCGCAGAGGACCCACCGATCGGCTGGCCGGATGGGTACACACGAGGGTAAAGCCATGATCGCGACTTGCGCCGCCGCCTGATTCATGTCCTTGCCCGATTTGTTTCCCATGCGGGCCAGGCGATCGTGCGTCTGCCACGATCGTTTGGGCGCACCACCTGCGCAGTCTCGGCCCGCGTGTTCAGGCGAGGGCGGCGGCCAGCAGGGCGAAGGCGGCGATGATGACGGCGACGCGGACGTAGTGATAGCGGTCCCAGCGGTTCATCTGCTCCTTCCAGTCCTCAGGCCGGTTCTCGGTGGTCCACGTCTTGCCGCGGTTGTTGATCGGGACGAGCAGCAGGAGCGACATGATCACGCTCACGATCAGCAGCGCGGCCGCGATGACGACGAGGCCGGTGCCAGGGTGATGCCATCCGGCGATGGCCCAGACCGCGCTCAGGACGAGCGAGCCGACGTACCAGAACGGCATGACGGCGCCGAGCATCCTGCCCCCGTGGGCGCGGCCGCGCTGGGCGCTGTCGTCGGGGAGTCCGTTGAGGATCGGGTTGATGACGAAGGCGACGGAGAACTCCACCCCGACCATCAGGCCGACGACCACGGTGGTGACGACCTCGAGTGCGCTGAGCATAGCGACCTTCCTGGAATCTAGTACTGCTAGATGATAAGGCAATGCTAGTACTACTGCCGCTCAGTTGTCTAGCAGCGCTAGGATCGGTCCATGTCGGTACAGGAACGCAAGCAGCGCGAACAGGCGGACCGCGAGCGCCTCATCGTGGCGACGGCCCGCGAACTCGCCGAGCAGCAGGGCTGGGACGCGGTCACCACCCGCCGGCTCGCCGAACGCATCGAATACAGCCAGCCCGTTCTCTACAGCCATTTCCGCGGCAAGCGCGAGATCATCGGCGCCGTCGCCCTCGAGGGTGCCGCCGAGATGGCCGCCGCGCTGCGGGCCGTGGCCTCCGCCGCCGGCCCGCGCGCCCGGGTCACCGCCCTCGCCCGCGCCTACCTCGACTTCGCCGAGCGCAACCCGGCGGTCTACGACGCCATGTTCCAGCTCGACGGCGGTCTGGCGTTCGCGCACGAGGACACCCCGCAGCCGCTGAAGGACGCCTTCGCGGCCCTGCTGGAAAGCCTCGGCGAGGTCGCCGGGGACGGCGTCCACCCGGCACTGTTCACCGAGGTGTTCTGGGCGGCCCTACACGGGCTGGCCACCCTGACCCGGGCGGGACGGCTGCCGCCGGCGGACGCCGAGCGGAGGGTGAAGCTGCTGGTGGACCGGCTCGCCATCGTCTGACACACCATCCGGGCGGGCGGCCGACACGGGTGGTGTTGACCGGCTGCCGCAAAGGCAGAGTCCGCCGGGCATTTAAACAACCTGGGGTCGGAGGCCGCGGTCAGTGAGTTGGATCGGCTGATTGGTTTTGTTTGGTCGGGACGACGTGGTGGTCGAGCTGATCAATCACGGCCTGCCCACCAAATTCGACCACTTCGCGCTGTTGCGAACGGGTCGCCAGCGTGTTCGACGTCTCCCGGACTGATCCTGTCGAGGCCGAGCCCGACGCCAACCTGTTCTGATTGATTCCATTGCGGTGATATCGGCAGGTGGGCGCGCTAGTCTCATGGGCATGACGCTCGGTCCGCGGTTCATGATGTGGACCGGTATGTCCTGACGCGATACGCGCCGGGGGGTGTGGTGAGGCTGGGGATCCTGGGGCCGCTGCTGGTGGCCGCCGGTACGGGACGCGAGGTCCACATTCCGGCTGCGCGGCAACGCATCCTGCTGGCGACGCTGTTGGCGTACGCGAACCAGGCCCTGCCGGTAGACACACTGGCCGAGACCGTCTGGGACGGTGCGCCGCCGGTCGGGGCGGCGGGCACTCTGCGCACGTACGTCATGCGGCTGCGCAACGCCGTCGGCGCCACCGTGGCGGCGCGGATCGTCACGCGGGAGCCGGGCTACCTGTGTCAGGTCGCCGAGGACGAACTGGACGTGCTGCGGTTCGAGTCGTTGTGTGGGGCGACGGGTGCCGCGCTGCATGCCGCCGCCTGGAGCGACGCCCTGACGGCCGCGGCGGGGGCGTTGGCGCTGTGGCGCGGCGCGCCGCTGTTGGACGCACCCAGCCAGGCGCTGTGCCGGGTGTTCGTACCCCGGTTCGAGCAGTTGCGGTTGCAGGTGCTGGAGAATCGTGCCGAGGCGGGCCTGCGGCTGGGCGACCACGACCGGTTGGTGCCCCAGTTGCGGGAGCTGACCGCGGCGCATCCGTTGCGCGAGCGCTTCCACGCCCAGCTCATGCTGGCCTTGGTCCACTCCGGTCGGCAGGCCGAAGCCCTGGCGGCATACCGGGACGCGCGCCGCGTACTGGTCGAGGAACTCGGCCTCGAACCGGGACCCGAGCTGAAGCGGTTGCACGAGCGCATCCTCGCCGGAGATGTCGAGTTGACCACGCCATCGCCGAGCGATCGGGAAGTCATACCGGTGCGGGCCGCCTGCGCTCCGGCACCACGCCAGTTGCCCGCCGCGGCGTGGCCCTTCACCGGCCGGCAGCGGGCACTGGACCTGCTCACGGGCTTTCTCGACGAGTCGGCGAAACGCGCCGCGACCGGCGGCACGGTGGTGATCTCGGCGATCGACGGGATGGCCGGGGTCGGCAAGACCGCGTTGGCGGTGCGGTGGGCGCACGAGGTCGCGGACCGCTTCCCGGACGGGCAACTGTACGTGAACCTGCGCGGCTACGACGCCGACCGGCCGATGCCGGTGGCCGAAGCGTTGGCCGGATTCCTGCGCGCACTCGGCATGACCGGCCAGGACATCCCGGCCGAGGTCGAACAACGCGCCGCCGCCTATCGCAGCCTGGTCGCCGGGCGCCGGATCCTGGTCGTGCTTGACAACGCCGGGACCGTCGAGGCGGTCCGGCCGCTACTGCCGGGCAGTGCCACCTGCGTGGCGTTGGTGACCAGCCGAAACTCGCTGGCCGGGCTGGTGGCCAGGGACGGGGCCCATCGGCTTGTGCTCGACCTGCTCACCCAGTCCGAAGCCGTCGAGCTGTTGCGGCAACTGCTCGGCAGACGTGTGGCCGCCGAACCCGACGCCGCCGCCGCGCTGGCCACGCGATGCTGTCGGTTACCGCTGGCGTTGCGGGTGGCGGCCGAGCGGGTGACCGCTCGGCCCGACGCGCCCCTCGCCGTTCTGACGGATGAGCTGGCGGACCTGCATGGCCGGCTGGACCTGCTGGATGCCGGCGGGGATGTGCGCACCGCTGTCCGCGTCGTGCTGTCCTGGTCCTATCACCACCTCGACGAGGCCGCGCGGCAGGTGTTCCGCATGGTGAGCCTGCATCCCGGCGCCGATTTCGAGTACCGGGCGGTTGCCGCGCTGGTCGGTATGCCGAATCGGAGCGCGGCCCGAAAACTCGAGGAGTTGGCTCGTGTCCACATGATCCAGCGGCTCGGCCGGGACAGATACGGCATGCATGACCTGTTGCGGGCCTACGGCCGGGAACGGGCCGACGACGAGGATCACGAGCACGACCGCCGAGTCGCTCTGACGAACCTGTTCGACCACTACCTGCACGGCGCGGCGATCGCGATGGATGCCCTGTTTCCAGCCGAGACCGGCCGCCGGCCACGTGTCGTGGCGCCCGCTGTGTCCGCGGGACCGTTCACCGATCCCGCCGATGCGCGGGCATGGCTGGATGCCGAACGGGCCAACCTGGTCCAGATCGTGGCGTACGCGTCCGGCCGAGGCTGGCCCGGCCATGCCGGCCGCCTTGGCGTCACGCTGTTCCGGTACCTGGATTCCGGTGGGCATCTGGCGGAGGGCGCGATGGTCCACGGCAGCGCCCGTCGTGCCGCGGCCGAGGTCGGTGACCGTGGCGCCGAAGCGACCGCGCTGGCGAACCTGGCCATCGTGGAACTACGGCAGGGCCGCCGCAAGCTGGCCGCCAAGCACCTTCGGTGGACCCTGCACTGGTTCCGGGAGACCGGCGATCGGGAGGCCGAGGCTCGCGCGCTGCACAATCTCGGTGTCATCGAGTACTTTCTCGGCCGATTCCAGCGCGCTGCCCGCCACCTGCAACGGGCCCTCGAGCTGTACGCCAAGATCGGCGAGCAGCTCGGCGAGGCACGCACGGCCACCAGCCTCGCGATCATCATGCGACGAGAGGGCCGCTATCGGGAAGCCATCGCCCATCTGCGTCGAGCCCTGACCGTGTGCCGCACGATCGGCGACCGGCTGGGGGAGGCCGAGGCGCTGGTCAGCCTCGGCATCGTCGAACTGTGCCTCGGGCACTGTACGCATGCGGGCGACCACCAGCGTCTTGCCCTGAGCGTGTTCCGCGACGTCGGCGACCGGCTCGGGGAGGCCGAGGCGCTGACCAACCTCGGCATGGTCGAGTTGCGGCAGGGCCACCACGAGCAGGCCGCGGAACACACGCGGCAGGCGCTGGAGCTCTGTCGCGCGCTCGGCGATCCGAGTGGTGAAGCCGAGGCGCTCACCAACGTCGGTCTGGTGGCCCTGCACGCGGGTCGCCACGAGCAGGCCGCCCACGACCTGAGTCAGGCGGTCGCGTTGTACCACGAGATCGGCGAACGACTCGGCGAAGCCGAAGCACGCAACGGACTGGGCGAGGTCTGTCACGCCACCGGCCGCCCGGAGCAGGCTCGGGCGTACCACGCCGACGCGCTCCTCATCGCCGACGCGGCCTCGGACTTCGAGCAACGGGCACGCGCTCACCGCGGCCTGAGCAAGGCGTTCGCCGAACTCGGTGCGCCTGTCCTGGCCCGACATCACGCGGACCAGGCCCGCGCGATCCACGACGCACTCGACCTGACCGCGGTGTGCACGCCGGATCAGCCGGACTAGGTCGGAGTTCGGTCGCCGCGGTCCGTCCGCGCGGTGCCGGTCCCGCGCCATCCAAACGCCACGGAAACGCGACACGCCACCGTGAGACTTGCCCGAACTCGTTGCCAGGTCGTGGGGGAGGGCTTGTTGATGGGACTCGGGCGATACTCTGCCAGATCGATCCGGCCGTGGCGCGGTACCAGCGTCGAGCACGGCGGCGACCCGTGCTGACGACCGTACGTTCCGCCGTGGCCGTGTTTCTGGCGCGTGGCCGGATGACGGTGTGGTTGGTGGTGGCGACGGTCTGTGTGGCGGTCGCAGTGGTCGCGGTCGTGGTGTGGGCGCCGTGGCAGCGACCGGTCGCCACGCCGCCGCCGCACGCCCGGCACTATCTGAACGCGTCGGCATGCCTGCTGACCGACCCGCACGGGATCACCGCCGGGTCCGCGGCCGCGCCGGTGTGGGCCACGATGCGGTCCGCGTCGCTGACCACCCACGTGATGGTCAGCTACCTGTCCGCGACCGGGCCGGCCGACCTCACTCCCATGCTCAACACCTTGGTGCAGCGGCACTGCGGCGTGATCATCGCGACATCGGTCGCGACCGATGAGATCGTCGTGACCGCGAAAACGCATCCACAGCAGCAGTTCCTGCTGGTGTCCGCCGCTCCCGTTGCGGCGGCGCCACCCGACGTCGTCGTCTCCGGGCCGGATGCCGCGCCCGCGCGGATCGCCGCCGTGATCGACACCGTGGCCGCACACGCCACCGGGTCCTGACCCCACATCGTCCCGAGCCGGCCGGGCTCGACACCGGCCGCGTGTCCACCGAGTGTCCTGGAGTCCATCATGACGCGTCAGTTCTCCCGGTACGGCCGGATTCGTGCGAGGACGCGGTTCGGCGTGCTGACCATGGCGGTCGCGTTACCGGCGAGCGTGGTCTTCTCGGTGCAGGTCGTCCACGCGGCGACGAACGGCACAGCCGCTCCGGCGATGTTCGGCTATGCCGCGGGACCGTTGCAGCACAACGGAACAGCGGCCGGGAAGCCGCATGCCGTGCCGGCGTCGGCGACCCGGGCCACGCCCACCGGCACGGGCGGGCGGGCGCCGACACCGAACCTGGCGCCACCGCGGATGGTCGCCAGGACACCGGTGAACACCGGCGTGGCCACCATGGCTGCCGGCCACCTGGTGACTCCTACCGTGCCGGGCGATACCGCCGTGAAGTCGCCGGATGCCACCAAGGCGCCTGCCGTCATCAGTGGTGACAACGCGTCCTACACGGTCGCGACGACCTTCGACACGGTGCCGATGGCCAACCAGAACGGCCGCATCGCGGTCACGCTGACCAACACCGGCACCACCACGTGGTCGACCGGCTACGGCCTGGCCACCCAACTGTTCCCGTCCGGCGACACCACCGGCACCGGAGCGCCGCTGGCGCAGGGGCCGAACGTGGCGATCCCGGCGACGGAGGCACCGGGCGCGGCCGTGACGGTGCAGAGCGTCACGCCCGCCGCGACGCCCGGCTCGTACGAACTGTGCTGGGAGATGTCCACCGCGTCCGGCGCGGCCTTCCCGACCGTGGGCGGCAGCGAGTACTGCGCGCCCTACTCCGTGCAGCAGTATCCGCCGGTGATCAACGAGCAGGAGCCGTTGCCCGGGACCGATGTGGACACTCAGACCCCGTTGCTGAGCGCGTCGGCGACCGTGCCCGGCGGGTATCCGGCGACGCCACAGTTCTCGTTCGCCTTCCGGATCCTCACCAGCACCAGCACCGGGTTCGGCTCGGTGCTCCAGTCGTCGGGCTGGGTCGCGGACAACGGCAACAGTTGGACCCCGACGGCGCTGACGTGGGGTACCACCTACTACTGGCAGGCCACGGTCACCGACGCCGCCACCCCGCCCACGCTGAGCGGCCAGGGGATCACGTGGACGACGCCGATCTCGTTCGTCGTCGGCGATGCCCAGCCGAAAATCACGTCACGCCTGGGCAACGCCTACCAGGCCGATGACGGCAACCCACTGATGACCGCGGGCCTTGGCGGCACCGACTACACCAAGTCGGGCCGCACCGTCGACCCGCGCACGGGCAACGTCTCCCAGCAGGCCACCGACGCGAACCTGGAGACGGTCGGCCCCGCGCTGTCGGTCGTGCGCACGTACAACTCGCTTGACCCGCGCACCGGCCAGACATTCGGCGCGGGCTGGTCCTCGTTGCCGGACATGGCCCTGACCCCCGACCCGGACGGGTCCGGCGCGCTGATCCTCACGCTGGCGGACGGGCGGCAGGTCCGGTTCGCCAAGAACGCGGCCGGCGGCTACGCACCGCCGCAGGGCCAGTACGCGGTCGTGAACCCGTTGGCCGGCGGCGGTTTCACGGTGACCGACCAGACCGGTACCACCTACGGCTTCGGACAGGCCAGCGGTTCGTCCTGGCTGATCTCCCGGATCACGGACGAGGTGGGTCGGGCCGAGACGTTCACGTACGCCGCGGGCGCGCTGGCCACCGTCACGAACACGACTTCGGGCCGGTCGCTGAGCCTGACGTGGACAAGGCCGGCCGGCGCCAGTTCCCCGCACGTGGCGACGGTGACCACGAACCCGGTCACGGCAGGCCAGCCCGGTACCGCGCTGACGTGGACCTATGGCTACACCGGCGACCTGCTCGCGTCGGTGTGCGCACCGGTGTCCACCACCGCGTGCACCACCTACGGCTACACCACCACCGGCTCGCACGGGCCGACGTCGGTGCTCAACGCCGCCCCGACCAGCTACTGGCGGCTGAACGACCCGGCTGGCACGACCGCCGCCGCGAATCAGATCCCGGTGGACGATCTGACCACAATGGACCCACCGGCCACCGAGATGAACACCACCCTCGGCGTGCCCGGCCCGATTCCCGGCGCGACCGCGACCGGCTTCAACGGAACCAACTCGTTCATCCCACTGGACGGGGCCTGGTGCACCACGCCGAACCAGATCAGTTCCTGTCTCGCCGTCGGCAACACCAGCCGGCTCCTGGGCGCGGGCGGCAGTGTCGCCGTCAGCATCTGGTTCAAGACCAGCACGGCGGGCGGGGCGCTGGTCGGCATCAGCGCGAGCCTGCCGGGGCCGGCTGGCCAGAACTGCGGCCTTGCCTGTTTCGGCGGCACGCCACTGCTGTGGATCGGCGCCAACGGTCACCTCGACGGCGCGGACGCGACCACGCCGTTCACCTCGCCGGCCGCGGTCGACAACGGTGCATGGCACCAGGCGGTGCTCGTCCCCGGCCAGGCCCTGTACCTGGACGGGGTCCGGATCGGCACCGGTACCGGCACGTTCGCCCCGCCCAGCAGCTCGTACGCGGTGATCGGTGCCGGCGAGGTGACGCAGAACCAGTCCGTGTCGTGGTCGTACTTCAACGGCGCGCTGGCGGACCTGTCGATCTACCAGAACGACCTGCCCAGCGTCGGCACGGTCGCGGCGCAGTACGCCGCCGAGACTCACCCGGCCGCGGAGCTGACCTCGGTCACCAGCCCGGCCGGGCGGCACGAGTTCTCGGCCGGCTACGACACCGTCAACGACCGGGTCGCCTCGCTCACCGACGCCAACGGCGGGATATGGACCTACGGCGACGCGGTGCGCGGATCGTCGTCGGTCGCCTACGACAACACCGTGCTCAGCTCGTCGCCGGTGGATTTCTGGCCGTTGAACGACGCGGCCGGCCCGCTGGCCGCCGACCAGATCGGCGGTGCGGCGACCGCGTCGAACCCGCGGCCGTCCGCGACCTACGCGAACGTGACCCTTGGCGTGCCAGGACCGACGGCGTTCGCAGACGGCACCGCGGCGAGTTTCGCCGGCAACGGCTCGCAGGTCAGCATTCCCGGCGCGTACTTCACCGGTGGCCCCGAGTCGGTCGAACTGTGGTTCAACACGAAGAAGTCCGGCACGCTGCTCTCGGCCAGCACTCCGCAGAGCAACGGCGAACCGCCGCTGCTGTGGGTGGACTCCAACGGCTGCCTGAACGGGTCCATCGGCAACGTGCAGGTCGCCACGCCGTTCATGCAGTGCGGCGCCGCGAAGGTGAATGACGGCAACTGGCACCAGGTGGTGCTCACCCTCGGCCCGGTTGCCGTCCAGACGCCCAGCTATCCGTTCCCGGGCAACCAGGGCCCCCCGACCCAGACGGCCACGCTGTATCTCGACAAGACGGTTGTCACCTCGGTCGCGGCCACGCCGTTCACCGTGGCCACCACCGGCTACGGCGCCGTCATCGGCAACGGTCCGATGGGCGACTTCACCGGATCGATCGCGGACGCGTCGTTCTACACGACACTGCTGTCCTCCACCGACGTGACGGCCCACTACACCGCACTGCAGAACCAGATCACGTTGCAGCAACCGTCATCCAACCCGTTCCTGCCGCCGGTGATCATCCCGACGCCGACACTGAACACCGAGACGATCGCCGTCACGGATCCGGTTGGCAAGCAGGCGAAATACGTCTACGCGAGCGGGTCGCTGGTGCGAGTCACTGACGAACTGGGTGGCACGACGTACTACGGCTACGACGCGGCCACCCGGGCCTCCACGATCACGGACCCGGACGGCGACACCACCTACGTCACCTACGACATCCACAACAACGTGACCGCCACGACGACGTGCGCGGCCGTCGACAACTGCCAGACCGTCCACTCCGCGTACTTCGAGAATCTGGCCAACCCGCTGGATCCACGCAACGACAAGCCGACCGACTCCCGCGACCCGCGTTCGTCGTCACCGTCGGATCCGACCTACGACACCGTGACCACGTACACCCCGGCAGGCCTGGTCGCCACCACCACGACACCGGCCACGCCGGCCTGCCCGAGCGGATGCACCACGGCCGACACCTACACCGCCGGCACCGAACCCGCGGCCGGCGGCGGCGCCGAGCCACCGGGCCTGATCGCCTCGATCACCACTCCGGCCGGCGCGGTCACCCGCTACTCCTACGACTCCGCTGGCGACCTGGCGCAGACGACCAACCGCCTTGGCCTGGTCAGCACGTACACCTATGACAGCCTGGGCCGGCAGTTGTCCGACACCGAGGTCTCCGACACCTACCCGGCCGGCCTGACCACCAGCCACAGCTACGACGGCCTGGACCGGGTGGTGACCGAGACCGACCCGGCCGCGACCGATCGAGTCACCGGCGCGGTGCACACCCAGACGACCAGCTACACCTACGATCCCGACTCGTCGGTACTCACGACGACCATCGGCGACGCCACCGGCGGCGACCCGTCCCGAACCACGACCCGTACCTTCACCGCGCTCGGCCAACTGCTGGCGTCGACCGATCCGCTCGGCAACAGGACCTCCTACACGTACGACGCCTTCGGCGACCGGGTCAGTGTCACCGACGCCGCCGGGCAGACTACCGACTACACCTACGACGCGCTCGGTCACCTGCTGACCACCGTCCTGGTGGGCTACACCGGTGACCCGGCCAACCCGCAGCCGCCGGCGAACCTGACCGAGGAGTCCCGGGCCTACGACCCGGCCGGCCGCCTCGCGTCGGTCACCAACGTCAAGGGAACCGAGACCGACTACACGTACTACGGCGACAACCGGCCGGCCGCCACCTATGTCGTCACGACAACTGGCCGGCAGTTGGAGACCGGCTTCACCTACGACGCGAACGGCCACGCCGTCAGCGAGACGCAACCCGGCGGCCTGGTCACCCAGGCCACCTACGACGCCGCGGGCGAGCTGCTCACGCAGACCGCCGATCCGTCCGGTGTGGACCGCACGGCGACGTTCGGCTACGACGTGGACGGCAACGCGGTCAGCACGAAGCTCACCGGCGGCGGCGCCACCCAGACCCGGAGCACCACGTACAACGCGATGGACGAGGAACTGTCCACGACCGTCGCGAACACCGGCGGGAACCTGACCACGTCCGTCACGCGCGACCAGCGCGGAGTGGTGACCTCCCAGACCGATCCGCTCGGCAACACCACCTACGTCCAGAACGACGAGTCCGGCCGGGCGGTGGTGGAGACCGATCCGGCGGTGTCGGCGCAGGACGGCAGCGGCGCGCCCCCGGTCACCGCCCACCCGGTCACCTTGCTCGGCTTCGACACGTTCGGGGACAAGGTCGAAACGTCCGATCCCAACGGCAACGTCACGACCACCGCGTACGACCAGGACGGCCGGGCCACCTCGGTGGCCGACCCGTCCTACACCCCGCCCGGCTCGACCGCGCCGATCAACGGCACCACGTCGACGATCTACGACGCCCTTGGCCGGCAGACCAGCGTCACCGACCCGGTGGGCAACACGACCAAGCTGGCCTACGACCAACTCGGCGACACCACCAGCCAGACCGATCCGGACGGCGGGGTGTGGCACTTCACCTACGACGCGGCGTCCGAACAGCTCTCCGTCACCGATCCCACCGGCGCGCAGACCCAGGCGACCTACGACCCCCTCGGTCACGTCGCCACCACCTCGGTTCTGGTGCGGCAGAACACGTCCGCCGCCTACACCACCCACTACGCCTACGACACGGCCGGCAACCAGACGTCGCAGACCAGCCCGACGGGGGTGACGAACTCCGCCACCTACGACGCGGCAGGCGAAGCCACGGCCACCACCGACGGCGCCGGCCGGTCCACCTCCTACGCCTACAACCTCGACGGTGTCCTGACCGCCGCGACGGCACCGGACGGCACGGCCGTGAACGTGACCTACGATCCGGCAGGACGCCTGACCTCACTGTCCGATATGGACACCACTGGCGCGGTGCTGCGTACCCAGTCGTCCACCTACGACGCCGACGGTCACGTCGTCGCGACGAAGGACTTCGCCGGGAACACCGCGACGGCCACCTACGACGCGACGGGGACGATGAGCTCGGTGACCGAACCGGTGTCCGCCGGGCACACCGTCACCACCCACTTCGGCCACGACCTCGACGGCGGCACGACGTCGCAGACCGACGGGAACGGCAACACCACCTACGTCACCTACAATCCGCTGGGCATGCCGGCCACCGTGGTCGAGCCACCGGCGGGCGGTCACACCAGCGCCGCCGACTCCACCATCACCGACAGCTACGACGGCAACGGCAATGTCGTGGCCCAGCAGTTCCCCGGTGGCGTGCGGATCACCAACACGTACGACTCGATGGACCGGCTGACCGCGCAGTCCGGCACCGGCGCGAACGCACCCACCGCGACCCGCGGCTACACCTACGACCAGGCCGGCCGCATGCTCACGGCCACGACCGGCGCCGCCGGCACCGCGGGCACGTTCGGCTACCAGGCGGCGACGTCCGAGACGTTCGGCTACGACGACCGCGGCCTGCTGCTCTCGGCCACCGGGTCGGCCGGCACCTCCGGCTTCGGCTACAACTCCAGCGGGCAGCCAACGTCGGTCACCGACGCCGCGGGAACGTCCACCTACACGTACGACACGGCGGGCCGCCTGGCCACCGACGCCGACGCCGCGTCCGGCGCCACCGGCACGTACTCCTACAACAGCCTCGACCAGGTCACCGCGATCTCCTACGGGACGGGGAAGGACACCCAGGCATTCGGGTACGACAACCTGCACCGGCTCACCTCCGACACCGTCACGACGCCCACCGGCGGCCAGGTCGCGGCGATCGGCTACGGCTACAACGCCAACGACTCCGTCACGTCGATGACCACCGGCGGCCTGGCGACTCCCGGCACCGGCGGCACCGGCACGGTCACCAACACCTACGGCTACGACCAGATGGACCGGCTGACGTCGTGGACCGCGACCCCGGCCGGTGGGGCGGCGACCACGAAGGCCTACGGGTACGACGACGCCGGCAACCTGACCAACGACAACGGCATCACCAACACCTACGACGCACGCGACCAGCTGGTCGCCGACAGCAACGGCAACAGCTACACGTACACCGCCGACGGCAACCTGGCCGGCCAGTCCGGCCCCGGCAGCGCGAGCTACACGTACACGTCCGACGCCTACGGGCAGCAGATCACCGACGGCTCCTCGTCCTTCACCTGGGACGCCGTGAACCGCGTCATCGGCGCCGGCAAGTCGACCGATGCCACCTACCACGCCCCGCTGACCTACGACGGGATCTCCACCGAGGTCGCGTCCGACCCGACGGACACGTACTCCCGTGACCCGGCCGGTGGCATCGTCGGCGTGCGCAGCGCCACCGGCGGGCCGACCCTCGCGCTCAACGATCAGCACGACGACCTGGCCGGCGTGTTCACGGCGGCCGGCACGGCGCTGACCGGGTCGGTCAGCTACGACCCGTGGGGCCAGGTGCTGGCCAGCAACGGGCCGGCCGTCCAGCTCGGGTACCAGGGGCAGTGGACCGACCCGGTCAGCGGGCAGACCGACATGGGCTCGCGGTTCTACCGTGCCGGCACCGGCGGATTCGTCAACCGTGACACGGCGTCCGCGTCCGGCGGCACCGTCATCGGGAACGCCTTCGCGTACGCGGACGACAATCCGATGTCCGAGACCGACCCCACCGGACACGCGCCGTCCCCGGGCGGTGCCGGCACGTCGCTCATCACGCCCGCCGAGGTCGCGGCGGCCAAGGCGGTGGCCAACGAGGCCAAGCACAAGATGCAGCGCGCCCTCGCCGAGTCGGTGGCCGCCGCGGTCGGTGCCGCCAGGTACGGGAAGGACGCCGCGGCCGCGTCCGCCGAGGCACACCGGCTCAACACCCAGGCGCAGCGCCTTGCGGACCAGGCCAGCATCGCGGGGCAGGAGGCCGTTTCGGCGTACGACGCGGCACAGCGCGAACTCGCCGCCGCGATGACCTGGCAGAAGGAGGCTCAGGTCGCGCTGGAACAGGCGTGGGCGGCCGGCGCGGCGGCACCCAGCGGCGCCTCCAACGCCGGCGGGTCGCAGTCCGACACGCCGTGCCAACAGTCGAACATGCCCACCGTCCTGGATCCGGGCGTTCCGTTCGGCGAAGGTCCGGTCGGCACGGTCCTGTACGGGTGCGTGCGCACGATCTCGGCGGTCACGCCGAGCCCCGCGTACTGGCGGTCGGTGGCCGCGGCGGACATGCAGCACTACCAGGAGGCGATCGCGGCCTACGGCAAGGACATGAACCTCTACGCCAAGTACCTGGCGCAGGAGCATCAGTTGCAGGCCGAGGCCAACCAGCTGTACGCGGAGGCCAACCACGAATCGGGTGTCGCGCGGGGTGATTTCGTCAAGGCGACCGCACTCGGCGTCCTCGCCCATCTCCGATATCAGGAATTCCAGTTCTATCTGCGCGAGTACACCGCCGACGAGGCGTACTACGTGGCCCTGGTAGCTCTGGAGAAGGCACAGCACGCGCACCGGAGCCCGGTGCCCGCACCCCGGCGGTCGCCCAAGCCCAAGCCCGGACCCGGACCCACGGCGCCGCCGGTCCCGGTGAGCGATACGCGGCCGGTGCCGACGAAGCCCAAGACGAACACGAAGCCTCACGGATGCACTCCGCAGATCAACTACGAGCCGCTGCAGAACGGCCAGGCGCAGGGCGTCAACGCGGTCCTGTGTCCCAGCTCCTACAAGACCGGCACCAGGCCGACGGTGGACATCAGGTCGCTGCCGGGGGGACAGGTCAACGCGGACCTGGCCCGGTGCCACCTGCTCGGTGCCCAACTCGGCGGCAGCGGCAGCGACCGGCGAAACCTCGTCGCGTGTTACCAGAACTCCACCAACCGGGCGATGTCCAACGACGAGAACAAGATCGCGAAGTGGCTCAAGGCGGGGCAGAAGGTTTACTTAGTGGCCGTCGCCCTGAACCCTCGGCCCCGGTCGTCCCTTGATACTCTCCCGGTCGTCAAAAAGCCATCACGACTTAAACCCGACCATGGCCGCAGTCGTCCGCCATGGTCCGCAGTCAGCCGTATAATGCGGACCACGCAAGCGGTTTATCTTTAGAAATTGCGCAATGTGTCACTTATCCGGTCCAGTTGGTCCTTATAAAACGACGATAATGGAGGCGTAAGCTGAGATAAATGAGTTGGCTGGCGAAATAGCGGAGAATGAAACAGCGAAAGTATAAAGCGGGATGGATTGTGGACCATTGCGGACCACGCCAGTCTCGTTAAGGCTCAAGAGAGACCCAATTTTTAAGTCGAATGTTGCCAGATGTTGCCAGACACCCATATTTCGGCCATCGTCGACATTCATGGATGGAGGAGGCTCGGAGAAGCGGGTGTCCTTGCATCTTTCATCAAGCGTTCTCAGCTCGGCCGGTGCGATCCTCTCGTCCACCTCGACGACCTACAATGCCGCCGGCCAGGTCGCGGCAGACCATCGACGCCTCGGGCATGGTCACCAGCAACACGTACGACAAAGCCGGCAACCTCACGTCTTCGACCAGATCGTCAACGGCGTGGCCCGAACGACCAGCTCGACGTACAACGTCGTCGGCCAGGTCACCTCATCGACGAACGCACTGGGCGCACCACTGGGTACCAGTACAACGCCGCCGGTCAGGTGACCAAGACGACCTTCGCCGATGGTTCCACGAGCTGATAGGACATGCAATGCGTCAGCCCATCCGGGCCGTGCAGGCCCGGCCAGTTTCGAACTAACTTGTCGCGCAGTCGGAGCGCGAGCCCGCGTTTTTCCAATGACCAATGGCATGGAAAGGTTGGGACTGGAGTTGCAAGGTCGGCTTGGCTCAGGACAAGCACACCCGCTGTCGTGTCGCCAAGGAGGGGCACGGCGGCGCAGGCGCTCGTCGAGTTAAACGCCGGACGATCGGCATACAGCGCTGATGCGTTGCGACAGGGAGGACTGAAGAGTGTTGACGTGTGACTCGATGCGATCCGCGATTGAGGATCGCGTTACGGGGCCCGCACCCAACGAGGTTGACCACGTGGCGCACGTTATAGCGTTTTGCCAGTTCTCGTAACTTGTCGCGGTTGGACGCGAAGAAACGGCCGAACGATCGGCCGTTCTTCAGCTTTTCCATCCGAACTTGCCAACGCTCGGCACTACACCCGATCCGAGGATGCACGTGATAATCCATCACCGAGAACCTGCCCACTCCCACCGCGAAGATTCGTGCAAGTTCCTCGATTCGATCTTCGACCCACTCTTTACGGTTTAACAAGCCGTCGCCCAGCAAGAACGCGCGTCGGACACAGCGTGTCGCGCAGTGGTACCATCGGGTGAGGGAGACGTCGATCAGTTCTCTGCGAGCGATTGTCATCGGAGGACCTCCTTTGGAAGATCCAAATCAATGTACAGAGAAACAGTAGCGGCGTCAAGTGCGAACCGCCAGCGCCACTTTCATTCATCGTCCCGGAACGCCCGCGCTGGCGGATTCGCCGATCCCAGGGTTCGCCGCGTGCTGGCGGGCTCGCCGATCCCGGGCATTGCCGGGAGGCTCTAACCGTTTTTCTATGAAAGGGTTAAGGCCATGGACATCGTCCGCTCGGCGGGCAACGGCTCGCGTTGCTCTGCATGTCCTTTCTATTCTTTCTATTCATGTCCTTTCTCCTCCAAAGATAGTCTCATTCATTGCTCGAAACTTCCGGGCCGAATGGCTTGATTTCGGTGCAACTGTGACCGTGCTAGGACTTACTGCCATCGGTGCGGTGTCGATCGTCAAGTGGGCGATCAGCCTGCTGGTAGGCCACTGACGGTCAACGGATCCGAACCGCCGGGACGTTTCATCATCGACGATGGGCGGCTGTGGTGGTGACGGATCTGCCGCTTTGAGATGCCGGGGATCCGCACGTGTCCAGCCATTGCCCTCGCGCAGGAAGACCGCCGCGTCACTGTTGGTCATTGTGGTCCGCTCGACAAATATGTCTCGACTGACGTCGCTACCTGGTCTGCTCCCTGATCATGTCATGCTGTTCGCGTATGATCTCGATCATGTAGCCTTTTCTATCTGTTTTCGTCGATCAATTGCCTCATCGGTCCAATCTGCATCTGCTGGATGACCACCAACAAGAATGAGCAACCAAGATAGAGCAACGATGGCGACGACGAGCAGAATCTCTTGAGCTGGAACCGAAACCGTGGTCGTTGATTCTCTTCCAACATGGTGACCGCCCGATCAGTAGGGCGGGGCATAGGTTGCACACCGCGCAACCTGCCGTCGCGGCGACCTGGAGTATAAGCCAGCTTGTACGTCCAGTTCGATGGGAACATGACGTATAACGGGTCGATCCCTGCCGTCAAGCATCGGAGACCTCGTCGTTTAACGCTTATGCCGCCTTTCTGCTCCGCTGCTGCTGACGCCCCGTTATCCCCTTCTCCTGGCGACCTCCAGGATCACGCGAGCCCTGTATCCCCCCGCTTGATCCTCCTGGGGATCGCATGCACATTTTCAATGCCGTACGTAGGTATTTGATCTTACAAGGCTTGCCGGACGCAGTCGAGCGTCTTGGGGCACGCCGCAACGCGACTGTGAACCGCGAGGCATAGGTCGGACCCACCAGGAGCAACTCCCGATTGCGTTGCCCCACGGTGGGGGAATCCTGTCTGGTGCCGATCGATCACCGGGGCTTCGGCCGTCACGCCTAGGTCATTTGCGGCGGCGGCGAACGACGAATCAACCCCCGGCTCGTTGCCGTGAATGATGACGATATCGGGGCCGTAACGAGCGACAAGGCGGCGCAGGACCCTTGATGCTATACCCCGGACTGGGCTGAATGAGACATTCCCACTTTTGGAGGATTGTGGTAGATCTATGCCGAGTTCGGCAAGGAGGTCATGCCGTTGATTGCACTGCAAGGAGGCGGACGATGGCTTGGACGCGTATACAACTCACCGAGGACGACCAGCGGATCGTCAATGTGGAGCGAACGAGCCATCCGAATCTCCAGGTCCGTGACAAGATGTGGACGATCTGGCTCTTGCATTGCGGATTGACTCGCCAGAAGGCTGCCGAAATCGTTGGGGTCTCGCGCCACGGTGCAGCGATATGTAGAAGCCTACCGCCAAGGCGGATTGGAGGGACTACGGCGTTCGAACGTCCAAAGGCCAGTGAGCGAGTTGGCTGCATTTCGTGACATCATCCGAGCGTCATTCGAGGAACAACCCGCCTGCACGATCGCCGAGGCATGCGATCGAATCGAGAAGCTGACTGGCCTCCGTCGAGGTCCTACCCAGGTACGCAAATTCCTCAAGGACATGGGATTGAAGTGGCAGCGCATCCGAGCGATCCCCGTGCCGCCCAAAAAAACTTGGACGAGCACGTTCGAGACCAAGCCGAGTTTCTCAACACCAAGCTGAAACCGAAACTGGATAACGCTCAAGCCGGTCAGGGTCACGTCTTCTTCGTGGATGCGGCTCACTTCGTGTTCGGCACGTTCCTCTGCTGCCTATGGTCATTCACGCGGATCTACGTGCGAGCAGCGTCGGGACGTCAACGGTTCAATGTTCTGGGGGCGTGGAACGCCGTCACGCGGGAATTGATTGCCGTGACCAACACGACGGTCGTCAATACCGACACGATGTGTGAGCTGTTGCGCAAGATCGCCGACTTGGGATTGACTGGACCAATCACCCTGGTGCTGGACAACGCCCGCTACCAGCGCAATGCCGTGGTGCAGGCGTTGGCGGCTGAACTCGGCCTCTCACTGTTGTTCCTGCCGTCGTACTCCCCCAACTTGAACCTCATCGAGAGACTGTGGAAGTTCATGAAGCGACGCGCCCTGTACGGTCGCTACCACCCGACCTTCAGCGACTTTCGAGCCGCCATCCAAGAGGTACAAGACGGCTTGTCGACCAAATACGCCGAGGGACTGGCCACGCTGATGACCCTCAATTTCCAGCAATTCGAGGATGTTTCACTCATGGCCGCGTGAGGTATAGCTTCCGGCATTCCCAGCCCGTGTCTCCGGTTATTACGATGCGCATGTATAGATTGTAGCCGATTAGAAGGCGAAGGCCAAGCCCTTCCTTGCTCTGCTTACTTGAACCGGAAAACCGCGCTACAGGTGCCCAGATCGTCGCCGGGGGCAGCCTTGCCGCCCTTCGACCCGGTTTCGCGGTTCTGGTCTGTTTGAATAAGCCGGTCGCTCTGTCACGTCCGCTGGGTCGCGAGCGTTATAGTTTCGGGCGACGAGTGCCGCCGGACGATGCTGTTCGGCCAGTCCTCTGCTCCGTCGAGGTCTTCGCGGTCGCCCTCCCTCTTGTGGGTGTCGGCGGCGCCCCGTCATAATGGGCCGATCCGGTCAACGGAGCCGGGCGGTCCGCGAGGTGTTCGGCCGGTCAAGACGACTGGGCCTTTGACACATCGGTGTTCGTTGCTCTCCAATCTCGTCGGGGCGGACGCCCTCGGCGTTAGCGTGGCCTCGACAGTCCTGATGGTCTTGGGATCTTAGCACGGTTCGTGTTTGTTCGCGATTCCTATCGGCGCACTGAGTTCCCGGACAGTCTGACGCTTACTGGGAGAGCGGTGGTGGCTCGGCGGACCGATAGCGGCGTGGTCGCTGTGCTCTGACGGCGAGGAGATCACTGCACAGACTCGTCCATGTTGGATTCTTCGTCCTGTAGGCATTCATTATCTTTTGGTAAAACACGTTAGTTTTTGGGTTTTAGTTGACTCTATTTCCCCTTCCCTTACCTTTGATGAGCTGACACGCCATCTGGTGTTAGCCAAGAATGCGAATACGATCGCCTCCCAGGTAATGGTCACGAAGAGGATTGCGTTCGGTGAGCTTCTTCAGCAAAACTTCACCCCTCCGCTGAGGTCGTGATGCCTCGCATCTTACCGATCCAAAGCCTGTCAATCCAACACGTTCCCCATTCTCAAGAAAAGTCTGATCTCAAGATTGACTAAGTCTTCAGGACGGATGCGGATCGCAGCACCGTCCTTAATGCTAGTGTGCCCGTGTAATGTAAGAAAATCCAGTCTTCCTCGATTGGGTCTTGAGCCCGAAACACTAGTCATTCCGTTTCTTCTAGATCAGAAGTATTTGGACGAGAAACCGTCTACTGTCCAGTGTTTGTTGGCGACTAGACTCCGCCACCTTCCGGACACGATCCGTACATACGCGAGGTCTTTTGCCGCATCCGTAGTTTAGGCCACCAGGAGGTCGGTTGAGCACCATCACGCACAGAGCGAATCGAGGATCAACTCGGTGCTCAAGTGCCGGGCTGAAGACGTCGCTATCCAATTGAAGGCGGATTTCGCTTGATCCAACATGCGACACGACGCCTCGATTCCCTCGCGGAACCAAAGGGGTTTTTCCGATTGCACGCGTCAGCGACAAATCCTCACCAAGTGGCTCGGCCGTTCCGACGCCGCTTCCGGAAGCTTCAGGATCAGCATCCGCCGCGCAAGGCGTTAAGGATTGAGTGCCGGAGCCCAGGATGACGCTTCAGGGCGCCAAAAGATACCCCCCATTTGACGTCCATGTTGCCATTTGCAACGGCTGCAACCAGAACGTCTATCCTCTCGTAATGCCTTACTCCTGGGATGGTTGCGATGAGATCGATAAAATACTCGCAATCCGAAAGACCGCTCCTTGCAATCGAACACAACGCTGGCCATGCCGATGAGCCATATTCCCTTCAGCACGGACGCCCCAACAGCGAGGCGACGCTGATTTCCCAATGCGCGGGTATTGATTGACGGCGATCTCTGCGATTTGTTGTGGCCGAGCAACTAGCCGCAACGCCTCGAAATACGGCGCGCCGCCTACCGATTTTGATGACACGAGCCGCGAAAACAGCCACTCTGCAGCCTTTGGCTCTGGCAATAGATGCTGCACTGTGTCGTATAGAACAGCGTTAACTGCATTTTGCGGATCAGTTCTCGCAAGCCGCGCATACCGCTCTACAGCGCGCCCTCATCCGCCGCGAACTGCGCCACTCCACTTAATCCCTTCAATCCCATGATCGAATGCCTCGGCATCTCTAACGGAGCCGTCGAGTCCTCAAGACATTCAATCGGCCGATCGGCCGCCCAAGTCCAGGCGCTTTCGGGAAGTTGATTGATCAGAGAGAAAGGCCCAGTCGCAAGTGTAATTCCGAAAGCTATGACACAGGTTTCGACCGGTTTGGAAGTCGCGCTTAGTTCGCTCAAATATGTTTTCAGATCATTCATTTAATATCTCCTTCCGTCACTAGTTCACAACCCAACCGGACAATCTCGTCGAAGAGCGAGCAGAAAAAGGAACGGGGCAGCACCTCTTGAAATTCGGCCTCTGTATTGATGTCCAGTTCGATCCGGCAGTGGCTTGATATCTCGGTAGGTGGTACTTGAACAGGCAGGATGCCTATCACAAAACTTGCTGCGATTGACCACCGAGAAAGGCGATTTATCCGGATCGATTCCCGTGTGTCGCCAAACACGCTGGACATACGCGGCCGATTTATCTGATACGAAAAATCGTAAGAGTCCTCATCGATATTGAACACCAGGTAGTCTGACATCTTACGGTAGCCCGATTCCCGGTCGGAAACGGGTAACCGGAGGACGCAACCGAAGGCAATCCTCTGTAAGTCCGGACAGGAGTGAAGCCATCGCTCCATGAGCTCTCTAAATGGTTCCAACGAGTCGACGAGATTCAATTCTCGCAAGCCGAATTCCGCACCTTCCAACGTCTCGAAAGTCCAATGAATCACACGCACTTGAGGTATCGTTTGGAGTAAAAGTTTACCCTTTGCGAACGATACGATTTCACTCCGAACCCCGCTAGCACGATTATCTTGGATCCGGACGACATCGTCCCCAAACAACTCCTCGAGCCAACGAGCGTTCGAAATATCCACTTTGCCGTGGGCGAACGCAGTAAGACGAAGACTCTCAACTTGCCATGCGGATAGCTGTTCTCGCTTGACCCCAGCGTCGGTACGCATCTTCACCCCAATCTAATTCTACCCAACCCAGTGAAGCACAGCAAGAAGATGAAATGACCCATCCAAGTTTAGACCATAGTATGCATGCCGAGTACGAGCGGGCCATTCCCCCGCGTTTTTTTTCGGACTCCGCGCCGCCGCCGACTAAAGCAGCGACAGGCGGGTCGCCCGCCGTTGCGCCAAGGCTGGCGATGGCGTGCCGGGGCTCTCGTCCGCCCCGCCAAATCGAGCTGGGTGCAGATCGGTGCAGGAAACCGAAGGCTCAAAGACGCCCGTTTTTTATGTCGGGGCTGACTCAAGGATGTCTTGATTCAAAAAAACGGTGCGCTAATAGTGTCGGTGCGCTAATAGTGTCAGTTCGATTTCCCGGGCGCAAATGGGCCGGGTCGCCCCAGGGATTACTCCGTGGGGGCCGGGTAGGGAGGTGACGTTGCTGCCACCCCCTCCCATCAGAACCGCACGTAAGAGCCACCCCTCATGCAGCTCAAGCATTCGCGAACGCCCCTCGCAGGACACGGCCGCTTTTATAAGTCGTTCTTGCACATGGATCTGCCGATGACAATTGGCATGCAAGTCCAAGTTGTCGCCCGTGTCAGGACCGTATCGGCTGCGCCAGATGCGATGGTGGAGGCGCAAATTTTGCGATTTCCGACTGCGTTATCTCGCCCCTGGTATCGTGCATGGTTTGCTGCTATTATGGTGCCATGCGATCGGGCCGCGGTTTGATGTCAGGACCGGCGCTGGGATCGAATGAAAACCATGAGTGGGGAGACTTATCGGATGAGGGCCTCGATTAGTGGACGTCGCCTCCTGTCGAAAGGGTCATTTGGCGGCGGCAGCACGCAGACCGCCGCGCCACCTGTTCCGTCAGTCCCAGCTCGATGTCCTCGAAGACCGCCAATTGATGGCCGCCTCGCTTCAGGCGATCGCGCCCGTGACCGTGCCGGCCTTGCAAGGCGATACCCTCCCCTTGCTGGCGGGCACCGGCGCCACCGATGCCCAGACGTTCACGGTCACCTCCAGCAACCCGGATATTGCCGCATCCATCGCCACGGGGCCGTTCTGGAGCCTCGGCGTCTCGTATACCGACCCCACGAATTCCGCGAATAGCTTCACCGGCACCTTGACTTACCAGTTGTTCCAAGGCCTCACGCCGAACACGGTCAGTGAAATCTCCAACTTGACTACCGACGGCTATTTCGCGAACACAGGTAAGTACTTCAACCGGATCTACGCCGGATTTGTCGCTCAGGGAGGCTCGCCGACACCGACCGGATACGAGCCGAGTCCTCCGGTGACGTTCCAGAACGAAGATTTACAGCAACTGGCGTTCACGGGGACGTACCAGCTCGCGATGGCCAACGCGGGAGGAACCGATACGAATGAGTCGCAATTCTTCACCACGTTCGTTGCTAACAACGCGTTGTTGGGATACAAGTACACGCTCTTCGGACAGTTGCTCACCGGCGTTAACACGATCAACGAGATGACCGCCATCACGTTAATGAATAACACCTATACCGGTGAACTTGGCACCGAGCCGAAATATCCGCTCACGATCTCATCGGCGACGCTGTCGTCAACCAATCCCAACGGCACACTCGTGATCGACACGACCCAGGCGAAGCCGGGCGAAACGGCCACGATCACCGTCACGGCGAACGACCCGACCGGCGCGGGCACGAAGACGTCACAGTCGTTCGTTGTCACGGTGGGGGCCTATGGCGGCCCGACGGATCCCACGATCAATTTCAAGCCATATGCGACTGCGATCACGACGTCGGTCGCGGAAAATAGCTCACTGCCGGTCCAGTTGTCTGGTCAGAACACCTATCCGGACGCGAGCGTCACGGTCCCTCTGACGTACGCTCTGACTTCAGAACCAGGTCATGGCACCGTCACCGACTTCAACGCGACGACGGGCAAATTCACTTACACGCCGGCCGCCGGCTTCGTCGGCACCGAAAGTTTCCAGTATACCGTCACAGCGACCGGCCCCAACTCGACGGCCGCGCCGGCGAGCAGCAACCCTACCACCGTGACCATCGGCGTCACCTACGCGCCGAAGCCGACGCCAACACCCACACCCGCATCCACGCCGACCCCGACACCCGTGCCGCCACCGCCGCCGGTGCCGCCGCTGGTTGATGTCGAAAATGTTCAGTTAACCAAGAATCGAAACCATCTAGTGACTCAGATCCTGGTGACGTTCAGTGGGGCGGTCAATTCGCAAGAGGCGGATCAAACGGGGATTTACCGCCTGGCCCATCCTGGCAAGAAAGGGTCTTATACCGCCCGCAACGCAGTCGTCGTCAAATTGCGGTCCGCAGCCTACAACGCGATTAATCAGACCGTGGCTCTCACTCCCAAAAAGCCGTTCTCGTTGACCAGGAAACCGCTCCAGCTTCTGATTGATGGCACGAGCCCGTCGGGCCTTCAGGATGCCGAAGGTCGGTATATCGACGGTGCGAGGAACGGCCCGGCGGGGAGCAACGCGATTATCTTTATTTCCAAGAGTGGTGTAGTCAATGAGTGAGGTGGCAGATTGCCTCACTTTGGCCCTCTCACGTCAGGATCGCCTCGACAACGTGCCCATGGACGTCGGTGATGCGGCGGTCGATGCCGTTGTGGCGGAAGGTCAGCCGGGTGTGGTCGATCCCCATCAGGTGGAGGATCGTCGCGTGCAGGTCGTAGCAGTAGGTCTGGCCCGTCGCGGCCTTCCATGACCAGGGATCGCTCTCGCCGTAGGCCGACACCCCGCCTTGATGCCCGCCCCGGCGAGCCAGGCGACCGATGTCCCGCCGTTGTGGTCGCGGCCGGTGGCGCCCTGGGTGAACGGCATCCGGCCGAACTCGGTGCTCCAGACGACCAGGGTGTCGTCCAGCAGGCCGCGGGCCTTGAGGTCGCGCAGCAACGCCGCGATCGGGCGGTCGACCGTCCGGGCGATGGCCGGCAGCTCGCTTGGGGATGTCGCCGTGGTTGTCCCAGTTGTTCGTCGCGCCCCCCGCGCCGCTCCAGACCTGGACGAACCGGACCCCGCGCTCCAGCAGCCTGCGGGCCATCAGGCATCGCCGGCCGAAGTCGGCGGTGACGGGATCGTCGAGCCCGTAGAGCGCTCCGCGTCGCCGGGCGTCTCGCCGCCGAGGTCGAGGGCCTCCGGGGCACTTGCTGCATCCGGCGGCCAGTTCGTAGGCGGCGATCCGCGACTCCAGCCGCGTGTCGCCCTCGTTGGCCGCGGCGTGCCGGCGGTTCAGCCACGCCGAGGACGTCCAGGCCTTCGCGCTCGGCTCTCGGCCGTGAGGAACCGCGGCCGACTCGGGCGGGAACAGGTCGGGGATCGGCCGCGGCGCGCCGGCGTCCAGGATCGTCCCCTGGTGCGACTGCGGCAGGAAACCCGCCGTGAAGTTGCCCTTCGCGTTGTAGGGCAGGCCCCTGCGGGTCGGGCAGGACGACGAAGGTCGGCAGGTTGTCGGACCAGCGACCCCAGCCCGTACGAGAGCCACGCCCCCAGGCAGGGGAAGCCCGGCATCAGGAACCCGCAGTTCATCATGTAGCTGGCCGGCCCGTGCACGTTCGTCTTGGACGAGAGCGCCATGCAGGAACGCCAGGTCGTCCACGCAGGTGGCGATCTCGGGGAAGACGCTGCTGACCCACCGCCCGATTCGCCATGCTGCCGGAACGCGAACGGGCACTTCATCAGGTTGCCCGGCGCGCTCGTCGGGGCCTCGACGTGAGCTGCCGGGGTCGAAGGGCTGGCCGTGGCGGCGGTCCAGCTCGGGCTTGTAGTCGAACGTGTCCATCTGGCTGACGCCGCCGTTCATGAAGAGCTGGATCACCCGGCGAGCCTTGGGCGCGATGGTGCAGCCCGCCGTTGAGGTCGGCTGCGGCGCGCGACGGTCCTGGCCGTTCGCCGGTCCCGGCGATCAGGCCGTCCCGGCCCAGCAGATCGGCCAGGGCGATCCCGCCCAGGCCGCCCCCCATCCGCCAGAGGAAGTCGCGTCGCGGAATGCGGTCGGACATGGCCGTCCGCTCGTCGTCAATTCAATTCACGAACAAGAATTCATTGCTATTGAAAAGCAGCCGGCAGAGGTTGGCCAGCCCGTGGCGGCGGCGTAGGCCGAGAGACGGCCACTTCCTCCGATCGCCGGGGCGGCCATAGGCCAGCCCGAAAGGCGGCGCGCGACCTGGCCATCGAGGCGTCCGTCGATGGCGCGGCTCCAGGCGGCCGGCGAAGTGCTCGCACTGGCGGAGGACGAACGGGTTGTTCAGGAGCGCCAGGGCCTGGAGCGGCGTGGTCGACTCGTTGCGGACCGGCAGTCAGTTGCGAGGCGTCGGCGCCGTCGAGGGCGTCGAAGAACGGGTCCGGGAGCGTGCGGAAGATGAAGCGATAGACGCTCCGCCGGCGTGAGCCGGGGCTGTCCCAATCGTAAGCGTGTAATCGACCACGGGCGTGACGTGCACCCCGGGCCGCAGCGTGAACTGCTGGACCGACGGGCCGCCCATCGTCGGCATCGAGGTGGCCGGCGAGCGACAGGATCGCGTCGTGGATCGCTTCGGCGTCGAGCCGGCGGCGATTCTGCCGCCAGAGCCAGGCGGTTGTCGCCGTCGATCGCCGCGAACGAGGGTCGTCATGCCGACTCTCTGCCGATAGACCGCGCTGGTCACGATCTGGCGGTGCAGCCACTTGAGCGAGCCGCCCGAGTCGAGGAACTCGCGGCCAGCCAGTCGAGCAGCTCGGGATGCGACGGCACGGCGCCCATCCGGCCGAAATCGTTGGGTGTGGCGACGAGTCCCGCGGCCGAAATGCTAGTGCCAGACGCGGTTGACGATCGACCGCCAGGTGAGCGGGTTTCTCGGGTCGGTGATCCAGCGGGCCAGAGCCGCGCGGCGGGCGGATTCGTCGCTGCCGGGCGGGAGTGCGAACCGCGCCGGCAGGCCGTCCACGCAGCTCAAGGTCCCCGGCACGGCCGCCGTGCCGGGCTGATGGATATCGCCGCGCTTGAGGAGGTGGACCGGCCGCGGGCTTGCCCGGCGGCACGTGGCTGGCGTCGGGGCGAAAGTCGCTCGCCGCGGCGAAGACCAGGGCCTGCGGAGGCAGGGCAGCCAGCTCGGCCGTCAGCCAGGCCGCCAGTGCCGGGTTGCTTCCGCTCGGTCGCCTTGATGTCGAGCTTGAGCGAGGCCTCGACCGGGCAGCGCGGGGTCGCGGTCATAACGGCGCTCGGCCTTGTCGACGCCGGCGAATACCGCCTGCAGGCTGTAATAGTCTTCCTGCGAGATCGGGTCGAACTTGTGATCGTGGCACCGGGCGCAGTGGACGGTCGCGCTGACGAAGGTCGACATCACCGTCGTGACCATGTCGTCGCGGTCGATGTAATGGCCGATCTGGCGGTCGATACTGTCGTCGCGGATGTCGCGGAGCGAGCTCTCGTCCCAGGGACCGGCCGCGATCATCCCCAGCGCGACGACCAGCCGGGGCTCGTCCGGGAAGAGCGCGTCGGCCGCGACCTGCTCCTGCACGAACCGGGCATACGGCGTGTCGCGGTTGAACGAGGCGATCAAGTAGTCGCGATAGGGCCACGCGTTGGGCCGGATCCGGTCCTGGTCGTGGCCGTGAGTCTCGGCGAAATGGACGACGTCCATCCAGTGCCGGGCCCAACGTTCGCCGTAGTGCGGGCTGGCGAGCAGGCGGTCGACCAGCCGCTCATAGGCATCGGGCGATCGGATCAGCGACGAACGCGTCGATTTCCTCGGGGGTCGGCGGCAGGCCGATCAGGTCGAACGAGAGCCGGCGGATCAACGTCCGGCGGTCGGCCTCGGGGGCGGGCTGAAGGTGCTTTTCCTTGAGTTTGACGAGCACGAAGGCGTCGATCGCGCTCTAGGCCCAATGGGCCATAGCCGAATCGACGGTTGGAACCGATCCACTCGTGAGCGGCTTCAATGACCACCAATCGCGGCTCTTGGCGGGCGAACCGGGCGCGGCTGCTTCGTCTGTTGTTCCCTCGCGTGGGTCGGGTGCACCCATCGTGATCCACTGGCGGAAGTCGGCGACGACCGAGGGGGAGAGCTTGGCCTTGGGGGGCATCGGCTCGACCCCGTCGGCGGCGGAGATCGCCTGATAGAGCAAGCTCGCATCGAGATCGCCTGGCACCACGGCCGGCCCCGAAGTCCCGCCCGCGCGAATAGCTGCCCGGCTATCTACCTTGAGCCCGCCCTTCGGCTTTTTTGCCTTGCTGGAGTGGCACTCATCGCACTTCTCGACGAGCACCGGGCGGATCTTGGCTTTCGAAAAAGGCGACCCCCTTGGGGTCATCCGCGGCGGCATGCCCGGGCGCGACCGGCGCCCCGAAAAGTGCGAGCGAGTAGGCCGAGACGCGAGTGCGAACCGAGAAAAGGGGCCATTCGATGGTGTGTCCTCGCAATGACCGGATCTTGCCGATCCCCTATTTGAGGCGGTGTTCAACAAGAGTATAACACGGTTTGCGGCGCTGGTCATCAGCAAAACGTCGAAAGACGATCGCACGAAGACTGGCCCCATCATTCGAGAGATCACAAAGCACGAAGGACGAAAGCACAAAAAAAAGAACCGAAGAAAGTTGGACAAAGGGTCGCGTGAAGGCGACCCCCATCATCTTCGTGAATTTCAAGTTTCGTGTTTTCATACTTTTTGTTTTCGTGATTTCTCGATCGATTCCGTCTCAGCCCGCCACGAATGTGTGTCGAAGAAGCGTTCTTCGGGCAGAACTCGAGTAAGAGAGGATGGCGGGCCTGTACGGGAGTTCCGCGGTGTCCCCGCTCGGGATTCGACCGCGTCTTATCCATGGGCGATCACTCGGATCAGCCACACGCATGCCGCGTGTGGAAACTCGGCCCGAGCCTGACGCTTACGCCGAGTTATCGTCAAGCCCGAACACATGCTCAGCGTTGGTACGGAACACCTCCTGGCGATGCTCCTGGGGAATCAGTGTCTCGATCAACCGGCGATACGAGGCCATCGGGGCCAACGGCCAGTCGCTGCCGTAGAGGAACCTCTTGAAATCACTGACGTACGCGATCGCTCGATTCAGCTCGGAAAACGCCAGACCGGCGGCCGAGTCGCGAACCTTCGCAGCGTCGATAAGATCGTCGATCTCCTTGGTTGCCGCCGACGAACAAGCCCGAGAGATCAGCCCAAACATTGGTGTTCTTGTAGATGACCGCGGCTGCGTCGAACAACCAGGGATTGCCCGAAGTGGGCGAGCACGAACCGCACATCGGGATGATCGACGGCGACTTCATCAACGCGCAGGGGATGAGCGTACTTGAGCTTGGCCGTCGTCGACCAGTTGTCGCCCGTGGAAGATGACGGGAAAATGGTACTTCGCCGCGATCCGGTAGTAGGGGACGTATTGCGGGTCTTCGGGCCCGAAGTGGAGGTAGCCGAGATAGGCCTTGAAGGCGACAATCTGGTCGCGATGCCGCTCGATCTGCGCCTCCACGGCCTTGAGATGCTGGCGGCTCAGTGCCGCCTCGGGTCGGCGACGCCGATCGCTTTCAGCCCGGGGACCGACTTCGCGAGCTCGATAATGCGAGCGACGCCCAGTGGATCGGGCTTTTCGCCTAGAAGCGACCCCATTCCGAACGCGAACTGGACGTTCGCCTGTTCCATCTCGGCTTTGACACGAATCCGCCGTTTTTGACAGGCGGTCCCACAAAAAGCCTGTAGATGTCCTCAGGCCCGGCCGCGATACCGGGGAGGCCCGCCACAACGACGTGAATGTGGGTGTCGATCACCAGGGCCTCCCGCTCGCTCGGCACGAGGCGCCGAACTCGGACGAGTTCACCAACCCCATCGAGGGCACCGGCAAGCGCCGTCCCGCCGGAGAGCCCAACGAGACCCCGGCGAGTCAATCCGGGTTTCGCCATCTTGTCATCTCCCATGTCGCGGGTCCGAAGAATCTTGATTGTTCGCCGGCGAGACAGCATTCGAATCTTACCAGAACGGTTGGTTCCCTGCTCGGAGATCGAAACATGCGAGCTTCTGACGTAGAAGAAACGTTTGGCAAGTTCGTTCGAAAGTTGGTCAGACCGCCGTCGTCGATGATGTCTGGCTCTGTCCGGAAGCCGGGTAGCTTGACGATCGTCCCAAAAGTCCATAGGCCAGCCAGCTGGGCAAGCCGGCGAGGCGACAATGGCCCTGGGCGTCGCTGGTCGCCTCGATGCTCTCGGCCGGGATGAAGCTGCGCTCGTCGAAGACCGCAGGGCCCGGAGGGTGATCCCGGCAAGGGGGTGGCCCGTGTCTTTGTCGCGGACCACTCCACTCGGTGCAGCCCATCCGCCCAGGGCGTCGCCAGCGCACACCGTGCGGGCCTTTCTCGCCAGGATTAAGCAGGTGGCTGCTGAAGGCGTCTTCGGCGTCGTGTTCGTGCCGCAGGACGGCGCGGCAGGTACTGAAGCTGGCCCGTGCGCACCTCTCTGAGCCGCTCGATAAATGATGAGCCAGAACTCCACCACCGCTGGCACCGCGACATCGACGCGGGCCCGCTCAGCGCCTGGCGGGCGTCGACCAACACCATCGCCGTGGACGCTGCTCGCGACGCAGCCGCAGTGACCTCGGCCACCTGATTGCGGGCCGCCTTGGTCGCCCCGGTCGGGCCGGCCCCGGCTCGCCACACCCCTCGGTAGCAGCGATCGCCGGACCGGGTGACGACCAGCAGCGACGGACCG
>CAVPCF010000066.1:0-28845 GCA_963702275.1 Candidatus Melainabacteria bacterium
GCGGCTACCTCGCTCGTGTCCACGCCGGCCTCGTCGCCATCATCGCCGACCATCCTGGTGGCCGGATAGTCGTCGTGGGCCACAGTGAGACCGCCACCGCCGTCTACACCCTGCTGGTCGGCGTGCCCACCTTGCACCGGTTGAAGGTCGATCTCGACCATACCGGCATCACCCGCCTGGTCGCCGCACCCGAACTTCCCGGGGTTCGGTCAGACGTCCTCCGATGGGCGCTGCGCGTCCACAACGACACTGCTCACTTGGCGTCGTCCCCGTAGCCCCAACAGGGAGAGGCACTGGCGTCCACTCAGGACACTTTATCCCGGAACGCGAATGTCTGCACCAGTAGACAGACGAGACAGGAGAGGCCATGAGGAACACGGTGATGCTCCCCGACCGATGCCGAACTGATCGATGCGGTCCGCCGCGGCCAGGTCGAGGCATTCGGCTCCCTCTACGAGGGGCACCTCGTGGCCGCGCACAACCTGGCCCGACAACTCGCCCGCTGTCGCGCCGACTCCGACGACTTGGTGTCCGAGGCATTCGCGCGGGTGCTGGACACCCTGCGTGCCGGCCGCGGACCCGACTCGGCATTCCGCGCGTACCTGTTGACCGCCCTACGCCACCTCGCCTACGACACGGCCCGCCGCGACCACAAGATCGAACTCACCGACGACCTCGCCACTGCTTCCGGTGTCAGGACCGAGACGATCAGCGCGCCGTTCCGGGACACCGCCGTGGCCGCCCTGGAATGCTCGCTCGCCGCCAAGGCGTTCGCTGTCCTGCCCACACGTTGGCAGACTGTTCTGTGGTACACCGAGATCCAGGGTCTCTCGACGACCGAAGCCGCGCCCATCCTGGGCCTCACCGCGAACGCTGTCGCTGCCCTCTCCGGCCGAGCGCGTGAGGGCTTGCGCGTGGCGTACCTGCGCGCGAACGTGGCTGCGACCGCGACGCCCGCCTGCCACGCCACTCGCGGCGATTTAGCGGCGTGGACCCGGCACAAGCTGACGAAACACCGGAGGGCCAGCGTCGAGGCACACCTGGACACGTGCCCCGACTGTCGATCACAGGCAGCCCAAATCGCCGAGGCCAATGCCGAGTTGCGATCCGCAGCCCATCAAGCCAGAACAGGGGTGCGGGAATCATGGCCATGACGAACAGGTTCGGGCGGCCCAGGACGCTCAACGTGAGGTTGCACAGCGGACCTCAGCGGATTGCGCACCCTCCCCGCCTACCAGTATCCAGGAACCTCGATGACAGAGGTACACCAACGCCGGTACGCGATGATCGTCGGCTCGTCGCCGCCAATCGTGCTGAGGAAATCGCGGCCGTACGACAACCGTGGACACCCTCGCTGCTATCGACACCTCCTGTCAACGAAATCCAGAAGGAAGTCGCCGCCGCGTAGATCACGGCTTTGACGACACGTTTGGGCTCTCCCACGTCTACACGCGACAGCTCGTCACCCGAAGCCGGGCTTGACCGCGCACGGCCGCAGTCTCTAGCAGACCACTATCCGGACGGGAATCATGACCGACGCCAGCGCATTGGTAGCCGCGTACTCAGGTGCACTGGGTGCCGAGTTGCGCCGTCGGAGGGAGGAGCTGGGTCTCACGCGAGAACAGTTTGTCGAACGGCTTCCCCGCGAGGTGTCCAATCAGACGTTGGCGACATGGGAACTCGCGTCGCGTCAGGTCACCATGAATCGGCTGGTGGACCTGAGCGTGGCGTTCGAGACCCAGCCACACCAGCTCCTGGCCGTGGTTGATGAACGCGTGTTGGAACCGCTCTCGCGGCTGATCGTGGACCTGGCCGCCTTGGCGCACACCCTCCGGCCCGAGTTGGCGGTAGCGCGGCAGTGGGCGCGAGCGCGCCTCCTCGTGCCTGATGCGGCCACGGTCATCGACATGCCACCCGATGCCATGGTCGGTCTCGCCGAGTTGAGCGGCGTCCAGCCGGCCGACCTGGCGGCGGCCTTGCGTGACGTCGCCCTGGCTAGGCCGTGAACAGCGACTGCGCACCGAGCCCGTTCGCGTATGCCCTCGGGCGGGAACTGGCCAGGGCGCGCCAGCGCAGTGGGGCGTCCGTGCCCACGTTGGCCGGGTGGTTGCGCATGTCGACGCGGGAGGTCGCCGATATCGAGGAGGGCGGCGTGCCGGTGTCGGCCGAACTGGTCGCGGTGTGGTGCGCCGAACTGGGCGTCGATCCCGGCCCCGTGCTGGCCCGCGCCGCCGACTACGCGCCGCCCGGTATTGACGTCGCGGTGGTCGACTTGCGCTCGATCGCCGAGTTGCCTCACCACGTCGGTTGGTGGGCAGAGCTGAGTGGGTGGGCGCGAGCACTGTTGGCCGACAACAGCACGCCGCGTCTGATGCTGCGTGCCCGCGACATTCAACGCCTGGCAGCGCAATGGCACGTACCGAAGGGCGAACTGATCGGGACGCTCCGCGATTTCGCACCGTTGCAGAACGATGAAGCGGACTGAGGGAGGGTGACAGATGGGGCGTCATCAGGGTGAGGAACCGGACCCGAACCGAGGACAGCCAGCCGTGGTCGTGCCCACCGTCGACGAGCACTTCCTGTCAGCGGTCCTTGCGGCGCTGGGTGTCGAACTGCGGCGCGCCCGCGAGAGGCAGAGCAGGACGGCGCTCGACGTGGCCACCCGCTGCGCGGTCGACACTTCGCTGGTGGCCGGACTGGAGAACGGCGCCTCGGAATCGGCGCTGCGGCTCGCGCTGGCCGCGTGCGTGGTGACCGGTGTGCGCCTGAGTGATGTGGTGCGCAGAGCCGAGAACGCCGTCCTTGCAGCGGCAGATACCCCAACGGGCCGCTCAGCCGCCGGTGCGATCACTACCACGAAGCGACGGAGAACGTCATGGAACACGGCGACGGAGACACGCTCGGTGGTCATCTGGCCAGGGTTCGGGGCGAGGCGCAGCTAGGGCAACTGGACGCGGCCCGCGCGTTGGGGTGGCCGACGGAGGAACTGCAGGCGGTCGAGGCCAACCGGCGCGGGGTGAGCGTGGCCGAACTGCGGGGTGTTCTTGCTCTGTACGGGATCACCGCGCCACAGGATGTCGCCTGGTTCGTGGCGTTCCTGCCCTCGCCGTGCGATCACCATCATCAGATACCGGTCGTGTTGTGCCTGACTTGCCGGACCGTGTCGGGTGAGAATATGGCTGGAACCCCGCGCGCAACGTGAATTCGTCCATGTCGGAGGCACACGCAGCGGTACACAACAAGCGGCGTTTTTAACGAACACTGGACGAGTTTGTGGTCTGCACCGTGCCGGTCCTCGTTGGACTGTCTTGCGAGCCGGTAGGGCGTTGGGATGGTGGGCGATGGCCTGTTGTCCCGACATCCTCCTGGCGTCGTACTCCCGCTGAAAACTGCCGATCCCAGCCCGGCTAGGACGCGCCGGAAGACTCGCCGAGGCCGCCCCGACGGCTGCGGCCCTGATGAACGCAGGGCTGGTTTGCGTCAGTGGCGGCGATCTCAGTAACTGCAGCGCCTGTCTGCGTGTTTCAACACGGCCATGTTCAGGTAGGGAACGCTGGCGATGGCAACGGTGACGCGGCGCTTGCTGAGTGACGGGCGTTGCACCGGCCCGATCTAGGTTGGGACATCGGTTCGGGACACAGCGGGAATGCGGCTTTGCCCGACGGCTACATCAACCCACCCGGAAATCATGGTGACCCGCAATCGTGGCGTGCCGTTGATGTGGGTACGCGCTCGTGCACGGTCCAGCGCAAGATCATGGTCCTGTTCACACTCGGCGAGGTACCGCAACGCTGTGGTTCGCGCGTCGCCGACCAGCGACCCAGGACGAAGTCACGGCACCGATCAGATCGGCCCTGCCGACTCCGCAGCGCGCGGCGCTGAGGACGGGGCACCACGCCAGCCGAGTTGGACGAGCGACGCCGGGTGACATGGTGGCTGTCATCCGACGAGAGCAGGGCGATCCGGTGTTATCGTCGAGAAACATGAATGGGACGTGAATGACAGCGTCCATGACCCTGCGGATCGTGAGCGGGTCCGGGCGCCCACGCTCACCGCGGACACGCACACGACCGCGGCACGGACCACATCGGGACGGCAACGTGGTCCGCAGGCGGGAATGTCGTCGCTATTCGGGTGGTGGACCGGTTGTGTGCGCGACGACCCGGCCGACAGAACCTGGGCTGGGCGAGTGAATACGACGGATACACCAGCGCCAGTAGGCATGGGGCGCGGCGGTGGCTGTCCTCGCGATGCCATTTCAGCGAGGCGGCGGGGACGTAGCGTCCCCCGCCATGCCGACCGGTCCCTGGTCCACTCGGATCAGGGGCCGAGCTTGCCGCGGCCCACGATCGTGTGATTGCGAACCGGACCCGGCGAGCCGGACGGGGCGCGTGTTGCGTAGTTGACCACAGTGCGTGTCGTCCTGTTGCATCGTTCGCGTGATCAGCGACCGGTCTCCAGTCCGTTTACGGCCCCGACTTAATGGAATAGTTGGAAAGCCCTCTAATTCCGCACACTATTGGGCGTTACCCCTGACGTACGCGTTTCGGTACATTACGCTGGACGGTCAGTGATATTGTTGTTTCGTTCAACGCCGATCCCGTCGTCGTCGTAACCTCTGTCAACAGAAGGGTGAACCACGACGTGCTTATCGCTTACACCGTCGTTGCTGCCAGCGTGGGTCTCGCGTTCTGGCTGCATACGGACCACACTCCCCAGCAAGACCGGAATAAGGGTTGGGGCGCACGGCGAGCATTCCTGTCCATTGCTCTCGGCATCTGCTGGCCGAGCGCTATCTTGCTGGCCCTCGCGTGGCAGTTCCCGCAGGGCCGTGCCCTGATCACGCGATACCTGACAGGTGCGGACAGCGGTGACCCAGACACCTGGTAATCCCCGCTTCCTGCTCCGCGCGTTCGAACACACCGACACGGTCCGCACGGCGTTCCTGACGGCCCTGCTGCTGGGCAACGCGAACGTGACCACGCGGGACGCCATCGTCGGATGCTGGGCGGACCAGACACCGCGGCATGTCTCTTGCACAGGACGCCGATCCATCCGGGCGCGTGTCGGCCGGGGCTTGGGGCTGCTGCGGATGGTCAATGCGGTCACTCTCGACGCTGACACGGTCGGCCCTGGCAGCGACCCGGACGCGTTGGACATGGCGGCCGGGAACCTCGGCGCTGTCGAAGGACTGTTCGGGGAGGCGCTGCCACCCAGCATGTGGCTGTGGCGCCCACACGTGCCGGACTACCTCGCCCAGATCCAACAAGCCGTGATCGACGACTGCCTGATCGACCAACCTGGCGATCCAACCCAGTCCACACAGGCATCAAAGGGGGTGTGAGCCATGACCGACAACAACAACGTCACCGAGCTGGCCGATATGGCCGTGGTGAACGCCATCATGATCTCGGTGTGCGATGGGATGCGGACCGCGCGACTCAACCAGGGGTTGACGCAGCAGGAGTTCAGTCAACGCCTCCACTGGTCTGCGTCCGTCTTGTCCCGGATCGAACGATGTAGCCGGGTGCCCTCCCTGCTGCAGGTGGTCAGGTTGTCCGTCACGCTCGGCGTCCGGCTCAGCGACCTGGCACGCACAGCGGAGGACGAGGCGGCATTTCCGCTGGGGTCCGCGCCATGGCAGCCCGACCCATCGCCGATCGAATACCGCCGGCCGACCTCGTGACACCGGCCCACGACGAAGGCCCGCCTGCCGTCAACGAATGGACCACGGACGATACAGCCACGCTTCGAGCAGTGGCCGCCGCCCAGAGACACGAGTTGGCACCTCTCATTGATTGGGCCCGCCTGAGCGTTGAACGGGGAGAAACAACAGATAGCGTCCTGGCTGCCCTGTGTGCTTGCCTCTTGCGGGTTGATCCGGTGACTCGAGCCGGTCTTCTCGCGCAGGCGATCATGTATGCAGCAGTTCCAGGCTGGTCCCCGACAGGTGACAGTACACCATGAGCGGTTCCCGTCGCCGTCGCCGACCTACTGGCGCCGTCAGCAGCAAGCTGCGCATAACCTATCAAATGCAAGTCGTGCTGGCCGCGTTTCTGAAGGACCCTGCGGTCGAATTGTACGGCTTGGAGATTGTCGCCCGCACCGGGTTGTTACCGGGCACCGTCTACGCGATTTTGGGTCGGCTGCTCGACCACGGTTGGGTGTCCGAACGGTGGGAGGATGCCGACCCCAGTCAGCTAGAGCGCCCTCAGCGTTGCTACTACCGGTTGACTCCGCTCGGCGTGGCGAAGGCTGGGGCGGCATTGAGCAGACTCGGAATCCCCAGCCGGGCCTGCTACAGCCGCCCAGTCCGCCGTGTTCTCCTACGGAACGAGCGAAACGCGGCCAGTCGCAAGCGGCGTGCGACGAGCAGTTGGACCATGTCATCAACGCACTTCGCGACTCGAACCGCCATGGTGACCGGGCCGTGATGACGTTGATCTGGAACGACATCATGTCCCGCGAGCCTGCCGACCAGCAACTGCTATTGGTCTTGGCGTTGAGACGCCTCGCCGGACTGCCGAATGTCGCCGATCCTGGACTGCCCGACATCGGCGGCTGACGGCCACGGCACAACAGTGAGGAAGTACACCATGTTTTGTGTCAATGCCAGACGACAGGCGGGCACAGGTGGCGCCAGAGGAGCAGCAATGTATCCGTAGTCAATCAAACCAACAAGACAAGAATGATCAGAGAGAGGGCATACATGGTGTACCAGACGAGGGTAGTGGGCGTGGTACGGGCCGGTTTGGCCGGGGAGATAAAGCACATCCGCAATCAACGGGGAGAGGCCCTTTACATTCCCTGCGGTACATTGAAGTGGGTCATATCGAAGTTGTCTCGGATGGAGAACGGCCAACAGTGGATCTCCACCGCTGACCTAGCGTCTTTGCTGGTGACGTACGAGGTGACTGGCGATGACCGCCGACGACTGCTGGCTATGGCAAAGCGCCAGGGTGACCCTAGGTTACTGGGAGCATGAGGCGCCGGAGACTGTCGAATCCACAACCCTCGTACGTCTGGAGTCCGACGCTCATACGATCGTGGCTGTCGAACCCCTCGTGGTACCCGATTTGGTCCAGACTGCCGAATACGCCAGCGCGGTGCTGCGTTCGCACGACATGTCTCCCGAGCAGATCAAGTTGTGGGTCCAGGCACGAATGGCCCGGCAGTCCGTTCTCACGAAGGATGAGGCACCCAAGTTCAGCATGATCCTGGCCGAGACGGTGTTGCGCCGAGTGGTAGGCGACAAGTCAGTCATGGCCAGGCAGCTGCGTGCACTCCTGGAGATCGCGGAACGTCCGAATGTGCGCCTGTGGATTGTACCTTTCGGGAAGAGCGGCAACGCCGGCTTCGACAATTCGTTCTGCAAGATGGATTTTTCGGACGGGGAGCGTGTTGTTTTTCAGCGACAGCAGATAGGCGGCCTCTTCCTCGACAGCACAGAGAAAGTAGAGTCATTCCACAGCCACGCTTCGCGGTTGGCGGCGGTCGCACTCGGCCCTGCTGAGTCTGCGCACCTGATTGCCACGATCGCCAAGAAGTTTGAGCGACGCGGACACGCCGACCCATCTGATATGGACGTCGCGCATCGTGCCGAGCAGACATTGGAGGCGTGACTTTAATGTCTACAATTTCGGCTGCCCGAATTGCGGTGTCGATCGGCCGAGGGCGAGCGGACGCGCCCTACACCATGGATCTTGTTCATGCCTGACAGGAAGCCTGGAGACCATGCACTGGGCCGGCAAGCCCCTCACCGCAAGGGAACCTTCAAGTTATCCAATTTATACCGGAGGGTCTGACCACCCAGAATATCGGCAAGAAGCTCTATGTCACCACCTACACGGTGTGCACTCACATCTTCCCCCTTATGGAAGGACCAACACCAGGTTCGGACACGGCTCGCGGTTATTGCTCTGCCTAACTCGAGCGGCGATCGCGCGCAACGCCGGACGGCTGCCAAGAAGGCGCGTAAGAACGGCGCCCAGAAGACGAAAGTGGCGACCGAACATGTGCGACAACGACAATGGCAACACTAACAAAGGACCGTGCTCTGCATACGGTACGTCGGCGTAAACGATCAAGACGGCAGGACGGACGAACATGATGGACCAGGCGGACCCGTGGGTCGACGGGTTGATCGACAGAGCGACCGAGGAAGCGATCCTGCGGGCAATCGGCTACCTCCTGCGGCGCACCCGTCTGAACAGCGGACTGGCACTGCACGAACTCGCGACCCGCTGCGGCGTCTCGCAGTCCGTGCTGTGCCGGGTGGAGCTGGCCCGTCGGGCGCCGGGGCTGCCGTTCCTGCTGAACGTGTGCGCCCGGCTGGGCATCCGGGCCAGCGACCTGTTCCGTGCCGCGGAGGACGCCGCCGTGCCGACCCTTCCTCCGGTGGACGCGCCTCCTTCGGCCCTGATCGGATCGAACGACCACACAGAAGAAGGCGGGTCATGAACCGTGACGGATGACCAGTCGGTGGTTGTGCGGCAGAGTGACATCGATGAGATGGTGCGACGATTGATCATGTGCCTGGTTCAATACCGCGAAGATCAAAATTTGACACAGGTGGAGTTGGCCAAACGGACAGGCATCGGCTATTCCACAATGTCGAGGCTTGAGAATAACCACCGCGAACCGAAGCTCGGCGCTGCGCTTGCCTGGGCCGCTGCTCTCGGTTACACCTTCGTGCTCACGCCGATACGAGTGGAACGTCCAGCAGCCGGCGGACAAGGAGGTAACAATAATGACCAGACTTGACCAGTTCGACGTTTCCCTGGCGAATTCACATGGTCATACCGATAAGGTCGATCGGTAATCTCTAGTGGCACCCTCCCGCCGGGCTGCGCAATGGAGCGGTAGCCCAGATGGTCAGGGCAGAGGACTCATAATCCTTTGGCCGTGGGTTCAATTCCCATCCGCCATTCTTGCGACATGAAGAACCTCCGTATATAACGAGGAAGCAGGAGTAGATACCGATCATGACTGGCCAGGACCCCGACGGCACTGTCGATGCTGCGGCTGGTGTCGACATGTTGACGTCGATCCGCGAAACCCAGCTCGCCCATGCTGCGGACCTGAAGATAATTAAGGGGCAGTTGACTGACCTGCCGGGGATGAACCGTCTGCTGGCTGCGACCCGACTGGACCTGCGTTCGGATATCGAGGGCTTGCGAGATCAGGCGGCCGAGCTGCCTGGCATCCGTGGCCAACTGGAGCAGCAGGAGCGCGAACTGGCCGAGATCAGGAATCTCTTGGTTCGGCTCGTGGGGACAACTCGGCCGCCGGCGGGTAGTGGCAGTGAATGCCGACTTTGGCGCTGGTGGCGGACCACGAAAGGGAACCGATCATGAACAACACTGACGGCTAGAGGGTGTTTACACCCCGTCAAGTCTCGTGTTGACACAGATCTGAACGACGAACCAAGTTGCACAAGGAAGGAATAGTGGTCTCCATTCCCGCCGACGACCTACGCGCACGTCAACACGTGGGACAGCGGCTACGGGCCATGCGCGAAACGACGGGATTCACTCTCGACATTGCCGCTCAACACCTACACGTGCCCGCAGAAATGTTGGATGGGATGGAGAGCGGCCAGTTCGCCGTGCCGCCACCGCTGGCACAGGCGATGACACAGATGTACGGCCACCCGGACTCGGATGTACTCATCATGGTCCGGCTGGCCCGACACCGAGGCCAGGTCACCGACTTTGCCGCCTGGCATCTGGACCAGTTGGCCTGGGAGTGTTCCGCGACACGAGTTTGCGAGGTAGCAGTGACACACATCCCGGAGCTGTTCCACACCAGCGCCTACGCCCGAGCGGTGTGTACGTCGCACGCCGAAACGGTGTTCGCATCGCAGATCAGGTGCACCCCTACCGGTGTAGAGGCCGAACACTCAATCCGGACCGGCCTGGCGGCCTTGGCGCTGCGTCAGGGCCGACTGGCCGCTCCGCCCTGGTTGCCGATGCAGGTGGTGATCACCGAGAGAGCACTACGAGCGCAACTCGCCGCACCCCAGGTGATGGCCGCGCAGTGGGCACATCTGACGACGCTCGTCACCCGCTGTGCGGTGACCGTACGGGTACTGCCGAAGGCCCGTTCAGGTCTGATCGGCGCTCAGCACGGATGGCGAGTGCTGGAGTTCTCGAACACTCCAGAGCCACGGTGGTTGTTCCGTCGCTACGGCAGCGTGAACGCTCCGACCGAGGGTGAGGAGGCGGTTGCAACGGCGTACCGCAAGTTCCTTCGGCTCCGCGCGGCCACCCTGTCGGCCGATGATTCACAGACCTTCATCCAACAACTGATCAACGATGTTGGGACAATATCGGAAGGGTCTACACGGCCCTTGAACAGGCAGAATGAACGACCGGTGAGGCCACGTCGAAAAATAGTGCCCCGAGGTCAAATGTGACGGCCGAGCCTCGAAGAAGAACACGTCGAGGTGGCCGAACTCGTGGCACGGGTTCGGTGCATGGACAAGGAGACTGCGATGACGGAGTGCGTAAGTGAGTGGTCCCGTCCGCTCGAACAAGCAGCCACCGAGGCCCGTGATCCGGTGGCCTTGGCGGCCGTGTTGGAACAGAGCGCCGTCCACGCGGGTCAGGTCGGGGAATACTTGACCGCCGAGGTGCAATGGATTCGGGCGCTGGCGGTGCGCCGCCGACTGGACGAGCGGACCGAGTTGATGCGGCTGCTACGGGAGCTGATCGAGTTCTACGGGACGTGGGGACGCTGGCACCGTGCGTTGGACGCGGCCTTCGAAATGCTGCTGACAGCCCAGCGGGACAAATCCGATCATCTCGGTAATGCCCGTGCTCTGGCCGATCTCGGTACGACCATGCTGGGGGCGAACCGTCCGCATGACGCGGCCTGTTATCTACAAGAGGCCGCAGAATCGTGGTCACGGCTGAACTCCACCGAGCCGGTGGAACCGGCTCGGGTGCTCACCGCGCTGGGCCGGGCACAACGCGGCGACGGACACCCCATCCGTGCGACCCGCTCGTTCACCGCCGCGCTGGCCCTGTGCCACGGGCACGACGACACTCTGGCCGACGAGCTTCGCGCACTGCTGGCGGAGAAGACGCCGCGTCGCAAGCAACACCAGCCAGGAACAGATGCCCCGTCTTCCTAACACGACAATCGGGCCGGGTATACGTCGGTGGACGCCATGGGTGAGCTGCCACGCCGCCTCCCCAGGCGGCCCGTCGATGCCGCGCGGCACCAGGGATGAGGCGAGGTGGCGGTCACGCACGACGATCTTGCCCCCGCCCACCGGCATCCCGGCCGCGTCCAGTGTCGCGACAACCAAGCACGCGGCGGTGCACTTGCCACCCGGCTGTCGAGGGCGATCAGCACACCCGGCAGGGCGGCGGGGCTCATCGAGGAGCACGCGCTCACGTGGGCATCGGCGCCAGCAGCCCGACGCTCCTGGGTAGGCGTCTCGGTCGTGACCGTGCACTGCTCGGTGTCCATGTCGCAGATCCGGCCGACGGCAACCAACGTACGGGACGTCAGGGTCGCAGCCGGGTGCGCGCTTGGACCTGGTTGCGGTACAGGGTTGGCCAGGTCGAGCTAGGGCTGATCGTCCTCGGGATCGATATGCGTGGGGGTGGAGCCGCTACAAGCAGGAACCCACCTACCCGGCCTAGCCAGCGGTATCGCTGACCCGGGCCGATCTCGGACAGATCGCCGGCCTCGTCGCGGACCTGGCGTGGACGAGTTCATCTCGGCGGAACGTGGGGCATGACTGCTCGGCGGGAGTCGCGGTTCACTCGGCGCGACCGTCGCGTATGGATAGACTCGACGTGATCAACTGCGGAGCGAGTGGAGTGGCGGTGGAATCTGGAGCGGGGTGGCCTCCACCTGAGGTCGACATGAGTAGGCCGAGCGCTGCTCGGGTCTATGACTGGCTGCTCGGGGGCCGCCACTACCTTGACGTTGACCGGGAATTCGGTGAGCGCGTTGAGAGTGTGTGGCCGAATATCAGGCCGCTCGCGCGATATAACCGGGCCTTCCTGCAGCGGGCTGTGCGGGACAGTGTCAGTGCTGGCATTTCGCAGTTCCTGGATATCGGTTCAGGTATGCCCACCGAAGGTGCCGTACACGACATCGCCCTGGCCGAGGACGCTGATGCGCACATCGTGTACGTGGATCACGACCCGGTCGCGTGCACCATGTCGCGGTTCATCGTGGACCAGGAGGGGGCTCCTGATCGCGTGGCGGTCGTGCAGGGAGACCTTCGTCGACCCGACGCCATTCTTGATCATCCCGACACACTGCGACTGTTGGATCGCGAGGCACCAGTCTGTCTGTTGATGGTGGCCGTGGTACCGTTTCTGGCCCCGCAGGATCAGCCGGCCGAACTGATCGCCCGGTTCCGTGATCAGTTGGCACCGGGCTCGCGGCTGGTATTGTCGCACCTCGCCTGCGATCAGGCCCCACCCGAGGAAGCTCGGCGGGTTATGGACATCTGCCGCGCCTACCAAGACGCCAACAATCCGCTGTACTGCCGGGACCGGGTCGAGATCGCCGGCCTGTTCGACGGATGGGACATGATCAAGCCTGGTGTGGTGTTCCTACCCGACTGGCCCGACATACACCCCGCCGATCGTGGTGATGTTGCCCGCACGTTGGCTTGGTGTGGTGTCGGTCAACGTCCACCCCGGTAGAGAGTCTCTTCTGGCCGGTGCGGGGTGGGCGGGGTGCCGGGCCATCGACATGTGACTACCCGGCCAGCTGCGCCTGTACCTCGGCCCGTGCGTGGTCGTCGCCGACCTCCTGGTAGATCTGCAATGCCTCGACCCACGATTCGCGTGCTGGCTCGGTATGCCCATGATCATGCAGCGTGTGAGCCCGCCGCAGGAAGATCTCGGCCTGGCCCCACCGGTCGCCCAGTTGTGTACGCAGGGCGAGCGCGACGGCGTAGTGGATGTCGGCTTGGTCGCTGCGCAGGTCGCGCCAGGTGTCGCCCAGTCTGGTCATGGCATATGCCTGACCGTGCCCGTCGTTGAGTTCCACCGCGACTGCGAACGCGTAGTTGAGCAGATCCAACGCCTGGCGGGGATGTCCTTGCCGGTTGGCGATCTCGCCCAGCGTGGCGAGCACGGCCTGCATACCGTGACGGTCTTGTTGTGCCACAAACAAATTGAGCGCTGTCGACAGGTGCTGGGCGGCAGCACCGAGGTGGCCGGTGTTGATTCCCAGCAAACCCAGCATGGTCAGAGTCCACGCCTGACCATGATGATCGCCGATCGCGCAGCGAATGGCCAGCGCCTGGTGCAACAGGTCCGACGCCTCCTGACCGCGGCGCAATTCACGGTAGGCGTTCGCGAGGTTGGTCATGACCCACGCCTGCCCCGCGCGGTCGCCGATGTCCTGGGCCGCCGTCAAAGCAATCGTGTGCGTCGTCACCCACGCGTTCCAGTGCTTCCGCACGATCCAGTAGTTCCACATGATCACCGGCAGCTTCCAGCACAACTCGTTCTCGTCGAGTTCACGGGCGAGCGCGGTGAGCGCGACCAACAGGTCCAGATTGGTCTCGCACCACCCAAGTGCATCCCCGTAGGTGAAGTGCGGGTCGGGCACCGTCGCGTGGGGTACGGGCAATGCAGGGTTGCGGCGCAGCGGCGCCAGCACATGGTTGGCGGCGGCCGCTGTGTGGACGTAGTAGTCGAGCATGCGTTGCCGGGCGTCGCGCAGGTCTGTCGCCGATTCGTCCAGTGTGGCGCGTTCGGCGGCGTAGGCGTGCAGCACGTCGTGCAGCCGGTAGCGGTCTGGTTGGGTTTGCTGTACCAGGTGCGCGCTAACGAGGTTGTCCAGTTCGGACGCGACGCGTTCGACACCGCTTCCGGCGAGCGCGGCGGCCGCGGCGAGGCTGAAACCGAGATTTGGATGGAGCCCCAGCAGGCGGAACAGCCGAGCTTCGGGAGCGCGCAGGGCGCAGTAGGACCACGAGAATACGGTCCGTATGGCGGTGGCATCCTCCTCGCCTTCCAGGGCGTCCAGCAAGTGAGGCGGCACGGCGAGGTCGGCGGCGGTCTGGTCGAGCCGGACAAACGGGCGGGCGGCCAGCCCGACGGCGACGACGCGGATGGCGAGGGGCCAGTGCGCGCAGCGTGTCGCGATCGCGTTGGCGGCATCGGTATCGACATCGACGCGCTCGAACCCCAGGATGCCGCGGAGCAGCTCCAGTGACTCCTCGGGACGGAACGGACCGACCGTCAGGCCGATCGCGCCCGCCTCGACCGCCAGCCCCGCCAATCGGTGGCGGCTGGTGACGATCGCCAGGCAGCCGGAGGACGCCGGCAGCAAGGGTTGGACTTGGCCGGTGGTGGCCGCGTTGTCCAGCATGATCAGCATGCGTTTGCCGTCCAGCACGGTCCGCAGCAGGCTGGCGCGGTCATCCAGGGCGGAGGGGATGTCCTGTGGTCGGACGCCGAGCAGGCGAAGCCAGCCCTCGAGCAGGTTCTCCGGCGGTGTGGGTTGGCCTTGCGGCGAGTGACCCCGCAGATCGGCGAACAGCGCGCCATCGGGGAACCGGTCGGTGATCGTGTGCGCCCACCGCAACGCGAGGCTGGTCTTGCCGACCCCGGGTGGACCATCCACCGCGACGACGGTGAGTGCCCCCGGCGGGGTGGGGTTGTTCAGCACGGCGTCCAATGTGCTCAGCTCAGCGGCCCTGCCCACGAATGTGCTCGCCAGCGGCGGGAGTTGCGCCGGCCGCTCGACACCGACCAGCCGCGGGGCTGGCGGATGTTCTACCAGCGCGGCCAGTGCGCCACCGCAGGACAGTTCGTCATCGCAGGCTTTCGCCAGCCCCAGGCTGGGCTCTCGGATGCCATTTTGAATGTTGGACAGGTGACCCTTGCTGTAGTGCGTGCGCTGGGCGAGTTGTGACAGTGTGACGTCCCGCTCGGTCAGGTAGCGCCGCAGCGCCGCACCGAATGTCTCCCGCTGGCTGCCAGCCCCGGCTCGGGTATTCCGTATTCCGTTCATCTGAATACACCGCCCCCCTTGGCGTCCCCGACATGACGATCGAGACTGGACTCGTTGGTTGGACCAGTCGATAGCCCGGACATCGAGGGTAACGCCCTCGATCGACGCGCTATTGCGCTTTACGTGCGTTCTCACGATATTCACCCGATCGGGGATCACGCCATTGCGCTTCGTAGTCGAAGGAGAAACGATCATGGCTGTCACCACGGTGTCACCGCCGCCAGTCAGGAACCACACGACTGGCGGTCACGTACAGTGTTCGACGGGAAAGCGAGCACGGCTCAGGTCTCGACTGACCGCCGCCGTTGGTATCGCGGTGATGGGCGGAGTGTTGATGTTCGTCGCTCCGGCCGCGGCACAGGCACAGCCATCGGTTCACACCGCCCATGCAAGCACCTCTACCCCGCAGGCCGCAGCCGAATGTGGCTATATGCACAACTGGGGAGAAACCCAACTGTACAACCACTGCGGCCAGGGAAACGTGGAGATCAAAGTCAATCACATGTTCGGACACGACACATTCTTTTGCGCGCATCCCGGAGTGCAGCTCATTCCCCAGGGCGACAACTCCTGGGCGATCATGGGGGCGGAGTGGGACGGCACTCGATGCGCGTGATCTCCTGGCCATGCCGCGCATCCCGGACCACCACGGGATCTCCGGTCACGCGTGTTGAGGCGGCGACCACCTGTTGCCCCAGACGGGACTGTGGGCTGTTCGACAGGCCGATGCCTCAATGCCTCGACCAGCACTCTGCGGGTGGTACTCGATGACCTTGTTGTTCTATCACTGCATACTGTAGCAGCCAATTATGTGGAGCGTTGACATGATTCAAGGACGTCGTGGTTGCGAGCGACCGGCGGTCGGCCAGTCTGCGTCTGGACCCACTACCGTATCGACACGACAGCCTCGTACACCGCAGGGAGCGCTGGCGTTGAGCGCCCCGACCATCTCGCTCACGATTGCGGTGCGGCCCCATCCAAGCGGTCCGAGAGTCGGTCGTCGCGGCCAATCCGGTCCGTTGGTCACTCGCCGATCTCCGTGGCCGCACCAGGGCGGCATCAACGCCGAACAGGTGACCGCTGGTGGGCGGCCAAGTGCCGTCGGAACGGCCAACCCGTCATCCCAGAGGAATGAGCACGGCAACCAAGGCCCCTGCGATCAGAGCCGGACCGAGAGGGATGGGAGTCCGCGGCGTAGCCCGCCGTGTCGTGATCAGTCCGGCTCCCACTATCGCCGCGCAGACCAACCCGAGCATGGTGCCAACGATCAGTGTCTCCCAACTGTGCCACGCCATGCCCAGACCCAGCAGGCCGGCGAGCCGCGCGTTGGCGGCGCCCATCCCACCGCGACTGGCCACCACGATGGACAAGAAGACCGCAAACAAGGCGGACATCCCGATCAGCGCCCGGATGATCCCCGCCCAATCACGCTGAACTACCGCCGCAACAGTGAACAGCGCGATCACGATCGGGAAGCTGGGCAGCAACAGGACATGGGGCAGCCGTTGCTCGACCACATCGATCGCGGCAAGCGGCACCCCTACCGCGGCCAGTGCACTGTAACCAGCCAAGTCGACTCGTATTCCCACGCGCCAGACGAGCAAGCCGAACAACAGAGCGGTCCCGAGCACCAACACCGGCCATGCCACCAGTGGATGCAGCCGGTGGGACGGCACTACGAGCCCGCTCACCACGGGAGCGAGTACAGCTCCGACGAGACCTCCCAGCACCACCCACGCGCCGATGATCAGCATACGTTTCAGTGTGACTCGCCCGTCACCGGTGGCCGCGACCGCTCAACCAAACGTGTGAATTTTCGATTCTCGGCATCGAATCTGGTCCAACAGCCGCGGTCACAGGAGACAGTGGATCGGATACCCGCGATGGCGCACGGCCTTCCGCGGGAAACGCTCCGCGGAGAGAGAGGCGTTCTCGTGCGAACCCCAATGGTAGCAGCCAGCACTGCGCGATACCTGCCATCGTTGATCGTGGCACTGTCGTTGGGATTCATGCTGACCGGCTGCAACTCCATAACCTCTCCGGTCAAGTCTGCCACAACAACAGGCAATCCAACGGCGCCGACCGTGCCTTCCACGCCGCGTTCACCAGCGGACAGCGCTGGGCATGCTGCGATCGCGGCGTACTTGGGGATGTGGCAGGACTTCGCCAAGGCCGGCACCACGTCGGATTGGCAGTCGCCCGCGCTGGCCCAGCATGCGACCGGGATTGCGCTGTCAAACATGTCGCGCGGACTGTACGCCGACCACTACAACGGCCTGGTCACTCGGGGCACAGCCACCCATGACCCGCAGACGTCATCGATGGCCCCGCTTCCTGATCCGAACACCGTCGTAGTCACCGATTGCAGCGACTCTACGCACTACCTGAAGTACTACGGCAGCAGCGGGAAGCCGGCCAACGACGGACCTGGTGGACGCCAACTGATCAATGCCACGGTGCAGAAGCAGTCGGACGGAACCTGGAAAGTGTCCGACTTCGGCGTGCAGGCAGTGGGAACATGCTGACCTTGAGGCGGGTAGCGGTCGTTGCGGGGTGCGCGGTCGCCGTCGCGGTAGCCGGGACAGTACCGGCATTCGCCAACGGGTATGGCAACGTGACCTGCAGCCAGGACCCGTCGCCGGACTGCCAGTTGGGTGCCGGCACCACCGCTGGGGGTAGCGGCAGAGACGGGACCAGTGATGGTCAGCCGAGTCACGGTCACAATGGCTCCGGAAGCGGTCGTTCAGCCGGGAGCGGTGGTAGCGGGGACACAATCGTCGGTGGTGGTGAGACAGTGGCGCGCTGCTCCTACGTGCCGAGCGACTATCAACCGCCCACTGGTGCGATCACCGCCGCATATCGGCGGCCATCGCCCTCCAACGGCCCGATCGTACAATTGGTCGCCCTCACCCGCCCAATAGAGCGCTGCCGCTCCAGCCGCTGTGCCATCTGCCGGTCCTGCGCCAGGGCAGCAAGGTTCTTGGTACGTCTGGAAATGCACCACGGCGGGCGTCGCGGACGGGCTCTATCACCCGCCGGTCTTCATCCCGAACGGACAACCAGGGCCGGGTGCCGCGCCGTTGCCTTCTCCCGCCCAGTTGGCGCAGTTGGCCCACAACCAGTTGCGGCTGCCCACGCCGACGATCGCGGCGAACCCGGCCGGCGAGCAGTTGGTGAACCTCCCGACGTGGATGTGGCTGTCCAGCGGGTGGGGACCGGTGTCAGCGACGGCCTCGGTGCCCGGTGTATCGGTGACCGCGGTGGCGACGCCGACCTCGGTGTCGTGGTCGATGGGTGATGGCAGCACGGTCACCTGTACCGGCGCGGGCACCCCGTTCCACCCTGGCACCGACCCGAAAGCGTCCTCGCCGGACTGCGGTCACACCTACCGGACGTCCTCGGCAAGCCAAGCCGGACAAGCGTTCCCGGTGACGGCGACCGTGCACTGGACCGTCACGTGGGCGGGCGCGGGCCAGGGCGGGGTGTTCCCGGACCTGACCACGACCGGCAACGCGGCCTTCCGGGTCGCCGAATCCCAAGCCCTCAACAACGGCGGCTGACCCCCCCGGGCAGGCCGACCCCAACACAACAACAAACACCAGCACCACAACCCTCCGCTCGCTGATCACCACCTGGCGACGCGGCGTACTAGCCCCATGCCTGGAGGTACCGGCGTGAACACCAACATCACGACTCTGCCGGACACGAATCGGCTACTCGGATCGACCGGCGGCCCGTGGGTCTCCGACGGCAAGAAGCCTGCGGCCTCACGGCTGCGTGGCGGCGGCCGTCGGCGCAGCGTCCCGCACCTGCTGCTGGGCGCGCTGCTCGTGCTGGTGTGCGCGGCGGTGTCCCTGGTGGTGTCGCTGAACTCCGGGAACCGGGAGCCGGTGCTGGCCTTGGCCCGGTCGGTGACGGTCGGGCAGGTGCTGGCCGCGCAGGATCTCAAGCAGGTCAACGTCGCCGTCGATCCCAGTGTGTCCGTCGTGGACGCCAGCCAGGCGGCGAGCCTGGTCGGCAGGACGATGTCCACCAGCCTGTCCGCCGGTGCGTTGCTCACTCCGGACGCGGTGGGTACGGGCGGGTTCCCCGCGGCGGGGCAGGCCCTCGCGGCGCTGTCGCTGAAGGCCGGGCAGTTCCCGCCCGAGGTCGCGCCCGGCTCGCACGTGTCGGTGGTGTTCGTGCCCGGCCAGGCGGGTGCCGCGGTGGCGAGCCCGCCGACGCCGGACCAGTCGACGGTGTGGCCGGCGGTGGTCACCAGCGTGACCTCGCCGCCCAACCAGCAGATCACGGTGATCTCGGTGCAACTGGGCGAGGCCGCTGCCCGCCAGATCGCGGCCGTGCCGGCGGGTCAGTTGTCCGTGGTGATGGTTTCGGGAGGTGGTCGTTGATGTTGGTCGCGGTCTTGTCGGTGAAGGGCTCGCCGGGGGTGACCACGTTCTCGGTCGCGTTGGCCGCGCGGTGGCCGGCGCCGGATCGCCCGGTGCTGGTCGAGGCCGACCCCTCCGGTGGTGATCTCGCCGCACGGTTCTCGCTGGACTCCACGCCGGGGCTGCTGAGCCTGGCCGCTGCGGCGCGCCGCAGCACGGATCCGGCTGTGGTGTGGCAGCACGTGCAGGGCCTGCCCGGCGGGCTGCCGGTCGTGGTCGCGCCTGCGGACGCCGACCGTGCCCGAAACGCGTTGTCCGCGCTGGCCCCGGACCCCGCCGCCGGGGCGGGCATTCTGCGGGCGGCGGCGGACCTGCCGGACACGGTGGTGATCGTCGACTGCGGCCGGATGGACGCCGGGTCTCCGACGATGCCGGTCGTGCGCGCGGCGGACACGATGGTCCTGCTCACCGGCGCGCACGCGGATGACCTGGCGCACCTGCCACGCCGGTTGCCGGCGATTGGCCGGTGGTCGGCGCATCCGGTGATGTTGCTGGTCGGCGAGGGTTACTCCCTGGCCGAGGTCGCCCGCGAGCTGGGTGTGCCTCCGCTGGGCCGGGTGCCGGATGACCCGCGGGGCGCGGCGGTGCTGTGCGGGCGGCCCAGCGCGGTGCGGTGGGGTCGCGGCGGACCGGCGCATTCGCCGCTGGGCCAGCTCGCGCACAAGGTCGCGAAGGTGTTGGTGGCCCAGCAGGCGCCGCCGCTGGAACTCCCGCGGCCAGCGCCGGTCGCCAGTCGTCCGGTACCGGTTCTGCGGGCGGTGCCTGGTGTGCCGGGTAGCCCGGTGTCGGTCAACGGCGTCCGGTCCGCGCCACTTCCGCCGAGCCATCCGACCTTCGACGACACCAGCCCTCGGCCAGGAGCGGCGTCATGACCTACCCACCCAACGGCAACGGCTATCCGCCCCCGGTCCCGCTGCGCCCCGAGACACCAGCACAGTGGCTGGCCGCAGAACCCGCCAGCCCCGTGCTCCGAGCTACTCGGCGCGCCCTCACCGGAGGTGTTCGGGGCGCCGGAGCCGGTCGACCTGTCGGCGGCCGTCGGGCGGCTACGCCAGCACCTACGCGACGCCCTGGGAACCGAGCTGCCGCAACGGGTCGAGGACCAGCAGCGGCGCTCCGGCTCCGCCGTCACCCGCGAGGCTCGGCGTGAACTGGCGCAAGCGATCCTGGACGACGCGATCGCCGTGCACACCGAACGCGAGCTTGACGCCGACCGCAATCTCGTCGGCCCGGCAGTCGAGCAGCGCGTGATCAACGAGGTCATCAACGAGCTGTTCGGCATGGCCGGGTTGCAGCCGCTGCTGGACGACCAGCGGGTGGAGACGATCAACGCCAACCGGTTCGACCGGGTCTTCGTCCAGTACAACGATGGCCGCCGCGCCCAGGTCGCCCCGATCGCCTCGTCCAACGAGGAACTGACCGACCTGGTGCGGATGCTCGCCGCCCGCGCCAGCAGCCAGGAACGACGGTTCGACCAGGGCTCGCCCGCGGTCAACCTCCAACTTCCCGGTGGGGAACGGCTGTTCGCGGTGATGGGGCTGACCGCGGGTGGGGTGACCTCGCTGTCGATCCGCCGGCACGGCTACCTCACGGTCACCCTCCCGCAACTCCGCGAGCGCGGCACGATCGACGCCGGGCTGCAGGAGTTCCTCCGGGCCTTGGTGCGGGCCAAGAAGAACGTGCTGATCACCGGCGGCACCGGCGCGGGCAAAACCACGCTGCTGCGGGCGTTGGCCGCGGAGATGGAGCCGATGGAGCGCATCGTGACCATCGAGGACGCCTTCGAACTCGGCCTGGAACTCGACCCGGACATCCACGCCGACGTGACCGCCTTCCAAGCCCGCGAGGCCAACATCGAGGGTGAAGGCGCGATCTCTCAATCCGAACTGGTCCGCTGGGGCCTGCGGATGAGCCCGGACCGCGTGATCGTCGGTGAGATCCGCGGCCCCGAGGTCATCCCCATGTGCAACGCCATGTCGCAGGGCAACGACGGCTCGATGGCCACCCTGCACGCCTCCAGCTCCCGGATCGCGTTCACTCGACTCGCTTCCTATGCCGCCCAAGGTGTCGAGCGGCTTCCCTTGGAGGCCACCAATCTGTTGGTCGCCTCGGCGGTCCATTTCGTCGTGCACCTAGCCCGCGGCACCGACCGCACCACCAGGGTGGTGTCCTCGATCCGCGAGGTCGTCGGCGCAGATGGACCCCAGGTGATCTCCAACGAGATCTACCGCCCCGGCGCCGACCGGCGCGCCCGCCCGGTGGCCGGGTCGATGCGCACCGACAACCTCGACGACCTGGTCGACGTCGGCTTCGACCCCGTCGTGCTGGAACAGCCCGAAGGCTGGTGGGCATCGTGACCATCACCCTCAGCACCGCCCTGGCCGCGCTGCTCGGCCTGGGCGTCGGCGTGGGCCTGCTCCTGCTGATCATCGGCTGGCGCGGCGTCGATCCCGCCCGGCCGCGCCGCGTCCAGCTCCGCCGCCGACCCGATGCGTCTGGTGATCAGCGCCAGCTACTGCGGATCGGCCTGGCGGTCGCGGTCGGGCTGCTGGTCGGGCTGGCCACCGGCTGGGTCGTCGGCGCCGTGTTCGGCGGGCCTCGCGTGCTGGGCGTTGCCCCGTGTGCTGGGCCGCGACCCCGAGCACGCCCGCCGGGTCGCGCGCATCGAGGCGGTCGCGACCTGGACGGAGATGCTGCGCGACACGCTGTCGGCCGCCGCCGGTCTGGAGCAGGCGATCCTGGCGACCGCGCCGTTGTCGCCGCCGGCTATCCGCGGCGAGATCACCGACCTCGCCGCGCGCATCGAGAACGGCGACCGGCTCGCGCCCTCCCTGCGCGCCTTGGCCGACCAACTCGCCGACCCGACCGGCGACCTGGTGATCGCCGCGCTCGTGCTGGCCGCCGAGCAACAGGCCCGCCAACTCGGCGACCTGCTCGGGTCACTCGCCCACGCCGCCCGCGAGCAAGCCTCGATGCGGATGCGCGTGGAAGCCGGACGCGCCCGGACACGGACCTCGGTGCGGGTGATCGTGGGCACCACGCTCGGCTTCGCCGTCGCCGTAGTGCTGCTCAACCGCCCGTACCTGTCGGCGTATGACTCGGTGGGCGGGCAGGTCGTGCTGCTGATCATCGGCGTGTTGTTCTGTCTCGGCTTCGGCTGGCTGGTGCGGATCGCGCGCGCCACCGAACCCACCAGATTCCTCTCGCTGGCCGTGGACAACGCCCCGAGCGATCCCTCGCAGGGCAGCGAAAGGCAGGTGCAACACCGGTGATCACCGCACTGATTCTCGGAGCCGGACTCGGAGTCGGCCTGTGGGCCCTCTCCGTGTGGCTGTTCCCGCCGCGCCCCGCCCTCGGCGTCATCCTGGCCCGCACGACCACACCACCGGCTCCGACACCGATCCTGGCCACCGAGGACACCGGGTGGGCCGCGAGGATCGGCCGCCCGTTCATCGCCCCGCTACGCGCCCTGGGCCTGCCCGGTGAACGGCTGTCCCGCGACCTCGCGGTCATCGGGCGCCCGGTGGCCACACATCTGGCGGAGAAGGCGACCTTGGCCCTCGCCGGGCTACTCGCGCCGGTGCTGCTGCAACTGCTGCTCACGGTGGCCGACCTGTCGCTGGGGATCGAGTTCCCCATCGTCGCGGGACTGGTGCTGGCCGTCGTCGGGTTCGTTCTGCCCGATCTGCAGGCCAGGTCGGACGCGGCGAAGCTGCGCAGCGGGTTCCGCCACGCCCTGTCCGCCTACCTCGACCTGGTGTGGATCACCCTGGCCGGTGGCGCCGGGGTGGACAGCGCGTTGAACGACTCAGTGGCCATCGGCCGCGGGTGGGCGTTCGAGCAGATCCGCCGGGCGCTGGACACCGCGCGCCTGACCCGCACGACACCGTGGGCGACGCTGCGGCAGCTCGGCGAGGAACTCGACGTCACCGAACTCGCCGAGCTGGCCGCCTCGGTCAGCCTGGCCGGCACCGAGGGCGCCAAAGTCCGCGCGAGCCTGGCGGCCAAGGCAGGGGCGCTGCGCACCCACCAGATCACCGACGCCGAAGGCAACGCCACCGCCGCCACCGAACGGATGTCGCTACCGGTGATGCTGCTGTTCCTCGGCTTCTTGGCATTCATCGCGTACCCGGCACTCACCCAGGTCCTCAATGGACTGTGACGGATCGGTGAGTTCGGGGCATGGAGGGAAGAACCACGGGAGGAGAACAGGATGCACGACTACTGGATGGCAGTGTGGACAGTGCTGAAGGCGCGGTGGGAGCTGGTGCGCCGTGAACCCGACGCCGGGTACTCGACGGAGACGGTGCTGGTGACCGCGCTGCTGGTCGTGGCCGCGTTGGCGATCATCGCGATCATCGTCGCGAAGGTGACCGCCAAGGCGACCGGGATCACCCTCTAAGCCATGACCGGCATCACGCCCTCCCCGCGTCTGCGGCGACGACGCCCTCTGCCACGACAGCAGAAAGGCCGACGCACGGTTGCAGCGAGGCGCGCTCGTCGAGTGCTGCGGGGTGATCGCGGCTCGGTCAGCGTGGAGTTGGTGATCGCGACGCCGCTGCTGTTGTTCATGCTGTTGGCGATCATCCAGTTCGCGCTGTGGTCGCACGCCACGCACATCGCCCAAGCCGCCGCCTCGCAGGGGCTTGCCGCGGCGCGAGCCCAGGACGGGACCGCGGCCGCGGGCGCTGCCGGCGCGCTACAGATGCTCGACCAACTGGATTCCGGGCCGCTGACCGGTGCCAGCGTGACCGCCGATCGCAGCGCGAGCGGTGGCGGCGGTGCAGATCTCGGGCACCGCCACCTCGGTCATACCGTTCCTGCACCTGCCGGTGCACGCCGAGGCGGTCGGTCCTGTCGAGAGGTTCGTTCCGGCAAACCTAGCCGGCGGTGGGTGATTCCCTTGCTGGCAAGGAAAATATCAATGTCACCGACGCCTGTCACCTGCCCACGGCAGGGCCCGACACGGCCACCGGGACACCGGCGGCGTGGCGGGCGATGGTGGGCGGCGTGGTGGCGGGCGGACCGCGGCTCCGTGGCGGCGGAAGTCACCCTGGTGACCCCGTTCCTGATCATGCTGCTGGTGTTCGTCGCCGTGGTGATCCACCGAGGTGTCGACGCCCGGTTGCGGCTGGATGACGCCGCGCACGAGGCCGCCCGCGCGGCCAGCATCCAACGGACCTCGCCGACCGCGATCGCGGCGGCGCAGTCCACCGCGGCCAGCGCGTTGTCCTCGGCTGGGGTGAGCTGCCAGTCGCTGGCCGTGGACACCGCCACCGGCGGGATGCGGCCGGGCGGCACGGTGTCGGTCACCGTGTCGTGCACCGTGAACTTCAGCGACGCCCTGATCCTCGGCGTGCCCGGCCAGAAACAGCTCTCGGCCACCGCCGTCGAGCCGATCGACACCTGGCGGTCGGTCGCGGTCACCACCGGGGGCGGATCGTGACCCGCCGGGGCCGCCCCGCCCGCGCGGCCTGCTGGATCCACTACGAGCGGTGGTGGGCACGGCGACGGACCTGGTGGCGTGCGGACGAGGGCCGGGTGACCGCGTTCGTCGTGGTGCTCACCATCGGCATCCTCGCCCTGGCCGGGCTCACCCTCGACGGCGGCCTCGCGCTCGCCGCGAAAGTCCAAGCCAACGGCCAAGCCCAGGCCGCCGCCCGCGCCGGCGCCCAGGCCATCGACCTGACCGCCTACCGCGCCACCGGCACCCTCCAGTTGGTGCCCGCGCAAGCTGTCGCCGACGCCCAGAGCTACCTGGCCGGTGTCGGCGCGTCGGGCACGGTGACGGTCTCCGGCGACACCGTCACCGTCGCGGTCACCGCCACCGAGCACACCCAACTGTTGGGCATGGTCGGCATTTCCAGCCTGACTGTGCACGGACAGGGAAGCGCCCACCCACAACGCGGTGTGGTGAATATCGAGCCATGACCGCACTCGTCGCTCGCACCCAGTGCAGCAGATCACAGGAAGGACCGCACGATGGCCACCGCTGAAGAGATCGAGCGCCGTGTCGAGCAGGCCGATACCGCGCGCAGCGCGAAGAGGGCTGCCGCGGCGCAGCAGGTTGGCGCGCTCGCGCAACGTCGGGCCGCCATCGCCGAGCAACTGGCCGACATCGAGGAACAACTCGGCGACGTGCTGGCCGCTGTCAGCGACGTCATGGACATCGACGAGCTGGCCACGTTCACCGACGTCCCGGCCGCGGACCTCACCCGATGGCTCACGGCCCGGAAACCCAACCGCGGCAAGCGCAAGCGGCCCGCCGCGAGCGCGGAGAGCGACACCAACCGAGGACCGTCCACAGCGAAGACACCGACGGCCCGCCCGGCATCCACACCGCCAGACGCCCGCGCGCACCAAAGCTGCGGATACACCGGTGCGCGTCCCGGCGGAGGTGGCATGACGACGCCCGACCGCGTTGGGCAGGCTGCGTCACTCCAGTCCAAAGCCATCCCGCCCGCGCGCACCCGACGCCCCTCGGGGTGGTGACCATCGGGCATAGACCCTGTACTGCCAAGGAATCGAGTTAGCCGTGACCGCAACCTCACATCGATCCCGCCAGCACCCCGTGGGGCCACCGGGTCCAGGCCGTCGCGCCTGGCGGTTGGTGGCCGGAACCGTCCGGTTCCTCGGCAGACTCCTGCAGGGCCTGATTGCCGCCGTCGTGCTGGCGGCGCTCGTCGTCGCGTTGCCGTGGGCGCTGGTGCACTACGTCGGGTGGCCGCTGCCGCACCACGTCCCGACCTTGCCGGAGCTGCAAGGGTTCCTGCTCGCCCCGATGAGCACCACGTTCCTGCTGGACTTCTTGGCCTGTGCCTGCTGGATCGTGTGGTTCGCCTTCACCCTCGACGTGCTGCGCTGCACGGTCGACATCGCACGCGGCGCACGGTGGCCAGACCTGTCCGGCGCTGGCCCGATGCACACCCTGGCCGGCGTGCTGGTCGGCGCGGTCCTGCTCTCGGTGCTGGGCAACCGTCCCGCGCCGACCCCGAGCGGCCCGCTCTCGGGCGCGTTGGGTACCGGATCGCCGGTCGTCGCGACCGCGCCGGCCTGGCAGAACACCGCGTCCCCGAGCACGCTCACCGTGCGGCAGGCGGTGTTCACAACCTCGGCCGCGGACACCACGTCCACTACCGCGAGCACGCCGGCGGCATCGCGGCCGGTGTCGGTGATCGTGCGCGCACCGCAGAACGGCGTTTACGACTCGTTGTGGCGGATCGCGCAACGCACCCTCGGCGACGGCGCGCGCTGGCCGGAAATCTTCCACGCCAACGAAGGCAAGCCACAACCCGGCGGCCGGACGTTCACCCAGCCCAGCCTGATCTACCCCGGCCAGGAACTCGACCTTCCCGCCAACGCCGTAGCGCCGCCGGTGAGCACGTCACCGCCGGCTCCCGCACCCACGTCCTCTCCACCGGCCACCTCACCGCCGACTACGACCCCGCCGCCCGCCAGCTCACTACCGGCAACCTCGGCGCCGACGACCCACCGCACGCCGACGACGGGCACGGGATCGCAACCCTCGACTCGGGAACCGGGCTTCTGGCTGGGAACCAGATCTGTTCGTCGGTCTCGGGTTGGCCGCCGCGGTCAGCGCCGCGCTGGCCATCGCCCGGCGCCGCTACCGTGCCCGGTACCAGCCCGGCAGTGGCGACCGCGATGACTTTCCGGTCGCGCCGGTGGTCTACCAACTGCGACTGGCCCACCTGCGCGCCGAGCGAAACGACGAGAGCGACCTCGACGAGGACGACACGGACGGGGTGCCGTCCCCGCGCGGTGTCGTTCCTCCGCGCGCGGGTGATCGGCGCGCCCGAGAACGGCTCCAACGAGCGACACAGCGGTGGCGGCACGGCTCGGGGTGCGCGACGGCCGCGAGATCGCGCTGAACCTCGCGGTCGCCCGCGGCCTCGGGCTGGTGGGCGCCGGTGGCCCAGCGGCGGCCCGCGCGCTGCTGGTCACCGCGCTGAGCACCAGCAACGGCCACCGGCCGGGCTCGGCGGCCGGGACGAGGACCGTCATCCCGTCCGCAGATCTCGTACCGCTGCTGGGACGCGGTGCGGCCCACACGAGATTGCCCGCCGCGTTGCGGGTGGCCGAGAGCCTCGAGGCCGCGCTGGACGCGCTGGAGGCCGAGATCCTGGTCCGCGCGGGCGCCAGCACCACGCCTGCGAACAGGCCCGGTCTTGGCCCACGCTGGTGTTGGCCGCCACGGTGCCCGAGCACCAGCGGCAGCGGCTGCAAGCGGTCCTGGACAACGGCTCGCCCTTCGGGGTCACCGGGCTGTTGCTGGGGCAGTGGCAGCCCGGCGTCACCGCCTACATCCGCACCGACGGCACGGTCTCGGCCACCAGCCCCGGCCTGGGCGAGGCCCTGCGCGGCGCCCACATGTTCCACCTCGGCGACGACGCCACCGCCGAGCTGCTCACGTTGCTGGCCCAGGCAGAACCCGACCCACCTCCCCAGGACGGCCAGGGCGACCAAGGCGCACCACCGACGGTCCGGTCGCGCGATCGGGCCGATGCGCCCGGGCACACCCGGCTCCCGGCGAGACCGCGGGGCGCGGTCTGGACCGCGCAGACCGCCGCCTGGCGGATCCAGACGACGTGGAGCTGGAGATCACGGCCGCGGCTGCGGCCACCGGCCGCCGCCTGACGGCGGGCTGGAGATTCTCGCTCCGAGCGGCCCCGAGCGCCGGGTGCCAGGCTGCGCCCGCCGGCGGCGCGCCCACGTCCGATGGCGGACCGCGAGCCCCAGCCGAGCGAGGTCGACGACACGCCGGCGCCGCCCCGCGAGCACAGCGCGACCGCGGCCACGCGACGGCTCGATAGGATCGCGGACGGCCATGCCGACACGGCGCGGGCGCTGATCACGATCTGCGTGCTCGGTGCGCTGCGGGTGCACTGGCATCCCGAGGCCGGTCAGGAGCGGGAGATCACCGGGGCGTTGCAGCCCGAACCCAGGAACTGCTGGTGTTGCTGGCGCTGCACCCGACGGCACCACCCGCGAGACGCTCGTGTCGGTGTTGTGGGGGCAGACCCGCCCGCCCGGCCAACCAACGCCTTGCATACCGCGCTAGGGCGGATGCGTCGTGACCTGTCTGAGGTGACCGGGGGGGCGGTGACCAACATCGCCTCGGTCGACAACGGTCATTACCGGTTGGATCCGGCAGCGGTGCGGGTGGACTACTGGCGGTTCGAGAACGCGATGGTCGCCCGCCGTGCCGCGGGCACCGACGCTGAGCGCGTCGCCGCCTACCGTGAGGTCGTGGACAGCTACGGAGGCCCGTTGGCCGAGGGAATGTCGAAGATCGAGTGGATCGAAGCGGCGCGGGAGGCGATCCGCCGAGACGCCATCGACGCCGTGTCCGGGTTGGCGCGGGTCTTGGTCGACCAGGATCCCCAGCAGACGCTGG
>CAVPCF010000067.1:0-136486 GCA_963702275.1 Candidatus Melainabacteria bacterium
GGCCCATACCCATCATCCCGGCGATCGATTTGCCGTCCAAACTGAATTTCTCGTGTAAGGCATAGGCATCTCGCTCTGCTTCAGACTGTAGCCGAACAGCCCGGAGTAGAAGGCGCCCGCCGCCGCGGTGTCGCGGGTGTAGAGCTCGTTCCAGCATACCGAGCCCGGCTCGTTGATGACCGTGTAGCCGATATGATTCTTCGGCTGCCAGAGGTGAGGAGGCGCCGGTCGGGTCCTGGATCACCGCCATCCGGCCGTGCTCTCCCACGTCGAAAGGCTCGGCGTATACCGTTCCGCCAAGCTCCTTCGCCCTGGCCGTCGTCGCATCCGCATCGTCCACGCTGATGTAGGCGCTCCAGTGCGGCGGCGCCTCACCCCGGTTGTCCTGATAGAGCGCCGCGGCGGGCTGGTCGTCGAGATTGAGCATCGTATAGACCATGTCCGGACCCATCGGATTGTCCACCGCATTCCATCCAAACAGCGTCGTGTAGAACGCCTTGGCGCCCGGCCCGTCTGTAGTGCTCAGCTCCGCCCAGCAAAACCGGCCGTTCTCGAATTTCGTTACCTGCATTCCGTTCCCTCCGCCCACCAGGGCCAATCGCCTCTAAGTCGTCGCTTCAAGCGGCGTATGGCCGCTTGGCAATTCGATAATACCCGACAAAATTCCACCGTTGCAAGCATTTGCCGGGAGTTTATTGTTAATTTCGGATTAAGTTTTGACTCCCTGCAGCTATAATAGAGCGTGCGATCACACTACTTCCACTTCGACCGGTTTGGGCGGGAGACAAGACGCGGATCCGTGCCTGGCGAGATCGTCTCCGCCATCGGAAAGGGAAAGCTTATGACCCGCATCAAGTGGGTGGATGAAGACGATCCGAAGGCGCCGGAGGTTTACGGCGCGCCGCCGGAAGTACTCAAACGCGGACTCCCCGGCATCGTGAAGACCATGTCGCTGCGGCCTGACGCCTTCAAGATGTTCAACATGATGTCCACGATACACTTCAGCGATGGATTCCTGAAGCGCCGGGAGCACGAGATGATCGCCGCGTACGTCTCGGCACTCAATAAGTGCAAGTTTTGAGTGGGCTCGCACGCCGCCGCGTTGCGGGGGCAAGGAGCCGATCAGGATCTCGTGGACGCCATCGGCACCGGAGACCTGACCAAAGTGAAGCTGACGCCGAAAGACCGGCAGCTTCTGAAGTTTGTAAAACTGCTCACCGAAACGCCGTCGCACACCACCGACGACGATGTCGAGGCGATGCGCACGGCTGGTTGGACGGACGAACAGGTCTGGGAAACCGCGGTAGAAGTCGGCATCTTCTCCTTCCTGAACCGGATGGCCGACGTCTACGGCCTGGACTACCCGACGGGAGGCTGGTACCCGCCCGAACTGCGCCCCGCAGTACTGCGGGGCGCCAACCAGCCGCAAAAGGCCGCGGATAAGGAAAATCCGTGAGGAAGCGAGAGGGTGACGCCGGCCACGCTCAAGCCTGAAAAAAGATGCGGAGAAAGGAGAGAGCGTACTATCCGGGAAGGAGTTGCGGCTATCGTGCTCGAAAGTTCTGCCGGTCCTGAAAGGCGCCCGCAGAGAATAGACACACGAACAATCCGTCTCCCAGAAAGGCAATCAGAATGGATGCCCCGACGCTCCAGACCTCTGAGGATGTTCTCCTGATCGTAGACGACGAGCCGCTCATGACCGAGCTCTTCGAGAAATACATGACCAGGCGAGGGTATCGCGTACTGAAGGCGGCCAGCGGCGCGGAGGCGCTGCAGACGTCGAGAGAGAGAAAGCCGCAGTTCGCCTGGTGCTGACGGATATGACGATGCCCGCGATGGACGGCCTGACGCTGGCGGAGCTGGGACGCCGGATGCCGTCGCTGCCGGTGATGCTCGCAACCGGCCACGATGCGGACATGGAGACCACGAACGCCCTGCCAAACGTCGTCGCCGTAGTGCGCAAGCCCTACCAGAATCGCACGCTGGCCGAAAAGATACAGGAAATCCTGACTGCCCACAAACCCGGCAGGCAGTGACCACCGGTCAGGCCGTCGCGTCCCTGCTGCGCTGACCACCTGCAGTACCAAACGAAGCCGCGGATCGACCATGCTTGCATTATCGACGCAGGCGGGGAGACGATTATGCTTGGACTGGACGTGGATCGTGCTCTGTTGGGTTTTTTCCTGCTGATTTTCGCGTTCTTCTGTGCGGCCTGTGTCGTCATAGCCTGCATCGCAGCCCTCATCGTGGGGGTCGCGCGCTTTCGGAGGAAGCCGTTCAGCGGCCTGGGCCATATTGCCGGATCGGTATTTGGCATTGCGGTCGTTTCCGCAGGATGCTACTGGCTATTTCAACCTCGACAGCCGTCAACGGAGCCGATGGCAAAGATTCTGGACGTTTCGTCTTCGAGGGACGTTCACGTGCTCGGCGAGCCTGACGAACGAGGTACTCCTGAGCACTTATCGTTTGTGGAAGGCGATCCAGGCAGTGACATTTACACCTACGAGGGACAAATCTCACTCATTGTTCGATTGCCTGGTCATCGACAGTTCGATGGTAAAGCCACAGAGGTCACCGTCGGTGTGGACGCAACGACCCGGAAGATCGCCTGGATAGGCGCCTCGCTTGGGCCGTTCCGGAGTCCTTCGCAGGCTTATCGATCCTGTCGGGAAATCATCCGGCGGTTCGGTGCAGCCACGGGACCAGAGACGCGCGCAATACGATCTTTACGCGACTGGTATCAGTCTCCAAAACACGATCTATCTTTGGGGTGGGTTAAGCTAACGGATCAGGGGCAACTGCCAAAAGTGTACATAGACCTGGACGATGGACCCGCATCGGCGCGGTTCTGTATCGAGTGGTTCTGAATCCGCGGCGCGAAGATGCGCAGCCGGACGCCCCATAGCGAAGCCGGCTGGCTAAACGGTGTGGTCCGCGCCGAGCGCCTCTGTGGCGAAGGTGTCGAAGTCGAGGGAGGGAGCCGAACCGGCCTGGAGGCGGAAATAGCCCGCTGCGGCGATCATGGCGGCGTTGTCCGTGCAGAGCGCCGGGTCCGGCACTACCAGGCGAAGCCCCTCTTCAGCCGCCATCTGCTGAAGGGCGGCCGAGAGCGCCGAGTTCGCGGCCACTCCGCCCGCCACGCCAATGTTCCTCACTCCCGAAGCGCGCGCGGCCCGGCGCGCCTTCTCCACGAGCACGCCCACGATCGCCGCCTGGTAGCTCGCCGCAATGTCGGCCGGGGAGGTCTGGCCCTGGTCGCGCGTGAGGAACGTCCGAAGAGAGGTCTTCACGCCGCTGAAGCTGAAGTCGAGGCTCTCTCCCAGCATCCGCGCGGGAAGGGAACACGCGCCGGGTCGCCGGTCTCCGCCAGGCGGGCGAGGTTCGGACCGCCGGGATAGGGCAGACCGAGCAGGCGCGCGCCCTTGTCGAACGCCTCGCCTGCCGCATCGTCCCGTGTTCTCCCAAGCAATGAGTAGGCTCCGTGGGCGTCCATGCGGACGATCTGCGTGTGGCCGCCGGAGACGATCAGTATCAGTATAGGGAAGTCGTCGATCAGGTCCGGCGCGGCGAGGAAAACGGAGTAGATGTGCCCTTCGAGGTGGTGGATGCCGAGCAGTGGCCGATCCAGCGCATAAGCCAGCGCCTTTGCCGCGGACACGCCCACCAGCAGTGCGCCGAGCAGGCCGGGCCGGTTGGTGACGGCCAGCGCGTCGATGCCGGACAGGTCGATGCTCGCCGCCGAAAGCGCCTCGATGACCACCGGAAGCATCTGCTCGACGTGCTTGCGGGAGGCGACTTCCGGAACGACGCCGCCGTAGAGCGCGTGCAGCCCGGCCTGGCTGGCGACGATGCTGGACCGGATGGCAGTGCCGTCAGCGACGACCGCGGCGGAGGTTTCGTCGCAACTCGTTTCGATGCCAAGCACGTTCAAGAGGCGTCCTCGTCCGGATAGCGAAGCGCGTCCAACTGCTGCCGCAGCTCGTAGAGCCGCTGGCGATAGACGAGGGTGTGAACCGCGTCCGCCCACATGACGATGGCGTTCTCGCCGGTGTCTTCGTAGTAGCTCTTGCGGATCGCCGCGTTGCGAAACCCGTATTTGCGGTACAGATGCTGGGCCGAGCCGTTGCTCTCCCGCACCTCCAGCGTCGCGTGCGACGCGCGGCGCATGACCGCCTCCTCCATCAGGGAGAGCAGCAGCCGCTCCCCGACCTTCTCGCCGCGATGTTTAGGATCGACTGCCAGCGTGGTCAGGTGCGCCTCGCCCGCGACGACCCAGGCGCCGCCATAGCCCACGATCTCCTGGCCGATACGCGCGACGAGGTAAAACGCGGCGCGGTTCTTCAACTCGGTCTCGTACACCGACCGCTGCCACGGCTGCGGAAACGAGCGGCGGTCGATCTGCCCGACCACGTCCAGATCCGAGCACCGCATCGGCTCGATCCCTACCAGCGGCGGCGCCGCCCGCGTCCTGATCTGCTCCCGCGCCCCGTGCAGCCGTATCATTGGACCTCACCCCCCGCCACCCGCAAGCGGGTACCTCTCTCCAAGTCGGAGAGGCGGCTAATAAGGGTATTTATATTCGTGTCTCAGTAGCCACCGTTGCACCGCTAAGTGGGACCTCATCACCGAATACTCAGCCATCGCCAGACAAGGTAGACGAGACCTGCCAGTACCGACAGTGCGGTTCCAATTACCAACCAGGGGGGAATGGTGATGGAGATACTTTTCTTGACTATGGTTACATTCGCAATCGCAACTCCGAACTGGTTCTTGTTGGGATTCCTGACAAACGTTTGAAATTCGTTCGTAGTTGCGCGCTCATTGTCGGCGTTTGACGTGTCAGGTACTTCGTGATCGTCATTCAATTGGTGTAATACCTCCTTACACTGGGGCAAGGAATTGCAGGTTACCGATCGTCAGTTCGCCGTACGCGGGCTAACGCGCCTCGGCATTAATGCTAGTCTAACATAGCTGCTGCGCGTTGTCAACGGCAGCGAGGCGGGCGCGCAGCATCGTGGAGGCGGATCGGACGCGCTCGACGTCTACGCCCGTGGCGATGCCACGGTCCGCGAGAAAGCCGAGGAGGTCCTCCGTGGCGAGGTTGCCGGGCGCTCCCGGCGCGAACGGACAGCCGCCCAAGCCTCCGGCCGCCGAGTCGAAGATGGCGATGCCGAAACCGAGCGCGGTCTCCACGTTGGCGAGCGCCGCGCCGCGCGTATCGTGGAAATGGTAGGCGAAGCGGTTCGCGGGCAGCACCAGGAGCAACGCCTCCGTCAACAGGGCGACCTCGTCGGGCCGCGCGCTGCCGATCGTGTCGGCGACGGAAACCTCGTCCACGCCCATCTCCAGCAGCCGCCGCACGACCGGCACGACCGCCACCGGAGCGATGGGACCCGCGAACGGCAGGCGAACGCCGTGGAGACGTAGGCGCGCACCCACAGCCCGGCCTCTCTGGCGCGAGCGGCCATCGCGGCAAAGAGCGTCAGGGACTTTTCGATGGTCTTACCGATGTTCCGCAGCGCGAACGCTTCGCTCGCCGCGGTGAAGAGCGCGATCCCGTCCACGCCCGCCGCCAGGGCCCGATCCGGCCACGCTCGTTCGCCGCGAGCGCCGTATACCGGACCTCCGGCCGCCTGGCGATCGTGGCGAAGAGGGCGTCCGCATCCGCCAGTTGGGGCACGCGCTCCGGATGGACGAACGACGATACTTCGATGTCCCGCAGCCCGGACTCCGCCAGCATCTCGATGAACGCCGCCTTGTCCGCCGTCGGCAGCACCACCGCCTCATTCTGCAAGCCGTCTCGCGGCCCGACTTCGACGACACGCACTGGGTGGGGTCGGGGCCGGGGGCCGGTTCTTGGCCGCCGCATTTTCCTCTCTTTCAGAAACGTTGCCGTCTGCTTTGTGCATTTCCCCGACCCCCGACCCCCGACCCCTACTCCCTCTCTAGCTTCGCCACTTCCGCGCCCTGTTCGATGCGCTGGCCGCGGGTGACGAACAGCTTGGCGACCACGCCGGCTCTCGGCGCCTCGACGGGAGTCATCACCTTCATCGCCTCGATGACGGCGATCTGCTCGAAGGCTTCGACCGGCTGGCCCTTCGCCACCAGCACGTCGGCTACCACGCCGCCGGTAGGCGCGGTCACGCTGCCACTCTCTTCGGCCGGCCGCGCTGCCGCCCTGTCGCGCGCCGCGGGCCGAAAAGATAGGTTCGTCCGCGCCACGAAAGTCCAATGGTCTGTCCGGATTGGACGCTCGGAAGGGAAAGCCGCCGCTCCGGCCCGCGCGCGCCCTCGCCGTCCAGCGCGGCCGCGGAGAACGCCACCCTTTCGCAGCCCGCAGCGCCAACCGCCCCGGCCGGGCCGTCCGATGCAACGCCGCCGACTTCGTACGTCGTCCCGCCCGGCAGCCGGACGCGCCAGCCGCGCTCCGTCCGCTCCGCCGTAATGACAACCTCTGTCCCATTGTGCTCGAACCGCAGTTCGGTCATGGTTCCGCCCGTCCGTCCCTATGCGTTGCGCCCGTGTCAAGCCTCGACCATCGACTGCGCGATTCGCTCGCAGCGGCAAATGACATCAGTACATCGCGGCGGTGAAATGCCATGTATTCGTCCGGAGGACGACCGGCCGCAGGCCCACGTGCCGGGTCGTTTATGGACCCGGCTGTCCGCGCGTCACACATTACGCCAATTGCCCACCTCGCCCCACACCGAACTTCGTGGCGTCCTAACCAACACAACACCCTCTGGCGCGCCCGCCTGCTCGTTTCGCCGCCCGGCAAGCGTCCGGATCGCGAGCGCGAGGAGCGCTTCGTCCGGCAGATCCTCCTGCGGGCGCCATCCGGCGAAGCGCTCGTCGAGGAAGCGGACGTGCGTACCACCGGCGCGGAAGGCCGGGTCCCGAACGATGGCGAGCAGATAGGGGATGTTCGTCTCCACGCCGATGACAGCGTAATCTTCCAGCGCCGTTTCCATGCGGGCGATCGCCTCCGGCCGCGCGGCGGCGTGGACGATGAGCTTGGCGAGCATCGGGTCGTAGTAGGGCGTGACCTCGCTGCCCTGCCGCACGCCCGAATTGACGCGCACGCCCGGCCCGGACGGAACGGACCAGCAGGCGAGCGTGCCGAGCGACGGCGCGAAGCTCCGGGCCGTAGTATCCTCCAATAAATCCTGCACCCTCATCGCATGGCCGATCGCCGGAATAGGCGTCTTCAGCGTGGGGGTTGGACGACCCGACGCGATGTCGATCTGGAGGCGCACCAGGTCCAGCCCGGTGCGGAACTCCGTGACGGGATGCTTGACCTGCAGCCGCGCGTTGACCTCCAGGAAGTAGAACCGCGCTGCGTCGCCGCTGCCCTCCAGCAGGAACTCCGCGGTACCCGCATTTCGGTATCCGGCTCGCCTGCCCGATGCGGGACGGCGGCGTCGAGAATTTTCGCGCGAAGGTTTGCGTCCAGGCCGGGCGACGAAGAGCTCTCCTTGACGATCTTCTGGTGGCGGCGCTGCAGGGAGCACTCCCGCTCGTGGAGGGCGAACACCCGGCCCCGCGCGTCACCCATGAGCTGGACTTCGATGTGCCGGGGACGCGATACGCGAACTGATCGAACGATCACGCCTCTCAAAAGCGGTCGTCCACGAGATCCGCCACAACGCCACCCAACGCCGACGCAGCGCCCGCACCCTCGAAGCACTGGCCACCGCACTGGCCTGGCACCCAGAACACCTGATCGCCGTCCTGGACGGCCGCAAACCACCACAGATCGAAGACCCCACCGACCACGACGTCCCCACCCACCTGGCAGCCATCGACCACTCCCTACAAGAGATCACCACCCGACTGGACGACATCGAAACGATCAAGGACCAGCTCACCCGGATCACCGCGGATCTGGCGGTGATGATGCACCGCGGCCAACCCACGACTTGACATGCACTCAGTCCGCCCGCCAAACACCCAAAGAAGCTGTCCCGCGGCTTCGCGCACCTTCTGTACGGTGGCCAGGCTCTTGGCCTCGATCACCTCGACCTCGTAGCCGTTCTCGCGATAGAGGTCGACGCGTATGCCCTCGTTTGTGAAACTCTGGAATAGTTCGGGGTAGCATTGAAACTGGTATTCGGCGACCAGCGCGCTTTCGACTCGCCGCGCAATGCGCCACGTCGCCGTTCCTGGTGACCGCGAACGAGTCGGCGTGTCGGCGCTCGACATCAGTCACCCGTGACAGGGCCCGCCGGACGAACTGCTCGGCGAACGACGTCTCCTGCTCGGCTTCCAGCAGTGGAGTCGGAATGTCGAACACGCGCAAGATATCCGGCACGCACTCGGATTTCACCAGCCGCTGGCCGGTGAGTGGATCTTTGAGCGTAAAGCCAGGCAGGGACAGCAGATCCTCTTTGGGGCGTTCGACATGCCTGACGTTGGCCACCGTGTAGACATGAACGAAGCTGTCACCGTGCTGGTCACGTTCCCAGAGTTTGTCTGCGAACGCATCGTTGCGGCACAGATAACCAATCTCACCCACAGCCTTGATCTTGTTTGCTCCGGTCAGCAGCACAACATCACCGATGCTGACACGTGCCATCATGCCGTCATGTATTGCCCGTGCGCCCAGAAGTGGGCGACTCCTTCGGGATGCAGCCTGCGCAGGCCAAGGAGATCCTCGTCATTGAGCGAGTCCGCCAGCTCGGCACGCTGGAAGTTTATCCAGTTCACGATCGTATCCTGGAAGCGCTTCTGAGACTTTCGGTTCCCGTAGCAGGGTGCGATCAGGACGTTCGGCCTCACCTTGAGACTCCTTCGGTGGCTGACTTCCAGCGGCCCGCTCAACAAGGTCAGATCGGGCGGCGATCGATCGGGGCACTCATGGACGGCGATCAACTGTGTCGATCTTGATCCAGCGCCAGCTTGTGCCCCCGGTGCGACTCGAACGCACACTGGACGGATTTTGAGTCCGCTGCCTCTGCCGATTGGGCTACGGGGGCCGGTTCGATCTCGGTGCAGCGTACCCGGTCGGTCGGCGCGGGCTGTGTGGGTGGTGATCGGCGGAGTGGCCGAACGCACGATCTTTCTGCCGCTGGATCGTGCGGGGGGCGCGTTCGGGCCGGTAAGCTGCGTGTTCCGGTGTTTTGGCCGGTGAGACCCTTACCCACCTAAGTGCAGGAGGACCCCGGTGACCGAATCGGCTGCCGAGGCCCCGGTTGAGGCCAGGCCTACCCGTCGGGTGCTTGTCGCGGAGGATGAGGCGCTTATTCGCCTTGACCTTGTTGAGATGTTGCGCGAGGAGGGGTACGAGGTCGTCGGGGAGGCCGGTGACGGGGAGCAGGCCGTTGAGCTTGCTGCCGAACTACGGCCTGACCTGGTGATCCTCGACGTGAAGATGCCCAAGCGGGACGGGATCGAGGCCGCCTCCGACATCGCTGGGCAGCGGATCGCGCCGGTCGTCATCCTGACCGCGTTCTCCCAGCGGGAGCTGGTGGAGCGGGCGCGGGACGCCGGCGCAATGGCCTACCTGGTGAAACCGTTCTCCAAGCGGGATCTGGTGCCGGCGGTCGAACTGGCCATCAGCCGGTTCACCGAATTGCAGGCCCTCGAGAACGAGGTCGCCGGGCTCACCGACCGGCTGGAGACCCGCAAAGTGGTCGAGCGGGCCAAGGGACTGCTCATGGCCAAGCAGGCCATGACCGAGCCCGAGGCCTTCCGCTGGATCCAGCGGACCGCCATGGATCGGCGGACCACGATGAAGGCTGTGGCCCTCGTGGTCGTGGAGAATTTCGGCTGAACTATGGTAGGCGCCAGTCAGGTCTTGACCTGCATCGATCCGGAGGTCACGGTTGGTCTGAGTGTCGGCCCGGGGTGGGCACATCGCGCGCGGTGACGGGTGAATCGTCACGGACGGTGACCGTATTCGGTGGCGTTCCGGTCACTTCGTCACCTACGCGGATTGTTGCCTTATAGCACCGTCACGATGTGGATACGGAAGCACCGTTGAGTCTGCCCACTCGTGTTGTGCCGGCTACTTTGCTGGCCTAGCCATGCCCGAGCGGGCATTCCGCCGTCGTGGCGGTTAGTTGTTACTTGGAGGTAGTGGGTGTCTGCAGCACGACTCGCGCGAGCAGTCACGGCGGTGGCGGTCCTGTCACTGGCGTTGGGTGCGTGCGCCGCGAAGAACAACGCAACCTCGACGGGAGGCGGCTCCGGCTCTACCGGCCCGGTCAGCCTGCCTGTGGTCTCCCAGCTGCCGGTCCCCAGCAACGCCGCCGACCCGGCGGGCGATGGCAAGGCCACGTGCAGCGGGGTGACGATCGCGTACGCCGGTGCGGAGAGCGGCGCGAACGCCCAGCTCGGCGTCAACATCTACAACGGCGTACAGGTGGCCATCAACAAGCACAACGCGGCCAACCCGGGCTGCCAGGTGGCCTTCAAGAAGTTCGACACCGTGGGTGACCCGGCCTCCGCGCCCGGCGTCGTGACCCAGGTCGTCGGCACCAAGGACATCATCGGCGTCGTGGGCCTCCCGTTCTCCGGTGAGTCCAAGGCCACCGGCGGCATCTTCCAGTCGGCCGGCCTTGTCCACATCACGCCGTCGGCGACCAACCCGTCGCTGACCACGAACGGCTGGACGACCTTCTTCCGCGCACTGGGCAACGACGCAGTGCAGGGCCCCGCGGCCGCGAAGTTCATGACCGGCAAGCTGAAGGCCAAGAAGGTCTGCGTCATCCAGGACGACTCCGACTACGGCATCGGCCTGGCCACGACGACCCTGAACGCGCTGGGCGGCGCGGCCGACTCCGCGTGCGCGGACAAGGTGACCACCGGCCAGAAGGACTTCTCGTCCACGGTCAGCAAGGTCATGGCCGCCAAGCCGGACGCCGTCTTCTACTCCGGCTACTACGCCGAAGGCGCCCCGTTCGACCAGCAGCTGGTCAACAAGGGCTACAACGGCATCTTCCTCGGCCCGGACGGCGTCAAGGACCCCGCCTTCATCAAGCAGGCCGGCAGCGCGTCCGGGAACGCCTACTTCACCTGCCCGTGCGTGCCGGGTGAACTGATCCCGTCCTTCGCCAAGGACTACGCGGCCGTCAGCGGCGGCGCCGCGCCCGGCACGTACTCCCTCGAGGGCTACGACGCGGCGACGGTACTGCTCAAGGGCATCGACTCGAAGATCACCACAAGGGCCGCCGAGCTCAACTTCGTCAAGAACTACAACGCCGACGGCCTGAGCAAGCACTTCCAGTGGACGTCCACCGGTGAGCTGCAGAACACCACGGTCTACGGCTACAAGGTGCAGAACGGCAAGATCGTCTTCGTCGGCACGATCTGACGCGGCGTTTCGACACCAACCATAGTTTGATCTCAGGCTGGGCATGTCCTCCGGCGACGTGACGTCGTCGGAGGACATGCCCGGTGTCACAACAGGAACGTGAGGCCGTGCACCCACTGACTTTGTTCCTCGCGGATGGCAACAGCTGGATCAATTTCGACGTGACCAGCTTCAAGACACTGTTCTGGGACAACACGTTCAACGGGTTGACCTACGGCGCCATCTACTCGTTGATCGCGATGGGGTACACACTGGTCTACGGTGTCCTGCGGCTGATCAACTTCGCGCACTCCGAGGTGTTCATCTCCGGCGGGTTCGCGGTGTACTTCACGCTGACGTGGCTCGGTTTCGGTGGTGCCGCACCGGATCTCTCCCCTGTCGCGCTGATCGGCGACCTCCTGCTGGCCGCGGTGGCCGCGATGGTGGCGGCCGGCATCGTCGCGATCATCCTGGAGCGCGTCGCCTATCGGCCGTTGCGCAGGCGAAACGCGCCGCCGCTGGTGTTCCTGATCACCGCCATCGGCGCGTCGTTCACGATTCAGTACATCTGGTACGCGTTCCGCGGCGCGAACGCCGAGTCCGCGGTGATCATGTTCCGGCCGCAGGCGATCTTCACCGTCTTCGGCACGGACATCGACGACCAGCAGATCACCATTGTCGCCGCGGCGATCCTGGTGATGGTCGTGGTGGACCGGTTCATCAACCACAGCCGGTTCGGCCGCGGTATCCGGGCGGTCGCGCAGGACCCGGACACGGCCACCCTGATGGGGGTGAACAAGGAGCGGATCATCATGATCACGTTCCTGGTCGGCGGCCTGCTCGCCGGTGTGGCGTCGCTGTTCTACGTGATGAAGGTGCCCTCCGGCGTGCAGTACAGCGGCGGTTTCAACCTCGGTATCAAGGCGTTCGCCGCGGCCGTGCTCGGCGGCATCGGCAACATCCGCGGCGCGATGCTCGGCGGCGTCCTCATCGGACTGATCGGCAACTACGGGCAGACGCTGCTCGGCCTTTCGCAGTGGTCGGACATCATCGCCTTCGTGGCGCTGGTGGTCATCCTGATGTTCCGGCCGACCGGCATCCTCGGTGAGTCGCTCGGAAAGGCTCGGGTATGACGTCCGCGAAGCACATGGCACGGGAGTCCGGTGTCCGACGGTTCCGGACGTGGTGGAACAGCCTGTCCCGCCCGCAGCAGTGGCTCGGGATGGTGCCCATCGTCGTCCTTGTCTACCTCCTGCCGCTGTGGCACACGATGCCCATCTTCAGCACAGAGCCGAACCGGGACTTTCCGCTCTCGCTGTTCAGCGCGGCGGTACTGGTGCTGGTGGCGCTCGGGCTCAACGTGGTGGTCGGCCAGGCCGGCCTGCTGGACCTGGGCTACGTCGGGTTCTTCGCGGTCGGCACCTACGTCACCGCGCTGCTGACCAGCAAGGACTCGACGCTGCACAAGCTGCCGTATCTGGCGACGCTGCCGCTGGCCATGGTGGTGACCATGATCGCCGGCCTGCTGCTCGGCACGCCGACGCTGCGACTGCGAGGTGACTACCTGGCGATCGTCACACTCGGCTTCGGCGAGATCGTCCGGCTGCTGGCCACGATCGTCCCCGCGGTCAAGGGCCAGGTCGGCCTGCAGGACGTCGGTCACCCGCCCGGTACCGACAGCACCGGCCAGCCGATCTTCGCGTCGACCAACGGCACCGCATGGTACTGGCTGGTGGTGACGGTGATCATCATCGTGCTGCTGTTCATCGGCAACCTGGAACGCAGCCGGGTCGGCCGGGCCTGGGTGGCCATCCGGGAGGACGAGGACGCGGCGCAGATCATGGGCGTGCCGACCTTCAAGTTCAAGCTCTGGGCGTTCGCGATCGGCGCCGCCGTCGGCGGGCTGTCCGGGGCGCTGCAGGCCGGCCAGGTCGGTTTCGTGAACAACCAGGACTTCGGCGTGCAGTTCTCGGTGCTCTACCTGGCGGCCGTGGTGCTCGGTGGTTCGGGCAACAAGGTCGGCGTGATGCTCGGCGCGTTCATCGTGTCCTACCTGCCCAACCGGTTCACGTTCCTGTCCGGCACCACGATCCACGTGTTCGGCGTGCCGTTGCACCTGCAGCAGTACCTCGTGTTCGGCCTCGCGCTGATCGTGCTGATGATCTTCCGGCCGCAGGGCCTCCTCGGTGCCCGACTGCGGCTGCTGGCCAGGGGACGCGAGACCTACCAGCGCCTGGTGGGCCGGCCAGAACAGCTCTCCAGCGACAGCGCGCTCACTGCGGAGCGGGAGGCGGTGTAACGATGACCGAGGAGTACCAGCCGGCACAGGTCGAGGGCGGCATCGTCGCCGAACTCGCGCAGATGACCGAAGCGCAGCGGGCCGAACACCTGGCGGAGGTGGCCGAGGTCGTCGCGCCGGGCAGGCGGATCGGGGTCGAGGTCGGCCAGACGCTGCTGGAGGTCCGGGACGTGACGCTGCGGTTCGGCGGCCTCGTCGCGCTGGACTCGGTGTCCTTCCAGATCAAGCGGGGCGAGATCCTCGGCCTGATCGGGCCCAACGGCGCCGGCAAGACCACCTGCTTCAACGTGATGACCGGCGTGTACCGGCCGACCAGCGGCCAGGTCCTGCTGGAGGGCGCGCCGCTGGGCCGTCGCAAGCGCTACCAGATCACCCAGCTCGGCCTCGCCAGGACCTTCCAGAACATCCGCCTGTTCGGCGAGATGACCGCGCTGGAGAACGTGGTTGTCGGGGTGGACGCGCGGCACAAGACCAGCGTGCCGGGGGCGTTGCTGCGGCTGCCGCGCCACCAGCGGGAGGAACGCGAGGTCGTCGAGCGGGCCAGCGCGCTGCTGGAGTTCGTCGGCATCGCGGACCGGGCCGCGGACAAGGCCCGCAACCTGCCCTACGGCTACCAGCGGCGCCTTGAGATCGCGAGGGCCCTGGCCACCGAGCCGAAACTGCTGTGTCTCGACGAGCCGGCCGCCGGCTTCAACCCCGCCGAGAAGGAAGACCTCATGGGGTTGATCCGCAAGATCCGCGACGACGGGTACACGGTGTTGTTGATCGAGCACGACATGCGGCTGGTCATGGGTGTGACCGACCGGATCGTGGTGCTGGAGTTCGGCAAGAAGATCGCCGACGGCCTGCCGGCGGAGATCCGGGACAACCCGGCCGTGATCGCCGCCTACCTGGGGGTGCCAGACGATGGCGTTGCTTGAGTTGGCCGACGTGTCCGTCCACTACGGACGGATCGGCGCCCTGTCCGGTATCTCGCTGACCGTCGACGCGGGCGAGATCGTGAGCCTGATCGGCGCGAACGGCGCCGGCAAGACCACCACGATGCGCGCGATCTCCGGTATCCGGCCGCTGTCCGGGGGCCGGATCCACTTCGACGGCGACGACATCACGCGGCTGCGCGCGGACCTGCGCGTGGTGCGCGGGATCTGCCAGGCACCCGAGGGTCGCGGCGTGTTCCCCGGTATGACCGTCATGGAGAACCTGGACATGGGCGCCTACGCCCGCAAGGACCGCAGGAAGCTGACCGCGGACTACGAGCGGGTGTTCGAGCTGTTCCCACGCCTTGCCGAGCGGCGCAAGCAGACCGGCGGGACCATGTCCGGCGGTGAGCAGCAGATGCTGGCCATCGCGCGGGCGCTGATGTCCAAGCCGAGGCTGCTGCTGCTGGACGAGCCGTCGATGGGGCTGGCGCCGCAGTTCATCCAGCAGATCTTCCGGATCATCAGCGAGATCAACCAGCAGGGCACCACGATCCTGCTTGTCGAGCAGAACGCGCAGCAGGCGTTGTCCAGGGCGCACCGGGCCTACGTGCTGGAGACCGGGTCGATCGTGAAGTCCGGGACCGGCGCGGAGATGCTGGCCGACCCGTCGATCAAGGAGTCGTATCTGGGCGTGGCCTGACCGGTTCGCGGCCAGCACCGGGCGGGTTGTCCCTGATGATGCAGGTCAGCCGTACCGTGCAGGTCCGGTGGCCCTGCTCGTCGGTGATCACGGTCTCCCAGGTCGACACGCTCCTGCCGACGTGCAGCGGCGTGCACACGCCGGTCACCTTGCCGCCGCGGGCCGCGCGGTGGTGGGTGCAGGACAGCTCCAGGCCCATCGCGGCCCGGTCCTGGCCGGCGTTCACGGCGGCGGCGATCGAGCCGAGCGCCTCGCCGAGCGAGGCGTTCGCGCCGCCGTGGATCAGTCCGTACGGCTGGCGGTTGCCCTCCACCGGGAGCGTCCCGACCACGCGACCCTTGGTGACCTCGACCAGTTCCAGGCCGATCTTCTTGTTGAACTCGCCGATCATGCCCATCATCGCCGCGGCGATGGCCGAACCGTCCTCGGTGACTGTCACCGGCACCTCCGCTGATCGGGCCCTGAACAGTGCTGTCGTGGTCTCACCCTAGACTCGCGCCGTGCCCGCCAAGTCCGAGACCCGCGCCACACCCACCCACACCGCGCCGCGGTTGTTGCTGCTCGACGGCCACTCGCTGGCCTATCGGGCGTTCTTCGCGCTGCCCGCGGAGAACTTCCGCACCCAGACCGGGCTCACCACGAACGCGGTGTACGGGTTCACGTCGATGTTGATCAACCTGCTGCGCGACGAGCAGCCGACGCACATCGCGGTCGCGTTCGACCTGTCGCGGCAGACGTTCCGCCGCGAGGTGTACGCGGAGTACAAGGCGGGCCGCGGCACCACCCCGGACGAGTTCCGCGGGCAGGTCGCGCTGATCCAGGACATCCTCGGCGCGCTGAGCATCCCCTGGCTGACCAAGGACAACTACGAGGCAGACGACGTCATCGCCACGCTGACCACGAAGGCCACCGCCGAGGGCTACGACGTGCTGGTCTGCACCGGCGACCGGGACTGCCTACAGCTGGTCACCGACCAGGTCACGGTGCTGTACCCACGCAAGGGTGTGTCCGATCTCACCCGGTTCACCCCGGCCACGGTCCAGGAGAAGTACGGCCTGTCCCCGGCGCAGTACCCGGACTTCGCCGCGCTGCGCGGCGACCCGTCGGACAACCTGCCGGGCATTCCCGGTGTCGGCGAGAAGACGGCCGCGAAGTGGATCCGTGACTTCGGCTCGCTCGGCGACCTGATCGACCGGGTGGACGAGGTGCGCGGCAAGGTCGGTGACGCGCTGCGCGCGCACCTGTCGGCCGTGCAGCTCAACAGCGAGCTCACCGCGCTGGTCCGCAACGTCGAGATCGGCGTGGAACCGGCCGAGCTGGAGGTCCGGGCCTGGGACCGGGAGGCGCTGCACAAGCTGTTCGACGACCTGGAGTTCCGCGTTCTGCGCGACCGGCTGTTCGCCACGCTGTCCTCGGCGGAACCAGAGGCCGAGGAGGGCTTCGAGGTGCGCGGCGGCCCGATCGCGCCGGGCGCGCTGGCCGACTGGCTGGCCACGCACGCCGGTCCCGGCAGGCGGGTCGGGCTGGCCCTGCGGGCCACCTGGGCCGCCGGCACCGGTGACGTGCGTGGCATCGCGCTGGCCGCGGCCGACGGCGACGGTGGCGCGGTCGACGTGGAGACGCTGACCGAATCCGACGAGCGGGCACTGGCGGCGTGGCTGGCGGACCCGGCCGTGTTCAAGGCGGGCCACGACATGAAGGGCCCGCTGCACGCGCTGCGCGGCCGCGGCTGGCGGCTCGGCGGCCTGACCAGCGACACCGCGCTGGCCGCGTACCTGGCCAAGCCGGGCCAGCGGACGTTCGAACTGGACGACCTCGTGCTGCGCTACCTGCACCGCGAACTGCGGCAGGACGAGCCGGACAACGGCCAGCTGTCGCTGCTGTCCAGCGAGGAGGAGGACGCGGAACGCCTTGCCAAGGCCGAGATCCTGCGGGCGCGCGCGGTGGCCGAACTGGCCGACGCGCTGGACGCGGAGCTGGTCAAGCTGGGCGGCGTCGAGTTGCAGGGCAAGCTGGAGCTGCCGCTGCTGCACGTGCTGGCCGAGCTGGAGGCGGTCGGCATCGCGATGGACGCCGAGCGGCTCACGTCGCTGGAGGCGCAGTTCGCCGGGCGGGTGAAGCAGGTCGCGCAGGACGCGTACGCCGTGATCGGCAAGGAGATCAACCTCGGCTCGCCCAAGCAGTTGCAGGTGGTGCTGTTCGACGAGCTGAACATGCCGAAGACCAAGCGCACCAAGACCGGCTACACCACGGACGCGGACGCGCTGCAGAGCCTGTTCGAGGCGACCGAGCACCCGTTCCTGCAGCACCTGCTGGAGCACCGGGACGTCACCCGGCTGAAGACCACGGTCGACGGCCTGCTCAAGTCGATCGGCGACGACGGCCGCATCCACACCACGTACAACCAGATCATCGCGGCCACCGGCCGGCTGTCCTCGACCGACCCGAACCTGCAGAACATCCCGGTGCGCACCGAGGAGGGCCGCCGGATCCGGCAGACGTTCGTCGTCGGCCCCGGCTACGCGGAGCTGATGACCGCGGACTACAGCCAGATCGAGATGCGGATCATGGCGCACCTCTCCGGCGACGCGGCGCTGATCGAGGCGTTCCAGTCCGGCTTCGACTTCCACGCGGCCACCGCGGCCAGGGTGTTCGGCGTCGGCCCCGACGAGGTCAGCGGCGCGCAGCGGGCGAAGGTCAAGGCCATGAACTACGGCCTCGCCTACGGCCTTTCGGTGTACGGGCTGTCGCAGCAGCTGCGCATCCCCAGCGACGAGGCCCGCACGCTGATGGACGAGTACTTCGACCGGTTCGGCGGCGTGCGCGACTACCTGCGTGCCGTGGTCGAGCAGGCCCGCAAGGACGGCTACACGCAGACCATCATGGGCAGGCGCCGGTATCTGCCGGACCTGAACAGCGACAACCGGCAGCACCGGGAGATGGCGGAGCGGATGGCGCTGAACGCGCCGATCCAGGGCAGTGCCGCGGACATCATCAAGGTGGCCATGCTCGGCGTGCACGGCGCGCTGGCAACGTCCGACCTGCGCAGCCGCACCCTGCTCCAGGTGCACGACGAGCTCGTGCTGGAGGTGGCCGACGGCGAGCACGCGGCCGTCGAGGCGCTGGTCCGCGAGCACATGGGCAACGCGTACGAGCTGCGCGTGCCGCTCGAGGTGTCGGTCGGTTTCGGCCGGTCGTGGGATGACGCGGCCCACTGAAACGCGTTGCCGGCTGCTCTATCCTGGGCCGATGGGATCAGGAACTGTTCGGGCAACTATGTCAAGCCGGGCAGGAACGTGATGATCTGATCGGTGACCAGGTCTGTCGGTGATCTCCGGTAGCGTCCGCCGTGATGATCACCGTGATACAGGCCTACCAGTTCGCCTTGGACCCAACACCGGCACAGGAGTCGGCCTTGCGGTCCCACTGTGGTGGGCAGCGTTACGCCTACAACTGGGGCCTGCACCAGGTACGGGCCAACCTCGCCCAACGGACAGCCGAACGTACCTATGGCCTGGCTGACGCCGACCTCACCCCAGCCTTGAGCTGGTCAGCTCACAGCCTGCGCAAGGACTGGAACCAGGTCAAAGCCCAGGTGGCACCGTGGTGGGGCGAGAACTCCAAGGAGGCATACTCGTCCGGTCTGGCAAACCTGGCCACCGCGCTGGGGAACTGGAATGACTCCAAGTCCGGTCAACGGCGTGGCCGGGCAATGCGGTTTCCCCGGTTCAAGGGTCGCCGGGCCCAGTTGTCCTGCCGGTTCACCACCGGCGCGTTCGGACTGGCCGACACCGACCGCCGGCACGTGAAGCTGCCCCGCATCGGCACCGTTCGCACCCACGAGTCAATCCGGAAACTCGCCCGGCACGCGGAGCGCGGTACGGCCCGGATCCGCTCGGCAACGGTGTCGTTCCAGCGCGGCCGATGGTTGGTGTCGTTCTCGGTGCAGATCACCCGCGCCGCCTGGCCACCAGCCCACCCGGACGCGGTGGTCGGGGTGGACCTGGGGGTGAAGTCCTTGGCGGCGTTGTCCACTGGTGAGGTGATCACGAATCCGAAGCATCTGGAGGGCGTGCAACGGCGGTTGCGGCGGTTGGCGCGTCAGGCGTCCCGTCGCCACGGCCCGGACCGACGCACCCGGCAACAGCCCTCTAACCGGTGGCGCCGGACCCAGGCCCACCTCGCCCGGCTGCACACAGCAGTGGCCAATGCACGGCGCGACGGCCTGCACAAACTGTCCACCCGCCTGGCAACGACATTCGGCACGATCGTGGTCGAAGACCTCCACGTCGCCGGCATGGTGCGCAACCGTAGGCTGGCGCGGCACATCGCTGGGGTCGGCATGGCTGAGCTGCGGCGGCAGATTCAGTACAAGGCCGAGTGGGCAGGTGTGTCCGTGCATGTGGCCGATCGATGGTTTCCCAGTTCGAAGCGGTGTTCGGGTTGTGGTGCGGTGAAAGCCAAGCTGTGCCTGTCCGAACGCACCTACACCTGCGAGCAGTGCCAGCTAGTGGTGGATCGTGATCTGAACGCCGCCCGCAACCTCGCCGCACTCGTCAGCGAGATTACTGGCGGTGATGGCGGCGAGTTGCGTCGTGACAGCCCGATGGAAACCCACGTCAGACCCGCACCACGCGGGCAACGGGTACCGCCACGGGAAGACCCACGGGGTCAACGTCGACACCGCGAGGTGCCGACTCAGGACACGCTCTCACGCGTATCCTGAACGGATGCTGGGGCCTGCCGATCCGTTGTCCTGTCCCATTCACCGGATCGGGGTCGCCGGTCCGTCCGGTGTCGGGAAGACCACCCTCTGCCGCGTGATCAGCGCGCGGTTGGGCGTGCCGACGGTGGAGGTCGACTCGCTGTACCACGGTCCTGAGTGGACCCGTCGCCCGGAGTTCGAGGCGGACGTGGACCGCTTCACGTCCGGTCCAGAGTGGGTCATCGAGTGGGGCTACAACGCGGTGAAGTCGATGCTGAACGAGCGGATGGACCTGTTGATCTGGCTCGACCATCCACGGTGGACGGTGGTGCGCCGGGTCGTGTCGCGCACGGTGGTCCGGCGGTTACGGCGCGAGGAGCTGTGGAACGGCAACCTGGAGGGCCCGCTCTGGACGTTCTTTACCGATCCGGAGCATATCGTGCGCTGGTCATGGCGGGTCTACGGTGAATACTCGGCCAAGATTGCGGAGTTGCTCGCCGGCCCCGCCGGCGAGCGGCTGACGGTGGTCAGGTTGTCCGGTCAGCGCGAGGTCGACGCGTGGCTGGCCGGCCCGTTCACGGCCGCCGCGCGCTCGATTCGGGAGGTGCCCTCATCCCCACCGTCGGAGGAGTAAGAGCGAGCGAACCGGCCAGCCACAACGGAACCACCCCGTTCCGGCGGCGCGGTGACGGCACCACGACCCGACATGCCCTGGTCATCGGCGGCACCGGCATGCTCGCGGCGTGCACGTCGGCGCTGGTCGCCGAGGGCTGGCACGTGGTCCTGCCCAGCCGCCGCTACGCCCCGATCCCGACCACCCCCGGCAACTCCGGTACCGGCCGCGCGCTGTGGGTGGCCGCCGACTGGTCGGACCCGAAGGGCCTGGCCGAACGCGCGAAGCGGGCACTGGGCGGTCCGGTGGAACTGCTGGTCGCGTGGGTGCACCGGGAACACCGACCCGCTGTCCTGCTCGCCGTGGCACCGCTGCTGGCTCCTGCGGCTCCCGTCGTGGAGGTGCACGGCAGTTCGGCGGCCGTGCTGGTGGGCGGCTATCCGGACCCGGTACTGGCCGACCACCCGACGCAGCAGGTCGTGCTCGGCTTCGTGCCGGTCGGCCGCACCAGCAGGAGGCTCTCGCACGAGGAGATCTCGGACGGCGTGCTGGCTGCCGTGCGACGGGCGCTGTCGGACAAACCGCCTGCCGTGCACCAGGTCGGCGAACCGCGCCCCTGGTCGACCCCGACCAATTCCTAACGGCGGCGCGCGAACCGCAGCGGCACCAGCCGCCGTTTGTCCCGAGCGGCCCGATCCGCGACCGACGCACGCAGGTCGATCACGTACCGCGTGCTGCGACCGGACCCGAACGTGTCCTCGTAACGCCACCCCGCCTCGGCGCAGAACCGACGCAGGTCCCGATCCTCGAACCCGGTCGTCGGCAGGCGAGCGAGCAGAAACTGGTCGTCGTCCACCAACAGCACCGACTTGGGCGCGGCGAGGCGAACCAGGGTCGTCGTGGCGGACGGCAGTTCGTGGCGCAGACCGGCCGCGTCGACCAGCGCGGGCCCACGATCGTCCAGGATCAGGCCGCCGTTGTGCCACCAGCCTGCCGTCGGCGCCGGCCCGTCCGTGGCGAGCCACCGGTCCACCTTGCCCGAGAAACCGCGTGGCAGCGGGTGCGTCGCGGGCCGGGGCCGCACCCACAGCCGGGCCGGGCCGAGGACAAGCTGCTCCGGCGCGTACTGCCGGGACTCCTCGCCGCGCCGGATGGCGCGCAGCCAGGCCCACCCGACGCCCATCGGGATGGCGGCCAGGAAGTCGCCGCCGACCAGGATCACCAACAGCCACGGCCACGCGATGCCGGTCATGGCGAGCACGGCGACGGTGCTGATGACCACGATGGCCCCGATGCCGGCCCAGCCCATCAGGCGCTGCGGCGAGTGCGGCGGCCGCCTGCGCATCCACTCGATCAGCACCGGCAACGCGACCGCCAGCGCGACACCGGCGATCACCCACGGCCAGCCGTCCGACCGCATCAATCCTCCCCCATCACAGCGTCCGTACTCACCGCAGTGCCCAGCCCGGTCGGGTCTCCCAGATCGTCCACAAAGGACGATAACCCTGGCGTGGCCAGAAGACCGAGGACAGCGGGTTGGGCGGGTTGTAGTAGAGGTACGTGCCCGTGGCGCCTGCTCGGTGCAACTCCCGGTGTACCAGAGCCATCAGCGCCTGTCCCACCCCGGTCCCGCGCACGCCGGGCAGCACCGACACCGTGTTCACGTAACCCCAGCGGCCCGCCGGGACCGGGAAGCGGTGGCGGGCGCCCGGATTCGAGTCCGTCAGCCAGCACTCGGCGAGGCCGACGGCGACGCCGTCCCGTTCCACCAGCCACACCGGGTCGCCGTTGCCGATCCGGTAGTGCAGCGCGGACCGCTTGATGTCCGCGGCGTCCGGACGGACGATCGTGCTGCCCACCAGCGCGGAGTAGGCCATCTCGGCCAGCGCGATCTGCACTGCGACCTCGACGTCCCGCGCGGTCGCCCTGCGGACCACCAGATCGGGTGGTTCGAGCAGGTCCGGCAGCACCGGCGACCGCCGGACCGCGAGTACGGACAGCGGCACGAAACCGTGCCTGAGCAGGACACCGCTGCCCTCCGCGTCCCGGCTGGGCCACGTCACCACGCATGCCGAATCGTGGCCGGGCGGCGCGGGCGAGCGGTCCATCAGCCGCCGCCACGCCCCCAACAGCGCGTGCAGGCCGGGACCGGGATCATCACCCACGAAGGGGAACAGCTCCCACGTGTCCCTGGCGGACCACAGGCTGGTCGGCGCGCCGGGGCCGTGCACCGACCTGGTGAGCGCGCCGACCACCCGCTGCCCGGAGGGCAACGCGGCAGCCAGGGGCTGGCCGTCCGGCTCGGCCGCGGTGGCGACCAGCAGGCCGTCCAGCCGCGCGAACCGGGCGGCCTGGGCGTCACGCAGGTCGCGGACCGCGGTCATCGGGTCAGGTCCGCGCGCAGCAGAAGATCGCCGTGCCGGGGAACAGCCGCCCCCGCAGTGGACTCCACTGTCCCCACTCCCTGTCGTGTCCGGCGGGCCATTCCGGCTCGATCAGGTCGGTCAGCGCCATGCCGGCCGCCACGATCTGCCGAACGAAGTCACCGAGCGTGCGGTGGTGCTCCACGTAGGTGGCCCGGCCCTCGTCGTCCACCTCCAAATACGGGGTGCGGTCAAAATAGGACTGCGACACGGTCAGCCCGCCCTCGCCCGGATCGTCCGGGAAAATCCACCGCATCGGGTGGGTGACCGCGAAAACCCAGCGACCACCCGGCCGCAGCACCCGCGCCACCTCGCGCAGCACGGCGCCGGAGTCCGCAACGAAGGGCACAGCACCGAATGCCGAGCAGGCCGCGTCGAAACTCGCAGATGCGAACGGCAATTCGTCGGCACTGGCCTGCACGAGCGGCACGTCGATCTCAGACACCAGGTTGCCGGCCAGCGCGTGGCCGAGCATGCCCCCGGACAGGTCGACGCCGACGGCCATCGCGCCCTGCGCGACCAGCCAGCGGGCGCACGGCGCGGCACCGCAGCCGACCTCCAGCACGGCCCGGCCTGCGAGCTCGCCGAGCAGTCGCGCGTCCGCCTCGCGCACCCCCTCCGGGCACCACACGAAGTCGGCGACGCCGAGGAAGTCGCCGTGTTCTGCCTGGTAGTCGTCGGCGTCCGCGTCCCACCACAGCCGGCTGGCCAGCCGGGACTCCGTCGGGTCCACGGCCCGCTTGGCGATGCCCACCGTGCCCAGCGCGAGTTCGGCGCTGATGTGCCGCTCCACCACCGGAGTGATCTTCTGCGATGGATTCGGTTCCAATTCGATTTCGGTTGATTCGGGCACGCTGCGTTCCGGATCAGTCACGGACGGCTCCTCGGTAGCGGTTTTGGCGGTCCCGATGGCCCGGCCGCCGGCCAGCTGACCGGTAACCCACCCGCCGTTGTCTCGGTGCCATCTCGTTGTTGTCTCGGATTGCTTCCGGCCGCACGCGGATGATCGTGCCAGGCCATAGTGATCACCGCCGTGACCGCCCCAGCCGGAGCGCCGAGTTTGCCGACCCCGTCCGAAATCGCGTACGATACCGCCCGCGCAGTGGGTTCATTACTGCCTGCGGTCCCGCACGTCGGGAATCGGGCCGCGTTCGTCGTTGTTGTGCTTCACGGCACCGACGTCATCGGCCGCCTCCGCAGGGCGAACCGTCCCGTCGCGCACCCCGTTCAGCGCATGTCCACCCACAACACAAACCGTCCGGAGCAACCCACCTAATGTCCACCGACACCACCACTGTCCCGGCTCCCAAGGCCGCGACGCAGCAGGTCGCGATCAATGACATCGGGACGGCGGAGGACTTCCTCGCCGCCGTCGACAAGACCATCAAGTACTTCAACGATGGTGACATCGTCGAGGGCACCATCGTCAAGGTCGACCGGGATGAAGTTCTGCTCGACATCGGCTACAAGACCGAGGGCGTCATCCCCTCGCGTGAGCTGTCGATCAAGCACGATGTCGACCCGTCCGAGGTGGTCAGCGTCGGTGACGAGGTCGAGGCCCTTGTCCTCCAGAAGGAGGACAAGGAGGGCCGGCTGATCCTGTCCAAGAAGCGCGCGCAGTACGAGCGCGCCTGGGGCACGATCGAGGCCCTCAAGGAGAAGGACGAGCCGGTCAAGGGCACCGTGATCGAGGTGGTCAAGGGTGGCCTGATCCTGGACATCGGCCTGCGCGGCTTCCTGCCCGCGTCGCTGGTCGAGATGCGCCGCGTGCGCGACCTGCAGCCCTACGTCGGCCGCGAGCTCGAAGCCAAGATCATCGAGCTGGACAAGAACCGCAACAACGTGGTCCTGTCCCGGCGCGCGTGGCTGGAGCAGACCCAGTCCGAGGTGCGCAGCGAGTTCCTCAACCAGCTGCAGAAGAGCCAGGTCCGCAAGGGCGTTGTGTCGTCCATCGTCAACTTCGGCGCGTTCGTCGACCTTGGCGGCGTGGACGGCCTTGTGCACGTCTCCGAGCTGTCCTGGAAGCACATCGATCACCCGAACGAGGTGGTCGAGGTCGGCCAGGAGGTCACCGTCGAGGTGCTCGACGTGGACATGGAGCGCGAGCGGGTCTCGCTGTCGCTGAAGGCGACGCAGGAGGACCCGTGGCGCCAGTTCGCCCGGACCCACGCGATCGGCCAGATCGTGCCGGGCAAGGTCACCAAGCTGGTGCCGTTCGGCGCGTTCGTCCGGGTGGACGAGGGCATCGAGGGTCTCGTGCACATCTCCGAGCTGGCAGAGCGCCACGTGGAGATCCCGGAGCAGGTCGTCCAGGTCAACGACGACGTGATGGTCAAGGTCATCGACATCGACCTGGACCGCCGCCGGATCTCGCTGTCGCTCAAGCAGGCGAACGAGGGCTTCACGACGGACACCGAGTTCGACCCGACCCAGTACGGCATGGCCGCCGAGTACGACGCCGAGGGCAACTACATCTACCCCGAGGGCTTCGACCCGGAGACCCAGGACTGGCAGGAAGGCTACGACAAGCAGCGCGAGGAGTGGGAGCGCCAGTACGCAGAGGCGCACACCCGCTACGAGCAGCACATGAAGCAGATCGTCAAGGCCGCGGAGGCGGACGCCGAGGCAGCTCAGTCCGGCGAAGCGACCACGGGCAACTACTCGTCGACCGACGAGACGGCGGTCGCGGCCCAGAGCGGCGGCACCCTCGCCAGCGACGAGCAGCTCGCTGCGCTACGTGAGCGGTTGTCCGGCGGAGTGTGACCTGACCGGTTGATCTGAAGACAGGGACCCCGCGCCGAATTCGGCGCGGGGTCCTCGTCGTCCGGGCCGCGAACCGTTACGGTGCGGTTCATGAACCGTCGGTGGTGGGCGGCCGGGTCGGCGGTGGCCGCGTTGCTGGTGGCTGCGTTTCTGCTGGTGGCGTGTTCGTCCGGCCCGCAGACGACAGCCCATCCCAACGTGCCGACGTTCGTCACGAGCCGCACCACGTCGGCCGCGCCGGTGGCGCCCCCCGCGTCGTGCGCCGCGGTGGCCCAGGCCGCCGACGTCGACCAGATCGTCGGCCACCAGCTGGCTGGCGCGGCGAACCAGGTGGTCGGCATCCCGCAGGCGAACATCAAACGGACCGGTCGGCTAGACTGCTACTACGGCATTCCGGCCGGCCAGCCGGTGACCGCGGCAGTGCTGTCGATCGCGATCTCCAGCTACACGGACGCGCCGACCGCCCAGCACCGCGTCACGCTGACCGTGAACAGCGCCCGCAACAGCGGCGCGACGACCAGTGACCTCAAGGTCGGCACGGAGCACGCGGTGCTGCTGGCCGGCGCGCAGACCCAGCAGTTGGTGCTCGCGCACGGCGATCTGACCGTCGTTGTCACCGCGAACAACGGTGTGCTCACCCAGGCGACGGTCGGCCCGCAACTCGTCCTGCTGGCGCAGCGGGCGCTGGCCGCGCACCCGGCCAAGGGCTGACACAATCCCGGTCATGCTGCGTGTGGGACTGACCGGGGGCATCGGGTCTGGCAAGTCGACGGTGGCCGGACGCCTTGCCGAACACGGTGCCGTGCTGATCGACTCGGACCGGATCGCCAGAGAGGTCGTGGCCCCCGGCACGGACGGCCTCGCCGAGGTGGTGTCGGCCTTCGGCGAGTCGGTGCGGACACCCGACGGCGCGCTGGACCGGCCCGCGCTCGCGGCCAAGGTGTTCGCCGACGACGATGCCCGCGCCCGGCTGAACGCGATCGTGCATCCCAGGATCGGCGCGCGGACGGCGGCGTTGACCGCGGCCGCAGCAGCAGACGCGGTGGTCGTGCACGACGTGCCGCTGCTGGTGGAGAACCGCCTTGCCCCCATGTACCACCTGGTGATCGTGGTCGACGCACCGATCGAGCAGCGGGTCCGGCGGCTGGTGCGCGACCGCGGCATGAGCCAGGAGGACGTACTGGCCCGGATCGCGACCCAGGCCGACGACGCGCGGCGGCACGCGGTCGCGGACGTGTGGCTGGACAACGGAGGCACGGCCGACCAGGTCCTCGCGGCAGCGGACGACCTGTGGGCCGACCGGCTGGTCCCGTTCGAGGCGAACGTCCGGCTGCGCCGCATGCCGGATCGCGGCGGCCCGAAACTGGTGCCGTACGACCCGACGTGGCCTGCCGCGGCGGTGCGGCTGATCGCCCGGCTGCGGCTGGCAGGCGCGTCGCGCGTGGACCACATCGGGTCGACGTCGGTGCCCGGCCTCGCGGCCAAGGACGTGATCGACCTACAGGTGACCGTGGCAAGCCTGGCGGCCGCCGACGCACTGGCGGAGCCGTTGGCACTGGCCGGTTTCGTGCCGATGCCGCACCTCACGCAGGACACCCCGCACCCGCCGAACCCGGACCCGGCGCAGTGGCGCAAACGAATGGCCGCCTCGGCCGACCCCGGCCGCTGGTGCAACGTCCACATCCGCGTCGAGGGCTCCGCCGGTTGGCGCGCGGCCCTGCTGTTCCGCGACTGGCTACGCGCGTCCCCCGCCCCGAGAGCCGACTACCTGGCGTTGAAGGAGCGAGTAGCCGCCGAATACGCCACCGCCACCATCGGCGACTACGCCGACGCGAAGGAACCCTGGTTCGACAAGGCATTCACCGAGATGGACCGCTGGGCAACCGACACCAATTGGCACCCCTGACCACGAACCCACACCAGCCCAAGCGCGCCGGGAGCAGCCCCGCCGACCCGGAAACAGCCCCGCCCATGGTGGCCCCGGCAAGGTCGGTGACCAACCAGCGCGGGCTCCGAGAAGACGAAACAAGCTCCCGAAATGCGAGTTCGCCGCCAGAAGACAGGCCCCCGCCCTAACCCTGGGGGCTACGGCCCTTTTCCACCCTATGCCTGTCAAGCCCCGAATGGGGTATCTGGCGGAAATCTGTGGATAACCGCCGAACCTGTGGACAAGCGACTTGACAGCCGCTGACCTGCCCTTATAGCGGCGGCCACGGAGTGGTGATGTGCTGGTACGTCAACCACATCACCAGATCGTGGTAACAGCCACTCAGTTGCTCAAGCGCCCGGTGCACCGTACGCAGTGCCATGTCCGCGTCATCCGGCCGCAGGACCCGGCCGGACACGGCGGCCGCGAACTCCTCGGCGCCGACGATGCGGGCCGTGGTGCCGCCGGGGACGGACAGGCCGAGCAGCAGGTCGGTCGTCCGCCAGGAGCGGGTGTCGCGTTGTACCCGGACGGCGGTCAGGGTGCTCGGGCCGCTGCGGGCGTGGCGGGAGCGGGGGCGCTTGTGGGTGAGCCGCAGGCCCGCGTCCGGGATCAGCCAGGTGACCTCGCTGTCCACGAACGGATCTTCCGGTGTGGCGCATTCCATCCGCAGTCCCCATGGCTCGACCTGGCAGAAGGTCAACCGGACGCTGCTACCGGACGAGTAGCTGCGCTCTGCGGTGAAGGTGTCGACGATGTCCACCAACTGGGGCGTAATGGCGGTTCCCACCGGGCCGAGGGTAGCGGTGCGTGTGCGGGTGGTGACATCCGGGGTCGATTCGTTATGCGACGAGTTGCCTACGAATTGATATCGATTTCACATCGCCTGGTCGGGTGCCGCTGATGGCGGTTGCGGCGCTCACCGTCGAGAGCTACTGCGGCGCCAGGTCAGGTGGATGCCCAGGTCGGACAGCCAGGCGGCCAGGTCGTAGCCGTGCGCGGCGAGTTGGTCCACGGTCCGGTACGTGGTCTCCAGGGCCCGCTGGGCGGTGCGGCGGTCGATCAGGCCCTCGCCCAGCGCGCCGAGCAGTTCGTCCGTGTCCAGGATCTCGGCGCCGCGACCCTCGCGCAGCACGATGTCCAGGTACAGGTCGACGAGCTGCCACGTGCGGTCGCCGGCCCGGATCAGGCCGACATCCAGGTAGAAGTCCTGGTCACGCTCGTGACCGGGGCGGAAATACCAGTCGGTGATCTGGAGGTCGAGCTCGGGCAGCAGCCACGACTCGCGATACACCAAGTCCTGGTGGCCGACCACCGGGCGGGCCACGTAGAGGCCGAACGGCTCGATCCGGTACTCGTCGACCTGGCGCACGAAGCCCTTCGGATCCACGTTTGCCATGGCGGGCACGTCGAACGTCTCGATCTTGGGCGGGTGCACGTCCACCAGGTCGGACGAATCGCCCTGCCGGGCCATTGGCAGCAGGTGGGAGCGGGTCGTCATGGCGCCATCCTGCCGTCGCGGAACCCCTGAACCGAGTCCCTCGTTCGTGTATCACCCATGTGAGTGGTGATCGGCCAGAGAAGCCCCGGACTTTATGCTCTGGGCGGACGGACTTGTCACGGCTCGAAACCTGTCGGTGCGGCGGCTTACTCTCGTAACGTGGCATTCGCGACCGAGCTCCCCGTCACCGCGCACTCCGAGTTCCGGCCCATCGGTGAGATCCCCCGCACCGACGGGACCTTCCGCATGATCGCCGACTACCAACCAGCCGGCGACCAGCCGCAGGCCGTCGCCGAGCTGGAACGGCGGATCCGGGCCGGCGAGAAGGACGTGGTTCTGCTCGGCGCCACCGGCACCGGCAAGTCGGCCACCACGGCCTGGCTGATCGAGAAGGTGCAGCGGCCGACGCTGGTCATGGTGCCGAACAAGACACTGGCCGCCCAGCTGGCCAACGAGCTGCGCGAGTTCTTCCCGAACAACGCGGTGGAGTACTTCGTCAGCTACTACGACTACTACCAGCCAGAGGCGTACGTCCCGCAGACCGACACGTACATCGAGAAGGACTCCTCGATCAACGAGGACGTGGAGCGGCTGCGCCACTCGGCCACGATGAGCCTGCTGTCCCGGCGGGACGTGATCGTGGTGTCCACCGTGTCCTGCATCTACGGCCTCGGCACCCCGCAGTCCTATCTCGACCGGTCGATCGAGCTGGAGGTCGGCGGCTCGATCGACCGCGACCTGCTGCTGCGCGCGTTGGTCGACGTGCAGTACACCCGCAACGACCTGGCCTTCTCGCGCGGCACGTTCCGGGTGCGCGGGGACACCGTGGAGATCATCCCGGCCTACGAGGAACTGGCCGTGCGGGTGGAGCTGTTCGGCGACGAGGTCGACAAGCTGTACTACCTGCACCCGCTGACCGGCGAGATCGTGCGCGAGGAGCAGTCGCTGCGGATCTTCCCGGCCACGCACTACGTGGCCGGCCCGGGCCGGATGGAGAAAGCGATCGGGGCGATCGAGGTCGAGCTGACCGAACGCCTGGCCACCCTGGAGGGCCAGGGCAAGCTGCTGGAGGCACAGCGGCTGGGCATGCGCACCCGCTACGACGTGGAGATGATGCGCCAGGTCGGCTTCTGCACCGGCATCGAGAACTACTCTCGGCACATCGACGGCCGCGGCGCCGGCACCGCGCCCGCCACCCTGATCGACTACTTCCCGGACGACTTCCTGCTGGTCATCGACGAGTCGCACAACACGGTGCCGCAGATCGGCGGCATGTACGAGGGCGACGCGTCCCGCAAGCGGACCCTGGTCGACCACGGCTTCCGGCTGCCCAGCGCGATGGACAACCGGCCGCTGACCTGGGAGGAGTTCAGCGACCGGATCGGCCAGACGCTGTACCTGTCCGCGACGCCGGGCCCGTACGAGATGGGCCAGTCCGGCGGCGAGTTCGTGGAGCAGGTCATCCGGCCGACCGGCCTGATCGACCCCGAGGTGATCGTCAAGCCGACCGAGGGCCAGATCGACGACCTGGTGCACGAGATCCGCGTCAGGGCGGAGAAGGACGAGCGGGTCCTGGTCACCACGCTGACCAAGAAGATGGCCGAGGACCTCACCGACTACCTGCTGGAACTGGGCGTGCGGGTCCGGTATCTGCACTCCGAAGTGGACACGCTGCGCCGGGTGGAACTGCTGCGCCAACTGCGGTTGGGCGACTACGACGTGCTGGTCGGCATCAACCTGCTGCGCGAGGGCCTCGACCTGCCAGAGGTATCGCTGGTGTCCATTCTGGACGCCGACAAGGAGGGTTTCCTGCGCAGCGGCACGTCCCTGATCCAGACCATCGGCCGCGCCGCACGGAACGTGTCCGGCCAGGTGCACATGTACGCGGACCGGATCACCGCGTCGATGCAGCGCGCGATCGACGAGACCGACCGCAGGCGCGCCAAGCAGGTCGCGTACAACACCGAACGCGGACTCGACCCGCAGCCGCTGCGCAAGCGAATCGCGGACATCCTGGACCGGGTGTACGCCGAGGCCGAAGACTCGGAACGCAACGAGACCGTCCCCGTCGGCGGCTCCGGCCGCAACACGTCACGAGGCAAACGCGCCACCGGCGAGCGCGGCGGTTCCCCGCTGGCCCGCAGCGCCGGCGTGATCGACGCCGGCCGCGACCCGAAGAGCATGCCGAGGGCCGAACTGGCGGACCTGATCAGCCGCCTGTCCGAGCAGATGATGAACGCCGCCCGCGACCTCCAGTTCGAACTGGCCGCCCGACTACGCGACGAGATTGCGGACCTGAAGAAGGAACTACGCGGCATGGACGCCGCAGGGGTGCGATGACCCTGGACGAGTTGATCAAGTACTGCCTCGCCAAGCCGGCCGCCGAAGAGACCTATCCGTGGGGCGACGGCGAACTGGTCTGCAAGGTCGGCGGCAAGGCGTTCGCCTTCATCGGCATCGAGTCACAGACGGTCGGCCTGAAGTGCGGCCCAACCGCCGAAGCAGCCGCCGAGTGGCGCGACCGCTACCCCGACGACGTCACCGCCAGCGCCTACATCGGCCGGTACGGCTGGAACCGGGTCACGCTGCGCGGCTCGGTCCCGGCCGGCGAGGTGCGCGAATTGGTGGACACGTCCTACGACGGCATAGTCGCGCGACTACCGAAGGCCAAGCGGCCGTAGCCAAAGACCGTTGCGCCTTCGGCAGATGTCATGCCGGGGCTGGAGCGCCGTCGAGTAACCGAAGTTCGAGATCCAATAGCCTTGTCCGGCACGGAAAACGCCACGTTGCCGAACGGACGACGAACTCGGGCCCTCCCCCGTGTCCATCCTAGTCGATCTTGGAAGGGCGCGCCGCAGCTTTGATCGGAGCTGTGGATAACTTCGGGAGCCGCCACATTTTCCGCATCACCGGATTCGTCGCCGCTGTCAAGGCAGGTCAGATCGCCTAGCTGGTGATGTCCTTGCGGTTGAAGCGGCGGATCGCGAGCGCGGTGAAGATCACGGCGTAGATCAGGGCGGACAGGACGCCGCGGGCGATGTCGCCCCAGTCCACATTGGAGCCCAGTAGGTCCGCCCACGCGTAGACGTAGTGCGTTGGCAGGTACTCGCGCAGGCCGCCCAACGCGGTGATCGAGTCGAGGATCTGCGACAGGATCGACACCAGCACCGCGCCGCCGACCGCGCCCAGCGGTGCGTCCGTGGACACCGACAGCAGCAGCGCCAGCGCGGCCACCCACAGCAGGTGCAGCAGCAGGTACACCACGACGAGCCCGATCCGGCCGACCGCGGTTCCGAACGGCAGCGCGTCGCCGTCCGGGCCGACCATGTCGCCCGTGCCGTACCAGAGCACGCCGACCAGCAGCGACACCGCCGGCAGCACGACGAGGCCGATCACCGTGAGAATGCCGGCCACGATCGCCTTCTGCCGCACCAGTCGCCCGCGCGGCACGGGTGCGGCCAACAAATACTTCAGGCTCGACCAGGATGCCTCGCTGGCGATCATGTCGCCGAAGAACAGCGACACGACGACCACCAGCAGGAAGCTCGCCGACGCGAACAGCGCGAACACGGTGAAGTTGGCGCCGCTGGAGGTCGCCAGGTCCACCAACTGGCCCGAGTTGCGGTTGCTGCTGCCGTTGCCGATCTTGAACGCGATCAACAGCAGGAACGGCAGCACGACCAGGAATCCCAACGCGATCTGGGTGCGCCTGCGCCGGAACTGCCGGATCAGCTCGACCCGCACCGGCAACGTGCGCTCGGCTCGATAAGCCGTCGTGGTCACTTGACCGCACCCCCGACCAGTTGCAGGAACGCGTCCTCGAGGCGGCCGCGCGGGCCGACCTGGTCCACGGCGACGCCGGCCTTCACCAGCGCGTCCACCGCGGTCGAGCGGGGCACGCCGTTCAACCGGGCGTGCACCTGGCCGTCCTGCACACCGATGTCGACCGACGCCAGGTCAGGCAGGGCGCGCAACACACCGATGGCGCGGTCCGCGTCGTCCACCCGGAACAGCGTTTCGCCACCGCCGCCGACGATCTCCCGGACCTCGCCCGCCGCGACCAGCCGGCCCTGGTGCATCACCACGACGTGCGTGCAGGTCTGCTCGACCTCGGTGAGCTGGTGGCTGGACACCAGCACGGTCCGGCCGCCGGCCGCGTAATTCCGCAGCACGTCACGCATGTCGCGGATCTGCGGCGGGTCGAGGCCGTTGGTCGGCTCGTCGAGGACCAGCAGGTCGGGCAGGCCGAGCATGGCCTGCGCGATGGCCAGCCGCTGCCGCATACCCTGGCTGTAGGTGCCGACGCGGCGCCGGATGGCGTCGCCGAGCCCGGCGATCTCCAGCGCCTCCTCGAACCTGGCGTCCGCCGCGGGTCGGCCGGTGGCGGCCCAGTACAGCGTCAGGTTGGCCATGCCGGACAGGTGCGGCAGGAAGCCCGCGCCCTCCACGAACGAGCCGATCCGGGCCAGCACCGGCGATCCCGGCGCGACCGGGTGCCCGAAGACCCGGATCGAGCCGGCGGACGGGTGCACCAGGCCCATCATCATCCGCAGCGCGGTCGTCTTGCCGGCGCCGTTCGGGCCGAGCAGCCCGACGACCTGGCCCTGCGACACCCGGAACGACAGGTCGTCCACGGCGACCACGCCACCGGGATAGGACTTGCTCAGCCCCTCGAGCACGAGCGGCACGTCCGCGAGCGCGGGCGAGAAATCGTCGGCGCGGCGGCGGCGCAGCAGCAGGTAGAGACCGGCCAGCAGGCACAGTGCCAGCACCACGCCGATCGCGATCAGTTGCGGCACCGGCAAAGCGGCCGAACCGGCCCGGCCGGGCACCACCGGCACGGACAGCTGCGCCGACGTCAGGCCGATGCGCAGCACGCCCGGTTGGGACAGGTTCGCGTAGCTCTGGTCGGTGGCGGACACCACGAGTGCCAACCGGTGGCCGCTCTGCACCGGCTGGACGATGCCTGCCAAGGTCACCGTCACGTCGACCGGCGTGCCGTCGGTGGGCAGCGGGTCGATCCGGATCGGGGCCACGGTGGCGCCGGGCAGCGAGCGCGTGCCGTTCGGCGCCAGGTCGTACAGCTTGGCGTACAACACCGCCTGGCCGGCCGGCACCTGGCCGGGCAGGGCGCTGACCCGCAGGCCGACCGTTGCCGAGCCGGCGACCAGCAGCTGGCTGCTCAGCGGCGCGGTGACGAACGACGCGTTCTCGCCGGGGACGTCGGAGGACAACCGGCGGCGGCGGCGCCGAGTGCGCCGGCCAGGCCGGGTAGCCCGCTGATCGCGGTGGGGCTGCCGCCGGGCGGGTTCAGCACCTGCTGGGTGGGCGGACCGAACAGCGCAAGCGTTTGCCGCTGGGTCCTGGCACTTGTCAGGCCGGGATAGGCGGGCGCGGTCACCGTCCGGACCGACGGCGTCCCGTTGGTCCGGACCGAGCCCTGCACGTCGTACTGGAAGGCGGTACCGGGATCGGCGCCCTGGCCGGACAGGTAGTGCCGGAACCAGTCGGTGATCTGCTGTTGCAGTACGGCGTTCGGGGCGCCGCCATCGTGACCGCCGTCGTACCAGATCATCTTGACCCGGCCGCCTGCCGCGGTGATCTGCCGCGCGTTCGCGTCCGACTGGTCAAGCCCGAACAGGGTGTCCTGCTCCCCCTGCACCAGCAGCGTCGGCACGGTGATGTGGCTTGTGACGCTCACCGGCGAGTCCCGCCGCAGCAGATCGACGGTCTGCCGGGTGGCACGGCCGGTGGTCGCGATCTGTTGGTACGCCTGGCAGATCTCGGGCACGAACCGGCCGCACGCGGCGGGTGGATCGCCGGCCTGCGTGCTGGCCGGGGGCGACGGGTCGTTCAGGCCAGCGCCGAACAGGATGCCGGCCCACGACCGCTTGAACACGCCGTCCGCGGCGAAGGCACCGGCGGCCGGGGTGGCCGCGGCAGGCGGCGCGGTGGCGGCCGCGTTGGGCACGAGTGCCTGGGACAGGTCGTTGTAGGTGATCACCGGGGCGATCGCGTCCACCCGGCGATCGGATCCGGCCAGCATCAGGGAGAACGCGCCGCCGTAGGAGCCGCCGGTCACGCCGACCCTCGGGTCGTTCTGGCCGTCCTTGGTCACCTCGGGGCGCGCGGCCAGCCAGTCGACGAGCTGCCGGCCGTCGGCGATCTCGTAGTCCGGCGAGTTCAGCCCGATCAGCCCGGTGCTGTGACCGAAGCCGCGTGGCGTGTAGGCGAGCACCACGAAACCCTGGCGCGCCAGGTCCTGCGCCTGGCTGTCCACCGCCGACTTGGTCTGGCCGAAGCCCGGCGTGATCAGGACGGCCGGGGCAGGCGTGCGTGCCGGGAAGTATGCCGTGGCGTCCAACTGGACCCGCTGGTCGTGCGCGGGCCCGTCCACCACCGGGATGAACAGGCTCTGCGAGCGCACCACCGCCGGCCGGGTGGCAGTGTTGATCCCGACCACCGCACCCACCGCGGCCAGCACGACGACCAGGCCGACGAGCAGCCATCGGACCCGGAAACGGCGAGATCTCGGCACAAAGCCGACAGTAATCGGCGCTTACTGAGAAACCCTCAGGGGCCCACCCGCCCGAACCGTGACGGAGCCCATGAACAAGAATGTCCACGGCGTGGAGGGGAGTATTCCTTCGCGGCGGTGTCGTCAACACGGAGCAGCGACGCTCCCGGTGCCGTCGGCCAGTGGTTCGCTGGCGGGAGAGACCTCCGGATGGTGGCGTGTGCCCGGATCCGGAGGTCAGCTGACGTGAATGTCCCGGTGTGGCTGTGGTTGGCGACGATCGCCGGACTGCTGGCCGTCTTCGGGCTCGACCTGTTCCTGGTCGACCGGGCACCGCACCGGGTGACGATGGCGGAGGCGGCGCGCTGGGTCGTCGGCTACGTCAGCGGCGCCGTGGTGTTCGGCCTGCTGGTCTGGGCCTTCGCGGGCGGCCGGTTCGCCGGCGAGTTCTTCTCCGGCTACATCACCGAGTACTCGCTGTCGGTGGACAACCTGTTCGTGTTCCTGGTGATCATGACCGCGTTCGCGGTGCCCGTCATCCACCAGCATCGCGTGCTGCTGGTCGGCATCCTCATCGCGCTGGTGCTGCGTGGCGCGCTGATCCTGGCGGGCGCGGCGCTGATCAGCCGGTTCATCGCGGTGTTCTACGTGTTCGGCGCGTTCCTCATCTACACGGCCTACCGCGTGGTCCGCGGGTCGCCCGGCGACGAGGAGACCGAGTACGTGGAGAACGCGGTGCTGCGACTGTTGCGCCGAGTCGTGCCGGTGGCGCGGAAGTACCACGGTTCCCGGTCGTTCGTGCGCATCGACGGGCGGCGCATGGCAACGCCGATGCTGGTGGTGATCATCGCGATCGGCACGACGGACCTGCTGTTCGCACTGGACTCCATCCCCGCGGTGTTCGGCCTGACCCGCCAGCCGTACCTGGTGTTCGCGGTGAACGCGTTCGCGTTGATGGGATTACGGCAGTTGTACTTCCTGCTCGGGGATCTGTTGCGCCGCTTGGTCTATCTGCGGTTCGGCCTGTCGGTCCTGCTGCTGTTCATCGCGGTGAAGCTGATCCTGGAGACGGTCCGGGAGGACTGGGAACCGTTCGTGCCGGGACGGCAGTCCGTGCCGGTGCCGGTGCCGGGGCCTGGCCTGTCGCTGATCGTCGTGGTCGGCGTGCTGGTCGTGACCGTGGTCGCCAGTCTGATCCGGATGCGCGGTCGGCCCGAGTCCTGACGCCGTTGAGTCAAGACCGTGACCATCTTGTAGACAATTCGTACGCGGTGCTAACGGCTGGGCGGTAGCGTGGTCGGCATGCGCCCAGACGATCTCGCGCTGCTGCGCCAGCCGAGTAGCCCCACCCTGCACGGCGACCTCCTGGTGGTCGCCGTCGCCCGCCCCGATGCCGAGGCCAACGAGTACCACTCCGCGCTGCAACGGATTTCGCTCGCCGACGGCGCGGCACGGCCGTGGACGTGGGGTGCGAAGGACGGTTCGCCACGACTGTCGCCGGACGGCCGCTGGCTGGCGTTCCTGCGCAAGGCGGGTGGCGAGGGCGACGATGCCGACCGGCCGGCGCGGCCGCAGTTGCACGTGATGCCCAGCGACGGCGGTGACGCGCGCTGCGTGACAACGCTGCACGCGGGCGTTTCCGGGCCGGTCTGGGCACCGGATTCGCGCCGGATCGCGTTCACGACCCGGGTGGCCGAGCCGGGCCGCTACGGCACGTCGACCGACGAGTGGCCGGGCGCGCCGGAACCGGACGCCGAGGCGCCACGCAGGCTGACCAGGATGGACTACCGCCTCGACGACGTCGGCTACCTGGCGGACCGGCACAGCAGGCTCTACGTGCTGGACGTCGGCGACGCGTTCGAACCGGAGGCGGAGCTGCCGGAGCCGGTCGAGCTGACCGACGGCCGGTGCGACGTCGGCGACGCGGTGTGGACGCGGGACGGCCAATACGTGGTGGTGACCGCGCCGCGGGATCTCGGCGCGGAGGAGACCCTGCACAGCGATGTCTACGCCGTGCCGGCCGAGGGCGGTGCGCCGGTGCTGTTGGCGCGGTTGAGCGGGTGGACGGCGCTGCCGGCGGTCACCGAGGACGGCACCGTGCTGTACTTCGGGACCGAACACGACGGCCCCGGCGACGCGGAGGCGGAGAACGCCGGCCTGTGGGCGGTCCCGTTCGCGGCCGGCGAAGCGGGCACGCCCCGCAGGCTGACCGACATCGAGACGGTCGACTGCGAGGCGATGGCGGGCCCACCGATCGCGACCGACGACGGAGTACTGACCGCGATCCGCAACCGGGGCGCGATCGAACTGCGCAGGGTGCCGATCGACGCGGCAGGCGTGCCCCTTGCCGAACTGCCGGTGCTGGTCGGCCAGCATGGCGCGGTGAAGTCGTTCACGGCCGACGGCGGCCGGATCGTGGCCGTGGTGTCCACTCCGGACAGTCCGGGCGACGTGATGCTGATCGAGGGCGGCACGACCACCGTGCTGACCGACCTCGCCGCACCGCTGCGATCGGCCGGCCTGCGGCCACTGGCCGAGTTGGACGGCACCGCGCCCGACGGCTACCCGGTGCACGGCTGGCTGATGCTGCCGGAGGGCCCCGGCCCGCACCCGGTGCTGCTGTGCGTCCACGGCGGCCCGTTCATGTACCACGGGTGGGGTTTCTACGACGAGGCCCAGGTGTACGCGGCGGCCGGTTATGCTGTCGTGCTGCCCAATCCGCGTGGCTCGTCCGGCTACGGCCAGGCGCACGGTCAGGCGATCGTGCACGCGATGACCACCGTGGACGTCGACGACATCCTGGCCGTACTGGACACCGCACTGGCCCGCCCGGAGTGCGACGCGGAGCGGGTCGGCGTGATGGGCGGCTCCTACGGCGGTTTCATGACCAGCTGGCTGGCCGCCCACCACGGCAACCGATTCCAGGCGGCGTGGTCGGAACGCGCGGTGAACGCGTGGGACTCGTTCACCGGCAGCTCGGACATCGGCTGGTTCTTCACCGACCGCTACGTCGGGTCGGACCCGGCGGAACAGCGCCGCGTCAGCCCGCTCACGTACGCCGACCAGGTCCGCATCCCGTTCGCAGTGGTGCATTCCGAGAACGACCTGCGCTGCCCGTTCGAGCAGGCGCAGCGCATGTTCGTAGCCCTGCGGCGCGCGGGCGCGGACGCCGAACTACTGGTATTCCCCGGCGAGGGCCACGAACTGACCCGCTCCGGCAAACCACGCCACCGCGTCCAACGCTTCCACGCCGTCCTCGACTGGTGGTCCCGCCACCTCAAGACCTAACCAAGCAGGGTGTAGTTCAGTGCCTCGCAGATTCGGGCCAGCGGCACGTCGAGGCCCGGGTGGTCGAGTGGGACCAGGGCGTCCGGGGTGGCCGGCATGGCGTTGCCGGCGTGCGGATCCCACAGGCACACGGCCGGGTCGCCGGAGTCCATTGAGGACCGGTACCACAGGCCGTCGAGGTCCGGGTGTGCGATGCGGATCGCCCGTGCCCACTCCTGGGTGCGCTCGCGTGCGCCGCTGCTGATCTCCTGGGACGCGCCTGCTCGGGTCGGCCAGAGGCCGGCAAGGTCGAGCAGGCGCAGGGCTCTTGTCGGGCGGAACACCACGATGAACGGGTGCCGGGTCACCCTGTCCACAATGGACGTGTCCTGGAACACCTCGGCGACGCTGGTCTGGGCCGTCAGGCCGAAATACAGCACGCCTTCTGGGCTGTCGGTCGGGCGGCCGCGCGGGCCGGGCTGGTGCGGGTCGAACCGCGCGTGTGGCAGCGGGCCGGTGCGGCGGAACGTGTCCCACCGCTGGGGATGCCGGCCCGCCGCGGTGAAGACGCGGACGAGCGGGGTCGTCGGGTCTATCGCCACGATGTCCTCGTCCGGGCGCAGCAGGCCGGCAAGAACGGCAGGGTCGGGCGGCTGGGGTAGCCGGGCCATACGGGTCCAGTCGTCTCCTGGGAGCTCGGGTCAGGCGGGGGTGCCGAGCATCGACGCCAGCCGGGCGACGCGTTGTGGGTCGCCGCCGGACAGCAGCCACTCGCACGGGCTGATCGCGCGCGACGACGCCATCAGGTCCTCCTGCGGCGTTGTCATGAACGCGGCGATCACCAGCGCGGGCTGGTCGTCCGGCAGGACAGCGAGCACTCGTTCGAGGCCGGGCAGCACGCCGTGCTCGGTGAACTGCCACGCGGGCAGTCGCCAGCCGCCTCGGTCCTTCCAGCCCATCAGCCGGTTGGCGGCGAGGCGATGCCGGATCCGGCTGGCGTCGACGCCGACCGTGCGGGCCGCCTCGCTGACGGTGAGCGCCGAGTCGTGCAGCACGGCCTGGTCGGCGACCGCGCGCGCTCTGGCGTCCGGCTCGTCCGGCCGCAGCGGGCTGAGGTCGAGTCCGACGGCGAGCAGCGTGTCCCGCTGGCCCGTGGTGAAGTAGCCGGCCGGATCCGGGTGCGGCGGGGTGAGGCGGCGTGCCGCGTCCTGGACCAGGGAGAGGAAGAAGTCCGGGTCGACCCGCAACCCGGCGTCGGCCAACACCTGCTCCAGCGCGATGGTCATGCGCACATCGTAGCCTGAGCGTGCGGTCTCGTGCGGGTTTGTGGGAGATTTCACCAAACCCGATACGGAACGCACACGATCCAACACGTTAAGTTGCCGTGAAGCCCACTGTAACCGAGCAGCCCGGTTACGGCCATGCCTCAGACCGCTCGTTCCCGGCCGGCCCAGAACGGCTCCCGCAGTTGGCGCTTGAGGACCTTGCCGGTCGCGTTGCGGGGCAGTTCGGACACGATCGTCACCGACGCGGGGCACTTGAAGCCGGCCAGGTGCTCGCGGCAGTACGCCAGCAACGCGTCCACGTCGATCTCCTTGTCCGGCACCGGGACCACCATGGCCTTGCCGACCTCGCCCCACTTCTCGCTCGGCACGCCGATCACCGCGACGTCGGCCACGCCCGGGTACTCGGCGAGGACGCGCTCGATCTCGGCAGGGTAGATGTTCTCGCCGCCGCTGATGATCATGTCCTTGATCCGGTCGGCGATGTAGAGGTAGCCGTCGGCGTCGAGGTGGCCGACGTCCCCGCTGCGCAGCCAGCCATCGGGTGCGAACGCGGCGGCGTCCGCCTCCGGCCGGTGCCAGTAGCCTGCCATCAGCTGCGCAGTGCGCACCCAGACCTCGCCGGGCTCGTCCGGGCCGACGTGCTCGCCGCTGACCGGGTCCACGATGGCCAGCTCGACGCCGTCGACGGCCTTGCCGGCCGACGTCATCCGGTGCTCGTTGGCCAGGTCACGGTGGTCTTCCGCACCAAGGACGGTGACCGCGCCCGATGCCTCCGTCATGCCGTAGACCTGGAAGAAGTCGACGTCGAACGCGGCCATGCTGCGGCGCAGCAACGGCAACGGCATCGGCGACGCGCCGTAGAGCAGCGCGCGGACGTCGCTGTAGTCCCGCTCGGCCACGTCGGGCACCTGCACCAGGAAGCCGAAGACGGCGGGCACCAGGAACGCGTGCGACACCCGCTGCTCGACGAGCTCGTCGAGCAGCGCGACCGGATTGATCTCCCGGACCACGACGGCCTTGGCGCCGTTGAACATCGCCACCAGGCACCATGCGGAGCCGCCGACGTGGAACAGCGGCATCGCGACCATCGCCACGCTGTCCGGCCCGACCTCGGTCATCGTGGCCGTGGCGATCGCGTGCGCGGTCAGGCTCCGGTTGGTGAGCATGGCGCCCTTGGGAAAACCGGTGGTGCCCGACGTGTAGAGCTGCAGGAAGCACTGGTCGTCCGGGAACTTCGGGGCATCGGCCAGCGGCTCGTGCGCGGCCAGCCAGTCCTCGTACTCGTCCTGCTCGCCGCCCACCACGATCACCTGCCGGACGGTGGGCAGCTCGTCCCGGATCTTGGCCAGCACCGGCAGGAACTCGGTGCCCACGAACACGACCTGCGCCCGCGCGTCGTTGATGATGTAGCTGATCTCGCCAGCGGCCAGCCGGAAGTTGACCACCGCGTTGGCGGTGCCGGCCAGCGCGCAGGCCAGCGTTGTCTCCAGGCAGGCCGGGTTGTTCTTGTCCAGGTAGGCGACCCGGTCGCCGGGCCGCAGTCCGGCGGCGAGCTGACCGGCGGCATTGCGCCGGATCCGGTCCGCGAACTGCCCCCACGTCCAAGCCTGCGAACCGCAGCGGACGGCCTCCCGGTCGGGCATGACCCGCTGCCAGTGCTCGACGAGGGAGACGATGTCGTTCGGCAGCTCTGCCATCAGGCGCTCCAGTGGTCGCGATCAGCGGGTACCTGCCATCCAACTCCGCGACACCGTTCCTGAACAGTGATCAGGAGTGACCGGTGAAGATCAGCTCTGTCACTGCGCCCATCCCGAACGGTGTTGGATGGACTGGGTTCCCGCGTTTCATGTTCTCGTCGGGGGCGCGGATCGTGTCCGCGTTCCGGTGCGAGAAGGGCGGGTTCCGTCACGTTCTCCGGTGTCCGGTGCGGCCTGGACGGTCCGATACCCACCACGATCGCTCTGGTCGTGGTGGGGCGGTGTCGTCCGTCGCCGGATCGGATACCCGAGGGCGCGTCGCCCGATCGCGACGCTCGCGGCGTCGTGACGGGTGATCTTACGTAACGGAGTGGCCAGCGGCCGCTGCCAATGCTGGGCACCCCACCGGGAGGTGTAGGCCGGGTCGACCGCGACGATCGCCAGGCCCTGCTCGGCGGCCATCGACACCAGGCGGGCCTTGAGTTTCCCGGTCGGTATACCGGAGATGAGCTGCCGGAATTTCTTCTGTTGGCCGTGTTTCTCGCGGGTCTTCTCGGCGGTGAAGTCCAGATCCTCAACACCGATCGCGGCCACGCCGCACCGCTTGGCCCAGTGCAGCAACTGGGTGATGGCGTGCCGGATCCGCGCGTCACGGTGCTCGGCGTCGCCGGACAAGTCGTAATGGAAGCGATGTGGTTCACCGATTGGGTTGCCGTGGATGTCCAGCCGGTAGGCGGCGAAATGGTCGGCGTTGGTGTCCACACCGACCATCCCGCGTGCGCGAGCCGCAGCCAGCGGGATCGACTGCACCACGGGCCGCTGCCAAGACGCGGTCAGATACCAACGGCCACGCTGGACGTCGTAGTGGATGCGGTAGGCGACAGCCCGGTTACCCTCGATCCGGTCACGCCATTCCCTACCCCGATATGCGAACCCGACACCAGCGGCCAGGATGTACCGGCCGTACCGAGCGTTCGCCAGGTGCGTCAGCGGAGCCGGGAGCCTGATCGACACCTGGCCGCCAGGGGTGACCCGGATCGTCTCGTTCCCGAACCGCTTCCCCGCCTCCCCGTCAGCGGCCAGAAACCACCGCGCCGCCTGCCACCGTTGCCGCCACTCCTGCTCGGTCAGTTGTGTGGCGGCCAGGTGGTGGCGGGTGTTCGCGAGCCTCTTCCCACCCCGCACCACCCGCACCCGCCCCGCTTCCCAGTCCGCTCGCACGGCCGCGTGTCGGTCGGTCAGTGCCGCGAGACGACGGGACTTGCCGAACCACTCGCTCCTGGAGCGGTAGCCCGCAGCGTGTGGGGTGCTCTTCTGTCCGAGCGGGAGGGACAGGCGGTGCCGCAGCGTTGTGATACTGGCGGCGAGATGGTCGAGGTGCGCGGCCTGACCACGCCGCGCCAACGCCCACTGATCATGGGTGGCCTTGGTGAGCGCCCCAGCCCACCGCGACGACGACAACGCTGTCAACTCACGCTTGCGTGCCGCCCACGTCGGGCCGCTGTGATCGCGCCCGTCAGCACAGCGGGCCTTCAGATCACGGGATGCCAAGGTGCCCAGGTGCTCGCCGACCAGCCGCAGGACCTGCTCATCCTCGGACTTGAGGTGCTTGAGCCTGTCGCGGATCGACACCCCCGTAGGGCCGGACACCACGAACGACGACGCGACAGACCGAAGCGGACGAAGAGGACGGGACACACCAATACAGTACCGAACACCTGTTCGACCGCAACACCACGACAGCCCCAGACACCCCATCGGGCTACAACACGCAACCAGGGTCCTGCCGTGCACACTCAAACACACTCAGCCCAGCAGCGGTTCGCAACCCTGCTTCGCCAGCATGATTCTGATTGCGAAGGACTCTTTGCAGCGAGTTCTTGGCAATGTACGTTGGCCCGATGGACGAGGGGAACCCGAACCGGATGGACGCGCGCAGCTTGCGGGGCCTTGCGCATCCACTGCGGTTGCGGCTGATGGAGTTGCTGTGGCTGGACGGCCCGGCCACCGCGACCGGCCTGGCCGGGCGGGTCGGCGAGAGCACCGGCACCACGAGCTGGCACCTGCGCCAACTGGCCGAACACGACCTGATCGAGGACGACCCGACCCGAGGGACCAAACGCGAACGCTGGTGGCGGGTCCGGCCGACGCACGTCGGGGTCGCCGACTTCATCGACGACCCGTCGATGCGCGGTCCGGTGTCGGTCTACCTGCACGAGTCGCTCAACCAGCTCCACCACCGCCTTGCCGGCTTCCTGGCGCAGGACTGGGACCGGACCTGGTACGAGGCGGCCGCCGCACAGGACTGGCGCCTGCGGCTGCGCCCGGCCGAACTACGCGACCTGAACAGCGAACTGGGCGCCGTGGTAGCCCGATACCGGGCGAACCACCCCCCGGACGGCGAGCCGAGGGACGGCGAGGAGCACGTCATCGTGCAGATCCGGGCCTTCCCGCACCGCGGGCCCGCGACCTGATGGCCCGGCGACCGCTCGGCGGACTGTTGCGACAGCGGGACTTCCGGCTCCTCTGGCTCGGCGAGACGACCAACGGCCTCGGCGCGGCAGTGTCCACTGTGGCCATTCCACTTGTCGCGGTGACCACGCTGCATGCCAGCGCCTTCCTGGTCGCCTCGCTCGGCGCGGCGGTCTGGCTGCCCTGGCTGCCGCTGGCGCTGCCGGTCGGCGCGCTGATCGACCGGTGGCCGCGCAGGCCGATCATGGTGGCCTGCGATCTCGTCTGGCTGGTGTCGCTGGCCAGCGTGCCGGTCGCCGCGTGGCTCGGCGTGCTCACGTTCGGCCACCTGTTCGCCGTTGCGCTGCTGTCCGGGGCCACCTCGGTCTTCTTCACCACCGCCTACCGGGCCTACCTGCCGAGCCTGGTCGCGCCCGCCGACCTGGTCGAGGGCAACGCGAAGCTCCAGGGCAGCGCGTCGGCGGCGCAGGTCGCCGGGCCGGGGCTCGGCGGCCTGCTGGCGCAGGCGTTCGGCATCGTCACCGGACTGCTGGCGGACGCGGCGAGTTGCCTCGTCTCGCTGGCGTGCCTGCTGGCGATCCGCACCCAGGAGCGGCGGCCGCGCGACACGACGCGCAGCACCACGTTGGGCGCCGAGATCGCGGACGGCGTGCGGTTCCTGGCGTACGACCCCTACCTGCGGCTGTTCGCCGTCTTCGCCGCGGCGGACAACTTCACCCTGGACGGGACGCAGGCCATCCTCGTGGTGTTCGGCGCGAGTGCCCAGTTGCTCAACTTCGGGGTCATTCCGATCGGCGCACTGGTGGCCGGCGGACTGGCCGATGCGCTCGGCGTCCGGTCGGCCGTTCTTGTCATGTGCGCAAGCTCGGTGCTGGCGGCGTTGTTACTGCTCACCGGCCCGTTGCGGCACCGACGCGACCTGCCGGCGGCGGTCGGACCGGTGGCCGTTGACCACACAAGCCCGTGAGATCGGAGTAAAACCAGAGGCCTGTGTATCGACCCGAAGGGGAGCCACATGCGCGCCGCGATCATCGCCTTAGTCACGGCTGGCTTGGCATTACCGGCCGTCCCGGCAGCCGCTCAACCAACAGCCGCGCCACCACCGAAACAGGCCGTGGCCATCGGCAGCGGTGGGGCGGTGGTGTCGGACACTGCCGAGTCGACCGCGGCGGGGCTGGCCGTGCTGCGGGCCGGTGGCACGGCGGCCGATGCCGCGGTCGCGGTGGCGTCGACGCTCGGTGTCACCGACCCGTACGTGGCCGGGCTCGGCGGTGGCGGTTACCTCGTCTACTACGACGCCCGCACGCGCCGGGTGACCACGATCGACGGCCGCGAGACCACACCCGCCGCCGCCGACGTCAACCTGTTCATCGACCCCGCGACCGGCAAGCCGCTCGCCTTCCCGACCGCGGTGACCAGCGGGCTGTCCGTCGGCGTGCCTGGCGACCTGATGACCTGGCAGCAGGTGCTCGACCGGTTCGGCCGCTTCGGTCTCGCCGCCGACCTGCGGCCGGCGGAGCAGGTGGCCGACCACGGATTCGTCGTGAACGCGACGCTGCGCGAGCAGACGCGGGAGAACGCGTTCCGGTTCGACCAGTTCAGTTCGACCGCCGCGCTGTTCCTGCCGAACGGCCAACTGCCCGAGATCGGTTCGGTGCTACGGAACCCGGACCTGGCCGACACCTACCGGCAGATCGGCCGGCAGGGTGTCCGCGCGCTGTACGGCGGTTCGATCGGCGCCGACATCGTGCGGACCGTGCACAACCTGCCGCTGGCCTCCGGCGCCACGCTCGTCCCGCGGCCCGGCCTGATGCAGCTGTCCGATCTGGCCGGATACAGCGCGCCGTTCCAGGCGCCGACGCACGTGAACTACCGGGGTTACGACGTCTACGGCATGGCACCGTCCTCCAGCGGCGGCACCACGGTCGGCGAGTCGCTGAACATCCTCAGCAACTTCAACCTGGCGCAGGAGACCAGGGTCCAGGCGCTGCACCACTACCTCGAGGCCACCCGGCTGGCGTTCGCCGACCGCAACCGCTACCTCGGCGACCCGCGGTTCGTGAACGTGCCGGAGCAGCAGTTGCTATCCGGGCAATTCGGCCAGCAGCGCGCGTGCCTGATCGATCCGGCCCACGCGGGCACCAGCCCGGTCGCGCCGGGCGACCCGTTCGCAGGCGCAGGCAACTGCACACCCACCCAACCGACCACCGCGCGCCAGCCGGACGAGGGCACCAACACGAACCATTTCGTGGTGAGTGACAAGTGGGGCGACGTCGTCTCCTACACGAACACGATCGAGGAACTCGGCGGCAGCGCGATCGTGGTGCCACACCACGGTTTCCTGCTCAACAACGAGCTGACCGACTTCGACTTCACGCCGCTGCAGGCAGGCGTGCCCGACCCGAACCTGCCGGCCGCCGGCAAGCGGCCCCGGTCGAGCATGTCGCCGACGATCGTGCTGCTGCACGGCCAGCCGTGGCTGGCGATCGGCTCGCCGGGCGGTGCCAGCATCATCACGACGGTGCTGCAGATCCTGGTGAACCGGATCGACTTCGGCATGAGCCTGCCGGACGCGATCGCCGCGCCACGGGCGTCGCAACGCAACTCCGCGACCAGTCAGGCCGAGCCGGCGTTCATCGCCGCCGCCACCACGCCCGGACTGCAGGCGTTGGGCCAGGCGTTCGCGATCAACAACAAGTCACCGCTCGATCCGACGATCATCATTCCGCCGGACATCGGCGCGGCCACCGGGTTGCAGTTCCTCGGGCACGGGAACGTGCTGGCGGCCGGGGAACCGGTGCGGCGCGGCGGAAGCGCGGCCGGGGTGGTGTTCCCCGGTCACTGACGTGCCGGCCACGGTCTGCTTGTGATCCCCCCTCGGGATCACACGCAGACCGTGGCCGCATCCACTCAGACGGCGCTGTGCAGTGGACCGCCGCGCCAGGTCACGGCGTCGTCGAAGGCCACCAGCAGGTCGACCTGCGTCGCCGCCAGGTCCGCGTAGGCGCGGTGCAGGTTGAGCACCATCCGTTCGGCATCCGGCCAGGCCGCGAACTCGCCGAGGTCGGTTTCCCTCGCCTCGGCCAGCGGTGACCTGCCGGCGGCCCGACCGCGTCGGGCCGCATCGGCGACGAACCGGTAGTAGCGCTCGTGGGTGGCCAACACATCCGGCAACGATGCCGACGAGATCAACGTACCGTGGCCGGGCACGATCGTGTCGGCCGTGAAACCGGCCAACCAGTCCAGCGAACGCAGCGCGCCGTCCAACGACCCCATCAGGACCAGCGGGGTCACCCGATGGAACAGCAGGTCGCCCGCGAACAGCACCCGCTCGTCGGGCAGCCAGGCGACCAGGTCGCCCTCGGTGTGGGCCGGGTAACCAGGGTGGCGCAACTCGATCCGTCGATCGCCCGCGAAGAGGGTGGCCCTGTCACGGACGACGACCGTGGGCAGGCGGATGGTCGTCACGCCGAAGTCCGGTGTCGGCGACCAGATCGGCGGGGTGGAGTTCAGGATGAAGTCGGCCAGCAGGGCCTCGCGGGTGCGCTCGTGCGCCACGATCACCGTGGCCGGCGGCAGAAGTACGTTGCCGTACGTGTGATCGCCGTGCATGTGGGTGTTGACCGCCAACCGGATCGGCCGGCCGTCGGCCACCTCGGCCACCACGGCCAGCAGGGTCTCGGTTCGCCGACGGGTGGCGCAGGTGTCGATCAGCACCACGTCCTCGGCGCCCACGATCACCCCCGCGTTGTTGAGCCACCACGAACCGTCCGGCTGAAGCCACGCGTGTACGCCATCGGCTACCGGCGCGAGTTCCACTGTCACAGAATCATTCTGCCGCTCAGGTCGGACCGCCGATCACCGCCGGGGCCGCATCGTGGGATGCCAGGAACATCAGGCGCAGCTCGCCGATCGGCCGCGGCAGCGCGTACGCCACGCGGTAGCCGACGGACCGGCCGGGCTGGATCGGCGCGGGCCGCGGCACGGTGACCGCCGTGCTGCCGGGCAGCGCGATCTGGCTCAGCGGCAGGCCGTCGAAGGTGGCCGTCGGGGCGAGGACCGTGGTGTTCGGACGGAAGGGCGCGCCGCCGTAGTTCGTCACGGTCACGGTGAGCACGACCGAACGGGCGGCACCGCCGGCCACCGACGGCGTGAACGTCACCGGCGCGCTGACCGCGACGACCACGTTCGTGCTGAACTCGTGCGGTTGGCCCCATGCGACGATCGGGCCGCCTGCGATCGCGGCAGGCCCGGCGATGGCGGCCTGATCGGTGAACGTGGCGCCGATGGCCTGGTGCAGGCTGTCGAGGAAGGTTCCGGTGCCCCAGACGCCCAGTGCGAGCGTGATCGCGCCTGCGATCGTGCCGATGATCGCGGCGGTCGCGTCCGATCCGGCGTAGTAGCGCTGCTGGCTGACCCCGAACACGCCGACGATCAGCGTGAGCAGGCCGAGCGGGACGACCACGAACCAGGTGACCCCGGCGAACACGCCGAGCACGATGCCGACCACCCCGAGCACGAGGGCGGACCGGCCGAGACCGTTGCGGCGCTGGACGGGACGGTAACCCGCGGTGGAAGCCGTCATGAGAGCGTCTCACTTCTCGAAATGAGTCCATCCGATCGTTGCCGACCGGTCGCCTGGGTGGGACGACATCGAACGCACAGTGTTATGCAGTGGCTCAAGGGTTAACTCGTTCGGAGTAAGGCGGTCAGGGGCTGCGTACGATTCCTGCGTGGGACCAGTCGCCTTACAATCTCAGAGAGTTACGGGTATCGCCACGATCCCACCCAAATGGGGGTATGTGGTCGTTAGGCCGATCGCACGCACAACGGCCCCGTGGCGCGGCTACCTGCGCTGTTCTGCCACGATGGCCGCCGACGAGAGGGGTGCCGATGACGGCAGGCGGACTGGCCACGACACGGCTGCGACGGGTGCGCGAGGTCATGGCGGGCCACGTCGAACGCGGCACGATGCCCGGTCTCGTCACCCTCGTCAGCCGACGCGGCGAGGTGCACGTCGAGACCATCGGCGCCATGGCCGTCGGCGGCAGACCGGTCGCGCGGGACACGATCTTCCGGATCTCCTCCATGACCAAGCCGATCATCGCCGCCGCGACCATGATCCTGGTCGAGGAGTGCCTGCTGCGCCTTGACGAGCCGGTGGACCGGCTGCTGCCCGAACTCGCCGACCGCAGGGTGCTGCGCCGACTGGAAGGCCCGGTGGCCGACACCGTCCCCGCCAACCGGCCGATCACCGTCCGGGACCTGCTGACCTTCCGGATGGGCTTGGGCATCATCCTGGCGCCGCCGGGCACGTACCCGATCCAGGACGCCATCCGCCACTCGCGCATCGGCGTCGGCCCGCCGGCGCCCGACCTGATGCCGCCACCGGACGAGTGGATGAAGGGCATCGGCGAACTGCCGCTGATGAACCAGCCCGGCGAGCGGTGGCTGTACAACACGGCAGCCGAGGTGCTGGGCGTACTGATCGCGCGGGCCGCAGGGCAGCCGCTCGAGACGTTCCTTGCCGACCGGATCTTCGACCCGCTCGGCATGCGCGACACCGGTTTCAGCGTGCCCGCCGCGAAACTCGACCGGTTCGCGACCGCCTACCAGACCGACGACCTCGTGGTGACCGACCGGCCGGACGGCCAGTGGAGCCGACCGCCCGCGTTCCCGTCCGGCGGTGCCGGTCTGGTGTCGACAGCCGACGACTATCTGGCGTTCGGCCAGCTGATGCTGGACAACGGCCGCGACATCCTGTCCCGGCCGTCGATCGAGCTGATGACCACCGATCACCTGACACCGGCCCAGAAGGCGGTCTCCGGCCTCTACCCCGGCCACTTCGACCACCGAGGCTGGGGTTTCGGCCTGCAGGTCGTCACCGCACGGGACGACATCGCGGCAACACCGGGCCAGTACGGCTGGGACGGCGGACTCGGCACGTCGTGGTCGTCCGACCCGCGTGAGGACATGGTCCTCGTCCTGCTGACCCAGCGCGCGTGGGACTCCCCGAGACCCGCCTACGTCCGCGACTTCCGAACCGCCGCCTACCAGGCGATCGACGACTAACCGTCGGCCGCCTTCGACTCGAGGTAACGCTGTTCTGGCAGGCTCAGCGTCCGGCGGGCGGCCGCGCGGTAGTGGCCGCGGGCGGCTTCGTGGTCGCCCGCCATGTCGAGCAGGTGCGCGCGGACCGCGTCCACCCGGTGGTGGCCGGCCAGCGCGGGATCGGTCTCGGCCGCGGCGAGTTGGTCCAGCGCGGACCGCGGGCCGTGCACCATCGCGGCGGCCACGATGCGGTTCAGGGTGACCATCGGGCCGGGCGCGAGCTTGTGCAGCAGGTCGTAGAGCACCAGGATCTGGCGCCAGTCGGTGTCCTCGGCTGTCACTGCCTCGTCGTGCACGGCGGCGATCGCGGCCTGGAGCTGGTAGGGCCCGGGCGGTGCGGTGGTGAGCGTCGCCGTGACCAACGCGGTGCCCTCGGCGATCGCGTCGGCATCCCACCGCGAACGGTCCTGCGCCGCGAGCGGGACGAGGGCGCCGTCCGCGCTGGTTCTGGCAGGGCGGCGGGCGTCGGTGAGCAGCATCAGGGCGAGCAGGCCGGTGACCTCGCCGTCGTCAGGCAGGATCTCGTGCACCTGCCTGGTCAGGCGGATCGCCTCGGTGGTCAGTTCGACGCGGTGCAGTTCGGCGCCGGAACTCGCGGTGTAGCCCTCGTTGAAGATCAGGTACAGCACCTGCAGCACGGCGGCCATCCTGGCCGACCGCTCGGCAGGCGGTGGCGGGCGGAACTCGGCCCCGCTGGCCTTGATCCGCTGTTTCGCCCTGCTGATGCGCTGAGCCACGGTGGCCTCCGGCACCAGGAACGCCCGCGCGATCTCGGCCGTGCCAAGGCCGCCGACCGCGCGCAGGGTCAGCGCCACCTGCGACGCTGGTGTGAGCGACGGGTGGCAGCACAGCAACAACAAGGTCAGCGTGTCGTCGACACCCGAGATCGGCTCCTGCTCAGGTGGCGCCTGCGCGACCACCGTCTCCTCGCGCCGCCGACGGGCCGATTCGCTGCGCCACATCTCGGTCCGCCGACGGGACGCGACCGTGATCAGCCACGCCTTCGGGTTGTCCGGCACGCCGTCGGCGGGCCACTGGACGCTCGCCGCGAGCAGCGCCTCCTGCACGGCGTCCTCGCAGGTGTCGAACCCGCCGTGGCGCCGGACGACCGCGGTGAGCACCTGCGGTGCCAACTCCCGCAGCAGGCCGTCGAACCCGGTCACACGTAGCTGGAGAGGTCGCGCACCGGCCGCACCTCGACAAGGCCGTGCGCGGCCTCCGGTATCCGCGCCACGATCTCGACCGCACGGTCCAGGCTCGCGACGTCGACCACGTAGAAGCCGGCGAGGTGCTCCTTCACTTCGGCGAACGGCCCGTCCGTCGCCATCGCGACCCCGTCGCGCACGCTCACGGTCCTCGTCTCGGTCGGTTCGTCGAGCGACTCGGAGGCGACGTACTCCCCCGACGCGACCAGATCCGCGTTCAACTGGGCGTAGACAGCGAGGCCCGCGACGCGCTCGGCGTCCGACATCCCCGCCCAGAGGTCCCTGGACGCGGGGTTGGTGTAGAGCAGGATCACGTACTTCACGAAATCTCCTCGGCTGGCATGTCGAGATCGGTCGTCCAGCAACTACGTCCCCGACGAAGGCACCCACCGGGGGTGCCGGAACCGCAAGGACGGTACCCAAGCGATGTCCAGGACACTATTCGTCAACCTGCCCGTAGACGACCTCACCAAGGCGATCGACTTCTTCGGCACGCTCGGCTTCCAGCCGGACCCGCACGCGTCCGGTCCGAACACCGCACGGCTGATCGTCAGCGACACGTGTTCGGTCATGCTGCACCAGAACGCGACGTTCCGCGGCTACACCCACAGTGACGTCACGGACACCGCGACCAGCCGCGAGGTGATCGTCGGCGTTTCGGTAGACCACCGGTCCGAGGTGGACGACCTCGTCAACAGGGCAGTCGCCGCGGGGGGCGAGGATCTGGGTGGCGACGACCAAGGGTTCATGTATATGCGGGGTTTCCGCGACCTCGACGGACACCAGTGGTCGCTGCTGCACATGTCCGTAGGCTGAGCAAGCCACTTCACGGAGGGAGACGCATCATGTTGCAGGACAGTAAGGCGTTCAGCGGATTCTCGGTGGACGACATCCCGAAGGCCAAGCAGTTCTACGGCGAGACGCTCGGCCTACACGTGACCGAGAAGTACGGCATGCTCACGCTGCACACTCCAGGCGACCGAAACACCCTGATCTACCCGAAGCCGAACCACGAACCGGCCACGTTCACGATCCTGAACTTCCCGGTGGAAGACATCGAGTCCACAATGGATGAACTGATCACCCGCGGCGTCAGTTTCGAGCACTACGAGGGCCTCGACCCGAAGGGGATCAACCGCCAGGGCGGCCCGCTCATCGCGTGGTTCAAGGATCCCGCCGGCAACATCCTGTCGGTGTTGCAGGACGACTGACGGCACAGCTGACCACCCGCTGACGACAGGCCCCGAGAGTCGGGCGGGGTCTGCCGGCGGGCTACGTCGCACTTCGGGAGCTACCTTGACAGGGTTACCATTCCGGCCAGCGGAAGGAGTCCGGAATGGGCGGTAACACCCGAGAAGCCGGCCGCACCACCGCGAGCCGCGTCCTGGCCCTGTTCGGCGCGTTCTCGTCGACAGACCCAGTACTCGGCCTGACCGAACTGGCCAAGGCCAGCGGCCTACCAGTAACCACCACCCACCGACTGGCTGCCGAACTGGTCGAATGGGGCGCCCTCGAACGCAGACCAGACGGCCGCTACCAGATCGGCCTACGCCTATGGCACACAGGCGCACTGGCCCCAGCCCACCGCGACCTACGATCGATCGCACTACCGTTCATGGGCGACCTCTACGAGGCAACCCACGAGAACGTGCAGATAGCAGTCCGAGACAGCAGCCGAATCCTATGCCTGGACAAGATCTCAGGCAGGCACTCGGTGGACAACGTGACCAGAGTGGCCGGCTGGCTGCCAGCACACTCAACCGGCGTAGGCAAGATCATCCTGGCGTTCTCCGGCCCAGACCTGTTCGCCGACGTACTACTAGCCGGACTGACCCGCTACACCCCGCACACCATCACCCTCCCCGGCGTACTGGCCGAAACGCTGCGCCAGGTAAGGGAAACCCACATCGCGTTCTCGCTGGAGGAAATGACGACCGGCGCATCATCCGTAGCCGCACCGATCTTCGGCGCCACCGGCGAACTGGTCGCGTCACTCGCGCTGGTGGTGCGGTCGACGACGAACGTCCGGGCATTGACCGCGGCCGTCCGAACCGCCGCCCTCGGCGTGACAAGACAACTCGCACAGCTCAACATTCCGCCGGGCGGAAAACCGGACTAGACAGCCAAGCCGAGGCGGCCCAGAATCGCACCCCCAGAGGGAGAGGCGGCCGTGACGGACATCTACAGCCAGGCGGAAGTGGACATGGACCGCGCGGCCGTCCGCGAAGTGGTGGACAACTGGGTGCTGTACCGGGATTCCGGCGACTGGCGGCGGTTCGCGTCGGTCTGGCACCCGGACGGCTGGATGTCGGCGACCTGGTTCCAGGGGCCGGCCGACGCGTTCATCGAGGCCAGCAAGGCAGGCTGCGCGTCCGGGTCGCAGATCCAGCACCTGCTCGGCGCCCACACCAGCGACGTGGCAGGCGACCGCGCGATCGCCCAGACGAAGATGCAGATCCTGCAACGCGCCCCGCTCGACGGCATCACCGTGGACGTGACCTGCACCGGCCGGTTCTACGACTTCCTCGCCCGCCGCGACGGCCGCTGGGGCCTGGTGCGCCGACAGCCGATCTACGAGCAGGACCGGATGGACCCGGTGCCGCCCGGCGGCCATATCGACCTGGACCCCGGCCTGCTCGCCCGCTTCCCCGAGGGCTACCGACACCTGGGCTACCTACAGGAGAAGCTCGGCTACCGGGTGGCCACCGGGCTGCCCGGCCGCACCGGCCCCGCCGTCGAGCAGCTCTACCGCGAAGGCCTCGGCTGGCTCGCCGGCTCGGTGTTCCCCGGCGAGCCGATGTCCATAATGGACTGACCGCCGCGCACCCACGCCAGCCGCCAGTTACTCCTCGCTCGGTACGCCGTCATCGGCCGGACGCAGTCCCGCGGTCTGCTCCCGCAGTTCGATCAGCCGCTGATCAGCCTGATACAGCAGGACTTCCGGCCGCGCACCCAACGGTGCCCAGAAATCCTCGCCGGGCGGCGCGTCGAGCGCCATTCGCCGGCCGTCCAGCCATTCCGCGTCGAACGCCAGCCGCCACGCGTGCAGGAGGGTACGGCGGTCCGACTCGAATCGCCCGAACAACGGGTCACCGGCCAACTCGTGGCCGATCCAGGCGAGATGCACGCGAATCTGGTGGCGCCGACCGGTGATCGGCCGCGCGACGAGCAGCGTGTGCACGTCATCCGTCCACACGGTCGCGAACGCCGTCACCGACGGATAGGTCGACACCTGGGTGAACACGCGGTCCGTGGGCACCGACCAGTGCCGGCCGTCGGTCACGATGGCGGCCCGCTCCGCGGCGATCCGCACCCGGTTCTTGCGACCGACGCTCAGCGGCAGCTCGATGACACCCCAGTCCGGCAGGCCACCGCTTCGAGTGACGGCCAGATAGGCCTTGTCCACCGTCCGCCGACTGAACTGGCGGGTCAGGTCGCCGTGGTAGCGCAGCTGTCGGGCGAACAGGATCGCACCGGAGGTCACCTTGTCGATGCGATGCGCGGGATAGAGCGTCTCACCCTGCGCGGCGGCCAACCGGACCAGGTCGGTCTCGTGCCGTTCGCCGGTGACCGAGATCCCGGCCGGCTTGTTCAGCACGAGAGCGGCCGCGTCCTCGAACAGAACACGACCCGTCCGTACCGACTCCCAGTTGTCCCACAACACCAGGCGCGCAGCATATCCCGTGTGCGTTAGGCGGCCGGGCGCTGCCAGCCGCGCGGTGCCGGCACGGTGACCGGCTCGAAAGTCCGGCCCAGGATGCCGATCTGGCGGGTGGTCAGCTGACCCTCTTCGTACAGCCACCGGATCGTGTCGGCCACGGTGTCGGCGAGCGGCCGGGGGTTGTACCCGAGCGTGCTGTCGTAGTCGACGACCCTGGTCGCGCAGGCGGCCGTGTAGATGGCGCCGTACTCGGCCGGGATGTGCCACGGCCACACCCGTTGCAGCGCGCCGGCCAGCAGGCCGACCGGCAGCAGCGTTCTGGCCGGCAGGAAGACCGCCGGCAGAGCCCGCCCGGTGGCGGCGCGCAGCGCACGCAGGTTCCTGCGGGTGGTCACGTAGCGACCGGGGCCGAAGTAGCGGTCCCTTGTCAGTTCCGGCTCGGTGAACAGGCCGGCGTGCAGGTTCGCGGTGTCCCGCACGTCGCCGACCGGGAACCCGCCGAGCGGCCAGATCGGCATCAGCCCGCGCAACGTGTCGCGCAGCCTCGTGTTCTGGTCACCCAGGTGCGGATCGTGCGGCCCGAGCAGGGCAGGTGGATACGTGATCACCACCGGCGCGTCCTGGACCTGGTGCCGGCGGGCGATCACCTCGGCCGCCGCCTTGCTGGCCAGGTAGGTCTCCCGCGCCCGGCCGACCGGCGAGTCCGCCCGGACGATCCGGCCGCGGGCCGGCAGCAGCGCGCCGAAACTGGACACGTGCACGATCGGGTCCGCGCCGACCCGCCGGGCCGCGGCGAGCACCAGTTCGGTGCCGCGCACGTTGGTCGCGCGCAGCTCGTCGGCCCGACGGCTGTCGAAGGAGTAGACGGCCGCCGCGTGCAGCACGCCACCCACGCCGACCATCGCGCGGGCCACCGCAACCTCGTCGGTGACATCCCCGACGACGACGTGCACGGCGGAACGGTCCACGCCGAGCGGCTCGAGCGCCCGCTCGACACCGGCCTCGGTGCGCGCCAGAATCCGGACCTTGTGGCCGATCCGGGTCAGCGCCGCGACCGAGTGCGCGCCGACGAACCCGGTACCACCGGTCACGCACACCAACATCGGTCGTCTCCTCACCGACCGGCCGTCACCGGTCCACCCTCCATGGTCTGCTCGGGTGACCCGCGATGTCGTCTCCTGCCGTGCGGACACCGATTCCCGGCCAGCATCCAGGAACAACAGATATTCCAAAGGCGGGCACGAATGACCAGCGGCGCCGCCCGGCGGCCATGGACAACTGAATGTGTCGGCACCATCGTCGAACACGATGTCGCCAGGCCTGTATAAATCTGTGTTCGACGCGGCCACGACAGGCGGTGTCGCGGGTCTGTTCAAAGCTTGGGATTTTGGGGTGGTGTTCGGTGGGTCGTCGACAGGGTGTGGCCCTGCCGTTAGACTTTCGTGGTCCTGATGGGTCTGCCAATCATTATATGTGGAGTATGTCGCCTCGACAGTTTGCCGTCGTGGCCGGCGCTGCCGGTCTGTTGCTGGTTGCCGCGCTGGTGACCATGTTGGTTGGTGCATCCGACTGGACTTTCGCGGTAGCTGTTGACAAATGGTTTCAGCTTTGCGCCAGCGTGGCGGCGTTGGCCGGGTTTCTGTGGACCGCGCGGCGGGCCAGTGGCGCGCAGTTGCGCTGGCGGTTGTGGATGGCCGCCGCGATGGCCACCCTGACCGTCGGCCTTGTCGCCTGGATCTGGGGGCAGTTGATCGTCGGCGTCGCGTTGCCGATGACCATCCTCGCGCCGGTCAGCTTCATCATGGTGCCGATGCTGGCGATGTTCGGCGTCCTCAATCTGGTACACGACGGACCTGGCCTCCAGCAGCCGAACCGGCGTGGCCGGCTGCTGCTCGTGCTGGATGCGCTGATCATCTGTGGCTCGTTGTTCGTGCTCGTCCTCGTGCCCGCCCTGCAGTCCGTGTTCGGGTCATGGCCGAGGACCTGGTCGGCCATCGCGGCCGCGGCGGCGCATCCGGTTGCCTATCTGGTGCTGTTGACCGTGATCGCGGTTCTTGCTCGTACGCATCATCTCGTTCGTCAACTGCCGGTCCTGTTGCTCGTGGTGGCGTCCGTGACGCAGGCGACTTCGGGATGGGTGTTCGCCTATTTCGTCGGTGCAGGGGTCAGTCGCATTCCGCCCGTCGCGGACGTCGGGTTCGTCATCTGTCCGGTGTTCTTCGGGCTGGCCGCGGTCGCGCCGTTTCGTACGGCGCGGGACAAACCAGGGCGGCTGTGGGTTGGCGACTATCTCACGTTGGTGGTGCCCTATCTGCCGCTCGCGGTCGCCTGTTTGTTCGTGGCGTTCAGCACGGCGACCGGGCAGCCGTTGGCGCCGCCGGTGGTCAACATCGGGCTGGCGATTCTCGGACTGGTGACCCTGCGTCAGTTGGTCACCCTCATGGACAACACGCGCCTGCTCAGGCAGGTCACCGAAAGCCAGCGACAACTGGAGTACCAGGCGTTCCACGACCCACTCACCGGGCTGGCCAACCGCGCGTTGTTCCTCGCCCGGCTCACCGAGGCGGTCGCCGTGCGCGATCGTGGCCACCGACCCTTGATACTGCTGTTCGTGGACATCGACGGCTTCAAGACGGTCAACGACAGCTTCGGCCACGCCGCTGGCGACGCCGTGCTGCGCACGGTGGCCGAACGGCTGCTGGTCAACGTGCGCAACGGCGATCTGGTGGCCCGGCTCGGTGGCGACGAGTTCAGCGTGCTGCTCGACAGCGACGGCGAGACCCGGGGCGACGGCGCGCGCCGGATCAGCCAGCAACTGCTCGACACGCTGTGCGCGCCGCAGGTGGTGCGCGGCCGGGACCTGTGCATCAGCGCCAGCATCGGCACCGTCAGTCTGTCCGCGTTCGACCCCGAACTCACCCCGGACGAACTGCTCCGCAGGGCCGACGAAGCCATGTACGCGGCCAAACGCCGTGGCAAGGGCGCACTGGTGAGCTACGGCGAGCCGATCATGGACGCCCAGCCGAGCACGCCGTGACGGACCCCGTCATCACGGCGCTCGGGCTGCGGCCGCTGCCCGTCGAGGGCGGCCGGTGGGCGCAGACCTGGCGCGACGAGCACTGCACCGCGATCTACTACCTGCTGGCCGCGCCCGAGTTCTCCGCGCTGCATCGGTTGGCGCACCTGGAGATCTACGCCTTCCACGCGGGCGCGCCGGTCCGCATGCTGCTGCTCTACCCGGACGGCCGAGTGGCACGACCGGTGCTGGGTACCGATCTCGCCGCAGGCCAGCGGCCGCAGGTCGTGGTGCCGGCGGGGGTCTGGCAGGCGTCGGAGACCCTGGGTGCGTGGAGCCTGGTGGGCACCGTGGTGGTGCCGCCCTACACCGACGACATCGTCGAGTTCGGCTCGGCCGCCGAGTTGGCCGCCGAATATCCGGACCACGCCGAGACAATTCGCGCGCTGTGTCGCGAGATTCACTCGAACGAGTGAGGACGGTTCAGTCGCGCGGGGCACGTCCGGCCAGCTGCGACCACGTGAGCACGATGCCGAGCCCGGTCACCAGCAACATGCCGACCAGGCCGAGGGTGATCACCACGGTGACGGCGGCAGCGAGGAACAACGCCACCAGGGCGACGGACTGCCGCAGTGTCGGCGCCCAGCCGCCCACCGCGCGCTCGACCATGCGCAGCCAGGCCCGGTCCGAACGCGCGCCGGGCGATGCGGGGGCGTGCCGGGACGGGCGGCCGGACGGCCCACCACGGGTGGGCCCGCGCTGGATCGTCGCGTAATAATCGGCATCCAATCGGGTGAGTCGGCGAACCGGACCATGCCCCTGAGCAGGCGATGTTTGATCAAGCCTGCCGACTGATCCAATCCGGCCTGGATTAATCCGCTGAGCTGGTTCTACACTGGTCACGTTGATACTCATCTCTGACGCCTACACATGAGTAACAGCAGAACCCGGCCTCCTGCGCGAACAGGCGAGTCGGGGAAGAGCTTCCCGCTGGTGATGTGGAATGCGGTTCGCCGTGTCCACACACCAGCCGGGGAGTCCTTTATGTTGCCGGGTGTCAGTTTGCCCGAACGGACGCGCATTACGCCAGGCGCGCTGTCGTGGCCGATGGTGGCCGCGTTCTCGGGTCAGGGTGGCAAAGTCCCTCGTCAATGGGCATTCGCCGGACCACCGAGCACATTCGTCGCACGAGTAGCCGGTCAGAATTCACTCGATCGCGCGACTGCCTCGGCCATTCCCTACACATTGAGTGATAAATGACCGATCGGGTGACGGGAAACGCCACCCGATCTGCCGATCAAGTTCGCACGAGACCATCAGATATCAGCTGCGGCCCAGCACACGGCCGGCATGTCGACGCGGGCAGTGACAACCCGATCGGTTGCCGCCCGCTCGGCAACCAGGCTCCCGGCGAGACAGCCGTCACACGGCATGCCCGCGCCGACCGGCAACACGTCCACGCCGACAACGGTCAGCCGCTCCCCGCACAGCGCGGCCAGCGTGGCACCGTGCGGCTCGCCGGGCACCAGCCGCACCAGGTGAACCGTGCGCAGCCGCTCGGCGATCGCGCCCGCCCTGCGCCGCAACAGGAGTGTCAACGAACCGGAGTAATCCGCGCGCAGGCCCCAACAACCGACGGCACCCGGGTCCTGCTCCGTCCACCCACCGATGTGCGCCAGCACGTCGGCCAGGTCGGCCACCAGCACCTCGACCGGCCGGCCGTGCACCGTGCCGGCCACCGCGAGCGGCTCGTCGTCCTCGAGCCGGTGCACGGCCACCTGGCGCGCCACGCTCACTCCGGGTACCTCCTCGGTTGCGCTGCGATTAATCCTAGAGCACGATTAATCCCGGCGCCGAACGACGCCATGACATCATGCACCGCACAACGAGGAGACATGATGACCGGTCAACGTTCCACCAGCCCTTTTATGCATGTCACGAACGCATTGCCGGTTGACGGATGGCGATCGGCCTGCGGACCCGACGGCGGCAACTGTGTCGAGGTGAACCTCGCAGCGGCGGGCGCGGCCGACATCGTCGGCATCCGGGACAGCAAGCCAGAAGCCGGACCCGCGCTGGTGTTCGGCGCGTCCGGCTGGCGAGCATTCCTGGCCGGCACGGTCGCCGGCCGGTACCACGCCTGAGCGGCCACAACATGGTCTACTGTCGTTCACTCGACGCACATCGGTGAGTGAGACGGGAGTACCGGTGCCCGGCACGGCCACTTCACTGCGCATTCGACTTGGCAACGAGATCAGGGCGGCCCGGATCGCCGCCGGCCTCACCCAGGTCGAAGTCGCCGAGTTGCTCGGCTGCAAGCAGGGCAAGGTGAACAAGATCGAGGACGGCACCGTCTCGGTCAAGCCGGCCGACCTGGAGATCATGCTCGGCGCGTTCAGCGTCGGTGCCGTGTCCGCGGAACTGATGCGGGAACTCGCGGCGACCGGTGACCGGCGCGGCGAATGGTCCGGCTACCGCGCGGCCGTGCCGACGTGGTTCCGGACGTTCACCAATCTGGAGCAGGCCGCGTCGGAGATCTTCGGCTGGCACGGCGAACGCTTCAGCGGCGCGCTCCAGTCGGAGCACTACATGCTGACCCAGTTCAAGGCGGCGGGCAACACCAACGTCACCGAGCTGGTGCGCAACCGGCGCGACCGCAAGCACGTCTTCGAACTGAATCCGCCACCCAGCCACCGGTTCGTGCTCGGCGAGGCCGCGTTCCGGCGGATGCCGGGCGGACCGAACCCGGGTGTCGCGCTGGACCAGGCGCAGTACCTGATCCAGTTGATGGAGTCACACCCTGACGTGTCCATCCACGTCCTGCCCTTCGACGCGCGACTTCCCTACGTGCCCAACGATTTCACCATCATGCGGTTCACCGACGGCACGCCCAACTGCGTGTTCGTCGAGCACGTCGCGGGCGGGCAGAAGATCGAGAACGAGTCGCACTTCAAGAAATTCGTCGAGGCATGGGACCAGCTTCGCGGACCGGCACTGGAGAAGGCCCAGACCATGGACTTCCTGCGGGCACTGGCCGCCGACTTCGCCAAACAGCTCGACCGCGACTGATCCGGGCACACCCCTGTCTGGTTACGATGAAGTCCGCAATACCGTTGGCAGTCCGGAGGACACAATTGTGAACGTAACCGACCAGCAACCGGTACCCCCCGGTGTCGACCTGGAACACCCCAGCGTGGCGCGGGTCTACGACTACTACCTCGGCGGTACCGCCAACTGGGCAATCGACCGTGAATTCGGCAAGAAGGTGTTGGCGCAGTTCCCGTTGGCGCGGCCGATCGCCAAGGCGAATCGGATCTTCCTGCAGCGGGCGGTGCGTCATCTGGTTCGGCTGGGGGTCCGCCAGTTCATCGACATCGGGTCCGGCGTGCCCACGATGGGCAGCACGCACGAGATCGCGGACGAGCTGTCGAAGGACACCAAGGTCGTCTATGTGGACAACGAGCCGGTCGCGGTCGCGCATTCACAGGTGCTGCTCGACCAGAAGGGTGACGCCAATCGGCACGCCGCGATCAATGCGGATCTGCGGGAACCGGACGAACTGTGGCAGCGGGTCCGGGAAACCGGAATACTCGACCTGACCGAGCCGGTGGGCATTCTGCTGGTCGCGGTGCTGCACGTCCAACAGATCGGACCGGACGGCACGGACGTCGGGCCCGCGTCGGTGGCCCGCTGCCGGCAGCTCGTCCCGCCCGGTTCGTACCTGGCCATGTCGCACGCCACCACCGATGGCGCGCCGGCCGAACTGGCCGCGAACCTCGATGAGATCAAGAAGCTGTACGACAGCAGGAGCAGTCCGGTCATCTGGCGCACCCACGACGAGGTCCGCGCGCTGTTCGGCGACTTCCCGCTGGTGGATCCGGGCCTGACGTGGACGACGCTGTGGCACCCCGAGGAGACCGGCCCGATCGCCCCGGTGATCACGTTCGCGACACCGAACGAATCGATGGTCGTGGCAGGCGTCGGCCGCAAACCCTGATACGTACGGCCTAAATGGACAGTTCGGGTTTGAGGTCGGCGATCCGCCATTCCCGTCGCCTGCCGACGGCGAACACGGTGAGCGCCATGGCGACCACGCCGAACGCCGCCAGTACGAGCACGTCCCGCACCAGGTGGGCGCTGTTGCCGCCGGTGATGGTCACCCGCAGGCCGTCGACGAGATAACTCATCGGCAGCACCGGATGCAGGGCGCGGAACACGGCAGGCAGCGTCTCGTACGGATAGGTGCCGGCACACGTGGTGAGCTGCAACAGCAACAGGATCAGCATGATCGCACTGGCCACACCGCCGAGCAACACCCGGAAGAAATGCGCGATGGCGGTGAACGCGGCCGCCGCCAACGCCATCAGGCCGGCCATTTCCCACGGATGCACCGGATCGAGCCCGAGCCCCCAGTCCACCACGACGTACAGCAACAGGCCCGCGAACACGCACGCCGCGCCCGCCGGCAGCCAGCCCGCCAGCGCCACCACGAGGTTGCCGGCACGGCTGGCCAGCGCCCGCTGCGACAACGCGCGCAGGATGAGGAATCCCGTGATGCCGAACACCCACAGTGCGATGGAGAAGAAGAACGGCGTCAGCCCACGGCCGTAGTTGTTGGCCGGATGCAGGTTGGTGACCGCGACGTCGACCGGGGACGCCAGGGTGGCCGCGTTGTCCTTCTGCTGTTGCGGTGACAGCACCGGCAACTGGCCCTGCGCGTCGGCAAGGCCGCCGGCCAGTTGGGTCGCGCCGTCGTGCAGTTGGCCGATGCCGGTGTCGAGTTGGGTGGCGCCGGACAGGGCGGTGCCCAGCCCGGCGTCCAGCTGCGTCGCACCAGTCGCGACCTGTTTGGCACCGGTCGCCAGTTGCTGTATCTGTGACGCAGCGCCCTTGGCCTGCGCCTGCAACTGTGGCGCGTCCCTGGCCAGCGTGTCGGCCGCCTGGGCTACGTCGGCGGTCGCCGTCCTGACCTGGCCGGCGGCCGTGTTGACCTGGCCGGTCAGTGCGGCGGCCTGGCTGGTCGCGGTGACCAGTTGCTGGTAGGCCGGATCGCTTTGCAGTTCTGGGTGCGCCTGGCCGAGTTGGGTCACCTTGGCCTGAACGGAGTCCGCACCACCGGACACCGCGCCGGTGGCCTGCGCCGCCGTGCTCGCCAGGCCCGCTGCCGTGTTCGCGGCGGCCGCCGCGTTCTGGGTGACCGTCGGGATTGCCGCGGCGATGGCGTTCGCGATCGGCACCACCACGTTCGCGATCGCGGTCACCCCGTCGGACACCTGTTGGGCGCCCGGCGCGAGTTGGTCGGCGCCCTGCTTGAGCTGGGTCAGCCCTGACACGAGCGCACCGCTGCCCTGTTTCGCGGTGGCCAGGTTGTTCTTCAGTTGGTCGGCGCCGTTGGTCGCCTTGGTCAGCCCGTCGTGAAGTCGTTGCAGGTTGCCGAAGACGGATTCGAAATAGGCGCTGACCGCGGCCGCGCTGATCTTGTTCTGGAGTTCGGACTGCACGGTTTCCGCCATCTTGCCGACGATGTAGCCGTTCGCGTCGTCGAGGGTGATCAGCATGCCGGCCCGTTGCGGCGTGCCGGTGGCGCCGCTGGCCAGTTTCGCGGAGAAGTCACGCGGTACGGAGATCGTGAAGTAGTAACGGGTGTCGTGCACGCCCCGCGCGGCATCGGCGTCGTCGGTGAAATGCCAGTCGAAGATCGGATCCTTCTTCAGTTCGCCGACGAACAGCTCGCCTGCCGCGATCCGCTGCCCGTTCACGGTCACCGGTTTGTCGTCGTTCACCACGGCGACCGGGATCTGATTGAGCTTGCCGTAGGGATCCCAGTTGGACCACAGGTAGAGGCCGCCGTAGAGCAACGGGACGAGGACGACGAAGACGAGCGCCAGCCGCTGCAGAGGTGTGCGGAACCGCAGGAACTCGAACCGGGCCAACCTAAACGCGCGCATCCACGCTCCTCTGTATCACGTCGGCCCCCGCGTCGGCGGCGATCCGGCCGTCGACCGTTGTTGCGATCACGGTCGTGCCGGCCGCGCGCAACGCCGTCCAGATCCGCCGCTGTTGTGCCGGCGTGGCAGCGATGTCGACGTCGTCCACGACAAGTGCCCTCGGTCGGCCGGCCAACGCCAACGCCACCGCGAGCAACACGGCGTCGTCCGTGGCGAACTCGGCGACGACCGCGGTCGGATCGACGTCGAGCCCGACGACCCCGGCGGCCCAGCGGTAGTCGCGGTGGCCCAACAACTCGGCCTCACGGATGTGATCGACCACGTGCATCTCGGGCTCCAGCTCGACGGCGGCCGTGACCCTGGCCACCGCGACCAGCTGTCGGATCGCGGGCCGCTGTTCCTGTCCGGCAACGACCAGCCGCCCGGTCGTCGGATTCGCCCGGCCGGCCAACGTGAGCAACAACATGCTGCGCCCGCTGCCCGCCGGTCCCGCGATCGTGGTCACCGAGCCGGCTGTCATGGACAGCTCAACGTCCCGGAACACCCAGCCGCGCCTTGTCCGCAGGCCGAGTTGTTCGGCGCGGATGAGCTCCTGGGGCGGTTCGGGTTCGCTCGTTCCTGTCGCCATGGTGACCTGCGCTCGCCTTGGGGTTGGCCAACAGTGTGCCCGGAAGTTCGCGACAAGTCGTCATCATCCGGGCGTGTCGCCCATCATCCACCGGGTGAACGCGCCCAACCGACTCAGGCTGCAAACGGTTGGCGCTGCGGATTGCTTCTGACGGAGGATGTGACAATGCACTCAGAGCGCGCAGAACCGTTCAGTGGGCACGGTGTTCATGTGGCGTGGCGGATGGATGCGGCGCGGCGCATCGCCGATGCCTATGGCGTCAATGACAGGGTGGCCGCCGTCACGGCAGCGGGATCGGTGGGTGCCGGGCTTGCCGACCGCTGGTCGGACTTGGAACTGGACTGCTACTGGTGGCAGCCGCCCCTTGATGCTGATCGCCGCGGTCCGATCGAACGGGTCGGCGCAGCGCCTGCGGCGTTCTGGGACTACGACCCTGAGGACCAGGAGTGGAGTGAGGACTATCACCTCGGCGGTCTGGGGGTCACGGTCAGCAACTTCACCGTCCACACGATCGAGGGATTCCTCGACGCGGTCCTCGATCGGGTCAGCACCGATCCGGTCGCACACATGCGCGTCGCGGCGATCCAGCGCTGCCGGGTCCTGCGCGGGGTCCGTCTTGTTCAGTCGTGGCAGGCTCGCGCCGCACAATATCCGGATCAGCTGGTCGCCGCTGTGGTCGAGCGGTCGTTGACGCCGAGCGTTCTGGCGGGCTGGTCAGCTCGGGATGCCCTTGCGGAGCGTGGCGACACCATTGCCGTGCACGCGCTGCTGTCTCGGATAGAGCAGGCGGTGTTCGCCGCGGTGTCGGCGCTCAACCGGATCTACCAGCCACACCGAATCACCAAGTGGCAGCGGCACCAGGCCGCCCAACTCGCCGTCGCACCACCCGACTTCGAACAGCGGCTCGACAACCTCTGGCAGGGGCCCGACGTGGACAGGCTCGCCAGCGCGGAAACGTTACTCGCCGAGACAGTCACTTTGGTGCAGTCGCAGTGTGATGCCAACCTGACCGCGTTTTGCGACGTGCTCGGTCAGCGACGGCAACCAGCGGCAGCACCGCAAGAACCGTGAGCGGGCTCTCTCGCACTTCAGAACCGGCGATTCGCGGTTCAGCCGCTCGCGAAACGCATGTTCGATCAGATCGGGAAGGTCGAGGGCCGAACGGTAACGGCTGCTACGAGCTACCGTTCACCTTCGTCACCACAGCCGATGGGGGAAGGTATGGATCGCCGATGGATGCTCGACAGCGCGGACCGCGCATTGCATCGGCGGGCTGGCCTGGCCTGTGCTGCGGCGGTCGCGGCTGAGGTGGCCGGCAGCTTCGGCGTGTGGGAGAGTCACGGGTTGCTGGCGGTCCTGGCTACCGATCCGGCGCTGGCGTTTCTGTCTACTGTGTCCGGGGTGTCGGCGGACACCGTTGAAGCGGCTATTGATCTTGCCGACGACCCTGTTTGGCAGGGTGTGCGGCCGGTTCTCGTCGAGTCATCTGTGGACAACTTTCTGGGTTATCCACAGATTGCCGACGAGCCACCCATTGGGGGGTTGACAACGGTAGATTGGAAAAGGGCCGTAGCCCCCAGGGTTGGGCGGGGGTCTGCCTGTGGGTCGGCGTCGTCCACAGTGGAGGGTGTGGTTGCTGGGCGGCTTTCTGTTGCTGGGTTTGGGTTTGTTGGGGAGCGCGGGGTGGCTGTCTGCCGGCTTGGGCGGTTGGTTGCTGGTGATCCGGACGTTGTCGAGGCCGACGGGGAGTTGTTCACTCGGGTTCTGTTGGCCGGGTATCAGGTTGGTGGGACTGTTGCGGCGTTCATCGCGGCGGAGCATCGGTCGGGCCTGGTGCGGCGGTTTCTGCTCCTGGTTGACGGCGTGCCGATTGCGGCCGCTGCCATGAGCGTGCACGACGGTGTTGCCGTGTTGGGTGGGGCCGCTACCCTGCCGGCGCATCGGGGGCGGGGTGCCCAGTCGCGGTTGATTCGGCATCGGCTTGGGGTTGCGGGTGATTGTTCGATTGCCGTTGCCACTGCTGTGCCCGGGTCGGGTAGTGCGGCCAATCTGCGGCGTGCGGGGTTCGAGTTCTTCGTGCGTCAGGGGTGGGGCAGGTCCAAGTACAGCCACCGACTGTTCGGCCAGGCTGCCCAGGTAGAGCTTTCCTCTGTGTTCACGCACGCCGGTGACCATGTGGTAGCGGTCGCCGGCGCCTTGTAGGTCGGCCACTATCGTTCCCGCCGCGTCCACGGCCAGTACCCAGGCGGTGCGCTTCGGTTTGGGTTGCCACTGGTGGGGCATGGCCCAGATTGCCTTTCTCAGCAACGGGCTTCTGGCGTGTGCCCAGTCGAGGACGGGGTTGCGCGGGCTGGCGATGGCGATCCACAGGCGGCCGTCGGTGCCGGTGCTGATGTTGTCTGGGAAGCCGGGCAGGTTGTCGACCAGCACGTCGTGCCGGCCCGCCTTCTCGCCGGTCAGCCAGACCCTGCTCACTCGGTACGCGCCGGTTTCCGCCACCGCCACGAACGAACCGTCGGCCGCGAGGGCCACGCCGTTGGCGAACTGGAGGCCGTCGGCCAGCACCTCGACCTTGCCCGACGGTGTCCGGCACAGCAGGCGGCCGGTGCCGGAGTGTTCCAACAGGTCCGCCTGCCAGTGATCAAGGCCGAACCGGCGGGACGAGTCGCTGAAGTAGATCGAGCCGTCCGGGCCGACGGCCGCGTTGTCGCACAACCGCATCCGAGCGCCGTCGATCGTGTCGACCAACGTTTCCACCGTGCCACGAGCCGGGTCGACGCGGAGCAGGCCGCGATGGGCGTCGCAGATCACCAGTCGGCCGTCGCCCGCGAGTTCCACGCCGAGCGGTCGACCGCCGGTTTCGGCGACCGTGGTCACGCCGCCCTCCGGAGTCAGGCGGAGGATGCGGCCGTCGGCCACGCCGGTGAAGACCTGGCCGTCCTCGTCGATCACCACGTCCTCCGGACCGGTCGCGTTGAGCGCGATCAGGTCCGGGCTCGGCATCGGCGGCCTGCTGGCCGGCTCGCCGGAGCGCGGTGGGATGCCCGGTGGTGTCCACACGACGGGTGCGATCGTCGGCCGCATCGACACACCCTAACTCCGCAGGCGGTGGTCCAGCGCGGTGTGCCGACGGCCCGCGCCGACCGCGCGGACGGCCTGGCCGATCGCCTTCTTCGACCCGACCAGCACCACCAGCTTCTTCGCCCTGGTCACCGCCGTGTAGAGCAGGTTGCGCTGCAACATCATCCAGGCGCTCATCGTGATCGGGATGACGACGCACGGGTATTCACTGCCCTGCGAGCGGTGGATGGTCACGGCGTACGCGTGGGTCAACTCGTCCAGTTCGCCGAACTCGTAGTCGATGTCCTCGTCCTCGTCGGTGCGGACGGTGAGTTTCTGTTCGGTCGGGTCGAGCCCGGTCACCACGCCGAGCGTGCCGTTGAAGACGCCGTTCGCGCCCTTGTCGTAGTTGTTGCGGATCTGCGTGACCTTGTCGCCCACCTTGAACACGCGCCCGCCGAACCGCCGTTCCGGCAGGTCGGGGCGGGACGGGGTGAGCGCCTCCTGGAGCAGTTGGTTCAGCGCGCCCGCGCCCGCCGGGCCGCGGTGCATCGGGGCCAGCACCTGGATCTCACGCCGCGGGTTGAGCCCGAACTTGGCCGGCAGGCGCCGCGCCACCACGTCCACGGTCAGTTTCGCGGCTTCCTCCGCGTCCTCCTCGGCGAACAGGAAGAAGTCCGGCAGACCCGTGACCTGCGGATACTCGCCCGCGTTGATCCGGTGTGCGTTGGTCACCACACCGGACTGCTGCGCCTGCCGGAACACCTGCGTCAGCCGCACCCGAGGGATCGGCGTGCCGTCGGCGAGCAGGTCGCGCAGCACCTCGCCGGGGCCGACCGACGGCAACTGGTCGACGTCGCCCACCAGCAGCAGGTGCGCGCCGGGCGCGACCGCCTTGACGAGCCTGTTGGCCAGCAACAGGTCCAGCATGGACGCCTCGTCGACCACCACGAGGTCGGCGTCCAGCGGGCGGTCCTTGTCGTAGGCCGCGTCGCCGCCGGGTCGCAGTTCCAGCAGGCGGTGCACGGTGGCGGCCTCGTGGCCGGTGAGTTCGGTGAGCCGCTTGGCCGCGCGGCCGGTGGGCGCGGCGAGCACCACCTTGGCCCGCTTGGCCGCGGCCAGCGTGACGATGGACCGGACGGTGAAGCTCTTGCCGCAACCGGGACCGCCGGTGAGCACTGCCACCCTGCTGGTCAGCGCGAGCCGGACCGCCTCCTCCTGCGCGGGCGCCAGGTCGACGCCGGTCCGGCCGCGCAGCCAGGTCAGTGCCCGGTCCCAGTCCACGTCGGCGAACGCGGCCATCCGGTCGGTCGGGGTGCGCAGCAACGCGCGCAACTGATTGGCCAGCGCGATTTCGGCGCGGTGGAAGGGAACCAGGTAGATCGCGATGACGGGTTCGTCGTCGTCGCCAGGGAGCTGTTCTCGTACAACGCCTTCCTCGTCCACGAGCTCGGCGAGGCAGTCGATGACGGCGCCGGTGTCCACCTGGAGGATCTTGATGGCCTCGGCGATCAGGCGTTGCTCGGGCAGGTAGCAGTCGCCGCCGCCGGTGGCCTCGGACAGCGTGAACTGGAGGCCTGCTTTGATCCGTTGTGGACTGTCGTGCGGGATGCCGACCGACTTGGCGATGGTGTCCGCGGTGCGGAAGCCGATGCCCCACACGTCGGTGGCCAGCCGGTAGGGCTCGGTCCGCACGATGTCGATCGACGTGTCGCCGTACTGCTTGTAGATCCGCACGGCGAGCGAGGTCGACACGCCGACACCCTGCAGGAAGACCATCACCTCCTTGATGGCCTTCTGTTCCTCCCACGCGGCCGCGATGAGCTTGGTCCGTTTCGGGCCGAGTTTGGGCACCTCGATGAGCCGCTGCGGCTGCTGTTCGATCACGTCCAGCGCGTCGACGCCGAAGTGCTCCACGATCCGGTCGGCCAGCCGCGGCCCGATGCCCTTGATCAGGCCGGAGCCCAGGTACCGGCGGATACCCTGCACGGTGGCCGGCAGCACGGTGGTGTAGTCGTCCACCTGGAACTGCTTGCCGTACTGCGGATGCGAGCCCCAGCGGCCGCGCATCCGCAGGCTCTCGCCGGGCTGCGCTCCCAGCAGCGCGCCGACCACGGTGACCAGGTCGGCGCCGCGACCCGTGTCCACCCTGGCGATGGTGTAGCCGGTCTCGTCGTTGGCGTAGGTGATGCGTTCCAGCACGGCTTCCAGCACGGCGCCACGCAACGGCTCCACCGCGACCATGCAGTCCTCCCACCGTGTGGCTGTGGCAGAAAGTACACCCGATCAGATGAGCGTGTTGCCGCCGGTGATCGCGTCGAATCCGGCGACGCAGGCCAGGATCAACAGCACGATCGCGGTCGCCCTGCGTACCAGCGCCACCGGCAGCCTGCGCATCAGCTTGCCGGCGAGCATGGCGATCGCGGCGACCGCCCACAGCGCGGCCGTCGCGGCGATGCCGACCTCGATCGCGTTGTCGTAGCGGGCGGCAAGGTTCGCGGTGAGAATCTGGGTCAGATCGCCCCACTCCGCGATGAAGATCACCACGAACGCGGTGGCCACGGTGCGCGGCCCCTCGAACCGGTAGCCGGTGTCGCTCGGCTCGTCCTCATCGGGGGAATCGGTGTCCCGGAACGCGATGAGCGCGCCGAACAGGAACATCAGGGCCACCACCCCTTGAACCAGGCGGTGCGGCAACAGGGTGAACAGGACGCCACCGATCGTGACCGCGATGGCGACGTGCACGACGAACGCGGCGGCAACGCCCAGCCAGACCAGTCCGACCCGGTTGCGCGCCGCGAGCAGCAGGGAGGCGAACATGGTCTTGTCCGGAAGTTCGCCGATGAACACAACGCCGAAGACGGTGGCGAGGACGACTGGATTCACAATGCTCCGCTTCCGACCGGCGCGGGAGCTGCCTGGGGAAACTCCCACGCCGGTCATCCCATGAACAACCGGTCGCGGAAGGTCTCGCCCACCCGAACCACTGGCTCGAGCCCGGCGACCGGGCGTCCTGGGACGCCAGCATGTCGACCAACCGGCTGGGGCTACTCCCCTTCAACTGCATCGAGCGTACGGCATCCGGTTCGTCCATTCGGGCCGGGCCGGCGCTCGGTTCGCGGTCGTATGAACAGCTGTTCAGGCATACATGCGCTGACCAGCTACGATGCCGGGCATGGGACACGGGGTGGGTGGCCGGGACACTCCGCCTGCCCGGCTGGAGGCGGAGGACGCGGCAAGCGTCGCGGCGACCCTGCAAGCACTCGCAACACCGAGTCGGCTGCTCATCCTGACGCGGTTGCGGCACGGTGCGTGCGCGGTCGGCGAACTGGCCGACGCCGTCGGCATGGAGCAGTCCGCCGTGTCCCACCAGTTGCGCCTGCTGCGCGCGCTCGGCCTGGTCAGCGGCACCCGACACGGCAGAAGCATCGTCTACCGGCTGTACGACAACCACGTCGCGATGCTGCTGGACGAAGCGGTCTACCACATCGAGCACCTGCGCCTCGGCGTGCGGGACGAGTCGGCGGGCTAGCTCAGTCCACTCTCGACATCAGGAAATCCCTTACCAGCGCGGCGATGTCGGCCGGCTGTTCCAACGGGACGAGGTGCCCGACGCCGGGCACCACGGTGCAGGTCGCGGACGGCATCCGTGCGGCGAGCGCCGTCACCGAGTCGGGCGGCGCGATGCTGTCGCGGCCGCCGGTGACCACCAGGGTCGGCGCCGTGATGCGGGCGGCGAGGTCGTCGAACGGCGTGTCGTAGTAGCTCAGGAAGCTCTGCACCATCGCCGGAACGCTGGCCCTGCGGTAGTTCTCGTAGTCCTCCCGCAGGATCCGGCGCCTGCGGGCCCGGTCCCTGGTCTTGATCACGAAGGCGTCGGACACGTACACCGCGAGCCGGCTGGCCAGCCAGAACCGGGCGATCGGGGTGGGCAGCGCGGCCGCGATCCGGTAGTACAGCCTGCCGAGCGCCGCTGTCACATTGCTCGCGGTGGACACCGGGTTGAGCAGGCAGAGGCTGCGCAGCCCTGGGTGGCGGGCGGCGTGCACCAGCGCGATCGACGCGCCGAGCGAGTGGCCGAGCAGGTGGCAGCTGTCCAGGCCGAGGGCCTCGCGCAGGTCGGCAACCGCGTCGGCGTAGCCGACCAGGCTGTGCGTGTCGGTCATCGGGCCGGACCGGCCGTAGCCGGGCAGGTCGGGCAGCACGATGTTCACGCCGGGGAGCGCGTCGGCCAGTTCGGCCAGCCCCCGGTGGTCGCCGCCGAGACCGTGCAGGCACAGCACGGTGGTCGCGCTGCCACGGTCAAGGCGCCAGTACCGAATGTCACTGCCGCGCACCGCGACCGAGCCGACCGGCTCCAACCCCAACACGGTGGTCAGCCTGCCAGGTTCAGTTCCGGGTGGCGAAGAGGGTGGCGAGGCCGGCTCGGAAGGTCTGTTCGTCCGGTGCGTGTTCGGGGTCGAGCAGGGTCTGCACGGCGAGGCCGTCGCACACCGCGATGACGAAGCTGGCGATGGCGGCGCAGCGCGGGTCGGCCGGATCTGCTGCACTGCCAAGGGATTCGGCGACCAGCAGGGCCACCTGGGCGCGGCAGCGCCGGTAGTGGCCTGCGAACTGGTCGCGCAGCTTCGGGTCGCGTTCGGCCTGTGCCAGGGCTTCCATGAACGACAGCAGCAGCGGGCGCTGGGTCGGGAGCTGGGCGAGCATGGCGGCCCACGCCGTGGTCGCGCGCTCGATCGGCGACGCGGTCGGGTCGGCCATCGCGATCGTGGCCAGCTTCGTGGTCCACTCCTCGAGCACCTCGCCGATGGCGGCGCTGAGCAGTTCGGCCTTCGAACCGAAGTGGTAGCCGATCGACGCCAGGTTCGTGCCGGACGCGGCGACCAGGTCCCGTGCCGTGATGTGGGCGTAGCCCTTCTCCTCCAGCAGCCGCCGAGCCGCCGCGAGCAGTAGTTCCCGATGCCCCACCGGGTCAGCGTAGCGCCGTGAGCTGGACGAGCGTCATATACGGGCGTATAAAACAGCCGTAGACCGACCTACGGAGGGGACACCGTGGCCATCGCCAGCGACGTGCCGACCACCGCCCAGTCCGCGCTGCCACCCGGCCTGCGCCTGCCGGTGCTGCTGCAGACCCTGCTGTTCGGCCAGTTCCGGTCGTGGCTGCTGCCGATGCTGCGCCGCCGCTACGGCGACGTGTTCACCATGCGGATCGCGCCGACCGGTCGGCTGGTCGTGCTGCTGTCGCGGCCCTCGGACATCCGGACCGTGTTCACCGGGCCGGCAACGGTGTTCCACGCGGGCGAGGGCAACGCCATCCTCGGGCCGGTGATGGGCGAGCACTCGGTGCTGCTGGTGGACGAGGACAAGCACCGCAGGGTGCGCCGGCTGCTGATGCCGGCCTTCCACGGCACCGCACTGCGCGGCTACCAGGACCTGGTCAGCAGGCTGGCCGTGGCCGAAGTGGACCGGTGGCCCGCCGGGCGGACGTTCCGTTCACACGGGCGGATGAACGCGCTCACGCTGGAGATCATCCTGCAGGTCGTGTTCGGCGTGACCGACCGTGCCCGGCTGGCCACGCTGCGGCCACTGGTGCGCGGCATCGTCGCGATCGGACCGACGATCATGCTCGGCTGGTTCTACCCACGCCTGCAACGGATCGGGCCGTGGAAGCGCTACATGGCCTTCCAGCGGGAGCTGGACCGCGTGCTGTACGCGGAGATCGCGGAGCGCCGAGGGGCCGACGACCTCGCCGACCGCGACGACGTCCTGTCCCGCCTGCTCCGAACCGACGATGCCGGCCTGACCGACGACGATGCCCAGAACGAGGCAGGCCTGACCGACGCGGAACTGCGCGACCAGCTGATCACCCTGCTGCTCGCCGGCCACGAGACCACGGCGACCACGCTGGCCTGGTGCCTGCACGAACTGGCCCGCCGCCCGGCGCAACTGGCGGCCGCGCAACGGGCCGCGGACGAGCACGACGACGAGTACCTGTCCGCGGTCGCCAAGGAGGCGCTGCGGAAGCGGCCGGTGATCTACGAGGTCGCTCGCAGGCTCACCCGGCCGGTCGACATCGCCGGCTACCGGATCCCGGCAGGCTCCGTGGTCGCACCGGTGATCGGATTGGTCCAGACCGATCCGAACAACTATCCGGAACCGGACGAGTTCCGGCCGGAACGCTTCATCGGCACGCAGCCCGCGGCGAACACCTGGATCCCGTTCGGCGGTGGCGTCCGCAGGTGCCTCGGCGCCGGGTTCTCCCTGATGGAGGCGTCCGTCGTGCTGGGCGAGGTGCTGCGCCGCTACGACGTGGCGCCGGACCGGTCGCGGCCGGAGGGCCAGCGGGCCCGCAACATCACGCTGGTGCCCGCCCGCGGCGCGCGTATCGCCGTCACGCCGAGGTCGGTCTGATCCCGAACGACCGTTGAACGATTCAGAACAACCGGTCGGCTCTTGGGTGAACCGTCAACTCCTACCGCGCGTCGATAGTAGCGATGACAGGTAACCGGCGTCACACTGATGACAATGGACCGTCAACGACACGACAAACGTAGAAGTATCGGGTACCCGACCCGCTGACCGACCTGATCAGCCATCGGCGGGTGCCGGTCGAAACCGCTGGAAGGCGTGATCACCATGTCGAAGCCCGTCGAGGCAGAACCGGTGCCGACAGACTGGCCCGGGCTGCTGGAGCACTACCGGCAGACCGCGGTGCACGTGCTGGTGAGTCACCAGTGCGTCGGCAGCCACTGCACCAGCTGTGGCCAGCCGTGGCCGTGCCGGCCGGCGTGCGCCGCCGAGGTCGCGCTGGAGCTCTGAGACCCGGTCGCCGACGGATCGACGGGGGATCTGGGGGCTCGGGGGACCGCACACGCGGTCAGGGGATGATCATTTCAGCTGTGCACTGGTTCTGCCGAGCAGGCGGCGGGCCACGATGAGCAGTTGGATCTGTTGGGTGCCTTCGAAGATGTCGAGAATCTTGGCGTCTCGGGCCCACTTCTCCAGCAGCGTGTGCTCCGAATAGCCGAGGCTGCCGGCCAGCTCCACGCATTTCAGGGCGATGTCGGTGGCGGTACGGCCCGCTTTCGCCTTGGCCATGGATGCCTGGAGCGAATTGGGCTTGCCGTTGTCCGCCAGCCAGGCCGCGGACAGGGTCAGCAGGTAGGCGGCCTCGTAGTCGGCTTCCAGGGCCAGCAATGACGCAGCCGCTCCGGACTGGCTGTTGGCCGGGCGGTCGTAATCGACCGCGACGCCGGCCTCCGCCAGCAGGCGGGCCGTTTCCTCCAGTGCCGCGCGAGCCACGCCCACGGCCATCGCGGCCACGAGCGGGCGGGTGTTGTCGAACGTCTGCATCGCCCCGGCGAAGCCGGTATCGATCGCCGGGTCGCCGAGCAGGTTTTCCTTCGGCACGCGGACGTTGTCCAGCCGGAAATGGGCAGTGTCGGAGGCTCGGATGCCGAGTTTGTGTTCCAGGCGCACCAGTTCGAAACCCTGGGTGCCCTTTTCCACCACGAAGGACTTGATCGCGGCCCGGCCCTTGTCGCGGTCGAGGGTGGCCCAGACCACGACCGCGTCGGCGCGTTCGCCGGACGTGACGAAGATCTTCTCGCCGTTGAGGACGTAGTCGTCGCCGTCGGGCACGGCGGTGGTGCGGATGGCGGCCGAGTCCGAGCCGGTGTCCGGTTCGGTGATCGCCATCGCGGCCCACTTGCCGGCGAAGCGGGCCGACTGTTCGTCGTTGGCCACCGACGCGATGGCCGCGTTGCCGAGGCCCTGGCGGGGCATGGAGAGCAGCAGGCCCACGTCGCCCCAGCACATCTCGATGGTGCCAAGCACCGTGGCCAGGTTGCCGCCGTTGCGGACGCCGGCCGACCTGTCGTCGCCCCCGCGCCGGACACCACTCGCGCCGGCACCGCCCGTGCCTGCCGTGTTCAGGCCGTCCAGCGCTGCTGCCAGCATGTCCAACTCGACCGGGTACGTGTGCTCTGCGCGGTCGTACTTGCGGGAGTTGGGGCGGAAGATCTCCGCGGCCGCCTGATGTGCCTGGCCGACCAGCGTGGCCAGCTTCGCGGGCACCTCGAGATTCAGCACTGCTCGACCCTCCTCACACCAGCACGATGCCCTCGGCGACGCCGATGGCCCGTAGGTCCCGATACCACCGCTCCACCGGGTGTTCCTTGACGTAGCCGTGGCCGCCGAGCATCTGCACGCCGGCACTGCCGAGGAACATTCCCTTGTCCGCACACAACGTCCGCGCCAGCGCCACCTCGCGCGCGTACGGCCTGCCCTGCTCGGCCCGGCCGGCGGCGCGATAGGTCACCAGCCGCATGCCCTCCAGTTCGATGGCCATGTCGGCCACGGTGAACGCGACACCCTGCCGGTGGCTGACCGGCTCGCCGAACGCGACGCGGTCGTTGACGTACGGGATCACGTAGTCCAGCACGGCTTTGCCGGTGCCGACGGCCAGCGCGCACCAGCCGAGCCGGGCCAGCCGGACGCACTCCCGGTAACTGTCCGCGTCACCCAGCAGCGCACGAGCCGGCAGTTGAACACCTTCGAACATGAGCCGTCCCATGCCGGCGGCCCGCAGGCCCATCGCCGGTTCGGCCGCCACCGCGATGCCGGTCGAGCCGGACTCGACCAGGAACAGCGCGGGCCCCCGGCCCTCCAGGTCGGCGGCCACCACGAACAGTTCGGCCGTGGCCGCCCTCGGCACCAGCGACTTCACGCCGTCCAACACGAAGCCGGTCGACGTGCGGCGGGCCTTGGTGCGCAACACGAACGGGTCGAACAGGACGTGTGGTTCGAGCAGCGCGACGGCCGCCGCCGGCACGTCGTCGCCGACGAAGGCCGGCAGGTAGGTGGCCTGCTGGTCGGCGTCGCCCCACAGCACGAGCGCGTTGCTGACGGCCGACGGGGCGAGGCACGCGACGGCGATGCCGAGATCGCCGTGGGCCATGGCCTCCGCGACCAGGACGTTGGTCGTCGTCGCGCGTTCCGTGCCGACGCCGCCGAGTTCCTCCGGCACGCCCAGCAGCGAAATGCCCAGTTCGGCGGCTTTGCCGAACACGTCGGGCGGGGTGGCGCAGGCATCGTCGGCGTCGGCGGCGCGTGGCCGGAGTTGTTCCGCGGCGAACTCGCGCACGGTCTCGACGATCATCCGCTGGTCGTCGGTGGGTGTCAGGTCGAGCAGGTCGGCCTCGGGACCGGCCGGCAGGCGCGCGGGCCTGCCGAGCCGTTGAGCGGCCTCGAAGGTGCGGCCGGCAACGGCGGCGGTGCGGAAACCGGCGCGGGTGGCCTGGAACACCGCCTGTTGGACCGGTCGGCGCAGGCCGAGGCGGTGCACGATGGGCGCGCCGGCCAGCCGGTTGAGCAGGGCGAGGCCGAGGCCCATCGCGTCCCGCCGGCCGGTCTGCCCGTTGTCGTCTGCCATGCGTGGTCCCCGTTCCCGCCGATCGACCAGTACTTACCGTAGAGTAAACCTACTGGCCAGTAAACTATCGGCGGGGACGGGGACCGGGTGCGCCTAGTCTCCTGCGGCCGCCCCGCTCATGGCCTCACCGCGACGGACCGCGCCAAGCGGGTCGGCCACGTCCTCCAACGACTTCCCTTCCGCGGACACGCCGAAGAACACCGCGATGATGCCCCCGGCGATCATGATCACCGCGCCGGTGAGGTACCCGATGAAGAGCTTGCCGAAGTCGGGGTGGTCCTTGTTGATGAGTGACCCGTAGAACAGGGTGGCCAGGGCGCCGACGATCTGCGCGATGGAGAAGAACACCGCGATCGCCTTGGCACGGACTTCCTGCGGGAAGATCTCGCTCACCGTCAGGTAGGCCGCGCTGGCACCGGCGGAGGCGAAGAAGAAGATGATCACCCACGCCAGCGTCTGGGTCGTCGCGTTGAGCAGGTGCGCGTTGAACAGGAAGGCACTGATCCCGAGCAGCACACCGGCGGTCAGGTAGCTACTGGCGATCATCTTCTTGCGGCCGATCGTGTCGAACAGCGGCCCGAGCACGAACGGGCCGATCAGGTTGCCGATCGCGAACGCGATGCCGTAGAGCGCCGCGGTGCCCTGCACGTGGTAGAAGACGGTCAGCACGACCGAGTAGCTGAAGAAGATCGCGTTGTAGAGGAACGACTGGGTGACCATCAGGCCAAGTCCCAGGATGGACCGGGGGAAGTAGTCCCGGATCAGCACCCGCGTCAGGGTGATGTAGCCGGTCCGCTCTGCCGGCCTGATGTCCAGCGCCCGGCTCTCGTCGACCGGTTCGAGCTTGCCGCCTGCCGCCTCGACCTCGCGCTCGATGCCGGCGATGGACGCCTCTGCCGCCTCGGCGTGGCCGTGCATCAACTGCCAGCGCGGGCTCTCCGGCAGGTTGCGCCGCACGAAGATGATCACCAGCGCGAGCACCGGCCCGAGCAGGAAGCCCAGCCGCCAGCCAAGGTGCGGCGAGATCGCGTTCAGGAAGACGAAGGTGGCGAACGTGCCGAGGATCGCGCCCGCCCAGTACGTGCCGTTGACCGCGATGTCGATCCGGCCCCGGTAGCGGGCCGGGATCAACTCGTCGATCGCGGAGTTGATCGCCGCGTACTCGCCGCCGATGCCCATGCCGGCGATGAACCTGGTGGCGTACAGGAACGTGATCCAGCCGGCGCCGGCACCCGAGGTCGCGGCGGTCAGGCCACTGCCGATCAGGTACACGCCCAGCGTGATCATGAACAGTTTCCGGCGGCCCCACCGGTCGGCGAACATGCCGAACACCAGGGCGCCCACGACCTCACCGATCAGGTAGACGGTGGCGATGGCGGTGACCGCGGGTGCCGACATGTTGAGCGTGTCCGGCTTGGTCAGCGCCCCGCCGACCGCGCCAGCCACGCTGATCTCCAGGCCGTCCAGGATCCAGGCGACGCCGAGGGCGACGACCAGCCTGGTGTGGAAACCCGACCACGGCAACCGGTCGATCCGCGCCGGTATCAGGCTGCGGATGACGCCACTGGTGTCCTGCGACGTTGCGGATGACATGTGACCACTCCCACCTCACTGGCCGTTACACACGTGACTAGTGAGCCTAATCACATCGAAGGCCTGGTGCTGCCTTTCCGTATCAATTCGGGACGACGAACCGTGATCAGCCGAGTCGATGTTCGCCATATCCCGGGTCGTGGCACGATGAACATCGGGAGCACTGAGCGTGCGTCCGGAGCTGAGGAGGTCACCGTGGCCGGCACGGATGGCGACTGGCTGCCGGATGTCGCGCGGGCCCGATTGGCCCGGTTCGACGCGACCGGTCTCAAGACGTCGCTGCTGTCGGTAGCCGGTGCGGTCGGTATCGAGACCGTCGGCCTGAGCCCGGTCGGCGAGGTGATGGGCTGCATCGTGCAGAACATCGGCTGGACCGGCGGCATGAACTACGGCATGGGCGGCGGCGGCATGGGCGGTTTCGTCGGCTCTGTCAGCTTCCAGCCGTACGTCAGCGCGCTCTACCACGGTTACGACACCGCGTTGGCCCGGATGACGACAGAGGCCAGGGCGATGGGCGCGGACGGGATCGTCGGCATCCGCCTCACTCGCAGCGCCCTGGCCGAGAGCGGCCAGGAGTTCATGGCGTTGGGCACCGCCGTGCGCGCCAACTCCACGCGCCGCCCCCGGCAGTTGTTCACCACCGAACTGCCCGGCCAGGATGTGGCCAAACTGATGTACGCGGGCTGGGTGCCGGCCAGGATCGCCATCGGCATCGCGGTGGAGAGCCAGTTCCTCGACTGGGCCAGCCGGTCGCAGATGTCCGTGATGGCCGGCAACTCCGAGGTCAACGCGTACACCCAGTTGATCAACCGAGTGCGCGCGAAGGCACGGCAGACGTTCGCGTCGCACGCCAGAGGCGCCCGCGCGGACGGCGCGATCGTGGCCAGCATGAGCCTGCGGTCGTGGCATCAGGAGGCCGGCAACACGCCGTTGCTCTGCGCGGAGGCCTCGGTGTTCGGCACCACGATCGCCCGCTTCCACACCGGAAGGCGGGCACCGACCAAAGCGCTCACGATCATGCCCCTTCGCCAGCCCGGACAGCAGTCCCTTCGCCAGCCAGGCAAGTAGTCCTGACGAACAAATCGGATGGAGAGTTCTCGATGAGCAGTGCGGAGGTCGAAGGCCAGAGCATCCCTGAGGATGCGATGCGCCGGCTCGCCGAGATGAAGCCTGGGCAGAGCACCACGCTGTTCACCTCGGACCTGAGCGTCAACGAGTTCCTGCTGGTCCGCGAGGCAGGTTTCCGGCCACTCGGGTTGGTCCTGGGTTCCAGCATCTACCACGTCGGCTTCCAGATGGGCAGGTGGGGCAAGAACCAGGAGCTCGAAACCCTGTCCAACGCGATGTACCACGCCCGGGAACTGGCCATGTCCCGGATGGAGGCCGAGGCGGACGTGCTCGGTGCCGACGGCATCGTCGGCGTGCGCCTCGAGATCGAGTTCAAGGAGTTCGGCAACGACCTGGCCGAGTTCATCGCGATCGGCACGGCGGTCAAGGCGGAAGAGAAGGGTGAATGGCGGAACAACACCGGCAAACCGTTCACTTCCGACCTGAACGGACAGGACTTCTGGACGCTCGTCCAGTCCGGCTACGCCCCGCTGGGCATGGTGATGGGCTCGTGCGTCTACCACATCGCGCACCAGCGGTTCTGGCAGGCGGTGGGGAACATCGGCCAGAACGTCGAGATCCCACAGTTCACCGAGGCCCTGTACGACGCCCGTGAGCTGGCGATGAGCCGGATGCAGGCGGAGGCCGAGTCCCTGCACGCCGAGGGCATCGTCGGTGTGCAGTTGCTGTCGCTGCCACACCGCTGGGGCGGCCACACCACGGAGTTCTTCGCGATCGGCACGGCCATCCGCCCGCTGCGCGCCGACCACACGATCGCGAAACCGCAGCTCGTGCTGCCCCTGCTGGACAACTGACCATGAGTTCGGGCGAGCTGGGTCCCGCATGGGACATGCACATGATGATCGCCGCCCTGCGCGCGGACCGGTCCGACGTGGAGTCCTACACCAGGGTCCTCACCAGCACCCTGGGCGACGCACTGCCGGAAGGCATGGTCGAGGTCGACTACCAGCGCAGCGTCGGCGACCGGGTCGCCGGCCGCCCCGGCAAGGCGATCGCCGTGCGGGTGCGCGGGCAGGCGCGAGAATTGGAGCTACGCCAAGGAAAACGCGGTGTCGACGCCGAAGTGCGCACCGTCGTCCGGGACGTCGTGATCAGCCGCAAAACGATCGGCATCGACGAGTGGCTCGGCCTACTGGCCGAGGAACTCAGCAAGCTCGCCGAACGGGACGCGGCAGCCCGGGAGGCCCTGTCCAGGCTGCTCGGCGGCTGACCAGATCGCTGCTCGACGGGTGACCGGCGGGTCGCTGCTCGACGGGTGATCTTGGGTCTGTTGGTCTCGCCAACTGCTCAGGTTTATCAGCCGCGCGGCCCTGTCAAGTACTCGAGCAATCTGTGCACAACACGATAGGTTGTCCACAGATTGCCTACGAACCACCCATTTAGGACTTGACAAACGGTACCTTGGAATTGGGACGCCCCCCGGTGGAGTGGCGGGGGCTGCCTCCGTGTGGTTGCACCCTGCGGATTGGGGCTGCCTCCGTGTCGTTGCTACCTGCGGGTTCGGGGCTGCCTCCGCATGGTTCCTGCCTGCGGTTGAGGCTGCCTCCGCATGGTTGCTACCTGCGGATGGGGCTGCCTCTGGGTGGCCAGGGCGGCTCCCGGTCAGGCGGCTCCCGGTCGGAGAGTCAGCGGCGTTCCGGTGGTCAGACCAGGTCCCAGCGGGACGCGGTGAGCCTCAGGCGGGCCAGGGCCCTGTGCTGGGCCACCCGGACCGCGCCGGGTGTCGAGCCGACGGCATCCGCGGTCTCCTCGGCGGACAGGCCGACGACCACGCGCAGCACCAGGATCTCGCGTTGCTTGGCCGGCAGGACCTGCAGCAACTCGGCCATCCGGGCGGTCGTCTCGTCGCGCATCGCGCGTTGTTCCGGGCCCGCCTCCAACTCCGGCTCGTCCGGGACCTCGGCTACCGGTTCGGCGCGGTTGCGGGCCGCGGCCCGGTGCGCGTCGGCGACCTTGTGTGCCGCGATGCCGTAGACGAAGGCCAGGAACGGGCGGCCCTGGTCCCGGTAGCTCGCCAACGCCGTGAGCACCGCGAGGCACACTTCCTGTGCGACGTCGTCGGCCGAGGCGAACGAGCGCTCCTGGCGACCCACCCTGGCGCGGCAGTAGCGCACCACCAGCGGGCGGACATAGCCAAGCAGCCGGTCCACCGCCAGCCGATCGCCCGTCACGGCGGCGGCGACGACAACTGCCAGGTCGTCGCTATCCACTGTGGACGTAATGACTGAGTCAAGAACTTGCGCGTCCGGCACCCTGTGCAGAGCTACCGTCAGCGGTTCACTGGCAACAAGTTCGGTCATCCCGGCCCCCAACCTCACCGAACGATACCCCCGGCCCCAACCGGCGCATTCGTTCTCGCGCACCCACCCTCGGCCGTGATCGACAACGACAGCACACCACTGGCAACCGGCGTCTCTCCGAAGAGGACACCCACCGGCGGACGCTGAGCCGTCATGGACACCACCTCTAGCTCGCCACAGGCCGACGTTGTCGGCTGTCGGGCGTCACAGAGAGTACCAACCCAGCGGGTGGCAGGCCAGCGCTACCGACGGGGAACGTCGTTGTGTCAGGCCGATTTGGGTTCCTTGTCCGAGGGAATCCAGGTTATGGCTACCTAGTCTCCACAAGTGGCCACGTTTCGTCGGACATTGACATTGACATTTGCCCCGACAACGACAGGTCACGATATTGACGATCACCTCAGGATGCCGTCAACGCGTGTCGGCTCGGTCATGTTCCGTAATGCCGAGAATGCCAATCCGCGTCGGCATGATCGACGTCCTTCGTGACGGTTCGCCTATTGGGTGACTACTGGCGCCGAGCCGATCACCAGCAGTGTACAAGCGGCTCACAGCAAGCTCCCAGCCGATCTTGAGGTGGTTCGCATCTTGACCGGTCACGCTGCACGAATGAGCACGCCGGCAACCGTCCTGGTCGTGGACGACGAACCGAACGTCCGCGACCTCCTCGGCGCGACATTGCGACTGAGCGGATTCGATGTGCACACCGTCGGCGACAGCGCCGCGGCACTGACCATGGCCAGGGCGTATCCACCGGATGTCATGGTCATGAACGCGGTCCTCCCGGACGGCGACGGCTTCGCGCTGGCCCGCAGGCTGCGCAACGGCCACGACAGCGCCTTCTCCCAGCCATCCGCCGAACCGTCCAGCCCACGTGTGCCGGTCCTGTTCCTGGCTCCCCGCGACTCGATCGCCGAACGCATCGCCGGGCTGACCGCGGGCGGCGACGACTACGTGACCAAGCCGTTCAGCCCGGAGGAGATCGTGCTGCGGCTGCGCGCGATCCTGCGCCGCGCGCGGCGGACACCCGGCACCAACGGCGAATGGGACGGCCACCTGACCTACGCCGACCTGACCCTGGACGAGGACGCGCACGAGGTGCGCCGCGCCGGCCGGATCGTGGAGCTGTCGCCGACCGAGTTCAACCTGTTGCGCTACCTGATGGTCAACGCAGAGAAGGTCGTCAGCAAGACGCAGATCCTGGACCGCGTCTGGAACTACGACTACGACGGCGACAGTCGCATCGTCGAGTCCTACATCAGCTACCTGCGCAAGAAGGTCGACAACCAGGGCCGCAGGCTGATCCAGACGATCAGGGGCATCGGCTACAGCCTGCGCTGATCGATTCGCGCCACTCGGGTATCCGGCTGGGCTGAACGCGTGACCCCCGGTGGTACCGCAGGGTGAACCGCGCTGGTCCGCGCGTGGTTGCGGTCACCGCCGCGCCCGCCGCGGGCTTGCGCCGGACGGGCGGGAACCAGCAGGCTCGGCAGGCTCACCGCGCGATCCGGGCCGCGGTCGAACGGGAGGGAGATCCCATCGGCATGACCGACAGCCTCGTCCTCGACACGGGTAACCGCGCAGCACTTCCCGCGATGGCGCCTTCGGCGGCAGTGCCGGACCGGATCCGGGAGTTCCTGGACCGCGCCGCACCGCCGACCCCCTGCCTCGTGGTCGACCTGGACATCGTGCGGGATCGCTTTCGCGCCGTCCGCGCGGCCCTGCCGACGGCCCGAATGTGCTACGCGGCCAAGGCGAATCCCGCGCAGGAGGTGATCGCCCTGCTGGCCGAACTCGGCGCGGGCTTCGATGTGGCCAGCACGGCGGAGATCACGCTGTGCCTTGCGAACGGCGCCCGGCCCGAGTCACTCTCATACGGCAATACCATCAAGAAACCGGCGGACATCGCATTCGCGCACCGGCACGGCGTCACGCTGTTCACCACGGACAGCCTCGGTGATATCGAACACATTGCCCGGCACGCACCCGGCGCCCGCGTGTTCTGCCGGATATTGGTCGAACCGCCGGGCGCGGCCACCCCGTTCGGGCGCAAGTTCGGCTGCGACGAACAGATGGCCTGCGATCTTTTGCTGCGCGCGACAGAACTCGGCCTGCGCGCGCACGGCGTCGGTTTTCACGTCGGATCGCAGCAGACCGACCCGGACGCCTGGCGCGGCGGGATCGAACAGGCCGCCAGGATCGGGCGCCGCCTCGCCGACGCGGGCGTCGAACTGCCGATGATCAACCTCGGCGGCGGATTCCCGGCAAGGTACCGGACCGACGTGCCCACCGTCGCCGACTGCGCGGCCGCGATCCGAACCTGCCTCGACGAGCAGTTCGGCGACCGGCAGCCCCGCCCGCTGATCGAGCCCGGCAGGGCCATCGTCGCGGACGCCGGGGTGATCCGCGGCGAAGTCGTGCTGGTGGCACGGAAATCAGCCTGCGACGACCACCGCTGGGTGTACCTGGACATCGGCCGGTACAGCGGTCTCGCCGAGACCGAGGGCGAGATGATCACGTACCGACTCGCCTGCGACGTGCCCGGCCCGGACGGCCCCGTGGTGCTGGCCGGACCGACCTGCGACGGCGACGACGTGATCTACCAGCGCACGCCCTACCGGCTGCCGCTGGCCCTGGCGTCCGGCGATCACGTTGACATACTCTGCGCCGGGGCCTACACGGCAAGCTATTCCTCGGTATCGTTCAACGGTTTCGCCCCGCTGCCCACGTACTGCGTTCGGACCGACCGGACCTGAGCGCCGCCGGTCCGCCACTCGCCACACATCCGGATCGGCAGGAGTCCGATCCTGCCCGAACCACCATGGAGAGGTTGGGAGGTTGAGAGATGTCTCGTGACCAGCCGCCGGCCGATACCGTCGGCACCGCGGTCGGAGTCTTTGCCGGACAACACGTTCTCGCCGAGTTCGAGGGCGTCGATCCGGCCCTGCTGGACGATGTCGCCTTCCTGCGCGTCACGCTGGAGCGGTCCCTCGACCGAGCCGGCGCGACAGTGTGCGACGTGGTAAGTAAACGCTTTGTGCCGCAAGGGGTTACCGTGCTCGCGCTGCTGTCGGAGTCGCACGCGTCGCTGCACACCTATCCCGAAGTTGGCGCGGTGTTCCTCGACGTGTTCACCTGTGGCAACCGCGCGGACCCCGAACTCGCGACCCGATTGCTCGCGGAGGCGTTGGGCGCCAAGGACACGCACGTCACCACCATTCGCCGCGGCCGGACGGCGCCGGTCGCCGTCGAGGCAGCACGAGAGGTCGTCCGATGAGTCCCGTTGTGACCACTTCCCAGATCCACGAACCGCTGGCGCCCGGACTGACCAGGGTGTGGGACCTGGACGAGGTGCTGCACGATGGCGAAACGCGGTTCCAGCACGTGGTGATCGGCCGTACCGCACAGGGTGTTTCGCTGTTCTGCGACAACGACCGGCAGAGCACCGAGTTCAGCCAGCTGGTCTACCACGAGGCGCTGCTGGTGCCCGCGCTGCTGCTGGCCGACCGGGTGGACCGGGTGCTGGTGGTCGGGTCGAGCGAGGGTGTCGTCTGCCAGATCGCGGTCGAGTTCGGTGCGCGACACGTGGATCACGTGGACATCGACGAGGACGCGGTGCGGCTCTGCGCGCGCCATCTGCCCTACGGCTACACCGAGTCCGAACTGGACGGTGCGGAACGCGGCGACGGCCCGGTCACGGTGCACTACGCGGACGGCTGGGAGTTCGTGCGGCGCATCGCCGCCGATGCGGGCGCGGACCGGTACGACGTGGTGCTGGTCGACCTGCCGGACGAGCGGGAGCACGACCCGGCGGCACAGCACAACCGGCTCTACGGCGCCGAATTCATGGCGATGTGCCGTGCCGCGACGACACCGGGCGGCGTGGTCGTCAACCAGGCAGGCTGCCCGACGTTGTGGCGCAACGAAACCCTCGTCCGTTCACTGGCCCGCTTCGGCGAAACCTTCGGCACGGTATCGTGTTTCTCCTCAGACGAGCACGAGTGGTCGTTCCTGTTCGGCCGAGCCGACCGGATCGACGACCCGACCGGTCTGATGATCGAACGGTTGGCCACCAGCAGGTACACGCCGCGCACGATCGACGCGGACGCGCTGCGCAGCCGGACCGTGCTGCCCTATCACGTCCGGCACGCGGTCACCGCAACCGACTGAACCCGACCAGCATGCGCTCCGGCCCACGCAGGTTGACGTGCGGCCGGTAGCGCAGGGAGTCGTTGTCCAGCAACGGATCGACCACCCGGTCGGCGAACGCGGACAGCGCGACCGTCGCCTCGAGCCTGGCGAGCCCCGCACCAAGGCAGAAGTGCGGTCCGGCCGCGAACGACAGGTGCTGGCGCGCGTCCCGCGTGATGTCGAACCGGTCCGGTTCGGCGAACACGACAGGATCGCGGTTGGCGGCGGCGATCATCAGCAGCAGTACACCGTCGGTGGGCACCTCGACATCACCGAATCGGGTCGGTTCGCGCACCACTCGGGTGGTGAGTTGCACCGGCGGGTCGTACCGCAGCACCTCCTCGACGGTCCCGGCGATCAGTGCCGGGTCGGCACGCAGTGCGGCCAGCTGATCGGGATGCCGCAACAGCGCCAGAACCCCGTTGGCGATGAGGTTCGCGGTGGTCTCGTGTCCGGCGACGAGCAGCAGGACGCACGTGGCGACCAGTTCGGCCTCGGTCAGCTGGTCGCCCTGTTCCTCGATGAGGATCAGGCGGGACAGCAGGTCGTCGCCAGGGGTGGTGCGACGGGTCGCGATCAGCGCGGTGAAGTACTCGGTGAACTCGCGTTGCGCGGTCTCGATGTCGGACACCTCGGCCGGGTCGGTGACCGCCATCGCGGGGTCGAGTGCCCGGACCAGGTTGCGTGACCAACCCTCGAACCGCTCGTGGTCGGCGCCGGGCACGCCGAGCAGCTCGCAGATGATGCGCACCGGCAGCGGGTAGGCCAGCCCGCCGACCACGTCGAACGTCTCGCGGTCGGCGAACCCGGCGAACAGCTCCGCCACGAGCTCCCGGATCCGCGGCTCGAGCCCGGCGATCACCCGTGGCGTGAACGCCTTGGCCACCAGGCGACGCAGGCGGGTGTGGTCGGGCGGGTCGAGCGACAGGAAGGACGGCCGGCCGCGCTGGTCGTCGGGCCGGTCGACACGCCGCGGCAGAAGGGTGCGGTTGCGGTCGCTGCTGAACGTGGGGTCGCGCAGGATCGTGGTGCACCGCTCGTGCGTACCCAGGACGGTGAGGGCGCCGTCCAGCAGCGCGAACGGACCGAAGTCGCGCAGCTCGTCGTACAGCGGGTACGGGTTCGGTCGGGTCGCCGGGTCGAACAGCGCGCCGAGGTTGGGTTGGTGTGTCGTGGTCACCTTTGTCACACTGACGGTTGAACCATGGTTCAAGTCAAGGGGGTGCGACCCGTCATGTTCACGATCGGCCAGCTGTCCGTCGCCACCGGGGTGCCGACGTCCACGATCCGGTTCTGGGAGCGGCGCAACCTGCTGTGGCCCGCTGCCCGCGCCGGCGGCCAGCGCCGCTACACCGAGGAGGCGCTGTCCCAGGTGGGCATGCTGCGGCTGTGTCAGGACGCCGGTTTCACGCTGGCCGAGATCCAGGAGTTGGTCACCAAGCAGCAGGCGGACCGGTTTCGGTGGCGGGAACTGGTCGACGCCAAGATGGTCACGATCACCGAGAGCCTGCGGAAGCTGAACAAGGCGCGGGACCTGCTCGCGCACGCGCTGGAGTGCGAGTACGAGGACATCACGCGCTGCCCGAAGTTCCGGATGGCCGTCGACCTGCGGTCCGGCCCGGTCCCGCCGGCCGTAACCACGCCTGTCGTAACGACTCCTGTCGCTACAGCGAGCGGCCGGTCCTGATACGGCTGGTGACCTGACGCTCGGCCACGAACGACAGGAACGGGATCGTGCCGGAGATCAGCACCAGCAGCGTGCCACCCACCGACCAGCGTGCCTTCAGTGCCAGGTCGATGCCCAGCGCCAGGTAGATCATGTAGAGGAACCCGTGCAGCGGACCGACGATCGCCGCCATCCCCGGCTCGTGGAAACCCCAGTCCAGCACGGTTGCCACGCACAGCAACAAAAGCCCGACACCAACGGTGTAAGCGATCACCCGATAGCGGCCCAGCGCCGAGTGGATCCGCTGCGTGCGTGCGTCGTCGATGGTCGCGGCCTCAGCCGGCATGGCGTTGCTCCCTGTCGGCCAGAGTGGCCAGGTATTCGTTGTAGGCCAGCAGTTCGGAGTCCTCGTCGGCCACGGCGCGGTTCTGGACGTAGGTCAGCCGCGGGTCTGCTTTTTCGGGCTGCTCCCGCACGTCGTCATGGGCCCGCTCGCGCCGCGCGGTACGGTGGATGCGCCAGAACATGAAGGCGGGGAACACGCCGAACAGCGGCCACTGCAGTACGTAACCAAGATTCTGCAGCGTGCCGGTCGCCGACTGATACCGGTTCCACTGCCACCAGGCCAGCAGCAGCCCCCCGACCACGGCGATCAGGCTGACCGCCACGATGGCCAGCGCCCGCGAGCCGAACAACCGCTGCACACCCCGACGCTAGCACCGCCGTCCGGGTGACCCACGTCGCACTCACGCGGCCTTCCCGGCACGCGCCCGGCTTCCGACCGGTCACCGCGCGACGGCAGCTACGCCGCGCAGATCGCTCGTCGACGGGCAGGCAGACCCGCCCAACCCATAGGGCACCGGTAAAGTCGGCTTTTGGCTTGAGGACTGGCAGGTTCGCGTACTACTCGTCCACGCGGCCCGCATGATCCTGTCGCCGGCGTTGTTGTCAAGTCGCTTGTCCACAGGTTCGGCGGTTGTCCACAACTTTCCGGCAGATACTCCATTCGGGGCTTGACAGGCATAGGGTTGAAAAGGGCCGTAGCCCCCAGGGTTGGGCGGGGGTCTGCCCGGCGTTCGGCAAAGTCGCAGCTTGAAGGCTTGGTCGGCGTTTTGGCGCTTGTGCTGGTTGGCCATTGGGGCGGTGCTGGTTCAGTGGCTGGTGGCGTTCAGGGCGTTGTATGCCTGGCGCGCGTAGCTGTCGGCCAGGCCGAAGACCTTCTGGCCGTACACGGCGGAGTTGTTGTAGGACATCAGGCCCGACCACCAGCCGGACGCGGTGCCCATGTCGCGGCCGCCGACGCACAGGTAGTTCGCGGCGGCGAGGGCGGCGTCGTTGATGTTCTCCGGGTCGGGTTGGCCGTTGCCCAACGCGTCCGCGCCGTATTCGGCCCATGTGGACGGTAGGAACTGCATCGGGCCTACCGCGTGGTCGTACACCGGGTCGCCGTCGTAGCGGCCGTGGTCGGTGTCCGGGATGTTCTGCACGCCGCCGGTGCCGTCCAGTGGGACGCCGATGACCGGCGTGGACTCCTGGCCGTTGGGTAGCAGGTGCGCGCCGCCGAACTGGCCGTTGTTCGACTCCACGCGGCCGATGCCGGCCAGCGTCGCCCACGTCAGGTGGCAGCCGGGCTCTGTGGTGCGCATGGCCAGTTCCGCGTTGCCGTACGCCCACACCGCCGGTTCCGGCACACCGGTCGCCGCGGTGACGCGGTTCGCCCAGTCGGTCAACGACGACGGCTGCTGCGCGGTCGGCTGCCGCAACGTGACCGGGTCGGCCGCGGTGAGGCTCACCGGCACCGCGGAACCTGGCTGCACCCGAGCGGGCGTGACCTGGAGCGCGGGAATGTCCGCCGTGGTCAGACCCGGTTTCGGGGTGGCCGCGCGGGTGAGGAACCACACGCCGGCCGCACCGACGAGCAGCACGACGACGACCAACGCCAACCGACCGACAAGACCGGACCGCACACGTGTTACTGGGCGGTCATAAGTCGGCACACCGGATCAACGACCGCGCGACCTCGTTGGTTACGCGCGGTTAGCCGCACCTTCGCACGTCGATCAGGCCACGCCATCCCTGCGCTGGCGCCGCAACCGCGCGACGCACCACGCCGCCGAGCTGCCGCGCCGGAGATGTTCGAGCACCGTGTACGGACCGAGGTGCCGGGCCAGGTCGGCCGGCCCGAGCCCGGCCGCGCGGTAGTCCAGCGCACGTTGGTCCAGCGGGCTGATGCCCGCGTCCCACCAGGCTTCCGCGTCGGCGATGCCGCCGACGAGTTGCCAGCAGGTCGCCACGCTGGCCAGCAGGTCGTCCGGCACGCCGGGCAACCGCTGACGCATGGCGTCCACATACACCGGGTCGGCCGACTCGACCGACAACAGGCCGCCGGTGCCGGCCCGGCCACGCTGACCGGGAATGCCCGGCAACGTGCCCGGCGCGCTGGTCGGCGTCTCGGCCAACCAGGCCGATGCCAACCGGCTCGCCTCGGCGAGCTCGGCGTCATGGGACCGCTCCACCGTCCACTGGTGGATGAGCTCGTCGACCCCGTGGTCCTCGACCATCCATGCCTCCCTTGCGGGCTGATGATCAGATGATGCGCGCACCGTATGCCGGCACCCTGACACTCCGCTAGACCTGAGTTGTCTCAAGACCCCGTTACCAGGGCGTTATGCGCGACTTTCCACCCGGACGGTCCAACGAGGCCCACCTGCCGGGACGCCCGGTCGCGTTCCGTGACAGGTCTCGGTGGTCCGGACCGCCGTCGCAGACCCATCATGCGAACAGGGTCTTGACAAACGTGACGATCGCTTCTGCGCCGTTCCTCAACCAGTTCAACACATTGTGCACAGCGGTGGCCGACTCTTGTGGCTGACTGATCAGAAAGAACAGCACGAACGCGACCGCAGCGAGAGTGATGAGCTTCTTCGCGTTCACCTGTGCCTACTCCGTCCACTGCCCATGCGGCTCGACGGTCACCCCGCACCGGGGCCGTCTCCTCCGCAATCGAACCCATCGTCCCCCGAACGGGTGCCTTTCGACCAGAGCATCACACGGATGGCCGGTACGGCTCGCGGAGCGCGCCCGACAACCTCGCCGCTGCTGGCCCCGACTTCAGCCGCCCGTGCGGTGCTGACCGCGTCAACCGTACTGGATGGTGATCGACGAAGGCGAGAACCCATCGTGCGCTCGCCGTGTCGCCAGGCACTCGAACGGCGTACGCCCGTAGTCACCCAAAACGGTCACCATACGAAACGTCCAACCGGACAACCAGTGAGAGATCGACTCTTCAACAGACGGGATCGGTGCGCACCGTTACGAGATCAACTGCCCAGAAACGAGAGCACTGATCACAAACGAGAGCACTGATCTGATTCGAGATCACCTGATCCGAGAGCAGTGCTCTTCTACGAGATCACCTGATCTGATCTGAGAGCACTGATCTCGTCCGTGGTCAGGCCGAGTTCGACGAGCACCGCGTCCGTGTCGCCGCCCGTCGGGGAGGGCGGTGTCGGCTGTGCCGCCGGGGTGCGGTTGAACTTGGGAGCCGGCGCGGGCTGGACGACGCCGCCGACCGAGACGAACGTGCGGCGTGCCACGTTGTGCGGGTGGGCCGCGGCCTCCCACGGGCTGAGCACGGGCGTCAGGCACGCGTCGGTGCCCGCTGCCAGTTCGGCCCACTCGTCCCTGGTGCGGGTGGCGATCCGGGCCGCGAGGAGTTCACGGACCGCGGGCCAGTTGTCCGGGTTCGAGCGGTCGGGCAGCGTGTCGGCCTCCAGGCCAAGCACGCGCAACAGGTCCGCCCAGAACCGCTGCTCGATCGCGCCGACAGCCACGTAACGGCCATCCGCCGCGCGGTACGTGTCGTAGAACGGCGCGCCGCCGTCGAGGATGTTCGCGCCGCGCCCGTTGCCCCACATCCCGGCCGCGTGCAGGCCGTGCAGCTGCGTGGTCAGCAGCGCCGCGCCGTCCACCATCGACGCGTCGACCACCTGGCCGCGCCCGGAACCGGCCCGTTCGTACAGTGCCGCGAGCACGCCCATGGCCAGCAGCAGCCCGCCGCCGCCGAAATCGCCGACCAGGTTCAGCGGCGGCACCGGAGGTTCCCCGGGCCTGCCGATCGCGTCCAGCGCGCCCGCGATGGCGATGTAGTTGATGTCGTGCCCGGCCGCGGCGGCCATCGGGCCGTCCTGGCCCCAGCCGGTCATCCGGCCGTAGATCAGCCGCGGATTGCGTGCCAGGCACTCGTCCGGGCCAAGACCCATCCGCTCGGCGACACCGGGCCGGTAGCCCTCGACGAACACGTCGGCCCGGTCCACGAGGCGCCGCATCAACTCCAGGCCCGCCGGTGACTTCACGTCGACACCGATCGAGCGCCTGCTCCTCGTCAACGGATCGCCCGGCACGGTCGGCACGTCCGCACCCGGCGTCGCACGGTCCACCCGGATCACGTCGGCGCCGAGATCGGCCAGGATCGTGCAGGCGAACGGACCCGGCGCGAGCCCGGCCATCTCCACCACGCGCAGTTCGGCCAGCGGCCCTACCGGCATTTCCACACTCCCGTTTCGTGGTCGCCCTAGAGCGTGCGCGAGATGATTTCCTTCATGATCTCGTTGGTGCCACCGTAGATACGCTGCACGCGGATGTCGGCCCAGGCGCGGGCGATCGGGTACTCGTTCATGTAACCGTAACCGCCGTGCAGTTGCACGCATTCGTCGATGACCCGGCACGCGCGGTCGCTGCACCACCATTTCGCCATCGCCGCGGTGGGCACGTCGAGTTGGCCGCGCAGGTGCGATTCGATGCACTGGTCAAGGAAAGCGCGGCAGACGGTGGCCTCCGTCGCGCATTCGGCCATGGTGAACCTGGTGTTCTGGAAGTTGAAGATCTCGCGGCCGAACGCGGTGCGATCCTTGGTGTAGCGCAGGGTTTCCGCGACCGCGGCCTCCATCGCGCAGACCGACGAGATCGCGATGATCAGCCGTTCCTGCGGCAGTTGTGACATCAGCTGGACGAAACCCTGGCCCTCGGCGCCGCCGAGCAGATTGCCCACCGGAACGCGCACGTCGTCGAAGAAGAGTTCGGCCGTGTCCTGGCCTTTCAGGCCGACCTTGTCCAATACCCGGCCACGCCGGAAACCGGGCGAGTCGGCCTCGACCACGAGCAGTGAAACGCCGTGCGCGCCCTGGTCGGTATCGGTCTTCGCGGCCACGATCACGACATCGGCCTGGCCGCCGTTGGTGATGAAGGTCTTGGCACCGTTGAGGACGTAGTGGTCGCCGTCGCGCACGGCCCTGGTCTTGATGCCCTGCAGGTCCGATCCGGTGCCCGGTTCGGTCATCGCGATCGCGCTGACCCATTCGCCGCTGGCGAGCTTGGGCAGCCAGTTCCGCTTCTGTTCTTGGGTGCCGTAGCCGAGAAAGTAGTGCGCGACGATGCCGTTGTGCAGGCTGACGCCCCAGCAGCCGTCGCCGACTCGGACCTGCTCCTCCATCAGCACGGTCTCGTGCGCGAAGTTGCCGCCACCACCGCCGTACTCCTCGGGGATGGACAGGCACAGCAGGCCGACGTCGCCTGCTCGGCGCCACAGTTCCCGGTCGACGTGGTGCTGCGCGAACCAGCGCTCCTGGTTGGGCGCCAGTTCCTTCTCGCAGAACGATCTGGCCAGCTCGCGGAAGGCGTCCAGGTCCTCGGTCAGCCACGCGGACCTGCGAGCGGTGGTGGGCACGGCAGCCTCCTGACCGGCAATCCTGAGCTGGTTCAGGTCAACCTTACCCGCAAGTAACCGTCGGCTACCCGACCTCGGGTCGGCTGGCTGCCCGACGTCGGCCAGCTGGCGGCCATGGTCGGTGGCGATCCGGTTCGTCGTAACCAGATCTTGGCCGTGCGGAAACGGACCGCCACCGAACATGTTGTCCCAACCGGTCGGCCCGGCCCTCGTTCGGGCCGACCAGCCAGTACGTATGAGGGCTGATGCGGGCCACCGGGACGTGCGAACGTCGATGTTGCTGTTCACAGGCTCACCGCATTGAGTGAATCGTGGCCGGCCGTGCCACCATCTGACCCGTGACGAATCCGGCGGAACCCGGCCCTGACCAGCCCGTCGCGGCGCGGCGGTCGTCCGCGCTGCCGGTTGTCGCGACCATGTTCCTGGCCGTCGCGGGTGGGCTGGCCGTCGGCGGGTCGTTCGGGCTGTTGGAGAAGGAGTCCGAGCAGGCCGGCACCCAGACCCTGACGCTGAGCTACACGTCGTGGCGGCTCGTCCAGGGCGGCAACTACCCGACCAAGATCTACTTCCACGCGCCGCACTTCGGCATCCCGCTGGTGGCTGCCGGGGTGTTGGTCGTGGTCGGCGGCTTGCTGCTGATGGCGGGGCGGGCGCGGATCGCCGCGCCGCTCGCGGCGGCCGCCGCCGGACTGCTGGTCGGCACGGTGTGGACGATGGCCATGGTGGTGTCGGCCGATCTGGACGCCGTCGATCGGACCGCAGGCTTCCAGTTGACCTGGACCAGCGGCATCGGCTTCTGGCTCGTGCTGGCCGCCGGCGTCGCCGCCGCGATCGGTGGCGTCCTCGCCCTGCTGACCCTGCGCGCCGCGCCGCCCGCGCCGGTGCGGCCGTCACCACGACCGAGGGGACCTGAGCGTGTCGGCCCCGCTGACGATGTCATCCCGCGCGCGGACGACTAGGGTCGAAAGCCATGCTGGCCAGGCCGGATCGCGTCATCGCCAGCGCGCAGGCGGTGATCTGCGCGCTGATGGTGGTCGCGGCCGCGTTCGGCCGCTTCCCGAGCCCGGTTCCCGTGCTGTTCATCGCGGGTGCGCTCGGCGTCGCCAACGCCGCGTTCGACCTGATGCGGACCTTCGGTTCGGCACTGCTGGCCGGGGTGGCCGTGGCGAGCGTCGCGCTGGCGGGCATTCCCTACGTGACGTGCTCGTCGCCGAGGTTCAGCACGGTCTTCGCCTGCACCGGCAACAGCCCGACCTGGCACCTGACCGGCACGGTGATCGCGGCCGGGCTGTCCGGCGCCAGCCTGGTGCTGGCCCGCACCGCCGCCCGCACCCGCGAGTACGACCGGCTGACCAGCATCGAACGCCGGCTGGCCGACCTGCAACGCGAGTTGGCCCGACGGCCGCCGTCGACGCAACCGGCCGAGGAGCCGCTGGACCGGTAACCCCGCCCGCGCCCGCGCCATCCGGGTCACCGCGCCATCCGGGTCACCGCGCCATCCGGGGCACCGCGCCATCCGGGGCACCGCGCGTAGCCTGCCTCGCCATCCGTGTCTTCGTGGGTGATCGTCTCCGTTCTGGTCGTGGCGCGCGGGTCGCGGGCGCTGCGGTTCGGCGCGAGGGGGCTGTTCTGCGTTTCGCTTAACGAACGGGACCGGGTGATTTGCTCCCGGATTTGGCCACCTGATCGGGTGATCATGATTGGCCACTGGGTGCCAGCAGTCCGCGCTCGTAGGCTGTCGCGACGGCCTCTGCTCGGCGGCTGGCGCCGAGTTTGGCCATGATGCGGGACAGGTGCACGCTGACCGTCTTCTCGCTGATGTACAGCTCCTGCCCGACCTGCCGGTTGGTCCGGCCCAACGCGACCAGGGCCAGCACCGCGCGCTCCCGTGGGGTGAACGGGTCGACCTCGTCCCTCGGCGCCGCGAGGCCGTCCACCGTCAGCCGGCCGCGGCGAGCCAACTCGGCGGCCGCGTCGGCCAGTGGTCGGGCACCGAGGCGGGTGGCCGTGTCTACGACCTCGGCCAGCACCGCTGTGGCCTCGGGCCGTTCGTCCAGTGCGAGCAGGGTTTCCGCCAGGCGGAGCCGCACGATCGCCTGCTCGTAGACGCTGCCGTAGCCGAACGCTTCGGCCGCGGCTCGCAGGGCGGCCGGGTCGCCGGCACCGGTGAGCCTCGTTCGTTCGGCCCGCACCAGGGCGAACCACGCCTTGCCCTCGACGCCGATCGTGCCGGTCCACGGGCGGCCGGTTCGGGAGATCTCCTCGGCCTCCGCGAACAGTCGCTCGCCCTCGGCGATGGCGGCCAGTTCCGCTGCCGCGTCCCGTTCGCGGCGGGCTCGTCTTGCCAGTTCGACGTTGGCCGCGATGCCCCAGGCGGCCAGCCGGATCCGGCCGAGCATCCAGCCCCAGCTCTGCTTGATCAGCCACTCGCTGACGTCGGCGACCACCTCGACGGTCCGGTCCGGGCGGCCGCGCCACATCGCCAGTTCCGCCTCGGCGTAACCGCTGAGCACGACGATGTCGCCGTCGCGGTGCCAGTGTGACCGCAGCTCGGTGAGCAGCTTGTCGGCCTCGTCGAATCGGCCCCTGCCGACGGTGACGAACGCGCTCGCGGCGGCCAGCCGGGCCAGCACCGTGTCCGACACCCGCCTGCCGGGTGGCTCGGCGGCGGCCTCGCTGCCGTCCCAGTCGCCGGTGACGTACTTGCTGATCGCCCGCAGGATCCGGATCTCCACACCGTTGTTGCTCCAGCTCAGGCCGTTGGCCCTGGCCCGCGCGGTGGCCTCGTCCAGTTCGGCGACGGCCTCCGCCAGCTCGCCGTGGTCGTAGCGGTGCATGCTGAGGAAGTACCTGGCGCGCAGTTCGGTGGTGAACGCGCTGACCCTGGTCGCGGTGTCGATGGCCGCCCGGAAGTGGGTGACGGCACCGGCCGTGTCGCCGTCGTACTCGTCCAGCATGCCAAGGGTGGTCAGGGCGTCGGCCTCGGCGCCCAGCGCGTGCACGGCGCGGGCGTCGGTGATGGCGTCGACGGCATCATGACGCTCGACGACAACGGCATGGTGCAATCGGTCAACCGCGCTGGCGGCCGACTCTTCGGGCTGGAATCGGCCACGGCCGAGGTGCAACGTGGAGGAGGGCATCGATCAGCTTCATTGATGCCTGCACAGCAAGCTCGGCTGGTGGGGGCCGTCCTCACTTCGCCGGCGGCTTGCGCTCGATGGTCAGCGTCGTATGGATGCCGTCCTCGCGAAAGCGCAGGTCGGCGCGGACGCTGCGGATCTGCTCAAGCAGGAGCCCGAGCGGGGCCGTGTCCTCGACCCCCCGATGTCTGGTGGGCCGGCGGAGCGACCCGTGGCGGCGGTTGACCACCTCATCGGTCTTCGCCTCGTGGGTGTAAGGCGATCCCTCCGGACTGACAGGGACGTAGCCCAGGTATCTCCTGGCTGCGGCCGCCATGACTTCCGGGGACGCGTTCCCGTCGATCGCGCCGCCCCGGTAGAACGCATACCAGACGGACAGGTTCGCCATCGCCTGCTGGTGGCTCGTCGTTTCCAGGTAGAAACGCATCAACTGCCGCAGTTTGGCGGAGGCCCGCGCCGGGGGCCAGGTACAGGGAACTGTTGACGTCCACGGCGGGGCCGGAACGGGCCGGCGCCTTCTTCCTCTGGTTCCGGGCCTCGGTCTTGTCGATGATGTCCCGCAGGGCGGCGTCGCTGACGCTGAGATACCAGCCGCCGTCGATCAGGGCGTAAAAGACCTGGGGCGTGAAAGGATCTTTCCCCAGTTGCTTGGGGTCGTTGAAAAACCTGTTCACCTCGCCGTTGGGCGTGGCCCGGACCCGGACCATGCCGACGCCCTTGTAAGGGGCCACCGGCCCCCAGGTAACCGCGCCCGGCAGGGTCGCGGCGACAGCGGCCCGGATGACCGCCAGGGCGGGGGCGAAGATCAGCGGGTTGCGAATGCTGACTCCCAGTGTCAGGGGAACCTGGAAGAACGTCCGGGTGGCCTCCTTCTCGTCGATCTTCAGTTTTTCGTCCTTGAGGGCCATCCGCTGCACCATGCCGGCCAGCCGATCAACCGCCTCACCGCCGTCGAGCCGGACCAGGAACCAGTCGCCCAGGAAATCGAACGGCCGGACCTTGCCCCCCAGGATGCTCAAGACCTCCCACACCTCATTCCGCTCCCGCAGGTCGGTGGCGATGTGCGTCTGGAACTGGAAGAGGGTTTTCGGCGCGATCCGGGAAGGGTCGAGCTTGACCGTCCCGCCGCCGGTCCAGCGGCGGAGTTCGCGGTACGTGCTGTTCTGGACCAGCGGCAAGATGTAGGTGTCCAGCGTTACCCGTTTGTCGGTCAGCGCCAGGCGCCATGCCGACGGGGTCGAAGTACTGGCGCGCACAGGCCCAGGTACTCGGCCCGGAACCGGCTGTAGCCCTGCTCCTCCAGTGGCGTGACCTTGTCGATGGGCAGCTCGATGAGCGGCGTGGCGAAGTCCAGGGTGTTGTAAGCCTCGGACACGGCGACCTGGCGCTCGGGATCCAGGTCACCCCCTTGCCCTCCGGCGCGTACAGTTCCTCCAGCTTCAGCGTGGAGGCGGCCAGCAACTTCTTTTGCTCGGTCGGCAGCTTGCCGGTTTCCCAGGCGGTGAACAGGGCCCCGTGGCTGAGCATGTACAGGCTGGTCAGGGCTTCCAGACGGCGTTTCTCCTTGATCTTGACGGCCGGCCCCACCTGTCTGCGGATGAACGGGTCCGACAGGAAGGCGAACGCGTCCTCCGCTTCGTCTTCAAAACGGAAGACCGTCCGCATGTACTGGTAGTCGAGGGAGTCGGCCAGGGCCTTGAGCCGGCCCCGGTTGGCGTCGAGAACGCGGCGGACGCCCGCGGGCGAGTTGGAGTAAATGACGTAGGCACCGACCGCGGCTCGGTGCAAACTGACCTCGCGCAGCGGCGTGACGAAGCTCTCCACCGAAGTACCGTGGTGATCGGCCCGGCCTTCCTTGAGGCTTCTCCCGAACTCCTTGCGGGCCTCCTGCACGAACGGCTCGACCGCGGCCAGGAACACTTGCTTGTTGACGACGTGGAAGAGAACCGTGACGTCGGAGCCCTCTCGCAGGAAGGCGTCGCTGCCGCTGATCGCCAAACCGCGGACCACGGCCGGCCCCAGCGTCCGGGCCAGGCCGGTGCTCCGCAAGCAGAGTTGCTTCTGGTAGCGGCCGCGGATGCCGCAGTCGCGACTGTTGATCTCGCAGGCGCGGGTGATAGTCGTGCCCCACCGGTCGAGAAGATCGCCGAACTCCAGGAATTTGCGGACGTTCTTGAAGCGGACGTAGTAGTTGTCGTGCGGCACCAGTCGGGCCAGCGGGTCGGCGGAGGGCTTCTTGCCGCCCATCATTTTCTTCCACGGGTGTTCGGCGACGTCGATGCCCGGGATTTTCGTGACGTCCACGCTGCGCTCGCCCTTGTCCCGGGTGTTGGAGTTGAGCATGCGCTTCAGTTGGAGCGCGTCGGCGATGGCGGTCGCGCCCGTCGTCATCTCATACAACTGTGAGTCCAGCGCGGGGCGGCCAGCCGCCCCCGGCGGCCTCGGCAGGGCCGGGGCGGGGACGCGGTATTTGCGGCCGGTCGCCGCGCGGGCGAAGCCGTAGAACCCGAAGTCAGGGACAGGGCCTCCAGCAGGGCGAAGCAGGCGGCCTGGCCGGACGCCCACAGTCCTCTCAGGTCGTCCGCCGCAGGCGGCTGGTCCGGCTTGCGCCGGGCCGCCTCGACCGGGACGGCGACTTTTTTGGCCCTGGCGAAGTCCAGTTCGACCGGCGTCTCGGCCCACGGTGGCGACGGGCCGATCACGTCGAGCTTGTCCTGGGCCTTGTTCAGTTTCTCTTTCAAATCGTCCACTTCTTTCTTGAGCCGGCGGACCTGTGTGTCGTGCCGTTTGTAGGCGGGCGAACCGACGACCGCCTTGCCGCGCTGCTCGACGGCGATGGCGTAATAACTGGTCCTGGAATCCAGGTCGGCCTTGATCTGTTGATAGGCCTGCGTCATCTCCTCCTTCTCCGCTTTTGGGAGTCGATCCTTCGAGACAGGGTAGAGCAGCAGGAACTTCGCCCGGCCCTCGCCATGCAACGTGCCGACGAACTCGAGCCCTTCGACCCGGTGGTATACCGCCTGCGTTTTGCCGTCCCGGGGAACCAGGCGGGGCTGCCGGGTCAGGGTGCCCGGCCCGACGGGTACGCTCTCCATGTCCGCGGGCGGCTCGAAGCGGACCTGGAAGAAGGTCGTGTCGCCCACCCGCTGAGTCCGCAGCTCCCGCACCCGCAGGGCGCCGGCGGCCCGCAACTCGGCCACCCAGCCGGTCGCCAGGCCGGCAAGGACCGCGACCAGGGCCAGGAAACCTGGCCTGCCGAGTCGAGGTTCCGTCATGGTTGGTTTCTCCTGAAGGGTTCCTGAACGTTTGGTTGGGATTCACGAGTCTCCCGGGGCGTTGCACACGACCCGGAAGCCGACGTAGTAGCTCCGGGTGTCGGGCGCCTGCTTGTTGCGGAACGCGGCCCGGCAGGCGGTGCCGTTGCTGTACCACGAGCCGCCGCGCAGGAGCCGCAGGTCGCCCCCGCCGCCCAGTTCGCGGGGCCGGGGATCCTCGACCGGGCTGTCCCGGTAATAGTCCGCCCATCCAGCCGTCCTGACACCACTCCCAGACGTTGCCGTGCATGTCAAACAGGCCCCAGGCGTTGGGGGCGTACCCGCCGACGGGAGTCGTCCTCTGGAGGCAGGGGCCCCTTTCGGCCTGGCCGTACGGGCTGCGGCAGTCGAAGTTGGCCTGCGGGACGACAGGGAGTTGCCGAAGTGGAACACCGTCTCTGTCCCGGCCCGGCAGGCGTACTCCCATTCGGCCTCGCTGGGCAGACGGTAGACTCGCCTCGCGGCCCTCTCGCCGGGCAATTCCGACAGCGTGTGGCAGAAGGCCACCGCGTCGTCCCAGGAAACGCTATCCACCGGGAGCCGGTCGCTTTCCAGGCCCGCCACCCGGTCCTTCCCGCCGCCCGTCGGGGAAAACCAGCTGGCGTTGCTGCCTGTCACCCGCCGGTACTCCTGCTGCGTCACTTCACAGATACCCATGTAGAAGGGTTTGGTGATCCGGATCCTGTGCGAGTGTTCCTCGTCGGTGTGGCCCGCCTCCGTCTCAGGCGACCCCATTACGAACGCGCCGGCCGGGATCAGCCGCAGCTTTATCCCGACGGAGTTGGCGAACTCCTTTTCGACGGCCGATGGCCCGGGAGGGCGAGTCGCTTTCCGAGCCTCCGGCTGGGGCGTGTCCGTCTCTCGCACCGCTGGTCCGCTCGGCAGGAAGATGCCAGCCCCACGGCCAGAGCCAGGAGCACCAGACCGCCAAGAGCCCAGTTCCGCCGCGTCCCGCCGACCGGCCGCGGACCCGTCGCCAGGGCCGGCTGCTGGACGTCCGCCAGGTGCCGGCTCAACAGCTCGGCCACTTCGGCCGCCGACTGGAAGCGGTCGGCGGGGTCCTTGGCGTGCAGCTTGGCGACGATGGCGGCCAGGCAGTCGGGGACCTCGGGATTGATCTCGCGGATCGGCCGCGGCGCGTCCTCGCAGACGCGCTGGAGGACCGCCATGGTGTTGTCGGCCCGGAAGGGCGGCCGGCCGGTACACATGGTGTACAGCACGCTGCCGAGGCTGAACAGGTCGCTGCGGTGATCCACGGCCTCGCCCTCGGCCTGCTCCGGCGACATGTACTGGGGCGTGCCGGCGATCACCCCGCTCTGCGTCAGGCTGGCGTCGTCCACGGCGCGGGCCAGGCCGAAGTCGGTGATCTTGACGTGCTCGACGCCGTTCTCCAGCAGGATATTGGCCGGCTTGATGTCGCGGTGGACGAGGCCCTGGGCGTGGGCCGCCGCCAGGCCCGCCGCGGCCTGCAGGCCGATGCGCAGGACCTCCTTCAGTTCCAGCGGCCCGGCCTTGTCGATGCGGTCCTGCAGCGAGCCGCCGCCGACGTACTCCATGACCAGGTAGGGCACGGGCCGCCCTCCTCGACCGCGTAGATGTCGACGACGTGCTCGTGGGTGACGGCGGCGGCGGCCTTGGCCTCGCGTGTGAAGCGTTTGCGGGCGACGCCGCTGGTGGCCAGCTGCGGCGCCAGCACCTTGATGGCCACGACGCGATGCAGCGACGCGTCGAAGGCCTTGAGGACCACGCCCATGCCGCCCCGGCCCACCACTTCCAGCACCTCGTAATGGTCCAGCCGGCCCAGCGAGTCCTGGCTGTTGCGAAGGGCTCAGGAAGTCGAGCGCCTGGCCGGCCTCGCCTTCGCCGGGCTGTTCGACTTGCGTCTTGCCGAGGCCCGGCGGACTCGGGCGTGTGCCAGTCCGTTCAGCCGCAAATCGGGAGACGTCCCGCGCCTCTTTCGGCCAGTCCGCTTTCGCCGCGACGTTTTCAACGGCCGGTTTTTCCAGGAAGCTCCCGGCACGTTCACTCGCCGCGAGCAACGCTTCCACCCGGGCACGCAAGGCCATGTTGTCGCCGCACGCCCGGTCGAGATAGGCCCGGCGTTGCTCCGACGGGTGAAGATCGACGCCTTCAGGAAGATGGCGTTCGCTTCGGGGTTCCAGTCAGCCATGCCATCACCTCGGTACGAACTTCCTCGCGTCATCGGGTTCGGCGACGACAGGAACAAACGGGAGCACCAACACGAGGCAGGCGATCCAGTCGCGGCAGCCAGGAGATGATGTTCGGTTCCTTGCGAAAAGAGGTCAGTAGTGTTGTACCTTCCGCGGGACCGCTCACTCATTTGTCCTTCTTCTTGTTTGTCTGCACGTCCCACAACTTGATCGTTCTGTCCGCACTCCCCGAGGCAAGTGTCTTGCCGTCCGGACTGAACGCCACGGAATGCTCCTCGCCCGTGTGTCCCTCAAGGGTGGCCTTCTCCTTGCCCGTCGCCACATCCCACAGCTTGATTGTCTTGTCTGCGCTCCCGGAAGCAAGTGTCTTGCCGTCTGGACTGAACGCTGCGGAAAGCACCTCTCCCGTGTGTCCCTTCAGCGTGGTCTTCTGCTTTCCCGTCGCCACGTCCCACAGGATGAACCTCCCGTTCCGGACACTGCCGCCCACCGAGGCCAGCGTCTTGCCGTTCGGACTGAACGCCACTCTGAACACAGGGACCATGGTCCCTTGAGGGTGGCCTGTTCCTTGCTCGTCGCCAAGTCCCACAACTTTATCGAATGGTCTCGGCTCCCCGAGGCGAGCGTCTTGCCATCTGGACTGAACGCCACAGACCACACCGATTCCGTGTGTCCCTTGAGGGTAGCTTTCTCCTTGCCCGTCGCCACCTCCCACAGCTTGATCGTTTTATCCTCGCTGCACGAAGCCAGTGTCTTGCCGTCCGGACTGTACGCCAAGGAGTTCAGCGGACCCGTGTGTCCCTCCAGGGTGGCCTTCTCCTTGCCCGTCTCAACGTTCCACAGCTTGATGGTCTTGTCTGCGCTCCCCGAGGCGAGCGTCTTGCCGTCCGGGCTAAAAGCCACGGAGGATACCATGTTCGTGTGTCCGTTGAGGGTGTTGCGGCAGTTCAGGCTCCCGGGCGGACAGTGGCCCCATCAGCATCAACCCGAGGCAGGCCACTCCCAACCACACCATCCGCTGCTTTCGTCTCACGTCTGTCTTCATCGCTACCCCCTCCTATTTGGTTCAAGGCTCCTCGCACGGCACGGGAGGTTCCGTGGTCACTTCTCCTGCTGATCGAACAGGTTCTCAGATTTCAAGTCAACGTCCGCGAAGGCGAGGTGGGAACCGAGGATATTACCCCGGCGGATAAGAGAATCACAGTCGCCTGGCGCGGCGGGTGTACGGCAGGGCTTCCCTGGCCCGCCCCGCTGTCCCAGGCCGCGCTTGCAAGTAGTGTCCGTTGGCATTCCCCTGTCCGGGGCGGCGGCGCCCCGGTGGGAGTCGGCAAACTGGCAGACCCCCCCGGCAGCAACACGGCAGCCCGATTTTCACCGGGATTGAGAGGTGCAGGGGGGTCTGCCAGTTCCGCAAAAAAGTGGCAGACCCCCCCTGGCAGATCCCGGACCGGCAGAAGGGGGCGCGTGCCGCCGCCCTTGCTGGCGCTGCGGACACGCGTGAGCTTCTTGCTTGCCGGGGTAATAGTGCCCTGACATGGGGCCGCTCGGTCTGTTGTCCTCCGCCTTGCCTGCGGGCATAACCCAGAGCTTGATCCTCCTGTGGTAACTCCCGAGGCGAGGAGCTTGCCGTCCGGGGAAAAGGTGATCGCATTGACAGACGCTCCATGTTGGAGCGCACGGTCCACACCGCGCCCGTGCCCCATCCGGCAGCGGAGAGTTCCACCGTCCGCCAAGGCCGCGAGCGCCGCCGCGCCGAGCGGACCCAGGGTCAATAGCAACACGCTGCGCTCACAGCTAATGGGGGAGTTCTCATAGGTGCTTACATTCCTTGTCGTTGTTAAGCATGACGGCGGGTCAGGACGGTTTAACAAATTGTTTTTTCAACGCGATCACCAGTCCCACCGCCATGACGATGACGCCGAGGATCATCCCCAAGTCCAGGAAAATGATGAACCCGTAGTCCATAACCAGGACACGGTCGCTCCCGGGGGGTTCCAGTCACGCAGGAGGAAGAGTGTTGCGAGACAGAGCACGGCCATGACCAGGCCGACGAGGGCAACATACAGTCCGGTGCGCGGCGTCATTTGATACCTTCTTTCATGAAACGGGAATGGTCGTCATGATCGCAATGGCGCCAGCGCTCGTTAATTCAGGCCACTACACCGCACGCCGCCAGGACAAAATACACGCAGTAACAGAGTCCCAAGCTGCTAATCGAAAGCACTACCCACGGAACCTTGTTAGCGCCCTTGAGCCGGCAACTCAGAGCCAGGCAAAACGCCAGCAGATTGGCGAGAATTGCCAGAACGGCGGTGATCTCAGACAGAACGTCCAGAACCCGCAATGGCAGGATACTTGACGTTTCGCCACCATCGGCATGACTTACTCCATACAACATCATGAGGAAACCCAGGCCAACGAGGGCCAGCGCGGCTCCCAAAGCAATACGGGCCCACAATTGCATACGACTTTCCATAAAGACTCTCCACTTCCACATGTGTCCAAGAACCTCGTTCAGCAGCCGGCGGCGGCATGCTCGCAGCCTTCTGCCGTCGTTGGCGGAGGCGATGCGACTTCCCATTATCTCGAAGGATGGACGATCTGCTTCAGGATGCCGAGAATCCGTTCCTGCACCGCTTCCCCCTTGACAGCGATGCGAAGCGTGTGCCTGCCGAGAGCCGTCCCCGTCCCGCTCACATCTCGGATAAACAGTCCCCGAGCTTGACTCTGGCTCACAACCGCGGCCGCATCGGGGCCTTCCTCGGGCAGATGACAGAGCACGAAGTTGGCTGTGCCGGGAACCACCTCCATGCGGGGGCAGACCACCCGGAGTCCTTCGACCTGGCTGGCCCGCAGACGATGCGTCTCCCGGTAGCAGGCCGCGTAATAGTCCGGCGCCTGTAGTGCCAGCACGGCAGCCACCTGGGCAGGCAGACTCACGGCCCAGGGGGGCGTCCGCAGCCGCAACTCCTCCAGCAGTTGCGACCCGGCGCACAGGTATGCAGCGCCGCACTCCGCTGAGGGCGTACCCCTTCGACAGGGACTTGCACACGGCCACGTTCGGGGTTCCGGCGGCGAAGCGCTCCAACGACTGATCGGCCCCGACGTAGTCCACATAGGCCTCGTCCACCCAGACTCGCGTCCGCGCGGGAGCGGACCGCAGCACCGCCTCCAGCGACTCCCGAGGGAGGTGCTGCCCCGTGGGGTTGTTCGGGTTGACCAGCACAACCAGGTCGTAGCCGGCAGACAGGCGGTCCCCCAGAGCCCGGGTCGAGCCGGTAGCCGTCCTCCCTCCTCAGGGCCAGCCGGTCCACGGCACAGCCGACAACCTGCCGGCACACGTGGAGGTACTCGCCATACGTCGGATCGAGGAGCAGCACGCGCGAAGCCGGCGTCAGCCAGTGCCGCAGTGCCAGGAAGATCAGGGCGGACGAGCCGGCCCCCGGCAGAACGCACTCCGGCGCCACGCCGCGGACGCGGGCGATGGTGCTGACCAGACCGGCACCGTCCGCAGGCGGAGACGTGCTGAGGATCCAGGGCAGGTCGTCCCGCAGGGCCGCCGTCACGGCGGGAGCGGGGGGAACCACGCATCCAGCACGTCGGCGTTGATGACAGTCTTGCGCCGCTCCAGGTGGTTGAACTCGACCCCGATGGCCTCGAAGAAGGCCCCGCCGTGGGCGCACGCCACAGGGAACTCGTAGGGCATGCCGAGCTGCCACTCGACCCGGGGGGCGACGTAGCGGAGCAGGTCCGCGTAGCGGGGAACCTGCCGGCGCAACTCGGCCAGGGGGTGCTCATCAACTCGAAGATGACCGCGCCGGACTGGATCTGCCGCCCGAGCGGCTCCAGGCCGACCTTGCGGTAGAGTCCCAGGAGTTCGCGCCGGCCGATAATGACGATGCGCCGCCCGCCTGCCGCTTCGACCCAGCGGAACGCGGCGTAGATGAGGAGGCCCGCCAGCTCCGCGCCGAGGGTACTCTGGCGATACTCGGGGAGGACCGTCAGGAGGCGGATTTCGTACAGGCCGCCGTCGCAGGGGAAGGGCAACTCGCCGCGGGTCAGGTACTTGTCGATGGAGTACGACCGGCCGGGGGGCATCACGCTCACAAAGCCGGCGACCTCGCCCCCGAGTTCGGCAACGATATACAGGTTGAAGGGGTCGAGGGGGTCGGTGAGTTCCCCCGAGACTGTAGCACCATCAGTGCAGGCCGGGCGGAGGCGCAAGGCTTGTTTCCTCGGGTTTTCCCGAGATTTCGCGGGCGTACCGTCTTGACTGCACTCATCGTGACCTGGCGGCCACCGTATCCGCTGCGAACGCCGCAGAATTCACGGGGAGGAAGCCCAAGCCGATCCAATGGGCTGCACTGATGATGCTACAGTCTCGTTCCCCCGCCGTGTTTTCCGGGTGCTGCCGCAATTCACGCGCGTAGACGGAGTGGCGCAGCCGGTAGATCGTGGCCCGGTCTTCCTCGGTGGCGATGGCAACGCGGATGCGGTCCGCTTGCATCGGCGGGCAACGGGGCATGATTTCTGTTTCAGGCATCACGTTCTCCAAATCCGCCTGAGATCGAGTTGCCGCATGCGTGGCGTGCGTGAGTCCGCCGGCTCCCCTGGAGCCGGGTTACCGGACGAGTCGCTCGACTTAAGCAGGGAACGCCAGCGACCGAATCCGTCGGAGCTTGCCGTCGGACTGAAGGCCACGGAAGAGACCTGGCTGTCATGCCCCTGAGGCGGTTTCAGGAAATCGTCTGGGCCACGTTCCTCGCGGCGTCCTTTGGAGTGCGGTGCTCGGCACCGCTTTCTTTCTTTTGCTTTCCCGCCGCCCAAGCAAAGGAAAAGGAAGAAACAAGCAAAGAAAGAAAGCGGTGCCGAGCACCGCACTCCAAAGGACGCCGCCACCCTGGCCCAGCGTTTTCTCTGAAGCCGCCTTAACGCCGCCGTGCGCCTTGCTTCGACAGCGCCTTCAGTTCCGCGAGCGGCAAGCGCACCCGCACTTGCAGGCGGTCCGGCTCCACGACCAGCGCCGCGGAGACCCACGAATTGACAGGTTCCTTCGCCGGCATGCGCTGGGCGAACGCGGCGAGGAAGCCACCCTGGCCGTGGAACTCGATCTTGCGCTCGGCCGGCAGCGTCTTCAGTTGGGCCGCCATCGCCTTGTTGTCTGCGAGACCCTTGTTGCCCTCCTTGACGTTCTTGACCGCTGCGCGGAGCAGATCCATGTCGGACGAGCCGAAGAGCGGCGACGATTTGCTTGCCCACCGTCACCATCTTGATCTTGTCCCAGTCCGGCCCCCGCGCCTTGATATTCCAGTCGCGTTCTCCCTTGTCGAGCTTCGGGTTTTCCATCGCCAGAACGTCCACCGCCAGGCCGTCCAGTTTCTCCTCGCCCGGGGTGAAGGAGAACCGCGGCGCTTTCTTGGCGTCCCGGTTGACCTTCAGCGAGGTCTTATTGGCCACCTCGATGAAGTTCTTCCAGCCCGACAGGTGTTCCGCCGGGTTGTCGAGGTCGAGAATCACGACCATCGCGACCTGGCCGACTTTCCCCGCCTTCTTCGCGTCCACGGCGTACACGGCGGCCCGGCTGCCCCGGAGGTGCTTGTAGAGCACGTCGAAGGCCGCGAGGAGTTTCTTGCGGTCGCCGCCTTGCAGATGCACGTCGAGGCCGAAGACGGCCTTCAAGATCAGTTTGAAGAGCACGCGGGCCTGATGGGCGTTGCGCGTGCCGTCCCCCTTGGCGGCGTAGGCCGCGACCGCGGGTGGCCGGCAGTCCGTTCAGGTCCGACGTGCCCGGCCCGCCGCGCATCACGGTCAGGAACTTCGCCGCCGCACCGTCCTTCTTCGTGAACGACAGGATGAAATCGAACGTCAAGCCGTCCTTGACTCTCAGCGCCAGCGTGCCGCTGCGGATTTCCTTGGCGGCCGCGGTCGCTTGCTTCACGATCGCGTCGTCGTCCGGGTCGCCCAGGAGCAAGTTCCTCTCGACGTCCGCCAGGAGGGCCCCCCACAGCTTGTCCCCCAGCGCGAGCGGCCCCAGGTGAAGGGCGGCGTCGGCGTCCCGGAGTGACTTGGCCTGGGCCTCGCTCAGGCGCCGGGCAGCGGCTTTGACTCACGGACGGCCTTGATCGCTGCCTCCGTGGGGCTGAGGTAGAGGAGCGCTCGGTCAGGAGCAACTTGATCTCGCGATTGAAAACCTTGTCGAACTTCTGGCTCTTGACGGTCCCGAGCTTCCACTCGCCTTTTTTGAAGCCGAAATTGGAGGCGATGGCGTCGGCGTCCGCGACGGGGAGTATCACCACGAGGTGGTTGAAGACCGTTTCCAGGTCTTTTTTTGGGTCGTGCAGGAAGGGGGGCCTCTTGAGCTGGACCTTGAGTTTTTCGAGGTTGGGGATGACGGCGGCGGCCGACCCCTTCCTGTTCATGCCCTTCTCGAGCTTGAACAACTTGAACAGGTCAGTCAGCCAAACCAACGGGTTCTCCGGGATCTTCAGATCCTTGGCCAGCTTGTCGCCCTTGGCGAGGAGGTCGTCGAGGTTCTTGATGGCGAAGCCGGCCAGCGCGTCCGCGGGGATGAGGTCCACGCCGGGGTTCTGCGCCGGCGCGGGGCCGGGAAGGGCCGCGGCTGCCAGGATTAGTATGAGGCGCGAGTGGTCGAATCATCACAGGATCCTTCGGGGCGAAGGGTGTCACCACGGCGGCCAGGCAAAAGCCGCGGGCGCGGCGAATGCTGCCGATCAGGTCTCGAAAGCCGTCGATACCGGACAGGCTCCGCGAGGCGCCCTGGCCGTAAAGAGAGGAAACAATCCCGACCCTTTTCCAGCCTGGTACTCAGGCGGGACAGGCACACTCTCCGTTTTTCCGGTCACTCGACCCCGTCGGGCGTGCGGTTCTCCAAGGCCGGCTCGCCGATCTTGTCGAGAGCGGCCGTCGCGGCCTCGCGCTGGACGAACTTCTCGCTCCCGAGTTGGCGGAGGAGCCGTTCAATCTCGGCCGGATCAGGCGGCCCGGCCGTGATCGAGGACGCACCGAGGGCCACACTGGCCCGTCCGGCGAGGCAAGAGCATCACGCGGATGACTGAGGGCGTTTGCCCCACAGGGAGTAGCTCACAATGCCCCCGCCGATGGCCCCGATGATGCCCACGATGAGGGGAAGAATCTCGTGGCTGATTCCAAGTTCATCGCGGGCCCCGAACATTGTCCCAGGCGGACTGAACCAGGAGTCGAGCGCCACGCAGCCGACGACCCCAACCAGGAACCCTACGACAACCCCCACGATTGCGATGATGATCTTCACCACGTCACCTTTGAACGCCGATTTCCACGGAGCCTAATTCCTCACATGCGGTCCTATTATGGATAGAGGAACGAAACAGAGCGGTTTCCTAGCCATGGAACGGGTAGCCGGTCTCGATCGAACGCCGCCTCGCGGAGGATGGGGTTGTGGCTACGCCTGTCGAACCGGATCACCACACGCTCTTCTTCGACCTCCACCAGGCCGGCCGTCTCCACAAACCGCCGAAAGAGCTGCTTCGGCGCGGCCTTCTCGAAGCCCGCAGCTGTTTACCTAACCAGCGGTAGCAGCCGTTGGCCAGGACCGTCAGCGCGGTGTCCACATCCACGTTCAGCCGGACTTCACTGGCCAAGCAGTCCAGATGGAAGAAGTTCACCGCTGTGCCGAGTCCATCTTCCACCCGATTGCGGCCGGCGTAGCGGATGATCAGGCCCCGCCCTGTCTGCGCCGCGTTGTTCGACAAGAAGAGCGTTGCCTCTTCCCGGCCCAGCCCGGTCACGGCGAGCTGCCGGATCTCCCCGCCGTAGCCAGGAAGTGGACCCATTCGTCCACGTAGCGGATGTGTTGGTGGCAGCGCTTGGGCGTATCGATTACGGCCTTCTGCCAGGCGCTCGCTGGCAACCGGCGCAGGCGGCGGAGTACGGCCGCCCCACGGCGCCGGATCGTCACGAACCAGATGCCGCGTTGGTTCAGGGCCGACAGGTCGGGGTAAGTCATGACCTTGGAGTCGAGATACAGCCACTGCGGGTCCGACCCCGTCAACTCGTGCCAAAAGTCCACGAAGCGCAACGGCTCGCCGGGCTGCTCGGCGCGAGTGAGGTTGGCGTTGGCGTAGCAAAGCACGCGGCTGTCGTTCTCCAGGGCAAAGAACGTCAATACACTCGCGCCGGCTTTCCCCCGCCGGGGGAGGTAGTGCCGCTCCAGACCGGCATCGTCGCCGCGGTAGGGGATGGCGTGGAAATCGAGGGAGAAGGCCTCGGGCTGCGGGAACAGCAGAGCGGACAAGGCGCGGACCCAACCAGCCAGGAGGGCATGTTGGTTCGCCCGACTGGTCTGGTAGGAGTAGGCGGTCGCGTAGGACTTTTTCGGCAGGACGTTGAGGCCGGCAAAGAAACCCAACGCCTCCTCGAAGCTGAAGTCGTCGATGTGGCTGCGGCGTTCCTTGTCGAGGAGCTTCAACGCCAACAGGCTCAGCAAGGCGGCGGGGCGGGGATCATAGACGAGCCGGGGTAGTGGGCTTGGCGGACCAGTTGGTCGAACTGAAGCCGGGCGAGCAAGGGCAGGAAGAGGAACAGACCCGCGTAGCGGGTCTGGACACGGTAGCCCGGCGCCCAACTCCGCGTGCGGCAGTCAGCGATGGCGGGACGCTCGGGTCGCGTCAGCGGCTGCGGGACCGCGGGGGGGCGGCCGCGCGGCGCGGGGCGAAAAGGGGGGAGGCGGTCCGGCAGCACAAGCGGTCCGGAATTGATGCACCTGCTGTCGGAAGGCGTCAAAGCCAAGGCCGAAGCGTTCAGCGACCTCCTTCTGCGGGCAGCCTTCGACGAAGACGGCACGCAGGGCCTCGTAGAGGCGCTGGGACTCGTCCGCAGGTTCAAGGAAGAAACGGCGACAAAGGGTGTCGTCCATAACGGCTTTCCTGGCTGTGAGTCTTTTCGGTGAGGGATCCGCTCCCGCAGGATAGCGAAACCGTGCCGCTCAAGCGAGTCGGAAACGCTCGGAGAGAGCCGCGAGCCACAAGAAAAGGGCCAGCAATGGCATCTTGTCGGGGCAAGAGCGCATCGCGGTTCGGGAGGAAGAGCGCGGAAGTGGCTCGCCTCGACAGGAAAAGGCTCACACGAGAACGCGGCTCAGGCCAAAAAAGCCAGGCGATCACCACGAGGTGTGTGAGGAATTAGGCTTCGTGGAAATCGGCGTTGAACGCACTTCTCATGATCGAGCTTCCTTTGAGGGCTGCGGAACTCAGCCCTGCCGCCGCGGAGAAACGTCTCCTCGCGACCGGGGCCGTGGACAGGGCGGAACGGTTGCTTGCCGTTGAACCTCTTGATCGGCGCGCTGACTTTCTTGCGGCCTGTCCCCCAACGTCAGAGGCGCTCGGCGGGTGCCGGCGTGGGGGGCAGCTTTCTGCCAGGTTTTGGTTCCGCGGTGGCCATGATGCGGTTTCTCGCCGTCGGTGCGAGCCTCTCGTCTACCTCTCAATGCGAGAAACGACCCCGCGTTGCACGCAGGCCGAAGGAAAAAACCGCGCCGGGCTACTTTTCGCCGATCTGCTGGTACAGCCACGCCCGCGCCAACGCCCACAAGTGATCGGCGGCGCGGCGGCGGATCCCGAGGGTTTCGGCCGCCTGCTGATGCGTCAGTCCTGCGTAGTAGCGGAGTTTGACCAGTTGGGCCGCCTGAGTATCGTGACGCTCGAGTTCCTGGAGCGCCTCATCCAGGGCGAGCAGTTCGTGCGCTCGGTCGTCGCAGGCGAGTTCGATCTGGTCGAGATCGAGGCGCTGGCTTTTCCCCCCGCGTTTGAGGGTCGCCCTGGAGCGTGCGCGCTCGACAAGGATCCGCCGCATGGCCTCGGCCGCGGCCGCGAAGAAGTGCCCGCGGCCATCCCATTGTTGCCCCCCCGGTTGCCGACGAGCCGCAGGTAGGCTTCATGGACCAGAGCCGTGGGCTGGAGTGTCTGCCCCGGTTTTTCGTGGGCCAACTTCTCGCCGCCAGCCGGCGCAGTTCCTCGTAGACCAACGGCAGGAGCTGGCTCGCGGCGTGGGGGTCTCCCTGCTCGATGACGTTCAGCATCTTGGTAACCTCGCTGATGGCGCTTGTGAAGCAGTGGCCAGCTCAGCGCTCGACCGCGAGCAGGTCGCGGCGAACGGGCGACCGATTGTCCGTGCGTCGGCCGGTTGCGAATCCCGCGTCGCCGAAAGCAAAAAAGCCGACGTGGTGGAACACCTCAAGGTGTTCCACCACGTCGGCTTACTCGTCAACGGGCCCCCCCATCATTGCCGCTGGCACGGCCGGGTTGCCCCTCATCTAGTCGTCCGACGACGCTGATCAGAGCGTCTTGACCGGAGCCGATGTGGATTACACTACAACTCCACGATCTATGTTATACAAGTCGGCGACGAAAGCAAACGCAATTGCCAACCGCCAGGGCCAAAGAACCGGCGTGGCAGGCGCCGGGCGGCGCAGTTGCGCGGGCGGCTCGGTAGCGCCCGCGGCGCAATCCGGACGCCCCCGCCTTACGGCGGCCTCTGCGGAACCTCTGTGGAAGATGCTGCGTCACCCGGAGAAGGCCTGTCGCCCCTACGTCTACGAGCTGTCCAGTTCGATGCGCAACTGCTCCGCCTGGCGCAGGTCGAACCAGGACGCCTCCCAGGCCATGAAACGCACGCTGTCCAGCAGCCGCCGCGCCACCTTTTTCAAGCTGCCGAACAGCTTCCAGAATGGCCGTCCCGCCTCGGCCGCCAGCCGCCGCAGCAGGCTCCCCCGCTCCAGCCGTTGCGTCAGCAGGAAGGCGATTTGCAACAACAGGTAATAGACCTTCCACTTCTCCGGGTCGCTGCTGGAGACGTGCTCCAGGTTCAAGCCGCTGTTCTTCGGGCGGTTGAACCCCTCATTCTCAATCTTCCATCTATACCTCCCTCCTTTCTGAGCTATATCTTCCACGGTCTTGCGGCCTACCGGCAACCCGGTCAGCCAGGCGAAGTAGTGCTCGGCGCCGTCCGCCGTCGTACGCTCGGTACATTCCAGGGCGTTGAGCTGCCACGAGCGGCCTTCGCTGTCCTCGTAGGCCCGTCGCTTCACCCAGCGGAACTCCTGCACCCGGTCGTCCCAGGTGCGCCTCAGGGTGTTCTCCGGGCACAACGGCAGCAACGCCCGGTATTCCCGCCACAAGGCCGGCGTGCGTCCCTCCTTGAAGGTCACCACGAACGACCAGCCCAGCTCCTGGACCAGGGCGAACCGCGTGCCGCAGGCGTACAGGTTGTCCACGGCCAACACGAAGCGCAGTTGCGGGTAGTCCTTCTTGAGCCGCGGCAACAGCCGCTGCGCCGCCTTCAACTCGCAGTCCTGCTTGACCTCCTCGGCGCTTTTGCCCTGGGCGTCGGCGGCATCGGCGTTCTCGATGAACGCGCTGCCCAGGGAGACCACGACGCCGCCCGGCCCCAGCAATTTGGCTTCCAGGACGTGATGGAAGTACAGCATCTGTTCGCCGTGACGTTGCGTCAGGCACTGCTCGCAGTGCCGCTGGTGGAAGCAGAGCAGGCCCGTGGCGTCGAGCAACAGCACCGGCTGACCCAGCAAGCGGGCGGCATCGAGGGCCTTCATGCGCAGCAAGCGCTGGACGCAGCGGCTGCGCAGTTGCTCCCCGCCAGCCAATTTCACGTGGCCGACGAAGTGGTCGAGGGTGTCGTGGACAGGCAGGGTCGTCTGCGTGGTTTCGGCCAGGCGGTTGAGGTTGGCGAGCACCCCGGGACCAGCCTCACGCAACTCGAAATCGAGTTGCCGACGGGAGCCGAGTTGGAGCAGGTACAACTGCAGCCCCCACCAGGCCAGGAAACGGCGGTCATAAATACAGGCCTCCTGGACGCGCGTATCGGGCAGGCGGTCCAGCCAGGCGTTGAAGTCGGGGAAGCAGTGACGGACGGTCTGCACCAGAGCGCGGCCGGCAATCAGGGACGCCCGGCCTTGAGTTTCAGGAAGCGTGCCTGAGCCCGCAGCAGCGCTACCGTCAGGGGATGGATCTCCTTGAGGAGTTGTTTGAGGCGTTGGTGTTCGGCGAGCCATGAGCGGACCTCGGGGAGCAGTTCCTTGGGGACGTAGACGGAGCGGGTCTTGCCGTTCTCCTTGAAGGTGAGGTGTTGGCCGTGGTGCAGGGGACCGCCGTGGTGGCAGCGGCAGGTGGACCGGCCGCAGCGATGCGTGTAGGTGCCGAACGAGGCGGCCAGGATCGGCGAAGCAGTGGCGAGCTTCTTGAGGCGATGTTGGAGCATGCGGCGGAGGAGAGTGGGGTGGTCGGGGATGCGCATGGCACTACCAGAAAAAGGCCGGGCGAGTAGAAGGCGTAGGAAGATTTAGCGGAAAGAGGGCGGAAAGTACAGGTGCGAGAAGAGAGCAGCGGCTGGGAAGGTGCCACAGGCAGCGCAGGGGCTGCTTATTCGTTCACAAGATCAGCCGGGTGGTGTCGTATCTGAGTTGCCGCCTATAAAGATCCATTAGCCATCTCTGTTACGTTTTCTAGCCGGGTAGGTGGCCCATTCTTGGATGGTCCAAACGTGATCGGTGAGTCCCGCCACCATGGCCGGCGTACGCGGCTCGTACTTCTTCCGGCCCACCTTCTTCCGCAAGGTTCGCACCGGCCAGCAGAAGTTGTAACTGTACATCGTGAAGTAGGTCATCGCCTCATGGACTCGCCAGTCCTTGGAGAAGCAACACGTTTTCCGCACCTTGCGGCGATTCCGGTTGCGGTCGCTGCCGTTGTGCCGCTCTACGAAGACCGTGTTCACCACCTTGCTCACCAGCGACACCGCCAGAGCGGCCAGCACCGCTACCAGCGTCCCAAACACCACACGGGTCGTCACCTTGACCACACGGCCGTTCTCCCGTTCCTTATGCACGGTGGCATACTTCAGCTTCTTGGGCAGGATCTTCTTCGGTTTGCGAGGACGCCCCGGCCTTCCGGTGCGTGGTTGCTCCTGTGTGACGGCATAGGCCTCGAAGATCGCCGTCTTGTAGACGGGATACTCGTCGGAAGTCATCAGGTTCATGAGCCGTCCACCCGTGCGGGCGCGGAAATCCTGAACCAACTCGTGGGTCTTGTCCTCCGTGCGTTTACCGGGCACCACGCTCACCACCAGGCGATGTTCCGGGTCAAAGGCCACATGATCCCAGTTGTCGCCTTGCTGCCGATCAGCGGCCTTGTCCGGGTCACAGTGCTTCTCCTTCTTGGCAACAAAGGACCACTTCTCGTCGAACTGCACCTCACGGGTCTGAGGGGGAAAAAGCCACGATTTCGTCGTGGACGTCCTTGGCGTGTTGGCCGGCCACCACGGCCAGGCGTACCACAGTGTTCTTGTTGACGCCAACCAGGCGGCTGGTCTGGCGCACGCCGCAACTCTCCTGGAGGCGCTGGCAGAACCGACAGGGCTTTGCCGTCGGGAAGCTTGCAGCGATACAGGGCGGTGCCTTTGCGTTCACTGAAGCGCTGTTGGCAGGTGCGGCAGGCGAGGACGCGGCGTTCCTTGTTGAGGCCGTTGCGGAAACAGACACGCAGGTTGCCGAGGCCACGCTGGCCGTAGGCGGCGCACTCCGCGTTCTGACAGCAGAAGGTTTTCAGATCGTCCATGGGGCCTCGCATCTGCCTGGGGCAATAGAAAAAGGTTGTCTTCCCACTCCATTCATCGTAGAAATGACTTGGACAGCCGGCAAGCCTCATACGACACCACCATCAGCCGCAAGGTGCGAGGAAACCCCGATTCCTCACCGCTGCTGGGTGAAAAATCCGCAAAAGAGGGGAACGGTGTCTCGCCGACCCAGGAAAACACAGGGACGCATGGGGGAAGCCGCGGCGAGACCCCACCCAACCACTGCAATAAGCGGGGGATCGAACAGCGCATCCGCCTCGCTTCAACTGCAGCGATGAGGAGTGAGGAATTCTTCGCACTTCCGGGTAGTTGGAAGTCCTTTGGCAGTCTACACTAGATGACCGTTTCACAAGTTCCTCGCCAGTGACCCGTAGCCGCATTCGCCAGAATGCGGGGAGCACGCCCGCATTCTGGCGAATGCGGCTACAAACGAGTGGCGGCGAACTTGTGAAACGGTCATCTAGCGGCCAGGTGCCTTCCTGATCGCCACTTTTTTTCTTCGCACTCTGGTTTTTCGGCCGATTTCGGATAAGTGAAGATACGCCTCCATAGATTGCCATATCCCCTTGAGGGAGCAGGGCATGCGAATGCCCGAGCACCCGACCCAGATCCGCCGCATGTTGGACGGCCGGCTGGGCCAGGCTCGCCGGCGGCAAGCCGGTTCTGGCCGCCAGCCTGGTGCAGACCACCAAGCACTGCGGCCGGACCGGCTTGCCACTGCTACCACGGCGAGCCCTGCACTCTGCCTGGCACCTCACCTACAAGGTCCAGGGCAAGACACGGACCGTTTACGTCCCCCTTGACCTCCTTGAAGACGTCCGCTCATGGATTGACGAACACAAACGCCTCAAGACCCTGCTGGCGGAGATTCACCAGCTGACCGTGGCCCTGATCCGCACCCACACCCAGCACAGAACGCCGCAAGGCCGGCCGTCCTTGAACGTCGGCCCCGCCTTCGCCCGCACCGTCCGCCACTTCTTCCCCGACTTCAACATCTGGCTCGACAAGGCTCCCCGACCCGCGCTGCCAGGACCGGGTCGTCTACCACCGCCGCTTCCTGCTCTGGTACGGCATCCTGCTGTTCGTCGGCAAACTCGGCAGCCGGCGCCAGCTCGACTTCCAGTATCGCGAAGCGGGCACGGCTGTCCTGGAGAACCTCAACCGCCTGGCCCGGACCGACCAGGACAGCCTCCCTTGCAACGATACCCTGGACGACTACCTGGGCCGAATCGGCTGCCGATCCGGTCGCCGACCTGCGTGCCCGGACGATGAAGCGGCTGATCCGCATGAGGGTGTTGGACGCGGCCCGTGTCCAGGGCCGACTCGTTCTGGGCATGGACGGCACGGGCTACCTCGTCTTCCGCTAGCGGCACTGCGAGCACTGCCTGACCCGGCAGCTGCGGGGAACAGACGCTGTACTGCCACCAGGTGCTGGAAGCCAAGGTCCTGGGGCCGGCGGGGATGGCCCTGTCGCTGGGCAGCGAGTTCATCGACAACCGCGACGGGGCCAACGACCCCGTCCAGGGCGGGCCAGGAGAAACGCAAGCAGGACTGCGAGCTGAAGGCGTCGCGGCGGGCGTTGGTGAAGATACGCCAGGACTTTCCGCAGTTGCGGCTGTGCCTGTCGCTGGACGCCCTGTCCGCGTGCGGCGCGGGCTTCCAACTGGGCAAGGACTTCGACGTGTCGTACGTCATCGTCTTCAAGGAGGGCAGCATCCCCACCTTGTGGCAAGAGTTCCAGACGCTGTTGACGCTGTGCCCGGCCAATTGCCTGGAGGTGAGTGCGGACGGCTGGCGACACGAATACCGCTGGGTGGACGAGCTGCCTTACACCGACAGCGACAAACGCGCGTGGAAGCTGAAAGCGATCCAGTACCAAGGCGAGGGACCCAAGGGGGAGAAGTCGGAGTGGGCGTGGCTGGTGAGTTCCGACCTTGTGGTGAGCAAGGCGACGGTGCAACGAATCGTGTGGGGAGCGGGTCGGGTGCGCTGGGTGGAGGAGAACCAGGGCTTCAACGTGCAGAAGAACAGCGAGCTGAACCTGGAGCATGCCTACAGCGAGGGGGACCACTTCGGGGCGTATTATCTGCTGTTGCAGATAGCGCACATTCTGTTGCAGTTGCTGGAGAAGGGGAGCCTGCTGCGGGCGTTGGCGCAGTCAGGCAGGGAAGAAGTCGGCGGTGGCCCTGTTGGGTAGCCTGAAGAACATAGCGGAGTTCCTGGTGGAGAGCCTGCGCAACCTGATGTGGCCTGCCGAGGTGTTCGCCAAGGCGGGCAAGATGCAGATTCGGCTGGACAGTAGTTAGCCGGTGCGCAGAGCAGAGGCAGACACAGCAACCCGGAGGAGAACAGGCACGAGCAGCAAAAAAACCTGGCGCAGGCCGGGGGCGGCTCTGCACCGCCTTTGCCGGACCTCCGACCCGCTCTCGTTGCCCTGAACTGCCCGCCCATTCCTCCCCCTTGCCCTGACTCCGCATCGCTGCTTCAACTGGAAGTTACTGGACGGCCTTGGGAGTCGGCTTTATACTGATTAACTCGTGCAAGCCACTCCTCAAAGGCCGTCTCATGCCTCCTTCTTCGTCCGTGACGACGTGGTTGGCGGCGATGCAAGCCGGTGACGCTGCGGCCGCCGATTTGCTCTGGCAGCGCTATTTCACGCGCCTGGTGGAGTTGGCCCGTCAGCATCTGGCCGCCCACGTCCGCCGCGCCGCCGACGAGGAGGACGTGGCCCTATCGGCGTTCGCCAGTTTTCGCCGGCGCCGCCGTCGGCCGCTTTCCGCACCTTTCCAATCGCCACGATCTGTGGCGTCTGCTGCTGACCATCACCGTTCGCCACGCCCGCAATCTGGCCCGTCACGAGACGCGCGATCTCCGCGACAGTCGCCGTACGGTCGCCGCCACCGATCTACTCGACTTGCCCGCCGCCGACCTGGATTTGCTGGCCGGTGCCGCGCCCGACCCGGCCCTGGCCGCCGAGGTGGCCGATCAGTTGCGCCGTCTGCTGGCGCTGCTGCCCGGCGACGATCTGCGCAGCGCGGCGCAGGAGTTGCTGGCCGGCTACACCGCCGTGGAGATTGCCCACCGGCTCGGCTACGGCCTGCGCACCGTTGAACGCCGCTGGCAGCGCCTGCGCCAGTTCTGGGAGCCGGTGCTGGACGCTCAGGGTTGAATGCCTGGCAGCCCCGTTTACGGGGCTTCGATTTCTAGGAGACTGTCCGAGTAACGGCAGTCGCTTATTCTATGAGGGAGGAGATCAGGTCAAGGGAAGGGCAAGGAAAGCCGGGTGAACCCGTAGCGTGCTCGGGGAGGAAGGTGGGTCATGGTGGTACGGCACAAGAAGTATCGTCCCTGGAATCCCCGGGACTACCGGCAGCAAAACTTCTCCCCCAACGGCCGTCTGCCCGAGGACGACCTGGTCTTCTTTCTGCTCGATGTCGTCGAACACCTGGACCTGGAGGACTTCTACGCCTCCTACGAGGCGGAAACACGCGGCGTCCCTCCCTTCGAACCGGCCATGCTCGTCTGTCTGCTGCTGTACGCCTCCTGTATCGGCGTCTCTTCCAGCCGCACAATTGCCCGGGCGTGCGAACGCAACCTCGCCTTCCTGGCCATCGTCGGCATCGACCGCCCCGACTTCCGCACCCTCAGCGACTTCCGCAAGGAGCACTTGCACTGCTTGGCGGAGCTGTTCGTGCAAGTGCTTCGTTTGGCGGCGGAGGCGGGCCTGGTTCGCCTGGGCAACCTGGCCTTCGACGGCAGCACGTTCAGCGGCCAGGCGTCGCGTCACAAGGCCCTGAGCTGCGGCTACGTGCAAAAGGAAGAAGCCCGTTTGAAGGAAGAGATCCAGACGCTGTTGGCACAGGCGGAGCAGACCGACGCCGCGGAAGATGCCGTCCACGGCAGCCGTCGTGGCGATGAGTTGCCTGCGGAACTCAAGCGGCGTGAGGGCCGCCTGGCCGTGATGGAGGCCGCCAAGAGGCGTCTGGAGGAGCAGGCCCGGGCCGCGGCCGAGAAGCAGCGTCGCGCGGAGGCGGAGGCCGAACGGCAGCGACGCGGCCAGAAGCGGCGTGGCAAGGAACCCCCGCCGGTCAGCGCGATACCGGCGGACAAGGCGCAGTGCCGTTTCAGCGATCCGGAAATGAAGATGATGCCGCAGAGCAACAAGGGCGGGGATTACGCGGTCAACGCCCAGGTGAGCGTGGAGGGATCCAGCCAGATCATCGTGGCCTGTTTCGTGACGGATGCGGTCAACGACAAGGAGCAGGCGCTGCCGTTGGCGGAGGCGACGCGGTCCAACCTGGAGCAGGCCGGAGTGGAACGGCCCACGGACGCCAGCGGTGCGGTGTCGAAGATTCCGGCGCCGTTGGACAGCGGCTACCACAGGGAGCAGGCAGCGGCGGGGCTGGAGGCACGGGGTTTTGACCCGCACAGGGCCACGGGGCGTCCGAAGCACAATCAGGGGCCAGTGGCGGCAACGACGGAAGCGTTGCCCGCGGGAGCGACGGCCAAGGAGAAGATGCAAGCCAAGCGGCGGACAGCGGCGGGGAAGCAGTTGTCCGCGCAGCGGAAGACGATTGTCGAGCCGGTGTTCGGGCAGATCAAAGGGGCGCGGGGCTTCCGCCGCTTCTCGTTGCGTGGCCTGCTGAAGATCGGCGGAGAAGGGTGTCTGGTGTGTCGGACGCACAATCTGCTCAAACTGTGGCGCTACCGCTGCGCACCCAGTGTAACTTAAGAGGTCTTAAAAGGTAAATATAGAGGAATAACCGACTCCCAGGGGGGAGTAGGGACTAATTCTCGGACAGGCTCCTGGCACATGGACATCAGCCGCGATGGTGACGCTGCCGCGGCGGCCGGCGGCCTGCTCGGGAGCCATGTACGAGCGGCGTGCCGATAAGCTGCCGGACTGCGTCAGGTCGCTGTCCCCCTCGGTCCATCGCGACAGCCCGAAATCGGTGATGTGGGGCTGGCCCGCATCGTCGAGGAGGATATTGCCCGGCTTCAGGTCGCGGTGCAGGACGCTGCGCTCGTGAGCGTGCTGGACGGCCCGGCAACCGTCTCCAGCAACCGTGCCGCTGCCCGCGCATCGCCGGCAAAGCTATCCCGCCGGGCAGCCAGGCTGCCGCCTTCAACAAGCTTCATGCTGAAAAAGGGCTGGCCATTGTGATCGCTGACCTCATAGATGGGCACGATGTTCGGGTGGTCCAGCCGGGCCGCCGCCTCCGCCTCGTGGTGGAAGCGGCGCACTTCCGCCGGCGTCGTGAGCTGGCCCGAGCGGGGAACCTTCACGGCCACCACCCGGTTGAGTCCCTTCTGCCGAGCGCGGTAGACGACCCCCATACCGCCCTGACCCAGGATCGCAAGCAGCTCACAGTCGCCGAGGTCGCCTCGCTCTCCTGCGACTCCCTGCTTGCCCTCCCTCTGCGGATCGTGCGGAGTTGTCCCGGCCGACAGCGCCTCCGTCAGGGCCGCCTCTCCGACCGGGCGGAGCGGCCCTGCCCAGCGGTCGGCCTTGTCCTGGTCGGTGAAGACGCCTCGCAAGTCCGGCGCCAGGTCGGGGTGGCGGCGCAGACCGCTCTTCCCGGTCGGGATTGCGGCCAGCGTCCAGCGCTTCCAGGTAGGCGCCGAGGATTTCGTCAAGGCGGCGTTCGCGATCGGCGTCATGAACTGCATCGGTCGGCATCGTTCTCTCGCGGCGCTTCTTCCATTTGCTCACGGAGTGCCTGGAGGCCGCGGCGCAGGCCAGCCCGGCCACTGCGGCGATACTGCGGCCCATCAGCTGCGCCACTTCGGGCACCGGGCAGCCCTGGAGGTGCCGCAGTTCCACTGCCATCCGCTGATCGTCCGGCAGGCGGCCAAGGGCCACGGCCAGACGCAGCAGGTGCTCCTGACGCTCGGCCTCGCCGCCGGGTCGGCTCGTTCGTCTGGAGCCACTGTTCCAGGCGAGCCGACGACTCCTCGACGCCCGCTTCCAGGGAGCGCAGCCGGTCGCCGCCGTGGCGGCGGTAGCGCCGCAAGGCGTCCTTCAGGGTGTTCGCCAGGATGACTCAACCAGGCGGCCCGCTCACCCTCGGTTTTGCCGCGGAACTGGTCGTTGTGAGCGTGGGCCTTCAACAGTGTTTCCTGGGCCACGTCCGACGGATCCACCTGAGCCGCGCAACCGCGGGTCGAGGTGCAGCCGAGCCAACAGGCACAGGTATTCCCGGTACGGCCTCCAGAGGGCGATCAACCGGGCCGGGTTCCTGGCTCATGCGAGTTCCTACAAATGAAGACGCCGCGCCGGGTGTGCGCGACCGCAGCAACCGTCGGTTTTCTCCAACCGGCGCCCTCATTATGAGGCGGCGGCGGACGAGGGGCAAGGAGTACGGCGCCGGCGTCCAGCAGCGACGGCCGTACCATGCGAACAGACGGCGTAGCATCGGCGGTAGGGTCAGGATTCCCGTCGGCGCCGGCCCCGCCTGACAGTCGTCTTCGCCGAAGCTGCCTGCTGGAGGCCAGCCACGAAGGCCGCGTGCTCGGCGCGGCCAACCCCTGCTCGACCACCCGAAACACCGCGAGCAGGTCGCCGCGCATCAGCGCCTCCGCGTCGAGCCAGAGGCCCGGCAGGATCTCACTCTGATAGAGGCCAGCCGATGTACGCGGCAAGGGTCGGTAACGGCCGCGGCGAAGGACGAACCAGTCGATGGCTCCTTCCTCAACGCGCCAGACCACGATACTCGCGCACGCCATTGCGACGGTAGGCGTCATGCTTGTCGTTCAGGTCGATACTGACGCTGCTGACGGCCACCTCCCCGACCAATTCCGGCGCCCGGTGATGTAGCCGTCCTTGTCCGCCTGCACCGGCCACCGTACGTCTCCAGGATGCGCAGGAAAGCGTCCGGCTGCGGTTCATTGCCCATGTCGAGACGCAGACTGCCGTTGTCACCTCCTTCGCTGCCTGGCGTAGCGGCCGCGTCAGTGCCGCAGCCAGCCTATGAGATCGAAGTGTGCTGCGCTATGCGCGCGGGAAACGGGAGAGGGCACGTAGACGACTCCTTCGATCAACTCCGCCTTCTTGAGATTCGGCATGGCCCCGTAGCGCCGCTCAAACTCGGCACGCGTGAGGCGGTCGCCGTTGTGCAGCGCCGGCGGTCGGCCATTCGACGAACTCATGACGTGAGTCTCCCCTCGTGGCGGCAGGTTTGCAACCTGCCGCCACGTTCAGACGCTCTCCAGGATCGTGGCGATACCCTGGCCGGCGCCGATGCACATGGTCGCCAGGCCGAAGCGCACTTGCTGTCCTCCATCGCATGGATCAGCGTGGTCGACGATGCGGGCCCCGCTGCGCCGAGCGGATGGCCGATGGCGATGGCCCCGCCGCGGACGTTGACCTTCTCCGGGTTGGCCTTGAGCAGCTTCAGCACCGCCAGCGACTGGGCCGCGAACGCCTCGTTCAGCTCGATCAGGTCGATGTCTTCCAGCTTCAGCCCGGCGCGCTCGAGCGCCTTGTGCGTGGCCGGCACCGGGCCGAGGCCCATCACCGACGGATCGACGCCGGCCACGGCCATGGCGCGAACGCGCACCTGCGGCTTCAGTCCCAGTTCCTTGGCCTGCTCTTCCGACATGACCAGCAGGGCGGCGGCGCCGACGTTGAGCGGGCTGGCGTTGCCGGCCGTGACCGTGCCGCCCTCGGGCATGAACGCGGGCTTGAGCGACCGCCAGCGCTTCCAGGCTGGTGTCGCGGCGGATGCACTGGTCTTCGGTCAGCACCTTGCGCCGGCCTTCCTCGTCGCGGCCCCAGGTCGGCATGATCTCGCGGGCAAACGCGCCGCGAGTCGGTGGCCTCGGCGGCGCGCTGATGGCTGCGCAGCGCGAACTCGTCCTGCTCGCGGCGGCCGATCTTGTAGCGCAGGGCCAGGTTCTCGGCGGTCAGGCCCATGTTCATCGTGGCCGGGCTGTGGCGGATAGAACAGGCGCGGGCTGGCGTCGAAGCCGGCCTCCATCGGAATGTGCTGCATGTGTTCGACGCCGCCGGCGATCTGCACGTCCTCGCAGCCGGCCGCGATGCTCTGGGCGGCGCCTGGTTGATCGCCTGCAAGCTGGAGCCGCACAGGCGATTGACCGTGGCGCCGCCGACCTCGATCGGGCAGCCCGGCGATGAGCGCGGCCATGCGGGCGATGTTGTAGCCCTGCTCGTCCTGCTGCTTGACGCAGCCCCACTGAATGTCTTCGATCGCGCGGGCCGGCACGCCGACGCGCTGGAGCAGGGCGTTCATCAGGTCGGCCGACAGGTCATCGGCACCGCACGTCGCGGAAGATTCCTTTTTCCGGGTGGGCGCGGCCAATGGGCGTGCGGGCGGCCTCGACGATCACAGCGCAGGCGCATTCCAGTCTCCTTGAAGAATTCTCGCTGGCGAGCGGTACGTCTTGGGAAGACGTATCGCTGGCCAAAATCCTGCCCGGCGGCCGATTGTGAGCTAAGGTTAAGACGGCGGTGCGGAAACGCCGGCAGCCGCTCCCTTTTCCCCTACCGGGCTGCCACCCGTCCCGATGGAGCAACCGGATTCCGTCATGAGCATCGACTCTGTCACAAACCTGGTCGAAACTCTCCGATACGAGCAGTTGCTGGCTCAAGACCAGCTCGATCAGCTCAACGGCGAGGTGCTGGCCCGCTATGACAGTCCGCGGGCGCTGGCCAAGTTTCTCGTTCAGTCCGGTTGGCTCACCGTCTACCAGATCAATCATCTGTTCGAGGGCCACGCTCAGGACCTGGTTATCGGCCCTTATTGTATTGTAGACCGACTGGGCGAAGGAGGCGTCAGCGAGGTCTACAAGGCCTGGGACGTGCGCCGCAGCCGTCACGTCGCCCTGAAGGTGCTCCGCCAGGACATGCGTTCGGAGCCGGACGCCGTCCGCCAGTTCGAGCGCGAGTTGCAGGCGGTGACGCGACTGTCGCACCCCAACGTCATTCGCACCTTCGACGCCAGCCGGGTCGGCAATACGCACTACTTCGCCATGGAGTTCGTCGAGGGGACCGACCTGAGCAAGGTGGTCGCAGCTGTCGGGGCCGCTGCCGGTGGCGGACGCCTGCGACTGCATCCGCCAGGTGGCCGGAGGATTGCAGCACGCGCACCAACTCGGCCTCGTCCACCGCGACATCAAGCCGGCCAACCTGTATCTGGTCCATCCACCGGGCTACGACAAGCCGACGCCGGGCGCGACCTGGAAGCGGCCGGCCGACCCGGTCATCAAAATCCTCGACTGGGGCCTGGCCCGTTTGCAGGGCGACGACGACGGAGCCTGCACGCCGGCCGCGAACAGGGCATGCTCATCGGCACCGCCGATTACATCGCCCCGGAGCAGTCGCGCGACCCGCGCCTGGTGGACATCCGTGCCGACATCTACAGCCTCGGCTGCACTTTTTACTATCTCTTGACGGGGCAACCGCCCTTCCCGGGCACCTCGCTGATGCAGAAAATCCTTCAGCATCAGCAGGAGGAGCCGCCCTCCGTCCTGAGGCTGCGGCCGGAGGTGCCGGAAGAATTGGCCGGCATCCTCCAGCAGCATGTTGGCCAAGCAGCCGGAGGCGCAGCTACCAGATTCCGCTGGCGGTGTCGGTGCCGCTGCGGCGCTTCTGCCAGACGGGGGCCGGCAACAGTTTCAACGGTCTGACGACGCGCCCCGCCGCGGATGGAACCACTCTCCGTCCGTCCGGCGGTTCCGGCGTGCGTCCCGTGGGCAGTCTCGGTACTCTCCGCCGCAAGACCTGAACGAACTCCTCGCCGAGCCACGAACAGAATGGCGAGCCGGGAGCGTGAGCGACCGGAGGTTCGACAACTCCGGTCGCTCACGCTCCCGGCTCGCCTCAGAGTTACAGCCTCTGAAGACGTCAATCGGTCGCCGCACCGGAATGAACTTCCGCGGCGGCCTCCGTCTGCCTGCGAGGATGGGCGCGTCGGGCCGAGGGCGAGGGTCGAATTGCTTGGCCGACTCGCGTGCCGCCTCCAGCAGTTCGTTCAGCACCCGGCCCGCCAGGGCGATTTCGACGTCAGGGAAGTGTGCCGTCGCCCCCAGTTCCTCCCGGCCGGCGGCCGTCAGCCGAAAGGTTGCGTTGCGACCCTGCCGCGCCACCTCGATCAACCCCTCATCCACCAGCGACTTGCGCAACTCATTGGCCGCTCCCGCGCAGGTCGAGGAACTTCCGTCCCGGCTCGCGGAAGCGATTGACGATCTTCTGTTCCAACGCCTGGTCGTCCGCCTCGAAGAGCTGGAACAACAGGAAAGTGCGGCGAAACTTGCGCACCTCCTCGCTCACCGCTCGCTCCGTGGGCGGTGTGGCGTCGGTCGCGATTGGCTTTTGCGGCAGGGTCCGCAGCAGGGTGCGGCCAGCGTCGGTGATCTCGAAGGTCAGGCTGCCGCCCTTGCGCGTGGCCCGGGCGTGGCCCTCTTCGATCAGTTCGTCGCGCAGGTCGTTGGCGACCGTCGGGCTGAGGTTCAGTCCGCGCTGGACGGTCGCGGGAAGCGGTTGGCCTTGCCCTTGGATAGCTGTCCGCCGCGCGCCTCCTGCATCTGCAAGAGCAGGTAGGCCTTCTGGTAGTTCCGCTCGACGGCGACGGACGACGCCGCCGCCAGCATCGTGTCCTCCGATTGGGCGGCGGAGGCAGGGGGGCTGTCGGCGCTGGCTTCGGTGTGCGTGGCTGCTGCTGGGGTTGCGGCGGGGGGTGTCGCGTCCGTGGTCACCCGGCGCCCTCGTGTTCGGCCAATGGAGAAGTGGTCACCGTTGCTCCTTGCAAAAAAGGGGACCGAAATTGACGGCGACCAACACCTTTCGGTCGCCGCCGGTGGACGTGCGTTGGGCGTGAGTGATGATAGCCAACCGCCTCCCTCCCCGCCAGCTTTTTTCCCGGAGGGCAAAAAGGGAGGGCAGACTTGCAAACCGCTCTGCCGCAGTGCTCAGCGGGTCAGCCCCGCGTCACGGTTCCGCGGATCAGGCCGACGAGGATCAGATACCAGACCGTCAGAACCGCAAACAGCCCGCGCGCGATCCAGCCAAGCGTTTCCCAGCTTCCCGGCGCGAACGAGCCGCCTGCCGCCGCAATCCGAAAAACGATAAACAGGCCGCCGACCACCAGGGAGACCAGAAGGTAAACAAGGACGTGATTGGCTCGTGCGGGCGCATGAAAGGCCCGAGCCACGCCCTGGAGGAAGAGCAAAAACAGCAGGCCCCCCAGCCAACCTGCCCCTTCGAGGAGGTAGCCGAGAACCTTCATTGTGCCCTCGCCATAGGGCGGTTCCTGCGTCTGCCGCGGCGGCGTCGGTTTCGCGAAATCGAAGCTGCGAAATTCGCGGTCGAGGTTTTCTCGGGCGACACGAGCGTTTTCGGCCTGGAAAGTGACTTGCAGGAGAAAAAGCAGCAGAGCGCCGGCCACACAGGCGGCAACGCCGAGGCCCAGCCCCTGGGTCCAGGGTCCGCCGGGGCGGCACAGCCCATGCACATGCCCGCAGTGGCCAGAACGCCTCCGATGGCCAGCATCAGGATAGTGATAAACTGAAGAACCTGATTGCCCGTGCCCGGCCGCGTGGCTGTCTTCGTCTCCAGGCTCAGCAGCAGGAAGAGTCCCAGCCCGACCGACAGCAGCAGCACGCCGACGAACACCTGGGCCAGGCCGGCCCGCACCGTTCCCCAGCCCAAAAAGTCGTTGCTCCCCCTGGCTGCCCGCGCAGGCACCGGCGCCGGCGCCTCCCGACGCGGCGGCAGCAGTTCGGGGTCGCGGTACGACGGGGCCGACGTGATGCCGACGGGCACACGTTTGCCGCAGTTCTCGCACCAACCATCCTGGAGGCTCTCGCCGCCGTCAGCGGCTGATTGCAATGTTGACAGAAGAGGGCGGCCATGCTGGTTCTCTCGAAAAGGGCGCGGCAGGGCGAGCCTTGCGGCACGCGAGGACACGCCGGTATTTCATACCTCTCCTCTCGAAACTAGAGACGAAGGAAGCGTTCGTCAAGGTGCCGCCACGGAACCTTCCCGCGCCGGTCTGCGTACAGGAGTCAGAGCATCCCAGCCCGCAGCGCCAGCAAGGGAACGGTCCCCCGCTGGCGCTGCGGGCTTGTGTCGGGGGATTTGCGTTGCTGAGGCACCATCTTCAACCGCGAAACGCTGACGGTGCCGCGCCGCCCGCAGCACTACGTCAATCGCGCCGCCTACCTCGGCCTGCTCTGGATCCTCGGTCTGACCGCCTGGCAGACCACCGTCGGCTGGCACCGCACCGTTACCCTGTACGAGACCGGCCGCTTCGGTCCGCTGCTGTTCCAACTCTGCTGCTACGTCCAGCTCACCCTGCTGCTCTTCTTTGCCGCCCTGTCCGCCGCCGGCGCCGTTGCCCAGGAAAAGGACCGCCGTACTTTCATCCTGTTGCTCCTGAGCGATCTCAGCGACTCCGAGATTGTCCTGGGCAAACTGTTCGGCAGCCTGCTCCAATTGCGCTGCTTCTGGCGGGCGTAGTGCCGCTGCTGCTGTTAATTACGCTGCTGGGAGGGGTAGCGCCGTTCCAGGTCGGCCAGGCGGTGCTGATTCTGGCGGCCACGGCCCTGGCAGGCGGTTCCCTGGGCACCCTGATGGCCCTGTGGCGCGACAAGACGTTTCAGGCCCTGGCACTGACGGTGTTGACGGTTGTCCTCTACGCTTGCATGGTGCGAGGTTTGCCGCTGGTGCTGGGTAGCGGCGAGGCGGTAACGTATTACCAGCAGTGGCTCGACCCTTTCCTGGCTCTGGACAGCATCCAGCAGCCGCCGGACCCGGCTGACCCTCCCCTCGCCCCGGCCTACGGCTATGCGGCCGTCATGGTTCTGCTAAGCGTGTTGCTCAACGGCTGGTCGCTGTGGCGGCTGCGCGTCTGGAACCCCAGTGGCGAGCCGATCATGCAGCGCGAGCAACACGACGAGGAGGCGGAGAAACTGGAGGCAGCTGGCCCGCGGCGGCAAGGCGGCGGCCATCGCCCCTTCGGCCGGCAGCAAGGAGGCAAGCCGGTGCAGCATCCACGCGGCGCCCGGATCAGTGCGCGAAGTTGGCGACAACCCCATCCTCTGGCGCGAGGTTTTCACTCGGGCCTACGGCCGACGGCCGCTGCTGGTGAAACTGGCCTACGCGATCGTCTTCGGGCTGGTCTGTTACTATGCCCTGGCCCCGTTGCTGGGCGGCGCCAAACCACCGGCCTTTGCCGCTGCTGTCGGCCTGGTGCCGCTGGCCATTCTGAGTCTGCTGCTGGTGGCGGCCCAGGCGGCGACGGCCATCACCTCCGAGCGCGATACGGGCGCCTCGATCTGCTGCTGGTCACCGATCTGACGCCGCAAGAGTTCATCTTCGGCAAGCTCCTCGGCATCCTCTACAACGCCAAGGAGTATCTGTTGCCGCCGCTGCTGCTGATCGGCGTCTGCGGCTGGCTGACCCTGCTGGCAACGCCGCCCGTCGGCCATCCGAAACTGCGCCCGGCCATGAACTTCGAGGCCGCCGTCTGTCTGATGGGGTCGGGGCTGGTGCTGATCGCCTTCACGATGGGACTTGGCTTGCACGTGGCGCTGCGTACGCCGAACAGTCGGCTGGCGATCCTGAACACCCTGAGCACGATCTTCTTTCTCTCTGTGGGAACGCTGGTGTGCGTCTACCTGATTGTGATCAACGGCCGCTTCGAGTACCAGTGGACGAGCTTTCTCGTGTTCGCGGTGGCGGGCGTGGGCGGCCTGGTGTGGGTGCTCAACGGCAGTCGGCCAACGCCGGCGCTGGTGCTGGCCGGCTGGTTCTGCCCCTTTGCGGTGCTTTATTGTGTGGTGAACGTGCTGGTGGGCAAGCCGGGGACGCCGGAGTCGGCCGATCCGCTGATGCCGTTTCTGGTGATCGCGGCCGCCTTTGGCTTCACGCTGGCGGCGATGTTGATTCCGCTGATCAGCGAGTTCGACGTCGCCCTCGGCCGCACCACCGCTGGCGGCGAATAACTCCTACGCCGGCCGCAGCCACTGCCAGCCGCGATAGCCGGCCCAGCCTGAGCAGGGCGGCGCCGAGCAGCGGCCAGCGCAGCGGCAGGTGTCCCCACCACATTCCCTCGTGCCACATCATCGCCGCCTCGGCCGCTCCCCAGACGCTCAACACCACGAAGTCGCCCCGCAAATTCGGAAAGCGCCGCAGCACCACGGCCAGGACGTAATAGCCCGGTGCCAGCAGCGGCAGGAACCAGCGGATCGACATGCAGCCACCCGAGAAGCCGGTTGACAGGGCCGAATACAGCAGCCAGGTAGACAGCACCAGCCCGCCGCGAAAGCCGCCAGCCAGTTGCCGCTCCGCGTCCACACCAGCGCCACGCCTCCGGGCAGCAGCAGCCACAAGGGAATGTTGTGGCACAGGGAAGCCGCGATCGCTCACCAGCATCCCGGCCGCGTACGCCAGGAACGCCCCCACGTTCGCGTGATTCCAGTGGCCCGTCAGGTTGGTGGCGTCGAAGGCGGATCCCGGATAGTCGAAATAAGCGGGCACGGCATTGGCCGGCCCAAAGGTTCCGCCAATAGCGTAGTTGACCGTATGGTGCAGGATCATCCACGGCAGCGAACCGAGCAGGAACAGCGGCACCCCTCGCCCTAGTCCGCAGCGGTAGATCACGGCCAACATCGTCCAGCCCCAGAACAACTGGCCGATTCCCTGCTCGACGGCGTAGCCCAGCCCCGCCAGAATTCCCAGCCCGACCAGCCTCCTTCCACTGCCCAAGATGGGCGAGCCGGGAGCGTCAGCGACCGGAGTCCGCGCCCCTCCGGTCGCTGACGCTCCCGGCTCGCCCGGACTCCGGTCGCTGACGCTCCCGGCTCGCCTGAGAAGCACGGCCAGGCTGCCCACCAGGGCGGCGGCCACGCCCAAGCCCAGAATGTGGCTGTTGACGTGCTGACTGTAGGGCAGGGCCATCGTGGACAAACCGAGGCTGCCGGCCAGCAGCAGGGACAGCGGCAGCGACAGCCCGACCGTCCGTCCCAGACGGTAGACGCACCAGACGGCAACGACGTAAGCGACGCCGCTGGACAACAACGTCATCCAGTAGCAGAAAAGATCGGCGCGCTCCTTCGCTTTCAGCCCGGTCGTCCACTGGAGAAGCTGATACCAACCCGCCAGGTAGAGTGAGGGAGTGTAGGGCTTGTCGGAATAAAAGTGGTCGCCCACCTTGATCTTGTCGATGGTGCCGTCGCGCAGCAACTCCTCGTGGTGGGCAACGAAGTACGGCTGTTGCCGCGGCGGAGCGGCGGGCGGCGGCACGCGCACGAAGATGGAATCATCGATGGCCAGGGTGTGGTGATCGACCAGGGACTCGACAATGGCCAGACGGCTACCGTCGTTGGCGCTATCGGCGTAGGGGCGGGCACTGAGGGCGGCGATGACGACGGCCACAGTCAGCACCGCTCCGTCGGCCAGGCGTGCGTATCACTTTTGCTTCCGGGCCGCGAGCGGCAAAAAATAATGCACGGCAGCGACGCCGCGAGCGCCACTATTAAAGGGGCGAGGGCCGAGGGCCGAGGGCCGAGGGCCGAGGGAAAACAGCAGAACTGACTTTCTTTTCTTGTCTTCTCTCGTCCCTCGCCCCTCGCCCCTTCCGACGAGAACCAGAACGGAGGGTGTTTGCCGTGCGTCTGACCCTACGAACGCTGCTGGCCTATCTCGATGATACTCTGGAGCCGGCGGAGATCAAGCAGATCGGGCAGAAGGTCGCCGAGAGCGACGCCGCCCAGGAACTGATCGCTCGCCTCAAACAGGTCACCCGCCGCCGCCGGCTGACCACGCCGCCCGACGGCGCTCCCGGCGAACGCTTCGACGCCAACACCGTTGCCGCCTACCTCGACAACGAACTGACGACTGAACAGGTTGCCGAGTTGGAGAAGCTTTGCCTGGAGTCGGACGTCCACCTGGCGGAGATCGCCGCCAGTCACCAGATCCTGACCCTGGTGCTGGGCGAGCCGGCCTTGATTCCGCCCACGGCCAAGCGGCGCATGTACGCCCTGGTCCACGGTCGCAAACCGAAGGCGGTCGCCCGCAAGGCCGGCGCCGCCGCGGCCGCGGCCCTCGGCGACAGTCAGGTCATCGACAGCGAGGCCGACGAGACGCTGCTGATCGGCCTGCCGCTGTTCAGAAAGGCGCCGTGGCTGCGCTGGGCCGTGCCGCTGGCCGCCGTCCTGCTGCTCGCCGTCCTCGGCGGCGTCCTCTGGAAAACCCTGTCTACCGACAAGCCCGAACCCCGCGTGGCCGCCAACGGCACCCGGGCGGACGCCCGAGAAAACAAGGACCAGTCCTCCCCATCGAAGCCAGACGACAAGGACAAGAAAGGCACCCCGAACAAGGACAGGGAGACGGGATCGAATAAGGACAAGAAGCCCTCGAAGGACAGGGGCACGGATGACGGCAAGCCCGACAAGCTCCCCCCCGAGCACTCCGACTCCGTCAAGGCGATTCCGCCTCCGCTGGGCAAGGCGAGCATGGAGCAACGCCCGGCCGGGAAGTTCGTCTCCGAGGGCGAGGTTCTGGTGCGCGGGTCAAGCCCGGCGACTGGCAGCGCGTCGGGGTTGACAGTGAGGTCTCGACGGGCGAGAAGCTGGTAAGCCTGCCGTCGTACAAGAGCAAGATCGAAACCCGGAAGAAGATGGAGTTGCTGTTGTGGGGCAACGTGCCGGAGTTCTTCCCGCAGCCGCTGCTGGAGAGCGCCGTGACGCTGCACCACAATCCCGAGGTGGATCTGGAGTTGACGCTGCACCGCGGCCGCATCTACCTGACCAGCAAGAAGGACAAGGGGCCGGCCCGCGTCCGCCTGCGCTTCTGGCGCGAGGAGGTTTGGGAACTGACCCTGGAGGAGCCGGACACCAGCATTGCCGTCGAACTGGTGTCGCTGTACGCGCCCAACCTGAAGCCGTTGGAGGGCGAGGAGCCGATGGTGGCCGTGTTCCTCTACATTGTCCGCGGCCAGGCACAGCTGACGGCGGGCTACAAGACGGAGGGCGACCTCAAGGGACCGCCCGGCCGCTGCTTCTTCGTCTGGAACAACAGGCCCGGTCTGCAAGGGCCGGAGTTTCGGCCCATGCCGATCGCGGAGTTCAATCCGGACATGCCGCTGCCGACCACCCCCGCGGCCAAGGAGTTTCGGGCCGCCCACAAGGAGTTGGCCGGTCTGCTCGTCAAGCCGGGTAAGAAGGTGGACGTGGCCCTCATGGAGTGCATCGACTCGATGAACACCACGCCGGCGCGACGTGCCCTGGGCATTCGCTGTCTCGGAGCCATTGACGACGTCAAGGATCTCGTTCGACGCCCTGGGCGACACGGAACTCAAATACGAGGACAAGCGTCGCGAGGCCATGTTCACGCTCAAGAACTGGCTGAGCCGCAGCGCCGCGCAGGCGGCCCTGCTGTACGATCGCAAGACGCGGACCGGCCTGTTGCGCGACCGCGACTTTTCCCCGGAGAATGCGGAGGTGGTGCTGGAGCTGCTTTACGGTCCCACCCTGGAGGCACGCAAGCAGCCGGAGACCTACTCGGCCCTGATCGCCTACCTGCGTCACGAGCGCCAGGAGATCCGCGAATTGGCCTACTGGAACCTGCTGTTCCTGGTGCCGGAGCGCGGACGCAAGATTCCCTACTCCTCGGCCGGCGGCGCCGATCACCTCAACGCCGCCTACGAGGCGTGGAAGAAGCTCATCCGCGAGGGCACAATCCCGCCGGAGCAGTCCGAGGGACCACGCCGCCCAAACCCGGCAAGAAATAGCGACCCGTCGGGCGTTTGTTACCCCGGCCAGGAAGAAACACACATCAGCCCAAAGCGCCAGCGCGGGGACGGTCCCCGCGCTGGCGCTTCGGGCTTGTGTCAATCCTTCCCGCGTTGAGTATCTCCCCGTCTGGCGACGGCCGGGGGGCTGTGATAGCATCCACCTGTCGGAACAAGCGTTGGCACCACTGACGGCAGGAGGGAAGTATGGCGACCCCCGTTACCCTCGGACAGCCAGCCGAGATCGACTACCCCGACAGCGACGGGCAGCCCATGTCGGACAACACGCTGCAAACGGACTGGATCATCCTCCTGAAGGACAACCTGGACCTCCTGTTCAAGGACGACCGCAACGTGTTCGTGGCCTGCGATCTGTTGTGGTATCCGGTGCAAGGTCGCGCCGACATCCGCGCCGCGCCGGATGTGCTGGTGGCCTTCGGCCGGCCCAAGGGCTACCGCGGCTCGTACAAGCAGTGGGAGGAGGGCGGCATCGCTCCGCAGGTGGTCTTTGAGATCCTGTCGCCGGGCAACCGTCCCGACGAGATGGCCCGCAAGCTCCAGTTCTACGACACCTATAGCGTCGAGGAATACTACCTGTACGACCCCGATAACGTGGTGCTGTCCGGCTGGCGGCGCGTGGGACAGAGTTTGCAGCCCCTTCCGGTGATGCACAACTGGGTCAGTCCGCGGCTGGGCATTGTCTCACGCCGCAACTTCTGTAGTTGACGGTTCTTGAGTCCGTTGTGCGGGGTCCATGTGGAGCACTTCCCAGAAGTCGTAGGTCGGCAGTTCCAGCCCCAGCAACTCGTAGGGACAGCGGTCCTTGCGCGGGCCGCTGCGGAAGCGGCGGCAGTTCCAATACAGCCGCTTCCGGTCGAGCATCCCCTGACTCCTGCGTCGCTGCCGTCCCTGCTGCATGCGCAGCACGCTGTTCATGCACTCCACCGCGCTGGAGGCACGCACCACCCCCGCCAGCACCCGCCGTACACGACCGTACGACTCGGCCCAGTCCGCCGCCAACTCGCGCACACCACGCGCTCGGGCACCGCGCCAGCGGTCGCACCACCGCTGCCAGGAAGGCCCCGCCGCCGCAGCGCGGCGAGGGCCGGCAGGCCGCGGCGGCCCGCTCCAGCCCCCACAGCCGCACCTACGCCGCACGCACTTCCGCGCGCAGGTTCGGCCACGGCCACCTGTCGCTGCGCCCGGTCCAAAAACGTCAGCGTCCGGCGGTCCGTGAGGAAGGCACGCACCTTCTTCCACGGCCGCCCCGGCAGACCCACGCAGGCGGCGGCAATCTCCCGCTTCGCTTGGATGCGGTCGTTGAGGTGGCCGTTGGGCTGAAGGAGCGTCAACGCCTGTCGCGCCCGCTGCCAGGCGGCCCGGCGGCCATCGTACCACGCCATGGCGTCGGCCACACGCTTCCAGGCCACGCGCCGCGGGCCGCGGGTCCGCGGCCGTCGCGGCCCTTGCTGTGGGCCGCGACGACCTTGCGGTCGGCCTCCTCGGCCTCGTCCCAGCAGGCCTCCACGCGCTTCCACAGCCGGCCCAAGACACGCTGGGCCTCCTGGGCGGTGTGGAAGTGGTCCAGCCCCCGCTCCACAGGCGGCCGGTCCTGCTGGCGGCGCTCGGCGTCCTCCGCGGCCAACGCCTTTTGCAGGCCGGTGCCGGCGTCGGTGCAGACATAGTTCAGCCCCGTGAAGGGCGTCAACGCCTGTTTCCAGGTGGCCGCCGTACGATCCGCGCTGCGCTGGCACAACAGCAAGGCCATGCTGGCCGGTTCCACGCCGACCAGGCACGGTTGACGGCGAAAGAAGATCTCGTCCAGGGCCATCGTCTCGGCACGCGGGCGGGCCAGGGCGTCCAGGGCGGGGAGCACGCGGCCGGCTTGATGCTCGGCGGCGCGCACCCAATGGCCAACGGTGGAGCGGTCGGGGGCGCGGCCCTTGGGCAAGAGCAGAGCGAAGGTGTCCTTGATCTGGTTGAGGCTCAGCCCCATGGCGTGCAGGGTAACGGCCACCCGTCGCTGCTGGTCCCGGCCCAACTCGACGCGGTCGTCCTGCCGCCGCTGCTGGTGACGCAACTGCCGTTGGAGATCCTTGAGCTGGTGGCGCAGATCCCGAAGTTCGCCGAGCAGTTGGTCGCGGTCGGGCCCCGCTTGCTGGGCTTGGGCGACGGCCTGTTGAACCCTGTCGGCGTGTTCGTAGGCAGCCTGGCGGCTGCAGCCGGCCTGCTGGGCCTGCGCTGTGATGTCGCCGTGCTTGCCGAACAGGACGGCGGCGGCATTGCCAATCCAGGAAAGGACGGATAGCTTGGCCATGGGAGCGGCTCCGGGTGCGTGGTTCCATCTGGCGATGACTCACGCAGTCGTTGTCTCGCTCCCTTTTCATTTGTCAACCCCCAGGGATGCCCAAAACGGCCT
>CAVPCF010000068.1:0-95094 GCA_963702275.1 Candidatus Melainabacteria bacterium
CCCCGGCCGGTGTCGATCACGGCGCTGGTCACCCTGTCGAGCGTCGCACTGGCCCTCGACGCGGCGGACGGGCAGGTGGCGCGCCGGACCGGCACCGTCACCCCGCTGGGCGCCCGCATCGACGGCGAGGTCGACGGGGCCTGATCCTGCTGCTCAGCATCGCCGTGTCCCAGCACTACGGCAGCTGGGTGCTGGTCATCGGCGCCGCCCGCTACGTGCTGCTGCTGGCGGGCTGGCTGATCCCGTGGCTGGCGGGCGCCGTTGCCGTCCCGGTACTGGCGCAAGGTCGTGGCCGCGATCCAGGGCATCGTGCTCACCGTCGCCGTATCCGGAGTGCCTGACCGCCGTACCCGGGACGATCGCGGTCGTCGCCGCATTGCTGCTGCTGGCCGAGTCGTTCGGCCGCGACGTGATCTGGCTGCTTGCCGCCGGGCACGACGCTCGTCATGTCGAACTGCAGGCCGGTGCTGCCGGCGTCGTGGCAGCCCAGGCACTGGTCGGAGGTGACGAACTGGCCGTGCGCGGTCGGCGGCCCGGCCGGCATCCACACATTGTCGTAGGTCTCGGAGGGCAGCGCCACGATCGCGGCGAGCGGCGGGACGGGGCCGTTCGGCCACGGCAGCAGCGTGACGAAATCCGGATTGTAGCTGGATGTCATCGGCGGCGGGTTGGGCGGCAGGGGCGGCGGCGGGTTGAGGAAGAAGTTCTGGCTGAGATAGACGAGCGGCTCGCCGCGCTCGCCGCGGACGTTGCGCAGCGTCGCGAAGGTCTGGTTGTCGGTCGCCGAGGCGTGGCAGTTGGTGCAGTACTGGCCGAAACCCATGTTGGGGTAGAAGTTTCCGGCGGCTGCCGGCCAGTCGGGCGCCCACACGTCCTTTCCGCCCCAGCCGAACCAGCCCCAGAACCAGCCGTCATGGGCGGCCTTGGCGTCGCGCACCATGATGGCGGCGCCGCTGGTCGGTTGCAGGTTGATCGGATCGACGTCCGCGCAGGCGGCGGCCGGCGCCGGAAACATCTCCTTCACCATCATGGCGCCGTCGGGCAGGGGGGCCGGCTGCGCGACGGTCTTCTCGCCGTCCGGCCAATTTTTGCGCAGCCAGTCGATCATGTCGTGCGAGTACCAGACCCACACCGGATTGTGCGTGCCGTAATATTTGCCGACCCATTGGCCCTCGATGATGCTGCCGATGAAGGGGCCGGTGTCGCGCACGCGCTTGTCCGGCGTCCAGCCTTCGCCACGATGGCAGTAGTTGCTCAGGTACTGGCCGAGCTTCGCCTCGTACTGGTCGAGCGGCAGCGCGCTCGGATGGCGCACGGCGTCCTCGAGGCTGCGGCACAGCCCCGGATCGCTCGGCCGCTGCGGCGTCTTCATGTCGGCGCTGCAGGTCGCGGCCGCGCCGGCGAGCGACGCGAGCCAGCCCGCGATGCCGCAGGCGAGCGCGGACAGACGGGCACGAGTTCGATGATGTGCGCGCAAGCGGAATGCCCCCTATACCAGCCGTTACGTGTATTGAGGCCCTTTACCCGGTCCCGTCAAATCACTTCGCATCGCACTTCGCAACGGAACTGGAGAGATTCTTGCGACAATGCTATGATTGATCGCATGGCCAAGGTCGATGACATCAAGGAAGCCGTGACCAAGCTCGCTCCCGGCGAGCTCGCGCAGTTTCGCGCTTGGTTCGAGCCGTTCGAGGAAGCGCGATTCGATCAGAAGATCGAACGCGGTGCGGCGGCGGGCAAGCTCGAAGGGCTTGCCGAAGAAGCCCTGCGCGATTTCCGTCAAGGTCGCGCCCGCGAAATATGAAGCATTTTGCGGGACCCGCATTCTGGGAAGCCTACCAGAAACGTCCCGCGCCGATACGCGCTATCCTGATCGGGTAGCATGGTGACAGCTCATGGCAACGATCACAGCTGAGCCGCCCTCATCGATCATCCGCTGGAACTACGTCGCCTATGCGCTCATCGCGATCGGCGTGATGATCGCGGCGATCATGAGCCACGAGCGCTGGTTCCTCAACTTCGTGCACGTGATGTGCGGCGTCATGTGGACCGGCATCGACCTGTTCATGGGCTTCATCGTCGGCCCGATCCTGCGGCGCATCGACGTGGCGGCGCGGCGCGAGATCATCGTGCGGCTGGTGCCGCGCACGCTCTTCCTCATGCCGACGCTCGCCATCATCACCGGCACGTCGGGCTGGTACCTCGCCAAGGATCTCGGCTATCTCGACCTCGCCTGGCCGGCGTTCGGCTGGGTCGCGGCCGCGCTCGCGCTCGTCACGCTGATGACCATCCAGGGCACCGGCTACCTGCTGCCGACCAACCTGCGCGTCTGCCTGGAGCTGCGCAAGCCGAGCCCGGACGCCGAGAAGATCAGCCGCATGATGCGCAGCTTCTTCTTCGCGGTCGCGTGCCAGGGGACGATGCAGGTCGCGACCATCGTCATCATGGCGCGGTTCGTCTCGGGGATTTGAGGGACGAAGCTTGCGATCCGCAGATACGGTTCATTGAAAACACTGCGCTTTCGCTGAATGGCTTTGTTCTGCCGTTCTGCCGATCGGCGCCGATCCGGCCGAGACGGCGGGCGCGACGAGCCTCACAGCGGCTTCCATTGAAATCATTTACTTTTCCTCGAATGGCTTTGTTCTGCCGATTGGCGTTGATTTGCCGCGATGGCCGGCGCGACGAGCCTCGCACCAGCTTTCACTGAAATCATTCGCTTTTCCTCGCATGGCTTTGTTCTGCGGTTCTGCCCGTCTACGCGGATGTCGCGCACCATCATCGCGGAGCTCCATTGGAATCCTTCAGGTTTGCCTGCATGGCTTTGTTCTGCGGTTTCTGCCGCAGGGCCCTGGCGATGCGCAGCGGCATCACGGCCTCGTAGAAGGTGCGGATCGCGCGCTTGCGCCGCGACAGCGCGCGGCCCTCGTAGCGGTCGAGCCGCACGAGCTGCTGCAACGGACCGGCGCAGCTCCTGATATCGGCATCCATCTCGGCCACCAGCGGCAGCTTGGCGGTTCGCACCCGGCGAAGATCGATGAACGTCTCGGCGATCCGGCAGGCCAGTTGATGGCGCTCGCCATCGAGGCACTGGCCCACGACCGATTGCGCGATCGTGCGCGCCCATTCCTCGACCTCGGGCGCGATGGCAGGGTCGCTCAGCACCGGCAGGCTCAGCCCATGGCGCAGCGCGTTGCGGGCGACCTGCGCCTTGCCCGGGCCCGTCTTCGGTCCCGTGCTCGCCCGTGCGTTGAGGCGGTTGGTGTACCGCCAGCGGGCGGTCATGCGGCGTTTTCCCTGGCCGCCGGCGCTGCCGGGTGGAGTGGCGCTAGGGGAAACGGGTGGGTTGCTCATGTCAGCCTGCTCACTTGCTTAGGGATGCACCTCTGCTTAGGGATGCACCTCTGCTTAGGGATGCACCTCTGCTTAGGGATGCACCTCACGACCGTTCATGTTATGTTCACGGTCGACAATCCGCAAGCAAAAAAGGATGGCGGGCAAGAGAAAAGACAGCACCGCCCGCCCCGGAGTTGGGGGCAGGCCATTGCCGCTTTTTTTGCACCCCCGTTCCTCAACGGGCCCGAAGCTTGGCGGCAAACGCAGAATGTGCGCGACAAGTATTCAGCGCGGAATCCCCACCGCGACGCGCTCTTCTGCACCGTGCGACACCGCGGACCACGGATGGGCGCACATCGCGCATGACACCCGCGCATGCGGGGTATATACGCGGTGCAGGCCTTCGCGTCGTCCGCTTGCTTCGACTGATCGCGACAACGGACCTGCGCGCAAGCCACGGACATTAACGTGATTCAGGCGGCTCACGGCTGCCCGCGCGATTACGCACGGGATTGGGAGGAATAACGAACTCGGGAGGACATCATGAGGAAGCTCAACAGGCGGACGGTCATCACAGGTTCCATCAGCCTTGCCGCCGCGGGAATTGTTGCGCGCCCGTATATCGCCAATGCGGCGGCCAAGACCGCGACGGCTTGGTGGAACCAGGGATTTGTCCCTGAAGAAGACGCCTCCTTCAAAGCGATGGTTGCCGAGTACGAGAAGCAGAGCGGCAACAAGATCGACTACAGCCTGATCCCCACCGGCCCGCTGATGCAGAAGATGGTCTCGTCGATCACCAGCGGCGACGTTCCCGACGTGATGTCGCACGACACGCAGGATGCGACGGTCATCCCGCAGAATGCGTGGAGGGACAAGCTCGTCGATCTCAGCGATATCGTCGAGCCGCTCAAGTCCCAGCTGCACCCGACCGCCTATCTCGCGTCGCGCTTCTACAACAACGTCACCCGACAGCGCGCGATGTACCAGGCGCCGTACAAGATGTCCGTGCTGCCCTTCCACGTCTGGAACTCGCTGGTCGAAAAGGCGGGCCTCAAGGTGGCGGACGCGCCGAAGACGTGGGACGCCTTCTGGGACTACTTCAAGCCGGTGCAGACGGCGCTGCGCAAGAGCATGCGCGGGGTCTATTCGCTCGGCCTGCAGGCGACCACCAACGGGCCGGCCGACGGAAACAACCTCTTCGCCTATTTCCTCGCCGCCTATGGCGGCTACGGCCTCGTCACGCCGGACGGTCAGCCGCACCTCGACGACCCCGCGGTCAAGCAGGCGGTGGTCAAGACGATCACCTACATCACGACGGCGTTCAAGCAGGGCTTCGTCCCGCCCGGCGCGCTCGACTGGGGCGACGCCGACGACAACAACGCCTTCCACGCCAGGCAGATCGTGATCGATCTCGACGGCACCATCTCGACCGAGCTCGCGATGATCCGTGATCCCGACAAGTACAACGACGCCGTCACGCTCGGCCTGCCCAACGACAATGCCGGCAAGCCGATCGCGTCGCCGCTCACGGTCAGCGGTGCCTTCATTCCAAAAGGGGCGAAGAATGTTCAGGTCGCCAAGGAATTCCTCAAATACGTGATCGAGCCGAAGGTGGCGGGCGCGTATCTCAAGTCGGGGCTTGGCCGCTGGCTGCCGGCGATTCCCTCGATCGTCAAGAACGATCCGTGGTGGACCGACCCCAAGGATCCGCACCGGCTCGCCTATGTCACGCAGGGCATCCTGAAGGAGACGGTGCCGCGCTTCTACGCCTACAACCCGGGCATGTCGGAAGTGAACGCCGCGCAGATATGGGGCACCGCGCATGCGAGCGTCATCCACGACGGCGCCACCCCGGAAGCCGCCGCCGATACGGCCTTCAAGCACATCGCCAAGATCCTGGCGAAGTATCCGATCGGCCAGGCCTGAAGGCGCGCCCCATGAGCAGCACGACGCTCGAGGCCCTCCGGACGCTCTCCCTGCCGAAGGCTGCGCGACCGCGGCGCCGTCTTTGGCGGGGCGGCCTGCAAGGCTCGGAGTTCACCTGGGCCATCGCCTTCGTCGTGCCTTACGTGGGCGTGTTCCTGGCGTTCGTGGCCTATCCGGTCGTCTATGGGTTGTGGCTCGGTCACGCGCCGGCCCTCTATGACGAGATCTTCCACGATCCGCTTTATCTGCGCGCCGTGGTCAACACGGTGATCTATCTCGGCATCGGCGTGAACCTGAAGATGTTCGGCGCGCTGCTCCTGTCCGGCTTCTTCATGCGGCGCAGCTGGTGGACCAAGGGCCTGCTGCTGATCTACGTGCTGCCGTGGGCGGTGCCGCAGCTGCCCACCTTCATCTCGATCCACTGGATGCTCAACGGCCAGTGGGGCCTGCTCAACAACGTGCTGTGGAATTGGTTCGGCATCGACGGACCCGGCTGGCTCGACACCTCGCGCTGGCTCGCGCTCTCATCGGTGATCGCCTCGCACATCTGGAAATGGATGCCGTTCTGGACCGTCATCCTCCTCGCCGGCCGCATGGCGATCCCGCAGGATGTGTACGACGCCGCCGCGATCGACGGCGCGACCGGGATGCAACGCTTCACCTACGTGACGTTCCCGCTGCTCGCCAACCTCTACCTGATCTGCACGCTGCTCTCGACCATCTTCACGCTCGGCGACTTCAACTCGGTGTATTTCGTCTCCGGCGGCGGCCCGGCGCTCTCCACCCACGTGCTGGCGACGCTCGGCATCCGCGACGCCTTCCAGATCGCGCGGCCCGACCTCGGCGTCGCGACCGTGATGACGGCGCTGCCGCTGATGATCCCGCTCGTCATCATCCTGATGCGCAAGCTGCGCACGACCGAGGTGCAGCTGTGAGAGCCGTGACGGCCAACGGCCGCACCGCGTTGCGCCGGCCGCACTACCGGCTTCGCCGCCGCCTGTCGGAGGCGGCGGCGCTCGCACTCGCGCTCGTGCTCGTGGTCTGGACCCTGGCGCCGATCTACAACATGGTGTTCGTCGCGCTGGAGTCGCACGGCGACGTGTTCACCAACGATACCTGGCCGGCGCATCCCTCGTTCAATAGCTTCGGGGTCGTGATGAGCGAAGGCTACTGGTACCTGCAGTATTTCTGGCATCAGTTCGGCAACAGCATCTATATCGGCGCCGCCACCACCTTCCTCACCCTGCTGATCGGCTCGCTGGCGAGCTTCTCGATCGGCCGCATGCGGCTCAGGAACGGCTGGATCGTGAGCAACGCCGCGCTGATGACGTACGTGATCCCGGCCTCGTTCCTGGCGATCCCGTTCTACAGCATCATGATCAAGTACGGGCTCGCCAACAATCTATGGTCGGTGATCTTCGCCGAGGTGACCTTCGCGACGCCCTACGCGATCTTCATCTTCCAGCAATATGCGGTCAGCATTCCAATAGAGCTCGACGAGGCGGCGCGCATCGACGGCGCCTCGCCGCTGCAGATCTACCTGCGCATCTACCTGCCGCTGATGGCGCCGGCGCTGGTCGCGGTCGGCACCTACGCGCTGCTGCTCGCCTGGAACGAGTACCTCTATCAGTTCATGCTGCTGTCCTCGGTGCGCAGCATGACGGTGCCGGTGGCGCTCGCGCAATTCCTCAACAGCGACGAGGCGCCGTGGAACTACATGATGGCGACCGCGATCCTCTATGCCATACCGCCGGTGGCGGTCTACTACGCGTTTCGCGGCCGCATGACCGCCGGGCTCACGATGGGCGGCGTCAAGGGCTGAAGTCGTACGTTTCCGGCGGGATGTCATGAGCGGCACCGCAGGCGTTCTCGCTGGAAGAGAGGTCGCCATCCGGCGGCCGCGGCTGCCGGTCTGGCGCGGCGGCCTGCATGGCTCCGATCTCGCCTGGTCGATCGCCTTCGTCGTGCCCTACGCGACGCTGTTCGCCGCCTTCGTCGTCTACCCGCTCGGCTACGCGCTGTGGCTCGGCGGGGACCCGGCGCTCTTTGCGCAGCTGTTGGATGACCCGCGCTACGTCAGGGTGGCGGTCAACAGCGTGCTGATGGTCGGGTTCGCCGTGACCGCGCAGATGTCTCTCGCCCTGCTGCTGTCCGGCTTCTTCGCCCGCCCGCGCCGCTGGATCAAGGCGTTGCTCGTCGTCTACATCCTGCCCTGGACCTTGCCGGCGGTCCCCGCCTATCTGTCGTTCCACTGGATGTTCGTCGCCTATCCGCAGGGCCTGCTCGACAATCTGCTGACGACGCTGTTCGGGGCCGAGCCGGTGTTCTGGTTCACGAACGGCTGGAGCGCGCTCGCCTGCGACGCCGTTGCCAGCGTCTGGAAATGGATGCCGCTGTGGACGCTGATCTTCCTCGGCGGCCGGATGGCGATCCCGCGCGATCTCTACGACGCGGCCCGGGTCGACGGCGCTTCGCCCTTTCGTTGCTTCGTCCACATCACGCTGCCGCTGCTCGCCGGCCTCTACATCGTCAGCGCGCTGATCTCGACCATCTGGACCTTCGGCGACTACGCGCCGGTGCTGTTCGTTTCCGGCGGCGCCCCGGCGTTCCGCTCGAACGTCATCGCGACGCTCGGGTTTCACTATGCGCTCGACTTCGCCGATCCGCCGCTCGGGGTGGCGGCCGCGTTGTCGGTGCTTCCGCTGCTGATCCCGGTCATCGTCCTGCTGGTGCGACGGCTGAATGCGATGGAGGTGCAGCTGTGATCAGCGCCGCGGTCATGGCCCGGCCGCGGCGCCACGCGCGCCATTGGACGCTGCGCGTTCTCCTTGGCACAGGTTCCGCCGTGCTGGCGGCCGTGATCCTGATCTGGTCGCTGCTTCCCGTCTACAACATGTTTCTCGTCGCGCTCGACCCCACGGGCCACAACGAGTTCATGGCCGATATCTGGCCGTCGCATCCGACGATCGCCGCCTTCACCACCCTGTGGCGCGGGGACGAGGAGGACGTGCGCGATATCTGGCCGCAGTTCGGCAACAGCATCTTCATCGGCGCGGCCGTCACGGTCTTGACCGTGCTGGTCGGCTCATGGGCGAGCTTCGCCATCGGCCGCATGCGTCTCGTCAGGCAGCACACCCTGACGGGCGTGGCGCTCCTCACTTATGCGGTCCCGGCGTCGGCGCTGATCATCCCGTTCCTGCGGGTGATGCACGTCTACGGATTGATGGACAATCCATGGGGGGTGATCGCCGTGGAGGTGACGTTCGCGACTCCCTACGCAATCCTCGTGCTGCTGTATTATGCCAAGCTGATCCCGTCCGAGCTCGATGACGCGGCCCGCATCGACGGCGCGTCCGTGGTGCAGCTCTATCTGCACGTCTACGTGCCGTTGATGGCGCCGGCGCTCGCCGCGGTCGGCACTTATGCGCTTCTGTTCGCCTGGAACGACTACTTCTATCAGTACATGCTGCTTGCATCGGAGCGGCACACGACGGTCGCGATGGCGCTGGAGCAGTTCTTCGACGACGACGATGCGCCGTGGAACTACATGATGGCGATCGCGATCCTTTATTCGCTGCCGCCGATCGCGATCTTTTTCGCCCTGCGCCGCTTCATGGCGCGCGGATGGGTTGGGGGCGCCGTGCAGGGCTGAGCGGTCGGGAAGCGTGGGGCAGCGGTGCGACCAGGCTGGCAAGCGAGACGAATTCTGCGGCGGGGAGGGCGCCGCATGACGCGACCGCGATCGCGAGCGGCGGCGAATGGCGGGCTGGCGCTTGCGATCGCCGCGATCGTGATGACGGCGGCGGGCGGCGCCGCGGCCGGCGAAATGCCGGCCGCCGCCTCCGACTGGAGCGGTCGCTATGCCGGCGCCCACGTCGGCTATGCGACGGCTGCGTCCGGCTGGAGCGCGGCCGGCCTTGCGGGCACTCCAACGCTCACGGGCTCGACCGATATCTTCGACCGCAACGATCCGCGGGGGCCGATGTTCGGCGGCTTTCAGGCCGGGTACAACTACGTCTTGCCGTCGCGGCTGTTCGCCGGCGTCGAGGCCGACGTCTCGTTCCCCAATCATATCTCGGCAACGCGGCAACTCGCGTCCGCCGCCGAGGGACAACTCGCGATCGCCGACACGATCGCGTTCTTCGGGACGGCGCGCGCGCGTTTCGGCTGCGCCGCGGACCATTGGCTGCTCTACCTCACTGCCGGCCTTGCGTTCGACCGCGATCGCATCGCCCGCAGCCAGATTGCCGGCATGCCGCTCGCCGGCAGCGCGATGCCGGGAGACGAGGACGAACAGCTGGTCACCCGGCTCGGCTGGACCATCGGGTTGGGCACCGAGTTCAAGCTGCCGCGCAATTGGGGGCTGGCGCTCGACTATCGGTTTTCCGACTACGCATCGAAGCGCGTGACGCTTCCGCTCGGGGGCGATCGCTACGATTCGGCACTGACGATGCAGACGCTGCGCGCCGGCCTCAACTACCACTTCGGCGGCGCGCCGGCTTCAGCGCCGCCGGCCATGGCCGACGGGCTCGATCGGATCAACTGGAGCTTTCACGGCCAGACCACCTGGATTGCCCAAGGATACCCGCGGTTTCCCGCCGCCTACAGCGGGCCGCAAAGCCTCATGCCGGGCGGCCAGGTGCGCAACACCGTGAGCACGACGGCGTTCATCGGCGTCGAGCTGCCGAACGGCGCCGCGCTCTACTTCAATCCGGAGCTGCTGCAGGGGTTCGGGGTGAGCGACCTGCACGGGCTTGCCGGCTTTCCCAGCGGCGAAGCGCAGAAGGCAAGCTTCCTCTATCCGCACTTCAACGTGTCGCGGCTCTATTACCAGCAGGTGTTCGGCTTCGGCGGCGAAGAGGAAAGCATCGAGGACGGGGAGAACCAGATCGTGCAGAAGGTCGACGTGTCGCGGTTCACCTTCACGATCGGCAAGGTGTCGGTTCCCGATTTCTTCGACGAGAACAGCTATGCGCACGAATCGCGCGGCGATTTCATGAATTACGCGATCGTGGACGCCGGCGCCTTCGACTACGCCGCCGACCAGATCGACTACACCTGGGGCGTGGTCGGCGAGCTCAATCAGAAGGCATGGGCACTGCGCGGCGGCTATTTCCTGGTGCCGACCGTGCAGGAAGGGAACAATCTCGACACCAAGCTCTTTCGCCGCGGGCAATACGTGCTCGAAGGCGAGGGCCGCTATGCGCTGTTTTCGCAACCGGGCAGAGTTCGCGTCGCCGGGTGGCTGAGCTCGGCCTTCGCCGGCAGCTTTGCGGCGACGCTCGCCGATCCGGCGCTCGATCTCGACATCACGGCGACGCGCAAGACGCGGATCGAGTACGGCTGGTACGCCAATCTCGAGCAGGCGGTGACCGCCGACCTCGGCCTGTTCGCGCGGGCGAGCTGGCGCAACGGACACACCGAGATCATGTCCCTCACCGACATCGATCGCAGCATCTCCGCGCCCGAGAAGCAGGACGACCCGGACGTGCGGCGCTGGATGGGGCAGTGGCGGGAACTGCAGCAGTGGGTCTTCCCGCAGCGGTTCTTCCGGGAGAACGCGAAGCTCGGCGAGGGCGGCGAGGAAGGGCGCGACGACGACAGTGGCCGGGAGACGTTCGAGCGCACCGGCGCGAGGGGCATGGGCAAGCGCATGTTCGATGCCGGCGAGCAGTCATGGCCGGAGGATGCGCCGTTTCACACGCCGGTCTTCGTGGTGACGCACGAGAAGCGTGACCCGTGGACCCGGCCGGGTGGGACCACCTTCCACTTCGTCAACGACGGCATCGAGCCCGCGCTCGACCAGAGCCGCGAGGCCGCGGGCGACCGGGACGTCCGCATCGCGGGCGGCGGCGCGACGATCCTGCAGTACGTGAACGCCGGCCTGATCGACGAGTTCTCGGTCACGCTGTCGCCGGTGCTGTTCGGCTCCGGGGTCCGCCTGTTCGAGGGTGTTGACGCGGGCCGCGTGGCCCTGGAGCCGGTCCGCGCCGAGCCGTCCCTCTAGGGTCACGCACCTGACCTACGCCGTCCGGGAGCGGTAGGCACACGGCGGACGGTTCTCCTGCCGGGCTGCCTTGGTCCAGATAGCGACCGGTTAGCGCTCCGCTTTCAGCGGGCATTTCCACCCTGGGACCGATGTGGACGACAGCGCGTCATCCGTAGCATTTCGGTCATGATGGACGTGTTGGGGTGGTTGATCGGCATCACGATTGTGGTGTGGATCGCGGTCGAGATCTGGTGGATGCAGGTGCGGCAGTACCGGGATGAGGGCGGCCCGTCTTGGTGACCGAATGGGCAGCCTCGGCGTCATCGTGCTGTCCGTGGCGCTCAGACTTGTTCTCGCCCGGATTGCGGGGAGCGCGCTGCCGGGGTTGCGCATGCCGATGAGTGACGTTGTTCTTGCACTGCCGCTGATGTGGCTCGGCATCGGGTTCCGGCTGTGGGCGATTCACACGCTCGGGCCGGTCTTTCGTGGTGTGGTGCGCGTGCAGGCCGATCACGAGGTGATTCGGCGGGGGCCGTATCGGCTGTTGCGGCATCCTTCGTACGCGGGGGCGTTGGTCGCGGTTGTGGGATTGGGGCTGACGTTTCAGAACTGGGCCGCGTTGGTCCTTTACGTGGCTTGCGGGACCGTGGGGGTGTTGTACCGGATTCGGGTCGAGGAACGGGTTTTGCTGGCAGAACTGGGCGACGCGTACCGGGACTACGCGGCCACCACGGCCCGGCTGGTGCCGCACGTCTGGTGAGGCCTCAGGCGAAGCTGTTGCGTAGCAAGGCATCCGCGGTGGCTGTGTGGCCCGCGTCGGCCAGCAGGCCGGCCGGTGCGAGGACGTACCGCTGGTCCACTACGACGGTGGCGTCGCGCAGTACAAGTTGGGGTTGCCGGGATCGGTCCGCAACCGGTCGGCGATCAGCATGATCCGCGCCGGGTCGGCGTGGCGGGAAGACGCCGCCGGACAGGATCAGCAGGTCCCGCGCCCCTCGGCCCGAGCCGGCCGTCGATCAGGCGCAGGTGCCGTCGGGCGGCGAGTGTGGCGGCCAGGGCGGCCAGTTGGGTGTCCACCGGATCGGCGCCGTCCAGCACGAACTCGACGTGTTCGGATCGGTGGCGGACCGGGGCAGCAGGTCGCCGGCGGCCTCGGTGTCGGTCATGAGGCGTTCCGCGACGGCCTCGGTCAGCACGCCAACAGCCACCAGCGCATGCCGATGTCGCCCTCGACCGTGCGCCGGTCCGGTGGCAGTGCCACGGCATGTGTCTCCGGTGCCGCGAGGTTGGACACGGCCGAGTAGACGTCGGTGGTGGCGCCGCCGACGTCGATCACGACGACCGCGCCTGGCCGGTCGGTGGCCAGGAGCGCGGCCAGTCGACCGACACCGGTGAGCACGGCCGCAGGCGTGACAGCGCGCACCAAACGGCGGAAGCGGGGCCCTCTGGACAGGCCCTTGCCGCCGATCACGTGGTCCAGGAACACCTCGCGGATCGCGGCCCGCGCCGGGCCCGGCGCCAGTTCACCGACGTCGGGCAGGACGTTGTCGGTGACCACGACGGTGCGCCGGGTGCCCAGCAGCAGGGTCAGCGCCTCCTGCCGGACGGCGGTGTTGCCGGCGAGCACGATCGGGCAGCCGATGCGGTTCACGGCGAGGCGATGAGCGTTGTGCAGCAACACTTTCGTGTCACCGCCGTCGGTGCCGCCGGCCAGCAGCAGCACGTCGGGCCGGGTGGCGCGCAGCGAACGCAGGCCCGGGCCGTCCAGTTCGCCCGACGACACGTGCACCACCTTGGCGCCCGCGGACAGCGCGACCCGGTAGGCGGCTTCCGCGCTGATCAGCCGCTCCTGCCCGACCACCGCGAGCCGCAGCCCACCGCCGGCCGACGAGCACGCCAGCACCTCGGCGGACCGGCCGTGCACCCGGTCGGTCACCTCGGCGATGCCGGTGAGCACTTCGGGCGGGGTGGTCGGATGCTGAGCGGTGCCCAGGATGTGCCAGCCGACGAGACCAAGGCGGCCTTGGTCCACGTCGACCCCACGTCCAGACACAGAAAGTCAGCCATACCCGCCCGGTCAGCCGACGTGGATCGTGGACAGCTCACTGAGCGCGGCTAGCCGATCGAAGTCCACGTCGGTGTGCAGCAGCGTGGCCTGCTCTCGGATGCACACGGCTGCGATCAGACAGTCGATCGTGCTGCGGATCGTCACCCCCGACTCGCGCGCCGCCCGATAGAGCCCCGCCGCCGCCCGATAGTCGCTGATCCACTTGAGGTGAAGCACATCCAGGTCCAACAGAAGCGACTCAATCCGGTGCACATGTTGGCGCGGGAGCCCTTGGAGTACCTCAAGTAAGCACGATGTCTACCAGCGCGATCTCGCTTGGATTGTGCGACAGGTAGCCGTCGAGCAAGTTGACCTGCGGCGTGGTCCGGTCGGCGAGAAAGTCGATCCACACGCTGCTGTCCACCGCGATCATTCGCCCCACACCCGGCTGCGCCGCGACTCCATCAGATCGCCTTCCCACTCCACAGTGCCGCGCAGTTCCCGGATCTTGCGCAGCCGCCAGTCGCGGATCGCGCGTTCCAGGGCGACCTCGATGGTTTCCTTCTTGGTGTGAGTGCCCAGGGCCGTCATGGCGTCGGCCATCAGGGTGTCGTCGATGTCGACGTTCGTGCGCACGAAATCACCTCCCGATGTGTATGACCTGACGCCAGCATACACATCGGGAGGCGCTCGTGTGTGTATTTACACGGCGGACCAGGGACCCTCGACGACCGGGCTGCGGCCGATCAGGGGCCGCCACCAGGCGCGGTTGTCGGCGTACCAGCGGATGGTGTCGCGGATGCCCTTGTCGAACTCGATCAGCGGTGCCCAGCCCAGTTCGCGGCGGATCTTGCTGGAGTCCAGGAGGTAGCGGCGGTCGTGGCCGGGACGGTCCTCGACCTCCTTCTTCAGGGTCTGCGGCAGGTGCAGCTCGTCCAGGACCAGGTCGGCGATCTCCTCGACGCTGGCCTCGATGCCGGTGCCCACGTGGTACGTCTCGCCGACGGTCCCCCGATCGAGAATGGCCTCGATGGCCCGGACGTGGTCGGAGGCGTGGATCCACTCGCGGCGGTTGTGCTTGGAGCGGTAGACCGGCAGCGGCATGCCGTCCAGCGCGTGCGTGGTGAACAGGGGCAGCACCTTCTCCGGGAACTGGTGCGAGCCGTAGTTGTTGGCGCAGTTGGTGATGGTGATCGGCAGGTGGTACGTCTCGTGGTACGCGCGCACCGCGTGGTCGGCGCCTGCCTTGCTGGCGTTGTACGGGGTGCGCGGCGCGTACGGGGTCTCCTCCGTGAACGCCGTCGTCGCGTCCAGCGGCAGGTCGCCGTAGACCTCGCACGTGGACACGTGGTGGAACCGGGCGACGCCGACCTGGCGGGCGGCCTCGCACAGCACCTGGGTGCCCAGCACGTTGGTGCGGAAGAACCGGCCGGGGTCCAGCACGGCGAGGCTGTTGTGCGACTCGGCGGCGAAGTTCACGATCACGTCGACACCGTGCGTGCGCAGGGTGTCCTCGATCGTGGGCTGGTCGCCGATGTCCGCGTGCACGAACGTGATCTCGTCACGGACCTCGGTCAGGTTGGTCTCGGTGCCGGCGTACGTGAGCGCGTCCAGCGCGACCACGGTGTCGTCCGGATGCTCCGCCACCCAGTACCGGACAAAATGCGAACCAATGAATCCGGCGGCCCCGGTCACCATGAGCGTCGTCATGGCCGCGACGCTACCGGGCCGCACCAGCCGAGCTCATGCCACCTCCTCGCTGGCGCTCGCCGGCCCATTCGCGAATGCACTGCGCTTGTTGATTCGCCCGCAAGCTCGCTCAGGCGGGATCCCGGTCCAGATCCGGTTCAAGGTAGATCAGTTGGGCCTGCGGCACCTTGGCCCGCACCCTGGCCTCCGCTTCGTCGATCGCCCTTGCCACCTCGCGCAGCGTGATGTCGGGCACAAGGGCGATCTTGGCGGCGACCAGCAGCTCGTCCGGGCTCAGGTACTGGGTGCGGATGTGGATCACGCGTTCGATCCGGCCGCCGACCAGTTCGCCGATGATGGTCGCGAGCAGGTCCGGATCGGCGCCCTCGCCGATCAGCAGCGACTTCATCTCCACGATCAGGGTCAACGCGATCACGCCGAGCAAGACGCCGATGGCGAGCGTGCCGACGCCGTCCCAGACCGGGTCACCGGTCAGCTGCGACAGGCCGACACCGCACAGCGCGAACACCAGGCCGATCAGCGCGCCGCTGTCCTCGGCGAGTACCAGCGGCAGCTCCGGGATCTTGGCGTCCCGGACGAACCGCCACCAGCTCTCGTCGCGCTCCTTGTGCTCGCGCGACTCGCGGACCGCGGTGCGGAAGCTGAAGCCCTCCATGACCATCGCGAGCAGCAGGATCACGACGGCGACCAGCGGCGCCTCCAGCGGCTTGGGGTCGAGGACCTTGTGCACGCCTTCGTAGACCGCGAACACCGCGCCGAGCGTGAACAGCAGCAGCGCCACCACGAAGCCGTACAGGTACCGCTCCCGGCCGAAGCCGAACGGGTGCGCCTTCGTGGCGCGTCGCCTCGACGTGCGCCTGCCGAGCAGCAGCAGGGCCTGGTTGACGGTGTCGGCGAGCGAGTGCACCGACTCGGCCAGCATCGAGGACGACCCGGTGACCAGGAAGCCGACGAACTTGGCCACCGCGATCCCGGCGTTCGCGGCGAGGGCGGCGACGACCGTCCTCGCGCCGCCGCTGTCCGCCATCGCCTACACCGCGCCCGCGGTCGCCAGGAACACCTGGGCGCGGCCGGGGCCGGTGGGCCTGGCGAGCACCGGGCCTGCCACGCAGTCCTCGGCGGGCAGCCAGGCCGAGTCGCCCCGGCGCAGGCCGAGCGTGTCACCGGCTGGGCTCCTCAGGGTGACCGCGCCGTCGGTGCAGATCAGCACCTGAGGGCCGGCGTGCCGCAGCGGCACGACAGCGGTGCCGTCGGTCCTGGCAGGCCACTCCAGCCTGGTGAGCTCGAACTCCGGCGTGTCCGTGCGGTAGGCCAGCACGTGCGGCGCGGTCCGTTCGCCGCGCAGCACCGGCAGGTCGCCGTGTCGGAAGTCCACCACCCGCAGCAGTTCCGGCACGTCGACGTGTTTGGGGGTGAGGCCGCCGCGCAGGATGTTGTCCGAGTTGGCCTGGATCTCCACGGCCGTGCCGCGCAGGTAGGCGTGCATGTTGCCGGTCGGCAGGTACACCGCCTCGCCGGGACCGAGCACGAGCCGGTTGAGCAGCAGCGCGGCCAGCACGCCGGGGTCGCCAGGGTAGCGCTCGCCCAGTTCCAGCGCGGTTCGGCACGCCAGGTCGAAGTCGCCGTGTTCCTTCACGTGCAGCACGCACGCGTCCAGTACCTGGGGCAGCAGGTCGGCCAGCACCGGCGAGGGCAGTGTGATCCACGTCGTGAACAGTGCCCGCAGGCCGGCCGCGTCCGGTTGGGCGGCGAGCAGATCCGTGTAGCGCTTCAGGTCCGGGGCGTCCAGGCAGCTCAGCAGGTCCAGCGTGCGGCCCGCGTCCCGGAAGCCGGCCAGCACGTGGAACTCGGTCAGCGCGCAGACGAGCTCCGGCTTGGCGGTCGGGTCGGGGTAGTTGCGGTTGGGCGCCAGCCGGGGGATTCCGGCCGCCTCCTCGAGGTCGAACCCGGACCGCGCCTGGGTCAGCGACGGGTGCACCTGCATGCTCATCGGCTCGTCGGCCGCGAGGACCTTCAGCAGGAAGGGCAACCGGTTGGCCCACCGCGTCGCGTGGCGCGCGCCGAGCTGGCCGACCGGATCGGCCTCGATGAGTTGCGGCAGCGAGCGTTGCACGCCGTCGGCGTCCACCACGCTGGACGGGTCGTCCGGGTGCGCGCCCATCCACAGCTCGGCCTCCGGATGCGGGGTCGGGACCGGACGGCCCTGCAGCTCGGCGAGGACCGTGCGCGACCCCCATGCGTACGGCCGCACCTTGTTCCGCAGCAAGCGCACCCGAACTCCCACCTCTCCCGACGTCGACGACCGACAAGCCTAAACGGGCAGTGTGTTTCCCCAACTGTCCCGCCCGGGTGGCGCGTACCGGCCGGGGCCGCCCAGCGCCCCGGAGGCCAGCCCCAGGTAGACCGCGGTCATCTCGAACCGCAGCGCCAGCACGGCCGCCTCGACGGCCGGGCCGCCCGCGGTCTCCTCGGCAGGGGCGAGCAGGTCCGCGCCGGTGAGGAGGTCGGTCGCGGCCAGCCGCACCTGGTGGGACGGCGCGTCGGTCAGGATGGACAGCAGCAGCACGCGCGGCAGGCCGGCGGGCACGTCGTGCGGATCGGTGAAGATGTCGTCGCCTGAGGACGCCGAGACGGCGGCGCGGCGCAGCACGGTCCGCCCGACGAACTGGGCGTACTCGGCCGAGCCGGCCACCACGCCCGCGAAGCCGGCCAGCACATCGACGGCGTGGCCCGCGACGGCGGTGGCCACCCGGTCCAGCCCGCACAGCAGCGGGGTGCGGTCGGCCAGGCGCAGCGCCAGCGACTTGGCCGGGTTCACGAACGACTCGTAGTTCGCGTTGTCCTTCTCGGCCTCGCGGTCCAGCTCGTCGGCGAGCACGTCGAGGTCGGTGCGCACCAGGCCGAGAATGTTCAGCAGGGCCAGCCCGGCGGCCAGCGCGCGCGGGAACGAGAACCCGGCCGGCACGGCCAGCCTCGGCGGCAGCAGCGTGGCGGTGCCGGCGGCAGCGGCGGCGACCGGGCCGTCCTCCGGCGCGGTCAGCAGCACGTGGGCGCCGAACCGGCCGGCGCGGTGCACCGACTCGGCCAGCGGCACGTCGCCGGGGTCGTCGGTGTGCGCGAGGACCACGTCCAGCGGGCCGACCCAGCCGGGCACCTCCTCGGCCAGCACCAGCGGCACCGGACAGGCCGGACCGAGCAGCGCAGCCAGCAGCCCGTTCGCGGCTGGCGCGACGCCGGGCCGGTTGACCAGCACCAGGGCTCTGGGCCGGGCGCCGGAGAGGTCACGCAGGTTCGCGGCGGCCACGGCCTCCGCGGTGGCCCGCACCTGGGCACCGGCCGACGCGGCGGCCCGCAGGCAGCCGCCCGACTCGCCGTCCGCGGTGGCAAGGCGGGCCGGATCGTCCAGGAGGCTGTCGTCCAGCACGACGCTCACCCGTCCGTCTGCTCGCCGTCGGCCGGCTCGGGCGTCACGGCCTCGTCCAGCAGCAGCACCGGGATGCCGTCCCGGACCGGGAACGACCGGCCGCACGACGTGCACGTCAGAAAGTCCGCGGCCGGGTCGGCCGGGGTGCCGGCGCGCAGTGGCGCGTGGTCGGGCGACGGGCAGGCCAGGATCTCCAGCAACTGCGGGTCGAGCTCGACGGCCACGGGGTTCCTCCTACGCCGTTGGGTATGTCAGTACTACGGATGTGATGTGCTTTCGGGTCTACCACCTCATGGTGGCTTATGCCCGCACGATGGCCAGTACGTCGTCCCGGAGCGCGGCGACCGCGGCGGCGTCCGCCGCCTCCACGTTGAGCCGCAGCAGCGGCTCGGTGTTGGAGGCCCGCAGGTTGAACCAGGAGCCGTCCTGGAGCGTCACGGTCATGCCGTCCAGCTCGTCGATCTCGGTGCCCGCCCGGCCGGCGAACTCGGCCCGGACCGCGGCCGCGCGCGCCTGCTGGTCGTCGACCTCGGAGTTGATCTCGCCGGACGCGGCGTAGCGGCTGTACTTGGCGGTCAGCTCGGACAGCGACGCGGGCTGCTCGCCGAGTGCAGCGAGTACGTGCAGCGCGGCCAGCATGCCGGTGTCGGCGCGCCAGAAATCCCGGAAGTAGTAGTGCGCGGAGTGCTCGCCGCCGAAGATCGCGCCGGTCTCGGCCATCTTCTGCTTGATGAACGAGTGCCCGACCCTGGTGCGCACCGCCTTGCCGCCGTGTTCTGCCACGATCTCGGGCACCGCGTGCGAGGTGATCAGGTTGTAGATCACCGTACCGCCGGGGTGTTTGCCCAGCTCCCGGACGGCGACCAGGGCGGTGACCGCGCTCGGGCTGACCGGCTCGCCACGCTCGTCGATCACGAAGCAGCGGTCCGCGTCGCCGTCGAACGCGAGGCCGATGTCGGCGCCGACCTCGCGGACCTTCGCCTGGAGGTCGACGAGGTTGGCCGGGTCCAGCGGGTTGGCCTCGTGGTTGGGGAACGTGCCGTCCAGCTCGAAGTACAGCGGCACGACGTCCAGCGGCAGCCCGTCCAGTACGCGGGGCACGGTGTGGCCGCCCATGCCGTTGCCGGCGTCCACCACGACCTTCAGCGGGCGGCTGCCGGTCAGGTCGACGAGGCCGCGCAGGTAGTCGGCGTAGTCGCCGAGCAGGTCCCGTTCGGACACGGTGCCCGGCGCGACGCTGTTCGTCGGCACGCCCTGTTCCACCTCGGCGCGGATCAGGTCCAGCCCGCTGTCCTGGCCGACCGGCGAGGCGCCTGCCCGGCAGAGCTTGATCCCGTTGTAGCGGGCCGGGTTGTGGCTCGCGGTGAACATGGCGCCGGGCAGGTCCAGATGACCCGAGGCGAAGTAGAGCATGTCGGTGCTGGCCAGGCCGATGGAGACCACGTCGAGACCCTGCCCGTTCACGCCTTCCGCGAAGGCGGCGGCCAGGCCGGGAGACGAGTCGCGCATGTCGTGGCCGACCACGACGGCCGCGCCGCCGACCAGCCGGGCGAAGGCGGCGCCGATGTCCCGGACCACGTCCGCGTCCAGCTGCGCACCGACGACACCGCGGATGTCGTACGCCTTGACGATCCCCGACAGGTCGCGCACACCAGCTCCAGACTCGTTCGGTTACCCGATCACTGTTAGTGCAGCCTACCGGGAACGGATGAACGGTCAGTCGTCCACGGGGTCCGGCAGGACCCGCAGGTGACCCCGTCTACCGGAGGTGAACCCGGGGTCGGGCGGCTCGACGGGCCGATCCATCCGGCCTGCCTCGCGGACCGCCTCGGCCAGTGCCGTCAGGTCGTCCACGGACGGCTCAGGGGGGATGAACTCACCTTCGTGTCGCACGACTTCCCAGCCGCGGGGAGCTGTCAGGCGCAGCGCGTGCTCCTCGCACAGGTCGTAACTGTGCGGCTCGGAGTAGGTGGCGAGCGGCCCGACCACGGCGGTGGAGTCGGCGTACGCGTAGGTCAGCGTGGCAACGGCCGGGTTCAGACACCCGGTCCGCGAGCAACGTCTCACGCTCCGCACAGTGGGCGACGATAGCGCGTGTGCCCGACAACCCACGCGGGACACACGGGTCCGTGCACAGCCTTCTCCCAAGACGGCATGAGCGACCTGGGGTTTGACAATTTCAGCCCGGATGGCGGCTCGGATGGAGACGACGGGGATGATTGCTCGGTGATGGTGCGCAGCGCTCAGCGTCGACGTCGGCCGCGCCGGGACCGGCACGGCCGGGGCCTGCGTGGGCTGCTGTACCCGTCGGACCTGCCCGCCGCGCGCAGCAGGGCCGAGCGGTTCGACGCGCTCGTCCTTGAGGCACTCGAACCGATCGAGGCCCGCTGGCGGACCGAGCTGACCGACCTGGACGTGGCCGTGGACGACGTGCCGGACCTGCGGCTCAACCCGGACCAGACGGTGGTCTGGGAGGACGGCGTGCTGGAGGACCGGGACGTGCCGCTGGCCCGGCTGGTGCCGGCCGGGGTGGACCGGCGCGGCCAGCCGACCAGGGCCCGGATCGTCGTCTACCGCAGGCCGCTGGAGGTGCGTGCCCGCGACGGCGCCGACCTGGCCGATCTGGTGCACGACGTGCTGGTCGAGCAGGTCGCGGCGTACCTGGGGCTGGATCCGGACGTGGTCGAGGGCGAGGGCTAGCGCCGGCTCGGGATCGCGGTCAGCGCTGCGAACAGGAGCACGGCCGCCTGCACGAGGAGCAGCACGTCCCGGATCGCGCCGGGCACGTAGACCCGCACGTCGGCGGCCTGGGTCGGCACGGACACGGCGACAAGGTGGCCCCACGCCCGCACGATCGGTGCGGGCCTGCCGTCGACGGTGGCCTGCCAGGCGTCCTCGTCCTCGGCGGCCAGCACCAGCAGCCGCCCGAGCCCGCCCTCGGACGCCCGCACCGCCACGTCCGGCGGCGCCGCGTCGACCGGTGTGATGCCGGCGGCGCCCAGGGTGGTCGACGGTTGGCCGCCGGTCACGGCCTGCTTGGCCAGCGCGGGCGAGATCAGCGTGGCCGCGCCGCCGGCCGGTTGCAGCCGGACCACCGGGCGACCGTCGGACGTGGCGCTGACCGGCGACGCCAGGTTCCCGGCGGCCTTGCTGAACCGGGCCGCGTCGGCCTGGTCGGGCAGGACGACGAACAACACGCCTGCCGTCGCGGCCTGGGCGATCGCCTGCTTCGGCGTCGCGGACAGGAGCGCGCGGTCCCAGCCGTCCAGGCGTTGCGCCGAACCGGGCACCGGGGCCATGTCGTCGTCGCCGAACCCGGGCAGCCGTCGGCCGGCCTGCCGGGTCGGCTGGCCGTCCGTGGCCAGCACGAGCACCGACCGGCCGGTGTCGGCCAGTTCGGCGGACAGCGCGGGCACGAGCGTGGGCGCGTCGTCACGCAGTGGGCCCGCGTGGCCGACCAGGACGTCGCCGACGGCCAGCGTGAGCACCGCCAGCGCGCCAAGGCCCGCCAGCACCCGCACGGCCGCTGTGGCGCTGATCGCGCGATCCGTGCGGCAGGCGCCCAGCAGGGCCCAGAGCAGCCCGCAGCCGACGACGATCAGCGGCGCCCCGGTCCAGTACGACCTGGCCACCAACCCGACCGCCACCGCGCCGAGCACGACGACGGCCAGTCCGGGCAGCACGGCCCGGCGCGGCCGCAGCACGATGCCCACCACGACCGCCGCCAGCACGACCAGTCCGGTGACCGCACTGCTGCCCGGCCCACCCGGATCGAGCAACCACGGACTGGCCGGCGCCGGCCCGGCGCTCGACACACCGGACAGCAGGACCGACGGATGTGCCAGCACAACGGCGGGCCACGGCACCAGCAAGGCCAGCGGCAGCAGGACGATCGCGAACAACGCCGCCACCCTGCGCCGCCCGTCGCCGTGGCCGCCGGGCACCAGCACGAATCCGACCAACGCGAACGCCACCACCAGGGCATGCACCAGCGGGGCGAACGCGCCAAGAACGGCCAGCCCCAACGCCGACCCGGCCGCCCCGGACAGCCAGGACCGGCCGGACGGGTTCAACACGGCCACGACGCCGGCCAGCACCGGCGGCAGCAGCAGGTGCACGACGACCACGTCCAGCCGGCCCTGCGCCACCGCGGCCGTGGCCGGCGGCAGCAGGGCGTAGCCGGCGGCGACCAGCGCGCGCACCCAGCGCCGCACCGGCAGCCCGCGGGTGGCCGCGTAGGCGAGCACGCCGGCCAGCGGCGCGTCGCCCAGCAGCAGCACGGCCAACGCGGTCGGCGGCCCGCCGACCGGCCACAACACAGTCCCAGCACGCCGAGCACGGCCAAGGTCGCCGGTGCGGGCGCCGCGGTGCCGCCCGCCACGGGATGCCAGGACGCCAGGTAGTCCGACCAGGTGGCGCCGAGTCCCTGGGCCGGCAGCAGCCCGCCGCCGGACAGGTGCACGCCGAGGCGGCCGGCGTTGGTGGCCAGCGAGACCAGCAGCAGGCCGACCACCAGCAGCACGGGCGGCGCGAGCAGCAACTGGGCGGCGAGCCGGCCGCGACCGACCTCGACCAGCACCAGGTCCGGCCGAACCGGGCCGGTGCCGTCGCGCGGCGCGGGCGACGGGCGTGGCGCCGGCCTCGGCTTCGCAGCCAGTGGCACCGCGACGGCCACGGCGGGCCTGCGCAGGCCCGCGGTGCGGCGGGAACCGGCGCGCTGTCGGCCAAGCGCGCCGGCCGGCAGCGCGTCCGGCCCGACCGGGCGTGGCACGTCCGACTGGCCGGGCGGCTGCCAGACCGACCGCGCGTCCGGCAGTCGGCCGAGGGCGCCGGCCGGCAGCGTGTCGGGCGCGAGGGTGGTCGGACGGCAGCCCGGCGAGCGCGGCGTCGGCGGCGGCCCGCCTGCGTACCCAATTGGTGATCCCGCCGCGCAGCAGGTTGCGCAGCCGGGTGGTCCGGCTGGTGAGCAGCCCGCGCACGGGCCTGCCGCTGGCCCGGCGCGCCCGTGCGGCGCGCAGGCCGGCCCGGCCGCAGAGCAGGTAGCGGATCGCGGCGAGTTCGGCGCGTGCGTCGGACAGCCGACGCAGCAGGGTGAAGCCGACGGCGCGCAGCAGGCACAGCACCACCAGCCGGGGCAGGCCGACCAGGAAGCCGAGCGTGGTGCAGTTGACCAGCAGGGTGCGCAGGCCGTGCGCCCGGTCCGCCGCCCGCACCGAACCGCGCAGCGCATCGGCCGGGCGCAGGCCCCTGGTGACCGCGCGGGCGTGCCGCAGGCGGGCCGCCGGCACGCACAGCGCGACCCGGCCGGTCCGGTTCAGCCGCCAGCCGAAGTCGAGATCGTCACGCAGCAACGGCAGGGCCGGGTCGTAGCCGCCGAGTTCGTCCCAGGCGGCCCGACGGATCAGGGCACCGGCCGACGAGACGGCGAGCACTTCGGTGCTCTGGGTGAAGCTGTTGTGTGACAACGTTTCGAACTGGCGCCAGTCCAGTTCGGTCGGTCCGATGCCGGTCTGGCGGTGGCCGGACGCGTCCGTGGACAGTCCCGCCTCGACGACCAGCCGGGGATCGGACCAGTCCAGCGCCAGCGGCCCGAGCAGGCCGACCGACGGCGACACGTCGGCCGAGGACAGCAGCACGCCGAGGCAGTCCGGTTCTGGCGCGCAGTCGTCGTGCAGCAACCAGATCCACCGGCCGGGATCACCCCACCGCAGCACCGCGGCTGCCACGCCGGCCCGCACGGCCGCGCCGAACCCGGTGTCCCGCGCGAGGGTGAGCACGCCGTCGAGCACCGCGTCCGGGCCGTCTGCGGCCTCGGCCAGGATCGCGGGCGTGCGATCGGTGGAACCGGTGTCCACGGCGACGACGTGACGGGGGCGCGGGGAAAGCCTGCGGAGCGCCGACAGGCCGGGACGCAACCACCGTTCCCCGTCATGGCATACCAGCACGGCGAGAACCGGCTCGGTCCGTGCCCGAAAGGGCAGTGGCTTTCCCGAACCATCCCGCCCAGATGGTTTCGACACTATCGACCCACCCCGATCGGGTGAGTCGGGGAACGGGAAGACATCGACCCTCCCGTTGATCAGCGATGCCGTAATCGAGCACGACACCGTGAGTGTTGCGGTGAGTCCGAACTCACCGCAACAGGTGACCCACGCGCTAAACCGCGCGCTTCTTCAGTTTTCGCCGTTCGCGTTCGGACAGCCCGCCCCAGATGCCGAACCGCTCGTCGTGTGCCAGTGCGTACTCGAGGCACTCCGACCGCACGTCGCAGCCCTGGCAGATCCGCTTGGCCTCCCTGGTCGAGCCGCCCTTCTCCGGGAAGAACGCCTCAGGGTCGGTCTGTGCGCACAGCGCGCGGTCCTGCCACTCCGGTTCCTCTGCCTCATCGAAAAGATCGATCAACACGCCCAACCGCTCGGTCGGTGTGTCGTCGTCCCACTCCTCATACCGTTCGTCGGTTTGCTCCCACATTTCCCCGTCCGCCCTCCTCACCTTCCGCACTCCCCTTGGCGGACGCCACTCGTCTGCCCCTCAGCCAACGACGAATGACACCGATGTGATTACACCTGTGTCATGCCAGGCGGTCAAGCCGAGTGCACACGTCAGGGGGACACCAGTACCGATGCAGTACACCGGTTGTCACCCGGCACGGACCGGTTGTATGCACCCGGCTGTGTGCATCTTCTTGGCAGGGACCGGCCGACGGCCCGTCGGCGGACACGGCAGACTGGCAAGGTGAATCGAACCGGGGTCCGGCCAAGCCCGATCTTCCTGATCATTCTCGCGGTCGCGGTGGCCGGCGGCGTGCTCGTCACGCTCAACTCGCAGTCCGCCGTCGACGGCGGCACCCTGATGCTGGTGCTGGGCGGTTGGGGCACGTCGCTGGCGCTGCACGAGTTCAGCCACGCGATCGTGGCGTACCGGGGCGGCGACTACGCGGTCCGGAACAAGGGCTACCTGACCCTGGACATCCGCAGGTACACCGACCCGGTCTTCAGCATCGTGGTGCCGCTGCTGCTGCTGGCCGTCGGCGGCATCCCGTTGCCCGGTGGCGCGGTGTGGATCGACCACCGGTCGCTGCGTTCACGGAAGATCGAGTCGCTCGTCTCGCTGGTCGGCCCACTGTCCAATCTGGTGCTGGGTGTCGCGCTGATCTGGGCCGACCGGCAATTCGTGACGAACCTGTTCCTGGCCGCCGGGCTGATGTACCTGGCGATGCTCCAGATTCTGGCGTTCTTCATCAACATCCTGCCGATTCCGGGACTGGACGGCTGGGGCGCGATCGAGCCGTGGCTGTCGTCCGAGGCACGGCGGTTCGGCGCGACGGTGCGGCCGTGGGCACCGCTGGTGATGTTCGCGCTGCTGATCGGGGTGGCCGCGGTCAACCACGCGGTCTTCGACTTCATCTTCCGGCTGGTCGACTGGTTGGGCGGCAACCACTTCCTGGCCGAGGTCGGCCAGGGCAACTTCCTGTTCTGGCGCAACTGAGAAGCGTCGGTCGACGCATGGGAGGATGACCCCCTGTGAAGGTGGTCGTACTGGTCGGCGGTGTCGGTGGGGCACGGTTCCTGCTGGGGGTGAAGGCCGCGCTGGGCATGCCCCCGGTCGGCCCGGCACCCGAATCGCCGCACGAGATAACCGCGTTGGTGAACACCGGCGACGACGTGTGGATGCACGGGTTGCGGATCTGTCCGGACCTGGACACCTGCATGTACACGCTGGGTGGCGGCATCGACACCGGCCGCGGCTGGGGCCGGGCAGGCGAGACCTGGGCGGTACGCGAGGAGTTGGCCGCGTACAACGCCGACCCGACCTGGTTCGGCCTCGGTGACCGGGACATCGCGACGCACCTCGTCCGCACGAGGATGCTGCGCGCCGGCTACCCGCTGTCCGAGGTCACGGCGGCGCTGTGCCACCGCTGGCAACCCGGCGTGCGGCTGCTGCCGATGAGCGACGACCGCGTCGAGACGCACGTGGTGGCCGACATCCCGGACGGGGACTCGGTGGAGCGCAAGGCCGTGCACTTCCAGGAGTGGTGGGTGCGCTACCACGCGGAGCTGCCGGCGCAGTCGATCGTGCCGGTCGGCGCGGAGGAGTCGAAACCGGCGCCGGGCGTGCTGGCCGCGATCGCGGACGCGGACGCGGTGGTGCTGGCGCCGTCCAATCCGGTGGTCAGCATCGGCACCATCCTGGCGGTGCCCGGCATCCGCGCCGCGCTGCGGGCGGCGAAGGCCAGGGTGGTCGGGTTGTCCCCGATCGTGAGCGACCGGCCGGTGCGCGGCATGGCCGACGCCTGCCTGACCGCGATCGGCGTGCCCACCACGGCCGAGGCGGTGGGTCGGCTGCTCGGTGCCCGCAAGGACTCGACCGACGGCATCCTGGACGGCTGGCTCGTGCACACGACGGACACCGCGGACGTGCCAGGGGTCGACGTGCGGTCGGTGCCGCTGCTGATGACCACCACCGCGGCCACCGCCGACATGGCGCGCGCCGCGTTCGACCTGGCCGGGGTCGGCGCATGAACGACCACGCGAGCGGGTCCGTGGAACTGTTGCCGGTCACCGGCCTGCCGGAGTTCCGCCCCGGCGACGATCTCGCCGCCGCGATCGCCGCGGCCGCGCCGTGGCTGCGCGACGGCGACGTGCTGGTGGTGACCAGCAAGGCCGTCTCGAAGGTGGAGGGCAGGCTGGTCGACGCACCGAGCGACCCGGCGGGCCGGGAGGCGGCCCGCCGGGCGCTGGTGCAGTCCGAGGCGGTGCGGGTCGTGGCCGCGTTCAACAACTTCGTGATCACCGAGAACGCGCTGGGCATCGTGCAGGCGGCCAGCGGCGTGGACAACTCGAACGTCGCGGTGGGCGAACTGGCGCTGCTGCCGCTGGACCCGGATCAGTCGGCCCGTCGGCTGCGCGCGGACCTGCGCCGGCTGCTGGGTGTCGACGTCGCGGTCGTGATCACGGACACGATGGGCCGGGCGTGGCGGATCGGCCAGACCGACACGGCGATCGGCTCTGCCGGCCTGACCGTGCTGCACCGCTACGCCGGCACGGTCGACCCGCAGGGCAACGAACTGACCGTCACCGAGGTGGCCGTGGCCGACGAGATCGCGGCCGCGGCGGACCTGGTCAAGGGCAAGCTGCGCGGCGTGCCGGCCGCCGTCGTGCGCGGCCTGTCCCCGGTGGACGACGGATCGGCGGCCAAGGACCTGGTCCGGCCGGTCGACGAGGACCTGTTCCGGCTGGGCACCGACGAGGCGATCCGGCAGGGCAGGCGCGAAGCCGTGCTGGTGCGCCGGTCCGTCCGCGCGTTCGCGCCGACCCCGGTGGACCCGGCCGCGATGCGTAGGGCCGTGGCCGCCGCGCTGACCGCGCCCGCGCCGCACCACACCCGGCCGGTCCGGTTCGTGTGGCTGCGCAGCCGTCCACTTCGGACCAAACTGCTGGACGAGATGCGCGCCGCGTGGCGGTCGGACCTGCGCGGCGACGACTTCACGGCGGATCAGATCGACCGGCGCGTCGCCCGCGGCGACCTGCTCTACGGGGCGACCGAGATCGTGCTGCCGTTCCTGGTGCCCGACGGTATGCACACCTATCCCGACGCGCGCCGCAACGCCGCGGAGCACACCATGTTCACGGTCGCGGCGGGCGGCGCGGTGCAGGGCCTGCTGGTCGCGCTGGCCGCCGAGGGCATCGGCTCGTGCTGGGTGTCGTCGACCATCTTCGCGGCCGACGTGGTGCGGTCGGTGCTGGACCTGCCGGCGAACTGGGAACCGCTGGGCGCGGTGGCCGTCGGGTATCCGCTGGACGGTCCGCTGTCCCCGCGCGAACCGCGTGACCTGGCAGAAGGCCTGACCGAACGGTGAGCCTGCACGCCTCCGCCATGTCTACTTTGGACAACTGGCGGCCCACGGTGCACGGGCAGGAGCCGGTGCGGCAGGCGCTGTTGGCGTTCCTGGCGGCCCGGCCGGACGCCTGCCAGCGGTCCTGCGTTCCCGGTCACATCACCGCATCCGCCGTGGTGCTGGACCATGCCGGGGAGAACGTCCTGCTCACGCTGCATCCCCGGGTCGGCCGGTGGCTCCAGTTGGGTGGGCACTGCGAGCCGGTCGACCGGACCCTGGTGGCCGCCGCGTTGCGCGAGGCCACCGAGGAGTCCGGCATCGCGGGACTGACGATCGAGCCGACGCCGTTGCATGTGGACGTGCACCCGGTCACGTGTTCGCTCGGCGTGCCGACCCGGCATCTGGACGTGCGGTTCCTGGTCCACGCACCGGCCGGCGCGACGCCGGTCCGCAGTGCCGAGTCGGTCGACCTGCGCTGGTGGCCGGTCGCCACGGCTCCCGACGGCGACGACACCGGTGAACTGCGGGACATGCTGGCGGTGGCGCTGCTCAGAACCGCCGGTAGTCGCGCGGGCTGAACCTGGGCCCGTACCGCTGCACCCGGACACCGGCCGCCTCGATGTACCGGACGGCCCGCTGACGCTGCGGCGCGTACGGCGCGAGCAGCTCGGCCATGCCGGCATCGTCGACCCGGTGCCCGACAAGGGCCGTCCCCACGATCTGCGGCACGTGCAGGTCGCCGAAGCTGACCGCGTCCGGATCGCCCCACGCCCGCTGCGCCACCTCGGCCGCCGTCCACACACCGATCCCGGGCACCACGCGCAGCAACGCCATGTTCCGCTGCGCCACCGCGCGTTCCAGCGCGTGCGCCACCTGTGCCGCCGCGATCAGGGTGCGTCGCCGGGCGCCGTCGACGCCTGCCTTGTGCCACTCCCAGTCGTGCAGGCCGAGCAGGCGTTTCGGGGTGGGCGGCAGGCGCAGGCCGGGTGTCGGTCCCGGCGCGGGCACGCCGAACCGGTAGCCGAGGTCGCGCCACGAGTGGCGGGCCTCGATGGAGGTGACCTTCTGCTCCAGCACCGCGGCCACCAGCACGTCCCAGACTCGGCCCGCCGTGCCCAGCCGCAGCCCCGGCAATCGGTGCCGGCTGGTGGCGACGATCGGGTGGTGCGCCACGAAACCCGAGTCGTCGTCGGCCGCGCCCAGCAGCGCCGGCAGGCCGTCGAGCAGCCAGTCGGCGGCCGGCCCCCACGCGGTCGCGGTGACCTCGCCGTCCGAGGACCTGCGCAACGCCAGGGTGCCCTCGCCTGCCGGCGTGTTCGCGGCGAGCCAGTACGTGCCGTCGGTGTGCCGGAAGGCCGGATCGCCCCGGCCCCTGCTCAGCGGTCCCAGCACCGTGCCCATGTCCACCAGGAACGACGGCCGCCAGGTCCGGAGCTGGCCGACGGCGGTCGTCATGCGTCGGTGGAGAATCGGACGGCGCACTCGGCCAGTTCCACGCCCGGCCACACGCGCGCGCCTGCTAGCAGTTCACACCGGACGCCGACCGTCGCGCGGTCACCGATCACCGCGTCGCAGACCACCGCGCCCGCCCCGATCCGGGCCCCCGCGCCGAGCACGCTCCGTTCGACGACCGCGTCCGCGCCGACCCGTACCCCGTCGAACAGCACGGAACCGGCCACCCGCGCACCCGCCTCGACGACACAGCCCGCGCCGACGGTGCTGCCGCCGGTCACCAACGCGGTCGGGTCGACGACGGCGCCGGGAAGTACGAGCGCGGCACCGGTCGGGCCGGGCAGGGCCGTGGTCGGCGCGATGCCCAGCACCAGGTCGGCGCAACCGCGGACGAACGCCTCAGGCGTGCCGACGTCGAGCCAGTACGACTCGTCGACGTGACCCTGCAGCCGCGCGCCGGACGCGAGCAGGCCGGGGAACGTCTCCCGTTCCACGGACACCGGCCGGCCCGCCGGGATCGCCTCGATCACGTCGCGGCGGAACACGTAGCAGCCCGCGTTGATCTGGTCGGTCGGCGGATCGTCGGTCTTCTCGAGGAACGCGGTGACCCGGCCGTCGGCATCGGTGGGCACGCAGCCGAAGCGACGCGGGTCGGCCACCTTGACCAGATGGAGCGTCGCGTCCGCCCGGGACCGCCGGTGGGTGTCCACGACCGCGGCCAGGTCGACGCCGGACAGGATGTCGGAGTTGAACACCAGCACGTCCGGCTCGCGCAGCGCGGCCGCCACGTTCCGGATGCCGCCCGCGGTGTCCAGCGGCTCGTCCTCGACCAGGTACTCCAGTTCCATGCCAAGTGCCGAGCCGTCACCGAAGTGGTCGGCGAACACCTCGGCCATGTAGGACGTGCCGAACACCACGTGGGTGACGCCGACGGCCCTGATCCGGGACAGCAGGTGCGTCAGGAACGGCACGCCTGCGGTGGGCAGCATCGGCTTGGGCGCGGACAGGGTCAGTGGACGAAGGCGGGTGCCCTTCCCGCCGACGAGCACGACGGCGTCCACCCCGCGGACCGGTGACGACATGCCAGTTGTCCTCCTGAACTGACGGCACGGCAGGAAAAGTAATAGTCTGGCAGGGCGCCTGGTCACCTGGGCGGCGGACCCGCGAGCCAGCCAGCACCGAACGCAGGGAGGTCATGGCATGGACCCCCGCGAACGGGCGGACGCGGCACTGGCCCGTGCACGAGCCCGCGGCGCGTTCGTGGTCACCCCGGACGACGCGATCTCCCCGATGGACGCGGCCAGCACCCTGCAGATCCCCCGATCGGTGATCGCGGCGGCCGACAGCGCCGACAACACGATGGTGATCGCGCGCGGCCAGATCAACCAGGTGTACGAGCAGACCCAGCCCAAGCCGCAGCAGTACCAGGTCGAACCGTCCTACCCGGAGTACGAGGAAGCGTCCCGGCCGGTGGACGGCCTGGTGCCCACGATGCAGCAGCCCAGCCCGCAGCGCAGCCTGCTGTCCCGCCGCCTCGACGGCAACTGACCGCATCAGCCTCGACGACCATCCATCTTTAGCAGCACAGCGATCTTCAGCCGTACGGCCAGCGCGGCCTTGATCGCGGCCAGTACCGGTGCCCACTGCGGTCCTCGGTGCCGGTCGGCAAGGTACCGGTACGCGCTGCGGTGGTGCGCCGCGAGCATGTCCGCGGCCAACCGGGACGTCGCGTGGCCGCCGATGTGCATCACGGCGGCCGTTGGCACGTAGACGTTCTGCCAGCCGGCCCGGCCGAGCCGGTCGCCGAGGTCGACGTCCTCGAAGTACATGAAGTAGCGCTCGTCGAAGCCTTTGCACCGCGTCGAACGCGGCGCGCCGCAGCAGCAGGCACGACCCGGACAGCCACCCCGCGGTGCGTTCGGTGACCCCGCTGTCGGACTGGCGGTAGGCGCGGGTCCACGGGTTGCCCGGCCAGACCCGGCCCAGCGTGCCGTGGCCGATGCCCCGGCCGAGCGAGGGCAGCAGCCGCGCGGACGGGTAGAGCTTGCCGTTGGGGTCCCGGATCAGCGGCCCGAACGCGCCGCCGTCGCGGCCAGCGCGCGGCCGCGTCCAGCAGCGTGTCGATGGATCGGGGCCCCACTCGATGTCCGGGTTGGCCACGACGACCCACTCGATCTCCGGCGGCAGCGCGCGACACCGAGGTTGGCCCGCCGCCGTAGCCGAGGTTGCCGCCGGTGGGCACGAAGCGCACGTTCGGTCGGGCCGCTGCCGCCTTTTGCGGGGCGCCGTCGGTGGATCGTTGTCGGCCAGCACGACCTGCACCGGGCGGGTGGTGGCCTTGGCGAGGCTGTCCAGGAACCGCTCGATGGTCTCGCCAGGGGAGTACGTCCACGGCGAACCGAGCGGCGCGAGAGAGCGATCGAGTCACGGCGGACCCATCTGTGCCCCGTCCGGTGCAGGAGGGCGGCGCGCCGGTGGGCCGGTGCGCGGTGGAGCCTCGCGGTCTCCGCGCTGCCGGCCCAGGTGAACTCCTTGGAGCGGAGTTGCGCCGCGGACGCCAGGTCGAACCGGCGGGCCGGGTCGTCGAACAGGTCAGTGAGCGCCGCCGCGATGTCACCCGCCCCGACGCCGCAGTAGGCGACCGCGTCACCGCCGACCTCAGGCAGGCTCAGGCGCCGGGTGGTCAACACGGCCGCGCCGGCCGCCATCGCCTCCAGCACCGGCAGTCCGAAGCCCTCACCGAGGCTCGGGTAGGCGACGAGCAGCGCGCCGCCGAGGAAACCGGCCAGCCACTCGAAGGGCAGGTAGCCGGCCCGGATCACCCGCAGCCGCCGAGGGACCGCGTCCAGCGCCCGCTCCACCTGGCCGTCCCAGCCCGGCTGGCCGGCCAGCACCAGCGCGGGCGGATCCGGCCTGCCGACGCACGCCTGGGCGAAGCCGCGGATCAGCGCCGGCACGTTCTTGCGCGGCTCCAGCGCGCCGAGGAACGCCACGTAGTGGGTATCGCCGAGGCCGAGGCCGTCGCGCACCGTCCGCACCTGCGCCGAGGTCGGCGGATGGAGCCATTCGGTGTCCACGCCGTGCGGCACGACGTGCAGCACCCGAGGATCGGCGGCCGCGACCCGAACCAGTTCCGCGGCCGTCGCCTGTGCTCGGGACGACGCACAGGTCCGCGCGACGCAGCGACGCTCTTGTCCAGGCGCGGAAGAATCGGGCCTTCACCGACGAGTGCAGCACGGCGTCGGTGAAGAAGGTGGCGTCGTGCAGGGTGACGACCGAGGCGGCCGGACGGCCAGCGGCGCGGTGTAGTGCGGCGAGTGCAGCACGTCAACGCCGAGCCGGCGGATCAGCCACGGCAGGGTGGTCTGCTCCCAGGTGAGCCGGGCGGTGCGGGTCGCGACGGACTCGGTCGCCGCGACCACGTCCGAGTGCGGCGCGAGCTGTCCGTAGAGATCGAGGTCACGTCGGCTGGCAGACCACGCAGAGCCGGGCGCCCTGGGTGTCCAGGGCCGTGACCAGCGAATCCACATAGCGACCGACGCCACCGCGGTCGGCCGGGACCGCGGTGGCGTCGATCAGCACGCTGGGTTCGGCATGGAACACGGATGGCAGCCTACGGCCGGCACGCGTGGCAGCGCGGCAGAACGGACGATCAGACCTGGCAACTGCCGTCAGTGGGCTCAGAGCAGCCCGATAAGCCGGTTCTGATGCAGTTCCAAATGGACATTCCAGACCGAGTTGGGCGGTCCGCTCCCACGTGTAGGCCGCCGCCCGCCGCTGGGCAGCGGCCACTCTGCGCCTGGGTCCGCGCCGGGTCGGCGAACACGTTGCGCAAGGCTCCTGCCAGCGCGACCGGGTCGTTGCCGCCGGGCCAGGAAGCCGGTGCCGGCGGCCACCTCGATCAGGGCGGGCGCGTCCGAGTAGCACCACCGGAATCCCGACGGCCATGGCCTCCAACAGCGGCAGCCCGAACCCCTCAGCGAGGCTCGGCACGACGAGCGCGGCTGCGCCGTGCAACAGGACGGCCAATTCGGCGTCGGTGACCTTGCCGAGCAGGATCAGTCGCTCCGGCGGCAGCCCACGCCTGCGCGCCAGATCCGCGAGGTCGACCCCACCCCAGCCCGGCGGGCCTGCCACGACCAGCGGCAAGTCCGGTGCCATCGGCCGGGACAGCGCGTCGACCAGCACGTCGAGGCCCTTGCGCGGCTCCACCGTGCCGACCGCGAGCAGGTAGTGATCTGGCAGGTTCAGCCTGCCACGGATGCGGAAGTTCGCGTCCCGGTCGGGGCGCTGCGCCAGTGCGGCCGGCACGCCGTGGCCGATCACGTGTACCCGGGCGGTGCCTGGCGCGTGCTGGGTGAGTTCGGCGGCCACCGCCGACGTTGGCACGATGATCGCGTCGGCCTGGTACATGGCCCGGCTGATGACCTTGCGATGCCAGTGCGCCCCGCGCCGGGTGAGCGTGTCCGGATGGGTCCACGGCACCGTGTCGTGCACGGTGACCACCAGCCCCCGCCCGCGCTTGGCACGCGCGGGCGCCAACGGAGTCGGCGCGTGCACGGCGTCGCCGCCCGGCCAGAACCGCCACCCGCGCTCCCAGGCATAGGTGAGCGCCCTTGGCGGCAGCGGCAACACCTTCGGTCCGTCCACACCGGGGATGACCGCGGCCGACGGATCGGCGTGCCGGGCCACCGCGCTGGACACGATCCACTCCGCGGGCGCGGTCGCGGCCAGCGCCGATGCGAGCTCCCGCGTGTACCGGCCAGTGCCACCCGGTACCGGGGCGAGCAACTGTTCGACCAGCACAACCAGCTCAGGCACGGAGACCAGCCTCCCACGACCGGCCCGCCATCGGCAGCGCGACAGCCCGGCCGGATCGAAACCCCGACCACCGATAAGGTCGCCCGATGGCGGACCCGGCGTCCAGCGTGCGCAGCACCGTCGTCGTAGTGACCTGGCGCGGCCGCGACCACATCGACGCATGCCTGGACGCCCTCGCCGGGCAACACCGTCCACACTCGACACTGATCGTGGACAACGCGTCCACCGACGGCACCGCCGCGAAGATCGCACAACAGTCGCGGGTCCTGCGCCTGTCCCGCAACCGCGGCTACGCGGGCGGCATCGCGGCCGCGCTGAAACAGGTCCGCACCCCGTACGTGGCCTGGCTGAACGACGACGCCGAACCGGCACCGACCTGGCTGGCCGAGCTCGAGGACACCTTGGACGCCGACCCCGGCAGCGGCGCAGCGGGCGCCGTACTGACCGACCGGGACGGACACGTCACGTCGGCGGGCGTCCGGCTGACCGACGACGGCCACGGCGCCGATTCACCGACACCAGGAGTGTTCGGCTTCTGCGGCGGCGCGGCCCTGCTGCGCACCGACGCCCTGCGCGCCGTCGGCGGCGTACCGGCCGGCTTCTTCTGCTACTACGAGGACACCGACACGGCGTGGCGGCTGCGCCTGAGCGGCTGGCAGGTCCACACCGTGCCGAAGGCCGTCGCGATCCACCGACACGGCGCCAGCAGTCGGCCGGGCTCGTTTCCCTTCCACCGCTGGAACGAACGCAACCGCCTGTTGATGCTGCTCCGCTGCGCACCCGCCCCGGTCGCAATCCATCAGCTCGCCCGATTCGTAGCGCTAACGATGGTATTGCCCTTCCGCACGAAGCCGGACGCGCTGAACTTCACCGCGAGGCTGCGCCTGCTGGTGTTGGCTGAGGTGATCTTCCGGCTGCCGACGACGCTGTTGGCCCGGTGGCGGATCGGCCTGCGCGCGACGGTCCGCCGAAAAGTCATCTGGTTGACGTGGGCGGGCCGGTGATAGGGCAGGCTAGGCGGGCAACGGTCGGTCAGGAAGGGGTTCGGATGCTGCCGACGGTCACGGTGATCGTGGTGAACTACCGCGGTGCGCGGGACACGATCACCTGTCTGACGGCGCTCCGGGACGACCTGAACTATCCGGCCGACCGGCTGCAGGTGGTGTGCATCGAGAACGGCTCCCGCGACGACAGCGCGCGGCTGATCCGGGCCGCGGTGCCCGGCGTCACACTGGTCGAGTCGCAGACGAACCTGGGCTTCGCGGGCGGCTGCAACCTGGGCGCCCGGCACGCCACCGGCGAGGTGCTGGCGCTGCTGAACAACGACGCCCGACCCGACCCGAACTGGGCACGGGCCGCCGTCGCGGTCCTGCGCGCCGACCCGACCGTGGCGGCCGTGGCCAGCAAGGTCCTTGACTGGACGGGCGAGCGGGTCGACTTCGCCGACGCCGGCCTGACCTGGTTCGGCATGGGCTACAAGCCGGACGCCGGCCGCCCACTGTCCGAACTGGACGCCGACAAAGTCGACACCCCACGCGACGTCCTGTTCGCGACGGGATCCGCGATGTTCGTCCGAAAGGATGTCTTCGATTCGCTCGGCGGTTTCGACGAGCGATTCTTCATGTTCTACGAGGACGTGGACCTTGGCTGGCGGCTGAACCTGCGCGGCTGGCGGGTCCGCTACCAGCCAACCTCCATCGCCTACCACCGCCACCACGCCTCGATGTCCGAAGTGGACGGCAAGGACCAGGCCCGCGAGCTGTTCCTGTTGGAACGCAACGCATTGGCCACCCTCTACAAGAACCTCTCCGACGAAACACTGGCCAAGGTCCTGCCCGCGGCGCTGGCACTGGCGGTCCGCAGGGCGACCGCACGCGGCGACATCGACGCGAAACAACTGGAGATCACCCGCCGGGTCGACGTCGAACCGACCGAGGTCACCATCCCCAGGACCACCCTGGCCGGCGTGCTGGCCGTTGACCAGTTCGTGGAACTGCTGGGCGAACTGGCCGAGGCACGCAAGGCGGAGCAGGCCGCCAGGGTACGCACCGACGCCGACCTGTTGCCGTTGATGCGCAAGGCGATCGAGCCCGCCTACCCGCTGCCCCGCTACCTGGCCGCGCACGACCTGCTGGTCCGGGTCTTCGGCATCGACGAGGTCTTCGGCCGCCCACGCCGCGTGCTGATCGTCACCGGCGACGCGATCACCGCGCGCATGGCAGGCCCGGCGATCCGGGCCTGGAACATGGCCGACGTGCTGGCCGGCGAGCACGAGGTGCGGCTGGTCAGCATGAACCCCCGAGGGGAGCCGCTCGCCGCGCCGTTCGGCGTGCACACGGCGAAACGAGCCGAACTGCCGGCGCACGTGGCGTGGGCGGACGTGGTGATATTGCAGGGCCACGTGCTGGAACTGATCCCGGAGCTGAAACGGGCCGACTCGACCAAGCTCGTTGTCTGCGACATCTACGACCCGATGCACCTGGAACTGCTGGAGCAGGGCAAGCAGGACACCGACGAGCAGCGCGCCAAGGACCTGATCGGCGTCACGAAGGTGCTCAACACGCAACTGCGCCGCGGTGACTTCTTCCTGTGCGCGTCCGACCGGCAGCGCCACTTCTGGCTGGGCCACCTCGCCGCGCTGGGCCGGCTCACCCCGCAGCTCTACGACGCCGACCCGACCGCCGACTCACTGCTCGCGGTGGTCCCGTTCGGCCTGCCCGCCAAGCCGCCCACCCGCACCGGCCCCGGCCCGCGCGGCACGCTCGCCGGCATCGGCGAGACGGACCGGGTCGTGCTGTGGGCCGGTGGGGTCTACAGCTGGTTCGATCCGTTGACGCTGATCAGGGCCGTCGGCGACCTGGCCGGCCATCGGCCGGACCTGCGCCTGGTGTTCCTCGGCATGAAGCACCCCAATCCCGAAGTACCCGAGATGGACATCGGCGCGCGCACGATGTCGCTGGCCGACCAGCTGGACCTGACCGGCCGGCACGTGTTCTTCAACGACGGCTGGGTGCCCTACGCGGACCGGCAGAACTGGCTGCTGGACGCGGACTGCGGTGTGACGACGCATTTCGAGCACGTCGAGACCACGTTCGCGTTCCGTACCAGGGTGTTGGACTACCTGTGGGCGAACCTGCCGATCGTGACCACCGACGGCGACTCGTTCGCCGATCTGGTCCGGACCGAACGGCTCGGCGTCGTGGTGCCACCCAGCGACGCCTTGGCGCTCGCCGCCGCACTGGAACGGGTGCTGTACGACGAGGAGTTCGCGGCGGGCTGCCGGGAGCGGATCGCCGTGGTGCGCGAGCGGTTCGGCTGGGAGCAGGTGCTCGCACCGCTGGTGGCGTACTGCCGGTCGCCACACCCGGCCGCCGACCGACTGCCCGGCACAGGCCCGTTGGTGCGCAACGAACCGCTGCGCGCCAGCGGGGTGCTGCGCCGGGATGTGGCCCTGGTCAAGGAATATCTCGACGCGGGCGGCCCGACGGAGCTGGCCCGCCGCGCCGTGGGCCGGCTGCGCCGACTGGCCGGTGGACGTCCCGATGGCACGTAACCGCCTCCGGGTGCTGATCGACGGCACCCCCCTGCTGGGCCGACGGACCGGCGTCGGCCGCTACACCGCCGCGCTGGCCGAGGAGCTCGCGTCCATGTCCGGTGTGGACATTCGGGCGGTCGCGCTCACCCTGCGCGGCTGGCGCGCGTTGCGATCCGTGCTGCCGCACGGGGTGTTGGCACGCGGGCTGCCGTGTTCGGCCCGGCTGCTGCGCCGGCTGTGGCTGCGCGGGTCGTTCCCGCCGATCGAGCTGATCGCCGGCTTCTCGGACGTGGTGCACGGCACCAACTTCGTGCTCCCGGTAGCCGCGCGAGCCGGCGGCGTGCTGACCATCCACGACCTGGCGTTCCTGGACGCACCCGGCGAACTTCCGCCAAGCGACCGCGAACTGCCCGAACTGGTACACGTCTCGGCGGCCAGGGCCCGCGTGGTGTGCACGCCGACCATGGCGGTCGCCACCGCCGTGGTGGAGCGGCTCGGCGTGCCGGCCGAACGGGTGATGGTGACCCCGCTCGGCGTGGATCCGGCCTGGTTCACGGCCCGCCCCCCGGACGACGAACTGCGCGCGCGGCTGGGCCTGCCGTCGCAGTACCTGCTGTTCGTCGGCGCGGAGGGCCCGCGCAAGGGCATGGACGCGATGTTCAAGGCACACGCGTCCGTCCCGGAACTGCCGCCGCTGGTGGTAACCGGACCGTCGAGGTCCGGTGTGGACGGTCGGGTGATCCGCACCGGCTACCTGGCCGACGTCGACCTGTACCGGGTGGTGGCGGGCGCGGCGGCCGTCGTGCTGCCGTCCCGGGACGAGGGATTCGGCCTGCCGGTGCTGGAAGCGTTGGCCTGCAACGTACCCGTGGTCTGCTCCGACGTGCCGGCGCTGCGCGAGGTGGCAGGCGGCCAGGCCACCCTGGTGCCCTACGGCGACGTCGACGCACTGGCCGACGCCCTGACCACGGCCCTGGCCGATCCACCACCGCCCGCGGTGCTGGCCGCCCGCCGCGCACACGCGGCCGGCTTCACCTGGCGGCGGTGCGCAGAGGCTACGGTCGCGGCATACCAGCGCGCGGCACGGTAAAGATCCGCAGCGACTGTTCCTCCCGCACACGATGACTGTTCCTCCCGGACGATCCGTCCTCCGCACGATCGGGCCGGTCAGCGGGGTCACGATCGGGCTGGTCAGCGGGTGCAGGTAGGACAGCTCGTCGACCTGGTCGCCGAATTGTGGCCAGCGAGGCGATCGCGGGCGGCGAGGATCGTCGCGGTCAGCTGTCGTGGCCTCACGGCGGGCCGACTGTCCCGTCGAATCGGCGACCTGCCACACGCCATGCAGCAGCACCGCCAGCAACACGAGGGGTTTCCGCGCCCGCTGCTCGCGGATCAACTGTTCGTGGTCCGCTGTTCGTGGTCCGCTGGTCGAGCTCCACCGATCGCGGACTAACCGCTCGCGGTCCGCTGTCGTGCTCTGCTGCTCTTCGCTGGTCGCGCTCCGCTGGTCGCGGATCAACCGCTCGCGGTCCGCTGGTCGCGGATCAACCACTCCCGGTCCGCTGGCCGTGCTCCGCTGGTCGCGGATCAACCGCTCGCGGTCTGCTGCTCGCGGGCCAGCCGACCACGGTCAGCTGATCGACTTCGGTGGGCGGTCGTCTCCGTTCAAGGGTCCGGGCGTCCGCGCTCTCGCGTCGTGCGCGGTCGCCGTATATCGGGTTGTGCCGGGGTCGTGGCGGCTCCGTGTCTCCGGTCATGCCGGGAGCCGGGCCACCTTCGTTCTCGCGTCGTTCGGTCGTGGGCATCTCCGTTCCGGGGTCGCGGGCGCGGCGGGTGGTCGCGCGTGGGGGCTGTTCTTGCTTCGCTGAACGAATGAGACCGGGTGATTTGATCCCGGATCCCGTCATGATCACCTGATCGAGTGATCATGATGTCGGCAGGTACCCCGGTGGGCGGCGCGCGTTGGCGGCGCGCTCGAACGCGGCTGCCACCGACAATACCCGTGCGTCCGCATAACGGCCGGCCAGGAACGACATCCCGATCGGCAGCGGCCCGTCGAAGCCTGCCGGTACGGTGACCGTCGGATAACCCGCCACGGCGGCCGGGCTGGACGAGCCGATCTCGTCCTTGTCACCGCTGTCGTAGTCGATCAGCCAGGCCGGTCCGTTGCTGGGCGCGACGATGGCGTCCAGCCACTCGCTGGCCATCGGCTCGTCGATCGAGCGTCGGGCCAGGTCGGTGGCTTGCGCACGCAGGCGTCGATATTCCGGGTCGGTCAGTGGTGGCGCGGCGGCCGCGGCTTCGAAGTGGTCCTGGCCGAAGCGGGACAGCTCGACCGGATCGGCCCGGTTGAACTCGATCAGTTCGGTCATGCCGCGTGGCGCGCCAGGGCGGGTGGCCAGATAGCTTTCGAGGCCGTGGTGGAACTCCGCCCACATCGACGGGAGTTCCGCGGCACCCAGTTCCTCCTGGTGCGGCAGTTCCACCGGCACCACGGTCGCGCCCGCCGCCACCAGAATGTCTACTGTGGACTCCAGTACCAGGTCGACGCCGGCCGCCTGGCCCGGGACTCGCCACACGCCGATCCGGGCGCCGCGCAGCACGTCCGGATCCAACGCCGCGACGTAGTCGGTCACCCCGTCCGGATGGCCCACCGTGGCCGGATCGTCCGGGTCGCTGCCGCGCAGGACCGCCAGCGTGATCGCGAGGTCGACCACGTGTCGCGCCATCGGCCCCGGGGTGTCCTGTTCCGCCGAGATCGGCACCACGCCGGTCCGGCTGACGAGCCCGAGCGTGGGCTTGCAGCCCGCAACCCCGCACGCGCCGCCCGGCCCGACGATCGAGCCGTCGGTCTCGGTGCCGATGGCCACCTGGGCCAGCGACGCGGCGACCGCGACCGCGGAGCCGGACGACGAACCGCTCGGATTCCGGTCCAGCACATGCGGATTGACCGTCTGGCCGCCCAGCGCCGACCAACCGCTGGTCGAGTGCGTCGACCGGAAATTCGCCCATTCGGACAGGTTCGTCTTGCCCAGCAGCACCGCCCCCGCCGCGCGCAGCCGGCGGACCAGGCACGCGTCCGACCACGGCGGCGCCACCAGCAGGGCGCGCGACCCCGCGGTCGTCGGCAGGTCGTGGGTGTCGATGTTGTCCTTGAGCAGCACCGGAATCCCGTCCAGCGGGCCGAGCGACCGACCCGCTGCCCGGCGCCGGTCGCTGACCGCGGCCTGTACGAGCGCGCTCGGATCGACGAACAACACCGACCGCAGTTTCGGGTCGACCGTGCGGATCCGGTCCAGGTACGCCTCGGTCAGCTCGACGGAGGTGAGGGTGCCCGCCTCGAACCGCCGGACCAGGTCGGGAATGGTGGCCGCGTCCAGTGCTAACTCGTCATGACCCACGACCGCATTCTTGTCGATCCGGCTATCCGCTGTCCCGTGTTCGCAACGACGCGCCGTGCTCGGCGAAGAATGTCGCCAACGCGGGCCGCCACGGCATCGCCGGCAGCAGCCCGGCGGCGCGCCACGTCTCGTCGGACAGCACGGTGTAGGCCGGCCGTGGTGCCGGTCGGGGGAAGTCCGCCGTCGTGCACGGGTGGACCCGGGCCGGATCGGCGCCCAACTCCTCGAACACCGCCCTGGCCAGGCCGAACCACGTGGTCTCGCCGCCGCCGGTGCGGTGCAGCACCCGGCCCGCCGGCGCCCTGCCCTCGGCGATCGCGGTGGCGAGGTCCAGCAGGCCGGCGGCCAGGTCGGCCGACCAGGTCGGCGAGCCGTGTTGATCGTCCACAACGGACAGCTCAGGGCGCTGGCCTTCGAGTTTCGCGATGGTCTTGACGAAGTTGCCGCCGGTCGCGCCGTAGACCCACGCCGTGCGGACGATCCAGGCGTTGTCGGTCGCGGACAGCACGGCCTGTTCGCCTGCCAGTTTGGTGTGCCCGTAGACCGAACCGGGTTCGGTCGGGTCGTCCGGCTCGTAGGGGCGGTCGGCGTCGCCCGCGAAGACGTAGTCGGTGGACACGTGGATCAGCGGGACGCCGGCCGCGGCGCACGCCATGGCCAGCACGGCGGGGCCGTGCGCGTTGACCAGGTGCGCGGTCGCCTCGTCGGTCTCCGCGGCGTCCACCGCGGTGTAGGCCGCGGCGTTGACGACGATCGGGTGCCGATCGGCGATCCGGGCGTCGTCGACGAGGTTCGTGATCGCGGTGCGGACCGCCGTGTCGCTGGTGATGTCCAGTTCGGCGGAGCCGGGCGCACGCACCGTGCCGACGTGGGCACCCAGCGCGGCCAGGTCGGTGCCGAGTTGGCCGCGCCCACCGGGTACCAGCAACGCGAGTTCGGTGATTTCACCCACAGGAAGCCTCCTGCCGACGGTCAGGGAACAGGATTGTGCCATGTTCGTGGCAACGGTCCGGCCCGCCCGCGCGTATTAAAGACGGAGAGGGCTTTCCGGGGAGCGCGGGAGGACGGGGTTGGACGCGGAGATCGGGCCGGACGGCACAGCGGAATCCGCCGGCATCACGCTGCTGGCGCCGTCGCGCAGGCCGTCGACCGGGGTGCGGGTGTTGTCCGGCTTCGGTAGGTCCGTGGTCACGTTGGCCGCGGTCGGCGTGCTCGCCGTGACCGGTTACAACTGGACCGTGGTGCACAACCTGGACCGCGGCATCGCCCGAACGGATGTATTCAGCAACAACAAGATTGCGCCTACCGGCGGTAACAGCGCGCCGGCCGTGCCACCACTGACGAGTGACGTCAACATCCTGCTCGTCGGCCTGGACAGCCGCACCGACCCGCACGGCAACCCGCTGCCCGCCAACGAACTGGCCATGCTGCACGCCGGTCCGGACACCGGCGAGCTGAACACCGACACGATGATCCTGGTGCACATTCCGGCCGGCGGGCAGCAGGCCACGGCGATCTCCTTCCCGCGCGACGCCTACGTCCAGATCGCGGGCGGCTTCGGCAAGGACCGCCTGAACGCGGCGTTCGCCTACGGGCACAACGCGGCGGCGAGCCGGCTGCGCGCTCAGGGCATGACGGACCCGGTCCAGATCGAGCAGCAGGCCGACACGGCGGGCCGGCAGAACCTGATCGCCACCATCGAGCAGCTGATCGGCAACACCGTCACCATCAACCGCTACGCCGAGATCAACCTGGCCGGCTTCTACCAGATGTCGCTGGCGGTCGGCGGCGTCCAGGTGTGCCTGAAGGCCGCGACCCACGACGATGCCACCGGCGCGTCGTTCCCGGCAGGCGTGCAGACCATCTCCGGCGTGCAGGCGCTGGACTTCGTGCGGCAGCGGCACGGCCTGCCCGGCGGTGACCTGGACCGGATCACCCGGCAGCAGGTGTTCCTCGGCGGCCTGGCGGCCAAGATGCTGTCCGCCGGCACGTTGACCAGCCCGTCCAAGATCAGCGCGCTGATCAGTGCCGTGCAGAACTCGGTGACGCTCAGCTCTGGTTGGGACATCACCAGTTTCGCGCTGCAGATGCAGGGCCTGACCAGCGGCGCGATCCAGTTCGCCACGATCCCCATGGGCAACAACGTGCTGATCAACGGGGCCGACGTGACCCTGAACGACCCGGCCGCGATCACCACGTTCGTTAAGGGACTGGTGAACCCGGCGCCGCCGACGCCCAGCACGCCCAACTACGACGGTGGATCACCAGTAGTGACCAACACCACAGCACCGCCGTCGCCCCCCGCGCCCACGACGACCACCGGACCCATCACCGCGAACGGCCTGCGCTGCGTCAACTGAGCGCAGCGCCAACTGAGCACCGGCCGAACCGGTCCGGCTAGCCTGGTGTCGTGGTGGACTCGCGTCGTGCCGGGCTGGTCATCGGCCGGACCGTGCTCGCGGTGGTGTCCGTGGCGGCGTTGGCCGCGGTCGGATTCGGGTGGTTCACCGTCCACCGGTTCAATGCCAGCACCAACACGACGACCGCGCTCGCCGAGGTGCACAACGAACCCAACCAGCCGGCACCGGACGACGGCGCCACCGACATCCTGCTGGTCGGCGACGACAGCCGCACGGACGCCCAGGGCAACCCGCTGCCGACGCGGGTGCTGACACAACTGCGCACCCAGTTCGACGCGGGCCTCAACACGGACACGATCATGCTGCTGCGCCTGCCGCACAACGGTGGCCCCGCGTATGCGATCTCGATTCCCAGAGACACGTACGTGGCCATTCCCGGCTACCAGACCGACAAGATCAATTCAGCCTACGGGGTGACAAAGGCCCGCACGGCGCAACAACTGCCGGCGTCGAGCCACCGGGACCAGGATTCGTCGGTGGCCGGCCAGAAGGCGTTGATCGAAACGGTCCAGAACCTGACCGGCGCGCACGTCGACCACTACGTCGAGGTCAATCTGTACGGCTTCTACCTGCTCAGCCAGGCCGTCGGCGGGGTGCAGGTGTGCCTGAAACACGGCACGTCGGACCCCGACTCCGGCGCGAACTTCCGCGCCGGCACCCAGTTGGTGTCCGGCGCGAACGCGCTGTCGTTCGTCCGGCAGCGGAAGAATCTGCCCAACGGCGACCTGGACCGGATCGTGCGGCAGCAGGTGTTCCTGGCGTCGGCGGCGCGCAAGGTCCTGTCGGCCGGCACGCTGACCAGCCCCGGCGCCCTGTCGGCGTTGCTGGACGCGATGAAGAAGTCGCTGGTGACCGATCCGGGGCTGGACCTCACCACGTTGGTGCCGCAGTTCCAGGCCCTGGCCAGCGGCGCGGTGACGTTCGTGACCATCCCGGTCGTGAATTCGAACGCCGTCAGCCCGACCGGCCAGAGCATCGTCCAGGTCGACGTGCCACAGGTGCGGAAGTTCGTGGCGGCACTGAACGCACCGCCGGTCGCGACACCGACACGCACGGCCGCCGCCCCACCACCCCCACCGCCGGCCGCCGCCAACGAACCAACCCCACCGGTCAGCATCGACGGCGTCCGCTGTGTCGACTGACCGAACTTGGAGCAACCCCCGTTGACCGTCACCGATGCACTGCTGGCTCCGCTGCTGCGCACCCCGTCCCGCCCCCTGATCACCCACTACGACGACAAGCAAGGCAGCAGAATCGAACTGTCGGTGGCGACAACGGCCAACTGGGCGGCCAAGACCGCCAACTGGCTACGCGAGGAATGTGACGTCGAGCCGGGCGCGGCGGTCGCGGTGCTGCTGCCGGCCCACTGGCAGACGGTCGGCGTCCTGCTGGGCGCGTGGTGGTGCGGCGCCCGGGTCACGGACGATCCGAGCGGCGCCCAGGTCCTCTTCCAACCGCCGCAGCCGATCATCCCCGGTGCGGAGATCACCGCGGTCGTGGCGTTGGATCCGTTGGGCCGGGGCCTGCCGTCACCGCCGCCCAACGCCTACGACTATCTCAACGAGGCCCGCCTCAGCGGCGACGACTTCATCCCAGGTCCGCCACTTCCCCGTGATGCCAAGGCATTTCAAGAATCCACAGTGGATGAACTGATCGGCGCGGCCCGGGATCGGGCGAGCACCCTGGGCATCAGCGCGAACTCGCGCATCCTGTCCACACTCGACTGGACCTTCCCGGACGGCCTGCTGTCTGGCCTGCTGGCCGTCCTGGCCGCAGGCGCGTCCCTCGTCCAGTGCACCCCGGCGGACCCGACCAAGCTCGCCGACCGCCGCCGAGCCGAACGAACCACCGCCGACCTGGGCTGATGTAGAATTGAGGGCACAGCACCCCGCCGAGGGAGGTGACAGCATGGCTGATGTAGATGATGTTGCCGCGGCGATCGTGGCGCGGACCGGCACCATCACGTCGATGAAGCTCCAGAAGTTGATCTACTACAGCCAGGCGTGGCACCTGGCCCGTGCCGGTGAACCGTTGTTCGACGATCGCATCGAAGCGTGGCCACAGGGCCCGGTAATTCTGTCGATCTACAAGAAACACCGTAGAAAGTACAAGGTGTCCGAATGGCCGACGGGTCGCGCTGCGCGACTGCGCCCGACCGAACAGGACACCCTGGACTGGGTCCTGGCCAAGTATGGCCATTTCTCCGCCGAGTCGCTCTCCCGGATCACGCACCTGGAACTGCCGTGGAAAAACGCCAGGCAACTCCTGGCGGCCAGCGAGAAGAGTTCGGAAGAGATTCCGGTTCGCCACATGCGGCACTACTACGCGCGACAGCTGGCTGACGTCGAGTCGGCCGTCTCCCACGCCGCCGCGAGTTCCTCGCTGGAAGGCATCGACCTGGACGAGGAATGGCAGGATGTCCTCCGCTCGGTCGCCGACGGCACCGTGTCGCCCGAGCAGGCGATCCAACAGGAGATCAACAGGGCCAAGCGTCTGTGACCGACGAAGATCCCTACACCATCCCAGGTAGCACATGCCTGAAGAACCTGCTCGGCCTGACAGATTCGAACGAACTGCGATTGGTCGAAGCTCGAATCATCAGTATTCGAGACGCCGCACTCGCCAGAACCGTACTGCCCGGTGAATACAATCTCGCACACCTCCAGAGCTTTCACCACGAACTGTTCCAGGACGTCTACACCTGGGCCGGCCAGCTTCGAACCGTGGACACAGCCAAGGACGGCCTGCGCTTCGGCAACTGGAAATTCGTCGACGAACAGGTATCGGCGGTACTGGCAAAGCTGGAGGACGACAACTGGCTCGCCGGCCTGCCCCGGGAGATCTTCGTGCTGAAGTTGGCCTTCTACTACGGCGAGATCAACGCCGTGCACCCGTTCCGCGAAGGAAACGGCCGGACCCAGCGCGCGTTCCTACGCCAACTGTCCGCCTCCGCAGGCTGGCACCTCGACTGGTCCGAACTGAACAAGTCCGACAATGCCATGGCATCACGGCACAACCTACGCACCGCGAGCACCGACGAACTGGCAAAGGTAATCGACCCGGTCGTCGTCCGGATCTGACCTAGCCCTTGAGCAGGTTGCGGGCCATCACCATGCGTTGGATCTGGTTGGTGCCCTCGTAGATCTGGGTGATCTTGGCGTCGCGCATCATGCGTTCTACCGGGAAGTCTCGGGTGTAGCCGGCGCCGCCGAAGAGTTGTACGGCGTCTGTTGTTACTTCCATGGCTACGTCTGAGGCGAAGCACTTGGCGGCGCTGGAGATGAAGCCCAGGTTGGGTTCTCCGCGTTCCGCTTTTGCCGCGGCCACGTACACCAGGTGGCGGGCGGCTTCGATCTTCATGGCCATGTCGGCCAGGATGAACTGGACGCCCTGGAAATCGGCGACCGCCTTGCCGAACTGCTTGCGTTCCTTCACATACTGGATCGACGCGTCCAGTGCGCCCTGGGCGATACCCACGGCCTGGGCGCCGATCGTGGGGCGGGTGTGGTCGAGGGTGCGCAGCGCCGTCTTCAGGCCCGTGCCGGGATCGCCGATGATGCGGTCGGCCGGGATGGCGCAATCAGTGAAGTAGATCTCCCTTGTCGGGGAGCCCTTGATGCCCAGTTTGCGTTCCTTCGGGCCTACTTCGAAGCCGGGGTCGTCGGCGCGGACCACGAAGGCCGAGACGCCGTTGGCCGGTTTCGCGGCGTTCGGGTCCGTCACCGCCATCACCGTGTACCACGTCGACTCGCCCGCGTTGGTGATCCAGGCCTTGGTGCCGTTGAGGATCCAGTGATCACCGTCCAGCTTTGCCCTGGTCTTCATGGCGGCCGTGTCGGAGCCGGCTTCGCGCTCGCTCAACGCGTAGGAGGCCGTTTCGCCTTGGGCGATCGCGGGGAGGACGTACTGCTTCAACTCCTCGGACCCGGCCAGGATGATCGGCATCGTGCCCAGCTTGTTGACGGCGGGGATCAGGGAGCTCGACGCGCAGACCCTGGCCACCTCCTCGATCAGGATGCACGTGGCCACCGAGTCCGCGCCCTCGCCCGCGTACGCCTCGGGAATGTGCACGGCGTGGAAGCCGGCCTTGATCAGGGCGTCGCGGGCCTCGACCGGGTAGCGCTCCTGCTCGTCCACCTCAGCCGCGTGCGGTGCGATCTCCTTCTCGGCCAGTGCGCGAACGGCCTCGCGGAGCGCGTCGTGCTCTTCTGCCAGCTGGTAGGTGCCGAAGCTCGCGTCCACGGTGTTACCTCTCAGTAGTACGGGCCCGGGGACGATGTTAGTACGCGTTCACGTGCCTGGCGCTGTGTCCTCGCTCGCCCGTAGCGCCGCATCCTTCGCCAGCACCGATCGTGCCAGGGTCTGCTGGAACTCGGCCATCCTCGCGCGCAGGTTCGCGTCCGCCGCGCCCAGAATGCGCACGGCGAGCAGGCCCGCGTTGCGCGCGCCCGCGATCGACACCGTGGCCACCGGCACGCCCGCCGGCATCTGCACCACGGACAGCAGCGAGTCCATGCCGTCCAGGTACTTCAACGGGACAGGCACGCCGATCACCGGCAGCACCGTGGCCGACGCCACCATGCCGGGCAGGTGCGCCGCCCCGCCGGCACCGGCGATGATCACCCGCAGGCCACGCTCGGCCGCGGACCCCGCGTAGTCCAACATCCGCTGCGGGGTGCGGTGCGCCGAGACGACGCTCACCTCGTAGGGGACATCGAACTCGGCAAGGGCGGCGGTGGCGCCCTGCATCACCGGCCAGTCCGAGTCGCTGCCCATGATCACGCCGACGGTCATGCGTGGTCTCCTTCGTGGATGTCGTAGCCGTCGGCCCACTGGCCGGTGGCCAGCCAGTGCGCGGCCAGGGAGGCGACGCGACGGACCGGCGCCAGCTCCCTGCCGGTGACCGTCACGTGCCCGATCTTGCGCCCTGGCCGTTCCGCCTTGCCGTACAGGTGGACCTTGGCCTGTCCGAACCGGGCGAACAGGTGGTGCAGCCGCTCGTCAAGGGCCATCACCTCCGACTGCGCCGCGCCGAGGACATTGGCCATCACGGTCACCGGCGCCACCGGGTCGGTCGCGCCGAGCGGGTAGTCCAGGACCGCGCGGATGTGCTGTTCGAACTGCGACGTGACCGAGCCGTCAATGGTCCAGTGGCCGGAGTTGTGCGGCCGCATGGCCAGTTCGTTCACGACGAGGCCATCGTCGGTCTCGAACAGTTCGACCGCGAGGACGCCGACCACGCCCAACTCCTCGGCCACCTGCAGCGCCAGCCGTTGCGCCTCGTCGGCGGTGGCGGCACTCAGGCCGGGCGCAGGCGCGATCACCTCGACGCAGATGCCGTCGGACTGCACGGTCTCCACCACCGGCCAACACGCGCCCTGGCCGAACGGCGACCGGGCCACGAGTGCCGCCAACTCCCGGCGCATGGTCACGAACCGCTCGACCATCAGCGGCGTGCCACTGTCCAGGAGCGAGGCGACCAGTGCCTCGTCCGGGCCACGCAGCAGCCAGACGCCCCGGCCGTCGTAGCCGCCGCGCACCGCCTTGAGCACACACGGCCAGCCGAAGTCGGCGACGTCCCCAACGGAGGTGACCGGGGCGAACGCCGGGACCGGGACGCCGAGCTCGGCAAGGCGACGGCGCATCACGAGCTTGTCCTGGGCGTGGATCAGCGCGTCCGGGCCGGGATGCACGGTGACGCCGTCGGCCACCAGTGCGCGCAGGTGCTCGGTGGGCACGTGCTCGTGGTCAAGGGTGACGACGTCGCAGTGCGCGGCGAACGCGCGCAGCGCGGCCAGGTCGGTGTGCGAGCCGAGATCGATGTCGGGCGCGACCAGCGGTGCCGGCTCGTCGCCGGACACGGCGAGTACGCGCAGCGACTGGCCGAGGGCGATGGCCGCCTGGTGGGTCATCCTGGCGAGCTGGCCACCGCCCACCATGCCGACGACGGGAAGGCCGGTACGAGGGTCCACGAACAGGCGAGCCTAGTGGCCCGGTGTCCTGGCCAGCTCGGCGACCAGCCGGCATGCCTTCTCGTGCGTGGCCGGCAGCGGTTCCAGCCGCACCGACGGCACGCCGACCTGGCTCAGCTGCGGGTCGACGCCGAGCCGTTCGGTGGTCAGCCAGCGGGTCGCCGCGGCCCGCTCGGACAGCCTGCCGTCGCGTTCTGCCAGGACGACCATGGTGGCAGGGCCGATCGTGGCCAGGGTCTGGCCGCCGTCGAACGCGGTGTGCAGCACGTCGGCCAGCAGCACCATCGCGGCCAGCCGGGACCAGCCGGTGGTGCGGCTCAGGTCGGCGTCGACCACGACGAGCACGTAACGCGACCTGGCGTCGAACCCGCCAGCGGCCGCCGCCCGGTAGATCTCGCGCAGCCGGGCCCGCAGGTACGCGGTGTTGTTGAGACCGGTCAGGCCGTCGTGGACCCCGCCGTGGGCCAGTTGCTGGACAAGAACGTCCGACCAGGCCATCGCGGTGACCCGGAGTAGCCGGGCCGGCGTGGCGTCGGGGTCGGCCGAGACAAGGCCGTCGTGGTTCTCCGGCACGGTGAGCACCGCGTGCAGTGCCGCCACGTCCTGCAGCGTCTCGCCGAGTCCGGAGCCCGCACTCGCCCGCGCTCTACCCAGTTGGATCAGCGCCTGGTCCGGATCGGTGCCGGCGAGCACCGCCGCGCACACCAGATCGACCTCTGCCACGGCCCAGTCGGTCGGAAACGGCCACCCGGATGCCAGGCTCGCCGTCCGCCACCGCGATCGCAGGGCGTGACAAGCCCTGGCCGAGTCGCCACGCCACGATTGTGGCGACACCTCCCGCGTTCCCACTGCCGCTTGTCCTCCTGTTGGCCGAACTACCCGCCCTCGTTGATCGCTCTCAGTCACCAGACGCTACGGATGCCCCCATATGACGCGGATTCCGGCCCCAACTCGGACATGACTACCGTCCGCGACAGTCGTTCGGCGATCCGCCATGGCGAGCGGGATTCAGGTCCGTCACACTGACCCCCGGTACCTGAGGAGGGATTAAGTGGCCGCGGTCCCCGCAGAGATCCAAGGTCCTAGTGACGCGGAGCTGATCGACGCGGTCCGGAGTGGTCAGGTGGACGCGTTCGGGTCGCTCTACGAGCGGCACGTGTCGGCTGCCTACAACCTGGCCAGGCAGCTGGCCCGGTCCCGCGCGGAGTCCGACGACCTGGTCTCCGAGGCGTTCGCCCGGGTGCTGGACACCCTGCGCGCCGGCCGCGGGCCCGACGCGGCCTTCCGCGCCTACCTGCTCACGGCGCTGCGCCACGTGGCCTACGACAAGACCCGCCGGGACCGCAAGGTCGAGCTGACCGACGACGTCACGACCATGTCCGGCGTGAGCACCGAGAAGATCAGCGAGCCGTTCCGGGACACGGCCGTGGCCGGGTTGGAGCGCTCGCTGGCCGCGAAGGCGTTCGCCCGGCTGCCGGAACGCTGGCAGGCGGTGCTCTGGCACACCGCGATCGAGGGCCAGTCACCTGCCGAGGTGGCGCCGCTGCTGGGCCTGACCGCCAACGGGGTGTCCGCGCTGGCCTACCGCGCCCGCGAAGGTCTACGCGAGGCGTATCTCCAGGTCCACCTGGCCGAGACCACGAACACGGCGGAACGCTGCCGGGCCACCACCGAGAAGCTCGGCGCCTGGACACGGGGCAGCCTGTCCAAGCGGGAGACCGCGCAGGTCGAGGCGCACCTGGACGAGTGCGACCGGTGCCGCGCGCTGGCCGCCGAACTGGCCGACGTGAACGGTGGCCTGCGGGTCGTCGCCACGCTGGTGCTGGGCATCGGCGCGGCCGGCTACCTGGCCACCACCGCCAAGGCCAGTGCCGCTGTCGCGCTGACCGCGTCCGGCACGGCCGCGGCGGCAGGCGGTGGCGCGGGCGCCGCGGCGGGCGCGGCCAGTTCGCTGCCAAGGCAGTTCGCCGGGGTCGGGGCCTCGGTCGCGGCGCTGGCCGTCGTCTTGATCCTCGCGTTGACCGGTGGGAACGTCCAGCACATCCCGGCCGCCGCGGCACCACCGCCGGCCACCGTGCCGGCCCCGCCGCCGAAGCCGCCGGCAGTGCCACCACCGGCGGTGGTGCCCCCGCCCGCGCCGCACGTCACGCCGGCACCGCCCAACCCGGCCACCCCGACCCCCACGCCGGCGCCACCGACGACGCCGGCACCACCGCCGCCAGGGCATCCGACGTTGAGCGCGTCCGGGCCTGCCATCACGCTCGTGCCCGGCCAGGGCTCGGTCGCCCTGCCGATCACGGTGGTGAACACCGGCAACGCGGTGTCCCAGCCGGTGACGGCGGTCCTGCACCTGCCGCCCGGCGTGAGCGTGACCGGTCCGGCCACCGCCGCAGGCCCACGGTCGCTGCACGAGCAGCGGATCGGGTCGCCGAAGCCGGCACCGCCCGCCGCGCCGACGGCACCAGGTTCGGTGACGTGCCCGCCGGGTACCGGCACGGTCAGCTGCACGTCGCCCAGCGGTCTGCAGCCCGGCCAGTCCGTGGTGCTGGTGTTCCAACTGGTCGCGGCGCCCGGCACGATGGGCGGCCAGATCACCGGCACGGTCAGCGCCGGCACCGACGTGTCCGTGATGATCACCGTGCAGGTGCAGGTCCCGGCGCTGGTCGACCGGCTGGCCGTGACCGCGCGGCTGGACGGGATCGACTCGTGGCTGCACTGGCTGTGGGACGGCTCGTCGATCCTGGACGTGACCGCGACCAACACCGGCACCAGCACGAAACCGGTGACGGTCGTGGTCGACCGGTCGGCGTCGCGGTGGCAGAGCGGGCCCGAGTTCATCTGTGTCGGTGGCGGCACCCAGGCGACGTGCACGACGGACGAACCGCTGGCGCCTCGGCACTCGGCCCAGCTGCGGCTGCGGCTCTACCACCTGCGGGCGGAGTCGGACGTGGTCACCGTGGTCGGCACGCTCGGCAGCGCCATGCAGACGGTCCAGGTCGCGATCGAGCCACCGAAGTGCCTGCTGTTCTGCCTCCCTGGCCCGGACGGCGCCATGACCACCACCCCGACGACGACCAGTCCGGCCGCGACAACGACGACGACCGGTTCACCCGACCCGACGAAGAGCCCCCCGCCGACGACGACGCGGGGCCCGAAGCCGGGGCCCGATCCGACCGGCCCGCCGCCGCCCCTCACGCCGCCGCCGACCGCCACCAGAACGCCACCGCCGGTCCAGCCGCCCACGACGGTCGGTCCGCCGCCGAGCCAGACGGGCTGTCCGTCCGATCCGGGCACGGGGAAGTACCACCCGGGAGGCCTGTGCAACCTGGTGCCGACCTTGTTCTCGCTGCTCGGGCCGCTCTAGGACGTCCTTGCGGGGCCGATGCAGGCCACCGCGACCGGGTTGCGGCTGACCGGCACCCAGTGGGTCGCGCCTGCCGCGTCCGTGCACGACGTCGAGCCGCCCGGTCCCGGCTCGGTCTTGAGCACGGTGAACGCGCCGGGCGCGCACGGGGACTTGAGGAAGCTGCTGTCCACGCAGTCGCCCTGTTTCACGTCGAGGGTGAAGCAGTAGACGCCGCTCGACTGCGCGGACACCCGCAGGTACTCGTGGTCGGCGCAGCCGGCCATGTCCGGGCTCACGACCGCCAGCACCAGGTCGGACTGGGCCGTGCCGCAGGCGACCTGGTGGCCGAGGCGGTACTGGTTGTCCGCGGTGGCCTGGGCGCTCACGCAGGCGCCGGTGGCCAGGTGCAGCGCGGTGTTGCCGTTGGGCAGGCCTTGGTCGGGCGCGGTGGTCGGTGACTGGGTGGCGGGCGTGGTGGGTGGCGGCGCCGGGCTGGTCGTGGGGGGCGGGGCGGCGGTTGGCTGGGTGTGCCGCTGGTGCAGCAGCACGGCCCCGGTCACGACGCCCGCGATGATGACCAGGATGGACACCGCGGCGACGATCATCCGGCCGCGGTTGCGTGGGGGCCGCGGCGGCGGGCCCCAGCCGCCCTGCGGGTTGGTCAGGCCGCCGTACTGGACCGTGGGGAAGTCGTAGTACGGCTGTTGCGGTTGGTCACCCCAGCCGCCGCCCTGGTCGGGTGGGCGCGGATACCCCGGCGGTGGGTACGGACCGGACATGGGGACCTGTCTCCTTCCGAGCTACCACAGTGAGTAGCCAAGCACGCCGCGCAACCACACTTATGGGGAGGAGTGTGCCGCGTCGAAGATTCTGACGCGACCATGTGGGTGATGGTTTTCGCACCGAGCCACACCCGGTCCAGCCGCGCCATGTGACATCCCGAGCACGGAGCTCACGATCGAGTCGGTACAGTCGATGATGTGTCCCTAGTCGACAGCACGCTCGAGCGCGTGCCGGAGCCGGTGCGTTCACTGCTGCTCAAGCACCGCGAGTTGCTGAAGTTCGCCTTCGTCGGCGGGTTCTGCTTCGTGATCACGCTGACCGTGAACTACGGCCTGAAGCTGACCGTGCTGGGTGACAAGCCGGTCACCGCGCAGGCGATCGCGGTCATCATCGCGACCATCGTGTCGTACGTCCTGAACCGCGAGTGGGCGTTCCGGACACGGGGCGGCCGCGAGCGCCACCACGAGGCCGCGCTGTTCTTCCTGATCAGCGGCATGGGTGTGGTACTGAACACGGCGCCGCTGTGGGTCTCCCGCTACGCGCTGGACCTCCAGGTGCCCAACGTGAGCCGGTTCGTGCAGGAGTTCTCCGACTTCACCAGCGGCATGATCATCGGCACGCTGGTGGCCATGGTGTTCCGGTGGTGGGCCTTCAAGAAGTGGGTGTTCCCCAGCGAGAACGCCCGCCCGGACCGCAGGATCCGCAGGCTGCACTCGGTCGACGGCGCGGCCAAGTCCGACGAACAGGTCGCCTGACTCAGCGCGGTGTCGGCTCGGTCCGCCACGGCGTCGCCAGCACGTCCTCCGCCTTGGCGACCGGCAGGAACAGCGCGAACGTCGGCGGCCGCAGCACGGCCAGCTCCAGTCGACCGCCGTCGGCGTCCACCAACGCCCTGGCCAGCGCCAGCCCCACCCCCGTCGATCCGCCGCCGGACACGCCGCGCTCGAACACGTGCGCGGCCAGTTCGTCCGGCACGCCAGGGCCCGCGTCGCTGACCTCGATCAGCACCATGCCGTCGCCGCGACGGGCCGCGACGAGCACCGTGCCGGTGCCGTACTTCAGCGAGTTGTCCAGCAGTACGCCGAGCGCCTCGCGCAGCCGGCCGGGTGTCGCCCTGGCGAGCAGGCCCTCCGGTACCCGCAGCCGCAGGACGCGACCGTTGGCGCGCAACAGTTCCCGCCACTCGGCCACCATCATCGGCAGCCGCACGGCCAGGTTGATCGGCTGCGCCTCCGCGGCGCGCGCCGCCGATGCCGCGGCGAGCAGTTCGTCCAGCACCTGGGCCAGCCGCTCCGCCTGGTCCAGCGCTGCCGACGCGTCCTCCGCGGTCTCCACATTGGACGCCAGGGTCAGCGTCTCCAGCCGCAGCTGCAACGCGGTCAGCCTGCTGCGCAACTGGTGCGACACGTCACCGACCAGATCCCGTTCCCGCTGCACCAGCAGGGCGAGCGCGGCCGCCGAAGTGTCGAGCGAGTCGGCCACCAGGTCCAGCTCGGCAACGCCGTAACGGCTGCTGTCCGCGCGGAAGTCCCCCGCGCCCAACCGGATCGCGCGGTCGGCCACGTGTCGCATCGGTTCGGTCAGCCTGCGGGCGGTGACCGTGGCGACGACCGTGCCGGTGCTGATCGACAGCACGACCAGCAGGACCACGAACACCGCGACCTCGGCCTGCAGCCTGCGGATCGGGCCGGCCGGCAGGGACACCCGGACCGTGCCGGCACGGACGGACTCCGACTCCGAGATGACGTCCGTGCCGGCGTCGCCGTAGGTCAGCGGCGGCTGGCCGGGCAGGCTCAGGGTGATCTGGCCGCCGACCGGGTCCGTGCTGGCCAGCTTGGTCAGGTTCGGCTTGCGACCGGCGTCGAGGTCCTGGTCCACGCTGGTCGCGGCCTTCTGCGCGTAGCTGATCAGGTTGCTGTCGCTGAGGATCTCGACCATCTGCATCGCGGCGTAACCCAGCGGCACACCGAGCGCACAGGCGGTGACCGCGACCGCGAGCAGAATGGCGAGCAGAATGCGCCGCCGCACACCGGCCCCCTAGTCCGCGTTGTCGGCGTTGAACCGGAAACCGACCCCGCGCACGGTCGCGATCCGCCGCTCGGCCGACTTCGGATTGCCATCGCCCAGCTTGCGGCGCAACCAGGACATGTGCATGTCCAACGTCTTGCTGTTCTTCAGTTCCGGCCCGTTCCACACCTCGAACAGGATCTCCTCGCGGGTCACCACGTGGCCCGCGTGCTGCATCAGCACCCGCAGCAGCTCGAACTCCTTGTTCGCCAGCTGGATCTCCACGCCGTCCACGGTGACCAGCCGGCCACTCAGGTCCATCCGCACGCCGTTGGCCTCCAGCGTCTCCGGCGACCGGCGGCGCAGCAGGGCACGGATGCGGGCCATCAGCTCGGCCAGCCGGAACGGCTTGGCCACGTAGTCGTCGGCACCGGCGTCCAGGCCGACGACGAAGTCCACCTCGTCCGCGCGGGCGGTCAGCATCAGCACCGGCAGGCCGCGGCCCGCCGAGCGCAGCCGCCGGCAGACCTCGAGGCCGTCCATGCCGGGCAGCCCCAGGTCCAGCACCAGCAGGTCCGCGCCTCCGGCGTTGGCGGCCTCCAGCGCGGTCGGGCCGTCCGACACGATCTGCACCGCGTAGCCCTCCCGGTGCAGGGCCCTGGAGAGGGGCTCGGCGATCGTGGGATCGTCCTCGGCCAGTAGCACCACGTTCACGGTGCGCTCCTCTGTGATGCGGGCACGGGTTCGGTCAGGACACCCAGCGTATTCATGACAGCATCCAAACCGTGTCACTCGACGAATCTGATATCGAACTGGCCCTGCGACTCGCGGACGCGGCGGACGCCATCACCACCAAGCGCTTCCGCGCCCACGACCTGACGGTAGACCGCAAACCCGACCGCACGCCGGTCACCGACGCCGACCTGGCCGTGGAGGACCGCATCCGGGAACTGCTCGCAGAAGCGCGACCGGGTGACCGGATCGTCGGCGAGGAACGCGGTGGCGACGGCGGACCCGGCCGGACCTGGCTGGTCGATCCGGTGGACGGGACGAAGAACTTCCTCCGCGGCGTGCCGGCATGGGCGACGCTGATCGCGCTGCTCGTCGACGGGGCACCGCTGGTCGGCGTGGCCAGCGCGCCCGCACTGGGCAGGCGCTGGTGGGCGGCGAGCGGCGCGGGCGCCTGGAGCAGTGGCCAGCACGGCGATCCGTGGCGCATCTCGGTGTCCGGCGTGGACGACCTCGCGGACGCCTACCTGTCCACCACCGACCTGGGCTCGTGGGTGCGGTACCACTCCAGGGACGCCTACGTCGGCCTGGTGGACGCCTGCTGGGAGAGCAGGGCGTTCGGCGACTTCTGGCAGCACTGCCTTGTCGCGGAGGGCGCGATGGACGTGGCGGCGGAGCCGGTCGTGAACCCGTGGGACGTGGCGGCGCTGCAGGTCATCGTGACCGAAGCGGGCGGCCGGTTCACCGACCTGACCGGCCGGCCGCGCCACGACGGCGGTTCTGCCCTGTCCACCAACGGCAGGCTGCACGACGCGGCGCTCACGGTGCTCGGTCCGCCACCGGCGTCGTAGCGGCCGGCACGAGCGCTCCCCGCGCCACCTGGGCGAACACCAGGCGCCCGAACAGGTAGTGGCAGGCCACCTGCTCGTTGGTGAACCGGGCCCAGTCGTAGCGGTTGCCCTGCTCGCGCCAGAACACCTCCCAGGTCTCCTGCTGCTCGTCTGGCTGCTCGTCGCGCAGGAGGCACCAGGCGTTGTCCGCCTCGGTGCCGATCGAGACCACCTCGGTCGGCACCCCGGCCGCCGCCAGCCACCTGGTGATCGACTCAGCGTCCATCGTCCGTCATCTCCATCAGGTAGCCCAGTGCCATCAGGTCCGCGGCCGGGTAGACGGCGCGGTAGCGCTCGCCGCCGCCCGGCTGGCCGAACCATGGCGCGGACAACGTGCGCCACACCGGCAGGTCGGCGGTCACGCGGTAGCGGTGGTAGCCGGCGGCCAGGTGGTCGGGCGGCAGGCAGCGGCGGGCGAACGGCGTGCCGTCGGCGCTGAACACGCGGCCCTCCTGGGTGCCGAACCGGTCGATCACGGTGCCCTCGGCCAGCACGATCGGTTCCCCGTCGGCAAAGCCGCCCTCCGGGAACAGCTCGCAGGGCGGCCAGGCGTACTCGGCCGTCGTCTCGTCGGTGGCCGGGCGGACCAGGAAACGGCGGTCCCAGTCACGTTCGTGCTCGCCACCGAGCGGGTCGTACCCCGCCGCCAGCTCGTCCGCCGTCCGGCCGGGGTGGGGGCCGCTGCTGGCCGCCGGGTGGCTGTCGTCGATCAGGTGGGAGTCCGGGTGGTCGTGCGGCGGGAAGCGCAGGCCCGCGGCGAAGTCGGTGTCCGGTGGGGGCGGCGGGAGCTGCCGGGTCGGGCGGCTGGTGGCGGTCGGCAGTTGGCCGATCGGGAACAGGTGGACCAGGAACAACGCGACTTCGTCCCGCTTGGCGGGGCGGGACACGCTCACGTTGGGCAGTGCGGCGTCGGCGGGCGGGCGGCTCGGCACGGCGGCGGATCGGCGTTGCACCGGGTTGGCCGCTGCGGGCGGTGGGGTGGCGACCGGATTGATCAGGTCGTCGCGGACGGAGCCGGTCGGTGCGCTACTCGGGGCCGGGCCTCGAGTCGGGCCGCTGGTCGGCGGTGGGCCGGCGACCAGTGGCGGGCCGGCGGCGGGGCTCTGGGGCGCTGATGGGGCCGGCACACCCAGGTCGGGTGTTGCCGCGGTGGCGGGTGCGAACGTGGGGTGCGGCGAGCCGGTGGCCGGCAGTTCGGTCGGGGCGGCGGCCGGCGCGACCGGCGGTGATGCCATGACCGGCGCCGCGGACTGGGCCACGGTGGCACCCATGGCCGGCTGGACGCCGTGGTCGATCGGGGTGTGACCGAGCACCGGACCGCCGGCCGGGTCGTGCGGGAGCGGTACCGGGCCAGGTTGCGGCACCTGAGCGGCTGGCTGGCCGAGCAAGCCGGTACCACCGGGGCCGGCGACCGGATCAATTACCTGTCCGACGCCATGCCCGCCGGCCAGACCGGTCAGGGGCGGCCCTGCCGGGTGTGCGGTCGGCAGCGGGTCCGCGACCGGACCGGCCACCTGATCAACAGTGTGGGCAACCGGACCGGTGACCTGGTCGACAGTGTGGGCGACCGGACCGGCCACCTGATCGACAGTGTGGGCGAGCGGACCGGCCGCGCTTGCCACTGCCAGGCCTTGGGCGCCGGCCAAGGGCGCGGCCACCGTGTGGGTGATTACGTTGGTGGGCCCGGAGAGCAGCGGCGGTGTGCCGTTGTCGAGGCGGATCGAGCTGGTTAAACCGTGGTTGACCTGGGCGACGTTGAGGGCCGTGCCCTGTACCGCGGTGGTCAGGCCGGCCAGTGCGGCCGGGTGGCCCGCGGCGGCGGCGTGGTTGGCGGCGTCGGTGTTCTTGGCCAGGTCGACCAGGTGCTGGACGATCCGCACCTTCGCCGCGCCGACCTGGTCGGCGGCGTGGTCGAGCCGGTCGGCCGCGTCGGTGCAGCCCTTCGCGGTGCTGGTGAGGTGGCCCGTGTCCGGGGCGACGAACGTGTGCCAGTGCTGCTGTGCCGCGGTGCCGGCGGTGCCCCGCACTGCCGACAGTGCCTGGTTGGCGGTGCCGTCGGCGTCCGCGGCGAGGGCCGAAGTCGCGGCGCCTGCCTGGCGCCATGCCGTGGCGCTGGTGCGCATCGCGTCCTCGTCGGCCCTCGGCCACTGGACGCCGGCCGCGGCCGCGACATCGGCGAGTTCGGCGGGGAGTTCGATGCCCATGGCCCGCCCCTCAGTCCTCGGCCGACAACTGGCCGGCGCTGTTCGTGTCGGCCCGCTGGTAGCCGCGGGCGGTGGCGGTGAACCGGTCGCCGACCTCGGCCAGCCGCTGTGGCAGGGCGCCGAGCTGGTCGAGTGCCTGGCCTGCCGGCTGGACGTGGCCGTCGGCGAAGCTGCGGCCTGCCGGGTCGTCGCCCCAGCACGCGCCTGCCGCGTCGAGTGCGGCGGCCAGCTCGCCGTGGATCGTGCCGGCCCGCTCGGCCAGATCGGGGAACTCGCCTGCGTGGCGGGCCAGTTTGGCCGCGTCGACCTGGAATCCGTTCATGGTCGCCGCCCGGACAGCCAGGTGGTGTCCTCGTAGCTGTCCTCGTCGTAGCTCGGTGGTTCGCGCACCGGCCGGGGCGGCGGATCAACGGCCGGCATCGGCATCGGCGGTGTCGGTGGGCCGATCTCGTCGTCGGTCAGGTCGGCACGGCCGGTCAGCAGTGCCGCCGGGTCGGTGTCCGGCGGGAGCACCGGAGCCAGCGCCTGCCTGGCCCGTTCGCCCGCCTTCGCGGCGGCCGCGCGGGTGGTGCGCACGATCGTGTCGGCCAGTTCGGCCGGCCGGTACCGGCTGTACGCCTGGTCCGTGATCACCAGGCCGGACAGCGTGCCCGCCGAGTCGACGGACGCGGTGACCAGGCCGTCCGGGCTGCTCGCGGACTCCACGATGGACAGCAGGGCGCGCTGCACCGCCGCCAACTGCTCGCGGCCGCGCCGGTAGTCGGCCAGCAGCTGCTCGACCTCGTCCCGGTGGTTGGTCGGCACGGCCACCTCCGGTCTTTCTCGTCGCCGGATATGGTCCTCGGGTGCCGACTTCGACGAGGACGGGCCGACGACGGTTCCACCCGATCGAGTGATTATGCGGAACGCAGCAGGCGCCGGACCAACACCTGGTGTTGCCCGCGCCGGGCCACCTCGGTGAAGCCCGCGGCCAGGAAACCGGTCAACGTGCCGTGGTAGAGCGAGCCCGAGTTCTGCTTGGTGCCGTTGGTGTCCACCGGGTAGCCCTCGATCGCCCTGGCACCGCGCCGCGCGGCGAAGTCGACCGCGGCGGACAGCAACTCGGCCGTCACGCCACCGCGTCGCGCGGTCCGGTGCACGAAAAGGCACGTGACCGACCACACGTCGGTCAGGTCCTCGGCCGGATCGACCGGTTTGGTCGCCTTGGTCGTGGCCAGCCGGGGCACAGTCGGCCACGGCGCGACCGCGACCCAGCCGACGGCCTTGTCGTCCGCGCGGGCCAGTAGCCCGGTCGGCACGCCGGCACGGACCCGGTCGTGCAGCAGCTCCCGGTTGCCGTCCGAACCGTTGGCGCGCATCGCGGTCGTGCTCTGCAGGAACCACGTGCACCAGCAGCCCGCCTGCGCGCCTTTGGGCCCGAACAGGCCGACCAGCTCCGGCCAGGTCCGCTCCGTGAGTTCGGCGACATCCATGTCAGCCGGCCAGTGCGCGGACCACGCGGGACGGGCTCGGCCGGCCCAGCCGCCCGGCCAGCCACACGCTCGTCGCGACGAGCTTGTCCAGGTCGACGCCGGTCCGCACGCCGAGACCGTCCAGCAGCCAGACCAAGTCCTCGGTGGCGAGGTTGCCGGTGGCCGACTCGGCATACGGGCAGCCACCGAGACCGCCGGCCGAAGAGTCCACACAGGACACACCAGACCGCAGCGCCGCCAACGTGTTCGCGAGCGCCTGACCGTAGGTGTCGTGGAAGTGCACGGCCAGTCGGTCGGTCGGCGTGCCGGCCGCGACGAAACCGGCGAGCAGCGCCTCGACCTGGCCAGCGGTGGCCACGCCGATCGTGTCGCCGAGCGAGAGCTGGTCAGCGCCAAGGTCGAGCAGGCGCCGCCCGACCGTGATCACCTGAGCCGGCGCGACGGCGCCCTCCCACGGGTCGCCGAAGCACATCGACACGTACGCCCGCACGGCAAGACCCTCGGCCCGCGCCCTGGCCACGACGGGTTCGAACATGGCGAACTGGTCGTCGAGCGTGCTGTTGAGGTTGCGCTTGGCGAACGTCTCGGTGGCGCTGCCGAAGATCGCGATGTGCCGCACACCGGCGGCCAGCGCACGGTCGAGGCCACGCTCGTTGGGCACCAGGACCGGGTAGTCCACACCGTCGCGCCGCTTGAGACCGGCGAGCAGTTGCTCGGCGTCGGCGAGCTGCGGCACCCATTTCGGCGAGACGAAACTGGTCGCCTCCAGGATCGTCAAACCCGTGTCGGCCAACCGGTCCAGGAACTCCAGCTTCACGTCGACCGGCAGCACGGACGACTCGTTCTGCAGGCCGTCGCGGGCGCCGACCTCCCAGATCGTGACCTCGGCCGGCAGGCCGCCGACGGGGACGACGGTGGGCAGGCCGAGTTCGCGGGCGCCCATGTCAGCGGCCGTCCTGGTGGTGCCGGAACTCCTCGTCGTTGTCGTTGACCTCCCGGTACAGCAGCGAGTGCACGTACTCGACCTGCGGGATGTCGTCGAACTCCAGCGGCTCGTCCGACGCGGACTCGATGATCAGCGTGCCGGCGCCCCAGATCCGGTCGATCAGGCCGTGCACGAACTTCACGCTGTTGATCCGGGACAGCGGGATGTCCAGGCCGGTCCGGTTGAGCACGCCCTCGCGCGCCATCACCCGGTCGGTGGTGACGATGAAGTGCGTGGTGCGCCACCGCATGAACGGAATGATCGTCAGCCACACTGCGAGCACGATGCCCACCACCGCGATGGCGATCCAGGCGATCAGGTGCCACTGCTGCTTGCCGGCCAGCGCCGCGAGGAACGCCCCGCCGGCAACCACCACCAGGAAGATCAACACCGGCAGGATGAGCATCTTCCAGTGCGGGTGCTTGTGGATGACCACCTGCTCACCGTCGGTGAGCACGCTCTCCGGGTACGCCATGTCCTCACGTTATCCCCTGGCGGGGCGCTGGATCAGGAGGCCGGGCGCAGGTGGACGACATCTCCCGCGGACACCGATCGTTCGCTGCCGTCGTCGGTCCGGACGACCAGCGTGCCGTCCGGCTCGAGCCCGATGGCGACGCCGGTGTAGGCGTCGTTCGGGAGTTCGACGCGAACCCGCTGGCCGAACGTTGCGCAGTTGTCGCGGTACTCGGCGTAGAGGCCGGTCACGTCCGGGTCGCCGGCCGCGGCGCGCCACACGTCGTCCAGGTCGGCGAGTTCGGTGAGCAGCCGGCGCGCGAGATCGGTGCGGTCCAGGACGGTGGCACCGACGTCGGCGAGTGACGTGGCGGCGAGGCCACCGGCGCCCGGTGGGATGTCGGGCGCGGTGTGGACGTTGAGGCCGATGCCGATGACGACCGTGTTGTTCCCGTCCAGTGCGCTGACCTCGGCCAGCACGCCGGCTGCCTTGCGCCGGTCCGGGCCGAGCAGCAGGTCGTTGGGCCATTTCAGGGTGGCATCCGCCCCCGCGAACCGGGCCGTGCGGACCAGCGCCACCCCCGCCAGCAGCGCGAGCCAGCTCAACCGGATCGCCGGCACGCCGGTCGGGCGCAACAGGACGCTGAGGTAGAGGCCGGCGCCGGGCGGGGACGCCCACGAGCGGCCGAGCCGACCCTTGCCGTCGGTCTGCTCGTCGGCGATCAGCACGGTCCGGTCCGCGGCGCCCCGGTTCGCCGCGACGGACAGCTCCCGGTTGGTGGAGCGCACGCTGGGCATCGTGGCCACGGCGAAGTAGCGGCCGGTCAGGTCGGCGCGTAGTCGAGCGACATCCACGGGCGACAGGGTAGGCCCGTTCGTGAGATCGGCAACGCCTGCGGGGCGGCTGTGACAACGCTGATTAGGCTCACCGGTCATGAGCAGCGCGAGTGTGCCCGGCGACGAAGCGGCGCCCGATATCCACACGACCGCCGGCAAACTGGCGGATCTGTACCGGCGCAACGACGAAGCGGTGCACGCGGGATCGGCACGGGCGGTCGAACGCCAGCACGCCCGCGGCAAGAAGACCGCCCGCGAGCGGATCGACATGCTGCTCGACGCTGGCTCGTTCGTCGAACTCGACGAGCTGGCCCGGCACCGGTCGACCAACTTCGGCCAGGAACACAACCGCCCGTACGGCGACGGCGTCGTCACCGGCTACGGCACCGTGGACGGCCGACCGGTGTGTGTCTTCAGCCAGGACGTGACGGTGTTCGGCGGGTCGCTCGGCGAGGTGTACGGCGAGAAGATCGTCAAGGTGATGGACCTGGCGCTCACCACCGGCAGGCCGATCATCGGCATCAACGAGGGCGGCGGCGCGCGGATTCAGGAAGGCGTGGTGTCGCTCGGTCTGTACGGCGAGATCTTCCGCCGCAACACGATCGCGTCCGGGGTGATCCCGCAGATCTCGCTGATCATGGGCGCGAACGCGGGTGGCCACGTCTACTCGCCCGCGCTGACCGATTTCGTCGTGATGGTCGACAAGACGTCGCAGATGTTCATCACCGGCCCTGACGTGGTGAAGACGGTGACCGGCGAGGACGTGTCGTTCGAGGACCTCGGCGGCGCCCGCACGCACAACACGAAGTCGGGCAACGCGCACTACCTCGGTGCGGACGAGGAGGACGCCGTCTCCTATGTCAAGGAGTTGCTGTCCTTCCTGCCGCTGAACAACCTGTCCGAGCCACCGGTGTTCGACGCGGACCGCGAGACCGGCCCGGTCACGGACTCCGTCACGGACGCCGACCGCGAGTTGGACACGCTGATCCCCGACTCGGCGAACCAGCCCTACGACATGCACGAGGTAATCACCCGCATCCTCGACGATGGTGAGTTCCTCGAGGTGCAGGCGCTGTACGCGCCGAACATCGTGGTCGGCTTCGGCCGGGTCGACGGACACAGCGTTGGTGTGGTCGCCAACCAGCCGACCCAGTTCGCTGGTTGCCTCGACATCAACGCGGCCGAGAAGGCAGCGCGGTTCGTGCGCACCTGCGACGCGTTCAACGTGCCGGTGCTGACGTTCGTGGACGTCCCCGGCTTCCTGCCGGGCACGGACCAGGAGTGGAACGGCATCATCCGCCGCGGCGCGAAGCTGATCTACGCCTATGCCGAAGCTACCGTGCCGCTCGTGACTGTCATCACGCGGAAAGCCTATGGTGGTGCGTACGACGTGATGGGCTCGAAACATCTGGGTGCCGATGTCAATCTGGCCTGGCCGACTGCGCAGATCGCCGTTATGGGGGCTTCCGGCGCGTCCAATATCGTGCACCGGCGGACGGTGGCGGCGGCTAGTGAGCGTGGTGAGGATGTGAACGCGCTTCGGGCGAAACTGGATCAGGAGTATGAGGATACGCTGCTCAATCCGTATATCGCGGCTGAGCGGGGCTATGTGGATTCGGTGATTCCGCCCGCTTATACGCGGGGTTACATCGCCCGGTCGCTGGTTATGCTGCGGGACAAGCGTAAGACGCTGCCGCCGAAGAAGCATGGGAATATTCCGTTGTAGGGCGTTGGAATTCGGTCGCTTCGGGCGATGTAGGTGTGTGAGAGGTCGTTATGAGCGAGGTCGAGCCGTTGCTGCGTGTTGTGCGGGGGGAGCCGGACGATGCGGAGCTGGCCGCTCTTGCTGCCGTCGTGTTGGGCGTCGTGGGGTCTGGGTCGGCGGCCGCGGTTCCGGGGCCGGTGGGTCGGTCGCGGTGGGCCGACCGGGCGGCCCTGGTCCGCCGGGCTTTGCCTGTTGGTCCTGGTGCTTGGCGGGCTTCTGGTTTGCCCGGCTGATCTGGGGTTTGTCGTGTTGGACCGGCCATCGCTTGCTTCGACGCGATGGTCGCTGGCTCTTCGCTGATTGGCTGGTCCTCATGCTTTGGGCTTCTGCATCACCCCGATACTCTATTGTGGTGACGGTTGTTGGGGGTTTGTCGGCTCTTCGAAGTTAGGCGGGGTCGAGGCAGCCACGTCCTCGCCGGGTAGTAGCACAACGGGTGCGTAGTCGTTGGTTGACCGGGTTACGGAATCCGTAGGCGAGGCGGGCTTCAAGCTTAACGACCCGGTTGATCCCCTCACTGGCCGCGTTGGTGATCCCGGTACGGATGAACGCCTCGATCTGGGGCCACCAGGTTTGCACGGTCCTGGCCAGACGCTGGACCTCCTCGACGCCACTGTCCACGCAGACGGTGTAGAACCGGAACAGCCGGGCAGAGATCAAGGTCCGGTCCGCGCCGGTACGGGCGAGCGCGAGCAGGTGACGCAACTCCTCCTTGGCCACCCACGCGGCCAGCACCGCAGGACCGATCTCATCAAGATCGGCCAACTCCGCGACCATCTCACCGACCTTGTCGCGGCGACGGTTCTCGACGTTGACCTTGAGCTTGTTGCGCAGGTCCCATTCCCGGTCACCGGCTCGCCCGCGCCGACCCCGCACCTGCGCGGTACGCCGCGCGCGGACCTCATCAATCACGCTGTTCGCCAACTGGACCACGTGAAAGTGATCGACCACGAGGACCGCGTGCGGCAACGCCGCGGTGACAGCCGCCTTGAACACCGAGCACATGTCGATCACGACATGGCGCACCGCGGCCCGCCAGTCCGCCGACCGACCGTTGATCCAGTCGATCACCACCCGCGCGGTGCGTCCTTCGACCTGCCCCAACAATCCCTGCCTACCAGCGATGTCGACGAACCCGACATGCCAGCGGTCCACGGTGATCTCCCATAACCCGGTGTCCGGGTCACACCGCCAGACCGGTCGTCCCCGGCGGGTCTCGTCAATCCCCAGCACCGCTACCGGGTCGGGCTGGTCGGGAAGCGCGGTGGCGGCGTGCGCGGTGAACGCGGCGGCCACCACCGGCCACGACACACCGTGATCACGGGCCGATTGGACGATCGTGCGCCCGCCATCGGCGACCGCGATCCCTGCGGCCTCGCGCAACCGGGCGGTGATCCGCCGCCGCGCCGGCACCTGCTCCACGCTCTCGGTGAACGACTTGCGTGGACACTCGGCCTGTCCGCACACCCACCGGCGTTTGCGCCACCGTAGGTCCAGCGTCCGCCCCGCCACCGGCAGATCCCGTGGCCGGGTGGTGACCCATTCCTTCATCCGCACGGCGAGCACCCCGCAGTTCGGGCACACTCGTGCCAGTTGATCAGCGGTTTCCAGGTACACCACCGGTTGACTGTCCTGGCCGTCCTCGACCGTGACGACGGCCAGGCCCTTCAGCCCCAACAGTCGGGTCGTATCGTTGAGCATGCTCGTGGCTCTTCTGTTGTGATCATCTTGCGTCGACAACAGGAATGATCACCGGTCGAGCCACGAGCGCTCACACAGGTACCAGCCAGTCAGGCGGGTTCTGGCAGCAGATCCCGATCAAGTTCGAAGAGCCCGTTTAGCTCGTCGTCGATCACCGTCCAGTACCGGCCGCCCGAGGGCATCTGCACCATGAACGTTCGCACTACCCGCTCCTGCTCCCACCTGATCAGCAACAAGGAGCCACAGAGCTACACCCTCAGAGAACTGTCGCAGGACTCGCCACGCAGACGGTCACTGCAACATCACACGACAGGCTGACGATCCCCGGAGAAGCGTAGATATGCTTGGCGTGCGCGAGCAGCGCCAACTCGGCGGCGTCCGGGCCAGGCTGGACGACGGTCTGCTGGCCAATCGCGGCAACGCCGACTCGGCCGACTATCGGCTCATCCTGCCCTGACAAGAGATTGCGCCGCGGCACCGTCTGCACTACCGAGAGGAAATAGCCGATACGGGCAGCGCCGTCCATGCAGGATGGCTGTATGCCTCGTCCGCGAGGCCGGCATCTATGCCTTGTATCTGATCGGGGGTCTGTGTGATCGGGAGAGCATTCGGCCGACTGGTCCTGGTTGGACTGTTCCCGGTTCGGTGGACATGAGGTGAAGGTCGCCCGGTCCTTCGGGAGACACCAGAATGGGTTCGACACGCCGCGGATATACCGAGGAGTACAAGGCTCACGCGGTAGCGTTCGTCATCAATGACGGTCGTCCTATTGTCGAGGTTGCGCGCAACATCGGTGTGCACGAGATCACGCTGGGGAAATGGGTGAAGAAGGCCAGAGAGTCCAGCGACTCGGCGAGCACGCCGCTCACGGACTCCGAACGCGCCGAACTGGAGCGGTTGCGGGCGGAAAACACCGAACTGAAGATGCAGGTCGAGTTCGCAAAAAAGTAGCGACCTGGGTCGCGAAAGACAAGCAGTGAAATTCGCTGCGATCGCGGACTGGGCGGACTCGCACGATTTCCCCATCGAGTTCATGTGCCGTGAGCTGGGCGTATCTCGCTCGGGGTACTACGCCTGGCGCACACGCACCCCCAGCTCACGAGAGCGGACCGACGCAGGCCTGCTTGCTCTGATCAAGCAGGTACACCAGCGGCTGCGCGGCAACCCCGGCGTGCGGCGGGTACACGCCGAGTTGGTCACACTCGGGCAGCGGGTCTCACCGAAACGGGTCTGGCGACTGATGAAGGCCGCTGGCCTGCACGGACGCCACCCCAAGCCGTGGAAACGCACCACCATCGCCGGTGACTCGCCAGTCCCGGCGCCAGACCTGATCGGCCGCGACTTCACCGCCCCGGCGCCCAATCAGCGCTGGTGCGGGGACATCACCTACGTCAAGACCTGGGACGGCTGGGCGTACCTGGCCACCGTCATCGACCTGCACTCCCGCGCCGTGGTCAGCTGGGCCATCGCCGAGCACATGCGCACCGAACTGGTCACCGCCGCCCTGGACATGGCGATCACACGCCGACGACCGCCCGCTGGCGTCATTTTTCACAGCGACCGCGGCTGCCAATACACGTCGAGGATCTTCGCCGAATACTGCGCAAAGAACGAGATCCGCAGGTCACTCGGGCGGACCGGGATCTGCTACGACAACGCCGTATCGGAATCGTTCTTCGCGACGTACAAGAAAGAACTCATCCACACTCGCCCCTGGCCGACTGTCAAACACCTCGAACGAGAGACATTCGACTGGATCGAGACCTACTACAACACCGACCGGCGACACTCCACACTCGGATACTTGACACCCCGAGAATACGAGCTAGGCTACAGAGAAATTAGTCAGATCGCGGCCTGAAAACCGTGTCCATAAAAGCGGGAACACTCCACCGCCGAGCAACGTGCACTTCGACATCGATCAGGGCCACCAGGTGGCGGCGGCTTCCCTAGCTGTATGGGACAAGAATGACAACGTTCGCCAGTGGATGACAGTCGGCGACCTGGGCCGCGACGACGTGCTGCTGACCCAGGACGCGTCGAATGCGGAGGTGAAGCGGTTTCCTCCGGAGTCGTTTATTTCGATTTCACAATTGCGTGAGCTTGTCATTCAGTGGGCATTCGACGACTTCCTGCCGCCCACTGCCGCGCGGTGGCGGGTTGCTTCCGAACGCGAAGTGGGGTGGTTCTGACATTCCAGACCCACAGACGCATCTTGCCGACGCCGGGGACCGAACACGAGCGCAAGAGTGACGCTACCGGCGGAACCCGCGATGACGTGCACGCGGCGGGACGTTGCCGAACTCGTCGAACCATGACTCGGCCTCCTGCTGTCCGAGTGGAACGCGGTAGCTGAGCAAGCCTTCGTAATCCTTGTCCTGGAACAGGACGTCTTGCAGCGTGTCCCAGTTGTAGTCCGAACGCGACGCCGGCAGATCAGCCTCCAGGGCTGCGACGAGTTCGGTTTCGTCGTGCCAGAGCCGCTCGGCGTCTTGGATCGCCAGGTCGAGGGCAACCTCATCGGCCGTACAGGTCGGGGTGGGATACCGGCCGAGTTCGAGATCGGAGTTGAGGTCGTCAAAGGCACGGGCGTAGCGGCGAAGAAACCAGTCGTCCTGGTCGGCGACGCACACGGGCACGGCGCCTAGCGGGCCGGGCGCGCCGTCGGGGCACATGCCGGTTCGGTAGACGAGGTCGTATGCCTCGTCGGCGAGGATGGCCAGCGCGTGCGCGAGCACGGCGGCCGTGCGCGGCGTCAATGTCACCGGGAGGCAGATCTCGCACCCACCATCGGCGCATTCGGGGCAATCGACGCAGTCGTTGCGACAGGTCCCGCAGAACTCGCACTGGCCAGGGCAGTTGGTGGTGGGAAACAGCAGAAAACCATCGTCGCCGACCGGGGGAGCTGTCGGGCCACGCGCGACGAAGCCGGATCCTCGCTGGCTGCCGCCAGGGTGCTCAGCAACGCGGTGATCGTCTTGCTCGCCTGTTCCGGCGCGCCGTCCAGGACCGCTGACAGGCGCCGCTCGGCGATGACCTGCTGGAGCAGTACACCGTTCAGCGCCGAGGCCAGCATCGTGACCGACGGGGCATCCGGCAGGCTGACCAAGGGTTCGGCCTCGGGGCCATCACCGCGACTGACGATCGCCAGCACCTGGTGGGCACCGTCTGGCGCGTGATGCGGCACGAACGCCAGATACGAGGCCGTGGTGGTGGACATTGGACTCCTTGGCATGTTTCCCGACCGAAACCGTATCCCTTGTTCTGCCCTCGATCGGCCACCGACGGGCCGCGTGTTTCGGCAACGATGACAGTCACCAGTGAGCTGAATTGTCCGCTGGCCGGCCGTCACCGCGCGCTCGGGTGCGGTTGGGTGTGGATTCAGGTCGTAAGCTGCGGAGACTCCGGCCTTTTGACGTGGGGGTGATCGATGTTCCGGGTGATTGACGGTGGGGCGGGCGAGGTCGCGCCGTTGCGGGTGGAGGACCTGCCGTTGGGTCCGTGGGCTGGTGTCGAGGTACGGCTGTGCACGACGAAGACGGGGACACGGTGGCATGGGGATCCGGACTGTTCGGCGTTGAGATCGCAGGCTCGGACTGAGGTGTTCCGGCAGCCGGACGCTGGCACGCTGGGGCAGCGCATCCTCCCCGACAACGTGCACTGCGATCCGCCGGGGGCGTTGGGGCGGTATGTACTGGTTGCGCACCGGCTGGTGACGTTCATGGCGGTCACCAGACAGGCCGAGGATCAGTTCGACGCTGGCGATCTCGCGTTGGACGCGTTGCCTGGTCGGCATGGCTGGTGGCGAGGCCGGGGCGAACGCGAGGAGATGACGGTCGGGCCGCTGGCCAGCCTGTGGACGGCGGAGTTCGGTCGGCGTAAGGCGATCGTTGAGCGTATCCGGCAGGGCCTCGATCCGGCTGGCGAGCGGATGGCGATGATGGCGATCGCCGATTGGGTTGGTCTTGGTCGCACACCGCGGGAGCACCAAGTCCGCTATGAACGCTTTGTTGAGGTGGCGGCGGCCGAGTTGACGTCGCGTGGGTTGTCCAGTGAGGCCGGCACCGAGCGGTACGTCAATCGGGAGGCGTTGCCGGTCTGGTTGGGCGCTGTCGTGGAGGGGCAGTCGTGTGGGAATGCGACGAGTGCGCTGGCGCGGCGCGAGGGCGAACGGACTGGACGTTTCCTGCGGCCGGGGCAGGAGGATCTGCCCAAGCGGGCTCGGGTGGCGTGGACAGCGGTCGGGGACCGCTGGCAGCAGGCGGTGGAGGCGATGGGGTGGGCGCATCCGGGTGCGGTGTTGGCGTTGTTCCACTTCTACAAGAGTCGTGTCGACCACGGCCTGATGGACATCTGTCTGCACCCACCCCACGTGTCACCACATCGCAGGTCAGCACCCATCGACGTCATTCTGAAGCGGCACAAGGGTTCAGCAGCTCCACCTATTCCGTCATGTTCAACCGGGACGGCCGCCTGCTCGCTGCAGGCAGCGCCGACGACACGGTACGGCTATGGAGCGTAGACAGGGTTGGTGCGCTGCGATCGCTCGGCGGCCCGCTCAATGGTCCGGTCGGCTATATCTACGCATTGTCCTTCAACCCGGACCGGGACGAGTTGGCTGTGGGCAGCACTGACGACACTATCTGGTTGTGGGATCTCGGCCAGCCCGACCGACCGGTGCATCTGGCCACTCTGACCGGGCCGACGGAGGGCGTGTTGGTCACGGCGTTCAGCCCGAACGGCCGGACCCTGGCCGCGAGCGGTCACGATCCGACCGTTCGGCTCTGGGCCGCAAAGGCCAAAGTTGAACAGACAGCCCGCCGTACAGAGTGGGCGTATCGTTCGCCGAAACACGATGACGGCCCTGCAGTGCGCACGCCTCGGCCACGACGATCTCGTGTGAGCTTCTCATGCTGCGCCACTGCGACGAGGGCGCGGCACCGACGAGCGGTGGAACCAGGCCGGCAAACATCGGCCCCGTCAAAGGAATCCGGCACACATCCCTGCCAGATCGACCTGGACACCGGCACTGACTACGAGCGGATCAGCGAGGGCAGCTCCCACGAAGGCGACCTACCGCCAAGATCCCGTGCGGATCTTGCTCCAACCCCCTTGATCGAGACCGGCGCAGTGCAATGGAGGGTTTTAACGGACATTTACCGCCCATCGGACGTGGCTAATGGCCGGTCGACCAACTGGCGACACTCCGACCCACCGGGTACCGCACGCTTCAAGATGAGAAACTGCCTACGCGGGTAGCGTTGTCGCTCGATATGCATGCAAGGAGGCGAACGTGGCGATGACAGGTCGTAGGCCAACGGAGCCCAGTCTCGGTGATCTTGATGACCTATCTCGTTGGAGTGCGGAATCCATCGGACTGGGAGGCCAGCCCGTTGGACGTTGCAGACTTGCGTGCACCCATGACTGACGAATTCGGCGTGGTAAACAAGAGCAGCGGCCAGGCTGGAGATGTCGTTCAGGCGGGTAACATCCACGGTGATGTCATATTTAACAAAAATGATCGCGAGGGTCTCACGGTGCCGAGGCAGCTCCCTCCGAGCATCCTGAACTTCATTGGTCGTAAAGATGACCTTGCAGAGCTCGATGCGGCCCTCAATAACACTGAGCAAAAGATTCCCGGAGCGGTTGTCATAACGGCTATTGCCGGGATGGCTGGCATTGGTAAGACTGCGTTGGCAGTGCAGTGGGCGCATCTGAACAGGCAGAATTTTCCCGATGGCGATCTGTATGTAAACATGAGGGGATTCGATTCCAATAAACCTATCGGAGCCAATGACGCATTAGAAGGATTCCTGCTGGCTTTGGGCGTACTACCCCGTCGTATACCGGTTGACGTGGCGAGTCGAAGCTCGTTGTTCCGCTCGCTGCTGTCCGAACGTCGGATGCTCGTATTGCTTGATAATGCCGTATCGGCCGAGCAGGTCCGTCCCCTCATTCCTAGTGCCCAAGAATGTCTCGTCTTGGTAACAAGTCGGAACCGGCTTTCCGGTTTGGTTGCTCGCGATGGAGCTCGGCGTGTTTCGCTGGGTCTATTGAGCGCAGACGACGCTATTACGTTGCTGAGTCGAGTTGTCGGAGAGGGTAGAGTCGAGCAAGAACTCACGGCGGCCAGGGAAATTGCCCAACTGTGTGCTTACCTACCGCTGGCTCTACGCATTGCCGCGGTTCGCGTTGCTTCTTCTCCGGATGCGTCGCTCAAAGAATTGATAAGAGAGCTCCAATCTGAGCGCGGTCGGCTCGACTTTCTAGAGGCGGACGGTGACGAAGGAACCGCAGTACGCGCAGTATTCTCGTGGTCTTATCATGCATTGGGGATCGAAACGGCGAGAATGTTCAGATTGCTTGGGCTGTTGACGGGCACCGAAATAGTGGTTGACGAAGCGGCGATCGTAAGCAATACACCAAAGGCTTCGGCAAAAAACATCCTGGAACGGCTCGCAAGTGTGCATCTACTTGAGCGTGGTCTCCGAGGTATCTATCGGTTTCACGACCTTCTGCGGGTGTACGCTTTCGAGCGCGTGGAAGCTGACGAGACTGCGGATTCTCTTGATGAGGTGCGACGAAGGCTAAAGTCCTGGGACGCTTTCACTGAGGTGCGAAAAACTGCTAATAGCTATCGGCGGATGAACGAAGAGTGGGCCCGCGCCGTGACGCTCAGGAGTGCGGGCGATATAGCTGCGGAGAATGGCTGGACCGATGAAGCAATGGCATGCTTCAAGGATTCAATTTCCATCTTCACCCAGATCGAGGATTCTCGCCACTTGGGTTTCGTTCACTACTCCATTGGCCGACTATATCAGAATAATAATTTGACTGACCGGGCTATGTTAGAATATCAGAAAGCGATCGCGTCATTCGAGCTGATTGGCGATGAAGTGGACAAGCTTTTGGTGGTGCGCGCAGCGGAGTCATTGCCTCGCGACGACTAGCTGTTATGATACTCTCTTACAAGGACTGCAAGCCTGTGGGTTCGCCTGTACCGTGCCAAAACTCGCGCTCGGCAGGTGACCTGCTGTTTTTGGGACGCCTCGCGCGTCAGTCATGGCCGCGCGGTGTACCGCTTCAAAAGTCGATGCAGGCCGATAACCAGCGGTGATACCGGATAGCTCAGGCGGCTCTGCGGTACTCGTTAATCACGCCGCCCAGCACACTGCGGCGCCGGATCTGGGCATCCAGGTCCTGCAGTGCGCCGGCCCGATGATCAACCAATTGGTACAGTCGGCGATCCGGGCCGGCAAGCGCGCCCGCACCGAGACCGACATCAACCGGGCCGGGCGGTCCCTGGCTAGTGTCGGCCTGTCCGCGGTGGAGCAGGTCGTCGGCGCGCTGGCCGGCCAGTCGGCCCTGGTGGTCGGTGCCGGCGCGATGGGTGGCGTGGTCGTCGCGGCGCTGCGGCGAGCCGGCCTGAGCCGAGTGGACGTGGCCAACCGGACGCCGGACAAGGCGGCCCGCCTGGCCGCGACCGCCGGCGGCACCGGGCACGGACTGGATGATATCCCGGACCTGTTGGACCAGGCCGATTTGGTGGTCACGTGCACCGGCGGCACCGGCATCCTGCTCACCCCGTCGCTGGTCGAGTCGGCTGTCGCGCGCCGGGACGGCCGGCCGCTGTTCCTGCTCGACCTGGCACTCCCCCGCAACATCGCCGCCGACGTCGAGCAGGTGGCCGGCGTGACGCTGGTCGATCTGGAGACCCTGGCCAACGGCGCGGTCGACGAGGCAGCACTGTCTAGTGTGGACGCCGCGCACAAGCTGATCGACCACGAGGTCGGTTCGTTCCTCGCGGCGCGGCGCTCGGCCATGGTCGCGCCCGCGCTGACCGCACTGCGGTCGGACGCGACGAACACGGTGCGCAGCGAGCTGAGCCGGCTGTTCCGTCGGGTGTCCAGCCTGGACGAGCGAACGCACGAGGAGATCACGCAATCGGTGCACCGCATCGTGGACAAGGTGCTGCACGGACCGACCGTGCGGGCGCGCACGCTGGCAGGCGCCCCGAACGGCGCCGCCTACGTGGAGCTGCTGGCGAAGCTGTTCCACCCCAACCTGGAACTGGATGCCGAGGTTGTCGCATGAGTGACCTGTCTTTGTTGTGGAACGCCCGCTCCATCGCGGTGATCGGGGCGACCGAGCGGGCCGGCGCGTTGGGCCGCAAGCCGGTGGACTATCTGCGGCGCTACGGTTACCCGGGGCTGGTACTGCCGATCAAGCAGCGGGGCCGTGGCGGGCCACATCGACGAGTCGAACGCGCTGAAGTCGCCGCCGGCCCCCGGCCACGCCACGGCGTGAGCACCGTCGATCCGGCATCGCCCGGTAGGTCGGTGGCGGTCCGCACGGAACCGCAGGTCAACGGCTCTGAACGGCCCCGCCGTAGACCGCTGTCTCGGTAAGCTCTTCGTACTTCGGTGAGCAAGCTCGCGGCCAACCAGATCTGCCCTTTCGCGAACCTCTGGAAACGTGACCCCTCACGAACGCCGAACAGAGTCGAACTGACCGGCTTCGACGACCTGCGCCTTGCAGGAGAGGTGGTCGGCGTCGGCCACGAAGACTGGACAGCCGCGCTGCGCCGCAATCGGTAGTCGATGGCTTGCGTGGCTGGATCATTCTCACCGAACTGTTGTCCCTTGTCGGTCCTTAGTTCACGGAGAATGCGAACGGCCTCGATCACATCACCGGTGTCGCCGATCAATGGTGTGGCGAGGAAGCATGCGAGGTGTGTGCCGGCGAGCAGGTCACGCCGCGGAGCGCCGCGGTGCTTTGGACGATGGGCCAGTTGCTGGCAGATCAGACATACGAGGACGTCGTGGAGCACGGAGACGATCCGGTGAGCGATGTCGGTATGTGGTTGGTGTTCGATGAGTACCCGAGGATCACACGGCGGCAGGATGCTATGTGGCGGCGGCAGGCAGCTCGGTGTTTGACGATCTTGTTGTTGATCTGGAGGCGGGTCGTTGGCCGCAGCCGCGCTGCCCGGGGTAGGAGATGCGCTTCATGTGATGGTGCGCCATGCGAAAGCAGCAGTGGCTAATGGGTGGGCCGGACTTGACGATGAGTTCGCCACGCTGCCCGGACATGCGAACGACTTCCAGTGGGACCTGCTGTATGACGTGCTGTTTCAGGACCTTGACATTCTGAGCTTGTTCGATGCCGAACTCGATGGCATCGAGGACCCCGAGGCTGAGCAGAATCGCTGGTTGGGGATCGGCGACTATACGCCGCAGGCGTGGTTCGCCATGTTCTCGAACTTGGATCCCCGCGACCCACGGAGGCCCTTTCGTCGGTAGAGCCGTTCACCGTAGTTCGTCCGGATGCGGTCTGGCGACACACAGTCGAAGTGTCTGTTCATGCGGATTCCTCGCGGTACCGTCGCACGCGGTGTCGTCAACCCAGCAGTCTGGCTTTGGCTGCTGCGAACTCCGCCTCGTTAAGTATTCCGTCTCGTCGGAGTTGGGCCCAGCTTCTCCAGTTGACCGGCGAGATCGGGAGCGGCCGCGGGTCGTGGTGGATGGTGGATCGGCGTCTCGGACTGTGCCCGTTTCTGGCGCAGGATGAGGGTGGGCCACTCGGCGCCTTCGTTCTTCGTGGTGCTGACCGCATGCCCAGTGCGGGAGGTGGTCATGGCAGTCGTCCAGAGGTGTTCATCCGGCCGTTATCGATGGACGAGGCCGCAGGCTGCAAATGACGGAGATGCTCCCGGCCTTACGGGACGCGATATGCGCTCGACGGTGGAGTGCTGGTAACCAGCGGCGTGTAGGCCGCTGGACCAGCCGTTGATGTTGTTGTTGAGGATGTCGTCGAGGGCGTGGTGGCCGAGGCAGAGCGCGATGTGGTCGCCGATGAGGCATTGGTATTTGCCGATGGTGACGTCCGCTGACCGAACTGAGCCGTACCGGGTGTGCTGCTGAACTTGGCCAGATCCCTATTGGTGGTCCAGTGGATCAACTGTGCTCTTGATCTACGCTCGACGAGAATTACATGACTGGCTCGCCGCAGTGATCGACCTCGGCGCACGTCGAGGTCGTCGTTATCCAAAGGAGGCTGTTTCGATCTCTTCCTTGGCAGCCCTTTCTCTGGGGTTGTTCCAATCGAGTGAGGTTGTCGCGTAGCCACAGTAACCAGCTAGGCGTCCTTGTAGTGGATCCAAGCCCATCTGGATGCCGGCCAGTGCTCCGTATGCGTTGAACCAGAACCACTCTGCACGTGGCATGTCGCTATCCCCGATGTTGTAGCCAAAACTATCGCGTACGCCAAATACCTTACCGAAGCGACCGCCCTCGTAGTCGCGCCGCATCTTCTCGACGACGGCGGCGAAATGTCCGTCGTGTGAACTATTCTGCTTGCGGCTAAAAAGACCCATTGCTCCTCCAGTGGTGCAGGGCCGTGATGCATTCGACTTTACGACCGGAGAGTCGTTTCGGCCGCCATGATCATTACTTGATCAACGTTCGGGTGACGAGGGACGGCTGACCTCCGGACGGGGTCGGGACTGGGGAACGGGTGTCGTGGCTAATTGCCCGTGAAGAAGCCGCCTTGAACTGCGAATTCGACTTGCCGACCGCCTGGCCGCGCAGCGCGGAGTCAGGGAGCCTTGCGGATGAGGTTGGTGTAGCCGGTGAAGGCGAGGGTGGCCAGGCCCCAAACAGCCGCCTGGATGATCCAGACGGCGACGGTGAAGGCTTGGCCTCGGCGGGTGCCAGTATCGAGGTCGCACCGTGCGCGTAGGCCGGTCGGGCCGAGGGGGAGCCCACGGTCGAGGCCGAGACCGACGAGTTCAATGCTGGAGCATGCGGTCCCGGCAGGACTCCCGCTGGCGACGGTGCGTTCGGCGGCGTGGTGTCCCGGTCGGGTGTGCACCTGGCCCGCGAGGTAGCCGAGAGCGCCGGCGGCGGCGATCGCCAGCAACAATGCCACGGTGGTGCGGCGGGCACGGTAGCCTACCCCGCCAACGCTCCCCAGAACCAATGGATACGACGGGTCGGCCATCCGCCGAAGGCGTGTGCGACCCGATGGCGCAGGTCATGTTGCTGCGTGATGAGGATGTGGCGGGCGTTGCCGTCGTGTCCTGCCGCGCGCTCCACTGCCGCGAGCTGTTGGTATGGCTGCGGCCGATAACTGCGTGTGTGGCAGTGGATCAGGTGTAGCCACTGCCGCCAGTCCATCCTGCTCAAGTCGGTGAAGGTAAATCCGTCGAGTCCCACAAAGCTGCCATGTGGACAGGAGTCAGTGTCGCTCCGATCCTTCCCCGCGCAAACCACATCGGCCGGAATCACCACCGCGCCGTTGACCTGTGTTTTGCCGAGGTCGACCATGAGCCCTGCCTGGTTTCGGACCGACAGGTCCGTGCAGACGAGTTGCCCGCTGATATGTGCGCTGATCAGGAGGATCGCGTGGTCCTCGCCGGCGCTGTCGACCCGCATCCGGTTGAGGAAGAGGTCGCTATCGACGCGGAGCCCTTCCGCACGGAGGGCGGGGCCCGAGTTGTTGGTGATTTCTGCGCCCGCGCAGTCGATCTGGCCGGTGACGTGGATGTCGATCAGTCGGATCGCGGAGTCCGGGCTGGCACCGCGGACTCGCACTTCGCTCAGGGAGAGGTCGTTGTCGACGCGAAGCCCGTCGGCGGTCAGCGCGGGGCCGGAGTTGTTGGTGATTTCTGCGCCCGCGCAGTCGATCTGGCCGGTGACGCGGGCATCAGTCAGACGGATCACGCTCTGGTCGCCAGTCCCGTGCGCGTTGACCCCGCGGAGGAATAGATCGCTGTCGACCCGTAGTCCCTCGGCAGTCAGGGCGGGCCCGGAGTTGTTGGTGATCGTCGCGCCCGTGCAGGACAGTTGCCCGCCGACGTCCGCGCCGGTCAGCCGGATCGCGCCATGGCTGCCTGCACCGCTGACCTGCGCGTCGGCCAGAGTAAGATCCTCTCGGACGACGATCCCGTCGATGTCTAGGGCTGGCCCGGAGTCGTTCGCCACCTTGGCCTGTTCTCCGCTGAAGCATCCGCCGATGTGGCCGCTGTTTCATCCGGATCGCGCCCCGCTCACCGCTGCCGCGGATAAGGGCTCCCCGCAGGAACACGTTGCTGTCGACGTGACGCCATCGGCACGCACCGCTGGACCAGAGTCATTGGTGATCTCCGTGTCCTCGCAGTCCAGTTCGCCGCCGATGTATGCGCCGATCAGGCGGATCGCGCCCGGTTCACCGGCGCCACGGATCCGCGCGCCCTCCAGGACAAGGTCGCCGTCGACGCGGAGTTCGTCGGCGTCGAAGTGGGCGAGCGAACTTCCGCGGAGGACCAGGAAGGGCAGCTTCGCCTGCCGCGCCGTGAAGGGGTCGTTGAGCGCGCAGCCGATCAGGGTCAGGCCGACGACGGCTTGGACGTGGTCAAGGTCGAGGCCGAGGTCGACACGGGCTCCCCGCAGCCGGAATCCCCCGAGGATCGAGCTCACTGTGTCTGCCGAGCAGCAGTTCGCGGATCAGCTCCGCGCGGATCCGACAGCCAGGACTATCGCTTCTGGCGAGGTCGTCAGGTTCCGACTCGCTGCACACCAGCTCGATGCCACGCCGGGCGGCGTCGATGAGGTCGCGTTCGCGTTCACTGAGGTCGGTCAGCGTAGGGATCGGATCCGTAGCGGTCATACGCACACTGTCGGATCTCGGCCTGTCATTGCTACCGGCGTCGTGGTAACGCTGCGAACTCGTCCCTGCTGGGCGGCGGACGTGTGGACGTCGCTATCCTGTGCCGTCGGAAACTCGTCGTTACTGGTCAGGCCGCGTATCTGTACTCGTTGATCACGCCGCCGAGCACTCAAGTGCGAAGTAACCGTGCAATGATCGGAGCAGTGATGGGCGAAGGGAGGAAGCTGTCTGCGAGCAGGCACCGAAACCCTGGGCATGCCAAGGGGGAAGCGCACAACGAACGATGACTGTCCATCAAGAAGTAGATGACCATTGGTCATATCGCCCATCTTTCCGAGAGTGTTACCGAGTCTCCTCTGTCCGAACGTCAAATTTACTTCGTAACGCTTCGGTGCTTCGATTAGGCCAACCGGGTGAACATTACCTCGCCCGGTTACATCGGCCCGGAAAGTCGCGATCAACAGTGCGACAGAGAGGATACGCGATGGGTCTGTTCAATCGTCGTGCCAGGAATGACTCCCTACTGCCCAGTGATATGGCGCAGCGCCTGGCACTATACATTGATTTCGAGATGAACCCACAGGCGGCCAGTCCCACCATGGCGACCAAACTGACCGACTTGATATATATGCCACTGCATCCCATCGCGAGTAGTAATCCCGGACGATTCATGAAGGAACTGGCCGAGATCGCACTACCGGTCGGTGGGCGGATAGTCCACGGAGCCGAACGTCTCTGCACCGATCTGATTGCCGATGACGTCCAGCAGGACCCGAGCTACTTGGCGATGCTGGATGCCGCACTCGACTGGCTGCGGACTCAAGGGTTCGGCCCCGAACGCCTGACCGGATACGAGCACGCCCGCTGGATCGCGGTTCACGGGCAAGGCAAGTGGTAGCTTCTAAGGATTCGGTGTTCATCTGGCCGATCTCGTCGGTGATGCCTCAACCGACACCGCAGGCGAACTCGAGTATGGAATAGCGCAGGCGAAGCTCAAGCCGCCGACATAGCCGGGCTTCAACGGCCACGTGGCCTCCTGGTTCGCGTGATGTCGGCCCGTGTATCGCTCGCACCCTCTGAAAGGTTTCGCCCGGCGCAGACTCGGCGTGGGTCTCGGACTACGGGCCATGCAACAGCGAATCGCTACACGTCGCCGGGCGGCGGGAGAACGAAGCCGGCGGCCTGTCCTGGCCGCATTGCTGTATCGGTCGCAGATGGTACGTACGCTGGCTGGTCGCGGCGCCAGGTGATTTCAACGCCGCACCGCTGGCAATGCGGGCGTAGGTGGTTCGATCAATCTCGACTACAATTCGCGACCGTTCTGGAGACGAGTTCACGCATCAAGGAGCAGGAGCGGAACAGGAGCGGGCAATGTCCCCGTGCCTACATGAACTGCGGGCAACTGACTTCAACGGACCCAAGTTGTGCAGCGAATTCTGTATTTCCCTCCCCTCAATCTTTTCGCAGGTCATCCCTGAAGGGGTGGGGCCGGTCAAGAGGCGTTTGTGAGTCGTTGTTGGTCTTGTCCGGCATGTCGTGGCCGCGTCGATGCGAGGTGTCGGGGGTCCAGGCTCGGGCGTAGCCCCGACCGCGCAGCGGCCGCAGGGCCTTGACGCCGACACCGATCGGCGCACGCTATTGGATGGCGGAGAAGATCCCGACCGGGGTGCACACTCCTGGGTTGGTCGCGGGGATAGGGACATCGCTCTCATCAACGCCGGGAATCCGGCTGGTGGGCAGGCTATGGAGACTGCCGGTCATCCCTTCGCCGCCGACAGGGTGGAACGGGCGGCATGATGGGGTGCGCTGTGCCCTGGTCAGCGGGATCAATCAGAACGGAACGACCACGCCACGGGTGGGGGTCATGACCTGCACGATCCGCGCTGACCAAGCCTGGTGCTCACGTGACCAGCTCATGCCGCCCGCCGGATCGGTCCAGGGCACGAACATGGTGATCACGTAAGGCATAGAACACGTAACACAACTGTTGGCGTGCCGCGGCCACCACCCCGATGTTGCGGCCCCGGCGGCCGGCGACCCGATCACGAACAGCGCCGACACGGGTGGTCGCCGGGAGGACCTGTACCGATTCCACCACCGCCCAGCGCACCAACCGTGAACCCTGCTTGGTGATCCGGCCCCTGCGCACGTGTGTGTCGGACTCGTGGTGTTTGGGTGTCAACCCAGCCCAACACGCCAACTGTTCGGCGCCAGGGAACCGTGCCACGTCACCGATCTCCGCGACCAACACCGCGGCCAGGACCGGCCCGATCCCGGGGATCTGTTGCACCGCCACAAATCCCGGGTCGCGGGCCAATCTGGCCCGCGACAGGCGGGTGAACACGTCGATCTCGAAGTCCACCGTCTCCATCACCCGACGCAGCGACTCGATCCGCGCCCGATACGGCGTGGGCAACTCCACCCGGTCGAGCAAGCCAGTGCCGGCCACCCCGAACAGGTCACTCATCGAGATCTGCACGCCGCATTTGGCCAGCACCGCGTGCACCTCGGCCTTGCAGTGCGCCCGCACCGCGACCAGCTTCGCCCGGTGCCGCACCAACTCCCGCAGCTCCCGGATCGCCGGCGGGGCGATCCACGCTTCGGGTAGCCGGCCCATCCGCAGCAAATCTGCCAGGTCTGCCGCGTCGCGTTCGTCGTTCTTCACCCGCCGGTACTCGAACGCCTTCACACCCAGCGGGTGCGCCAGGTGCACCGAAGCACCCAACTCGGCCAGCGCGTCCGCCGCCCAGTACCACCCGTACGTGGCCTCCAGCACCACCTCGGGTGCCTGCCCGGCACGGGCCATCACCGCCGCCAACCGGTCGACGTCGTTGAGGATCCGCACGGTCTCCAACGGTTGCCCGGTGTCGGTCATCCGCACGATGACCGAGCGGCGCCGGTGCAGGTCGATGCCGACGAACTGGGTGCCGTCATACTCACTCATAGGGGCCTCCTTCGTCGTGGAAGTGAGCACCCCGAGCATGACTCGGGCCGTCACGGGGAGCGGAGGCCCCGCCCCTTCATCGCATCAGTACGGAAAAGCAGCATTCGACGCCGTCGGGCCGCTCCTCTTGATCGGCTGGGCAGACGTCGGCCCCGGCTTCCTGCAGGCGATCGGTGAATGCGGTTCCTCGACGACGCGCAGTACGGTTGCCGGACGACGGCCGCCGGCACTCGTGCGGGAACAGCCGGAGCCCAGCGCGGTGGGACGCGCGATCGACCAAGACGAGGCCGGCAACAAGGACGGGCCTCGTCTAACGCCGCAGAAGCGCTCGCCGGAGAAGCTGCTGGAGTTGGCGCGAGGAGAGGACGCGGCGCATCGTGCTGCTCACCAGAAGCCGATTTCGGCAGAGACGCTTCGGGGTCGGTTAGGCATAGGTGCGGCTCAGGCGCGGCGGTTGGTCAAGGCCGTGCGCTCCGAGTTTCAGGCGGGAGCCGAAGGCGGTCAGGAGCTGGCCGGCGTCCCGCGGGATACGAAGCGAGTCGACCCTGCTGCTGCCTGATGCTGAGCTTCGGGTATCGGCCGTGGTCGCGATGTTGATCGGGTCAAAGCCGTTTGTGGATGTCGCCACTGCGGACTGAGCCGCGGCCCCGTATCCCCCGCGACCGGTCCGACTCCCGCCGGCTGATCCTCCCGGCCACTGGTGACCGTGCTGCCGGCCGGTAGTCAAGATCACCTACAGTCAGCAGGCGTCGGGCGCTGGGATCTCGAACGCATTGAGGAGCGCGGACGTCGCCAGGTAAATCCCGATGAGGTGCACCATGTCGATGACGCCCCGCTGTCCGAACACCTCCAGTGTCCGCCCGTACGTTTCGTCGGTGACCGTGCGCGCACGCACCAGTTCGTCGGTGAAGCGATGCGCGGCGAGTTCGGCCGCCGAGAAGTCGTCGTTCGGCGCATGGTTGAGCACACCGTCGATCACCGGCTCGGCCGTGCCCACATGCCGAGCGACTGCCGTGTGAGCGTAGAGCTCGTAGGCTGCCTGCCAGGCCACTCCGACCGTCAAGATCACGACCTCACGCACGGTGGCCGGCAGCGATGATTCGACCTGGTCGGCCTTGACCCACTCGTTGAAACCCCTGGCTGGTTGCGGCCGGTGGACCAAGACGTTCCACGGCCCGATCAAATACCCGTCATCGGTGGTCGGCGCGAAACCCGCCTGCTCTGCCCAGGGCACCGCGAACAGGTGCAACTGCTCGGCAACCGCTCGCTGCTCCTGGTCCAGCGTGCCCGCTTCCGCGAGCGGTAACCGCCCGCCCCAGCGCAGGTCGTCGGTCGGTGGATGCACTGTCATTGGTGTCTCCCTAACATGCACGATCGTTTCACCACTGATGATGGCGGCCAGTATTTTCCAACGTAAGCCGGTAACTCGATCACGGTGGCGTCGGCGATGTCGAACACGATTCTGTCTTGCCCGGCTTGATGTCGAGATTGCTCAACGCCTGGTGGTATTCCGTACTCGCGGCGGAAGGCGGCGTCGAACGCGAAGGCTGTCGAGTAGCCGACCTGACCGGCGATCATCGCCACTCGTGCGTAGGTCCCCGCAGCAGGCGACCGGGCCTGAGCTTTCAGTCCCGTAGTTCGACCTACTACACCTCGTCACCTGGACGTCGGCATACGCACGGCTTCAGAGCACGGAGATCAGCGCGTCGGCCACGATCTCTGGCCGGGTCAGCAGTGTCATGTGATTGCCCGGCACGACCACCGGATCGACGCCGAGCCGTGCCGCGAACTCGGCTCCGGGCCGGGCCAGGGCGAAGTCGTCAGCGCACAGCACATACGCTGCGTCGAGCCCTATCTTCGTGACCGGGGGAAGATCCAGGCTGTCGAGCATGTATCCGCCTGGCTGCGGCACCAGCATCCGGCTGACGAGTTCCTGGAGTGGAGCGGGGTCTCCTGCCATCAGACCGCCCTGGACGGCGTCGAGACCGATCGAGATGGTCGAATCGGGGCTGGCCGCGACGGCCTGCCGGATGATCTCGCCGTACTGCCCGTTCTCGTCAGCCATCGACTTGCCCTGCTCGGGAACCACCGCACTGTGGTAGATCACCTTCGTTACGCGGCTGGCCAGGCGGTGGGCGGCGGCGGTGGCGGGGTAGCCTCCCCAGCTATGGCATGCGAGGACGACATCGGTGAGATCGCGCCGCTCGACTTCGCTGACTAGGTAGTCGATGGCGTCAGCAAGCCTGAGCCCGGCGGGAGACCCGTCATAAGACAGCCCGGGGAGAGTAGGCGTGATGACCTGGTAGCCGCGGTCGGCGAGCAACCGGGCTACCGGCTGCCAACTCCAGCCTCCTAGCCATGCTCCGGGAACCAGAACGAATGTCTGTGCAGGCTTGTCGTCCGTCACGTCAGCTCTCATTTCTCCCGATGGGATCCTCGGGAAGTCGCGCCTGAGTCCCTCACCCAAATTATCCAGATGGCATCCTGTGTCCACAAAGGACATCAATGTGACTACATACTCCGGCGGACGACGGACCTCGAAGGCGCCGACACCGGACCTCGCGTGAGAACCCCGCGGTGCGCCTGACCAGTGGTAACGATCTGCTTTGCTCCTGGGCGCGATTTCGGGAGTCCTGGGTCCTAATGGGATCGATCAGTCTGGTGCTGTGACCCATTTGAGGCTGAGTTGCCAAGCTGTGGCGCGGGTGGCGGGGTCGTAGGAGATGCTGGGGGTACGCGTCTCCTGGTCACGCACGTAGTAGCGGCCGGACGCGGTGGCGAGGCCCGGGTCGGTGGCCAGGCGCAGCGCTGCCGAGGCGCCCTGATCGGGGGGTCAGCAGCCGCCGGTGAATCAGCGAGCGGAACGGTGCGAGCCCGGTGGGCAGGACGTCGTCGACGATGCCGGTGCTCACGATTCCCGGGTGCACGGCATTCACGGTCACGCCTTCGTCTCGCCACCGGTCGGCGAATTCGTAGCCGCAGATGGTGGTCAGCAGTTTGGCTCTGGCGTAGGCGGCGAACGGGGCAAACCCTGTGGCCGGATTGAGTTCGCGCACGTCGGCGACGCCGCTGAGGTCGAGCGGAACCGGACGCGGGCGGCCGAACAGCGGCGGGCGGACGTTGGACATCGCCGCCGAGACGATGTTGACCACACGGGCCGGAGGGTCTGCGCGGATGCGGTCACGCAGGAGGTAGGTCAGGCTGAACCCGGCGAGGTGGTTGACCGCCAGATGCGCTTCGACGCCGTCGACGGTCAGCCATCGGTGCCGGTAATGCGCACCGGCATTGTTGACGAGCATGTGCAGAGCATCGTGTCGCGCCGCGAACTCGGCGGCGAGCCGGCGCAGGTCGGTGCGGGACGCGAGATCTCCGGTCAGTGCCTTTACCCGGTCTGCACCCACATCGGTCGCGATTCGGCGGCGCAGCGCTTCTCCTCGCTCGTGTTCCCTGCTGGTGGTGACGACGTGAGCGCCGGCCCGGGCCAATTCGGTCGTGATGACCCGGCCCATCCCTCCGGTACCTCCGGTGACCAGCGCGATACGGCCACGCAGGTCGACTGGGACGTCGGCGGCGCTCATGCGGCGGCAGGGCTTGGTGGCAACGCACACCGCGCTCCTCGGCGGCCTTGACCGGCGCGTCCAGCATCTCGGCTGGGGGGCGCGTGGAGGCCCTCCACGACAACGTTCTTTCCTGCAGGACCCTGCGGTTCGGCCATGGTGAACCTCCCTGTTCTTCCTTGTTTTTCGCGGCGTGTTTCAGGTGACGTCGTGGCTCAGCCCTGGATCTGCGGTGACGAGACGCCGCTGGTCACCGGTGCCGTGCTGCATGTGGACGGCGGCTCCTGGCGGCGTGATTGCCGCGCGCGGGAGTGCGGCCCGCGGCGGCAGGGAGCGCGGGACGGACGCGGTCGGCGCCGAGGAGCTTGACGGATTTGGCACCGACCGCACGGGAACAGATCGCGAGCGAGGTCACTACCGCGGCGTCAGGCGAATGATCGGCAGTTCGCGATCTGTTTTCTCCTGGTACTGGGCGAACCGGGGTGCTGCTGCGGTGATCCGCTTCCACGCCGCCTCGCGCTCAGACCCGCGCAACTGCTGGGGCGCGACGGCGACCGTGCGGCCATCGACCTGCGCCCGGACCTTGTCCGGGTGCGCGCCGATGTTGTAATACCAGCTCGGATTGCCCGCCGCGCCATTCGCGGAGGCCACGATCAGCCAGCCTCCATCCCCGTCGGGGAAGTAGCCGACCGGCGTTGTGCGCTCGGCACCGGTCTTGGCGCCGGTGGTCGTCAGCACCAGCGCTCTGAAGCCCATGAAACTGCCGCCCTGACGGCGCAGCCATCGCTCGGCCAGTTTGTTGAACGCGCGGACGAACCGCCCCGCGGGAACCTTGTCGCCGCGCGTGCCCGAGCGTGTGTCGAAACTCATCAGGCCTCCTCAAAGCTATGGGTCGGGTCGCTGGGGTCAGCCGCGGATCGCGGCGGTTTCGCGGGTGAACTGACGGTGGCCGATCAGCCTGTAGGCCAACCGAGCCGGTGCCGGTATGACCTGTAGGAACCGCTGGCGTTCCGCGTCATCGGCTTCCTCGGTGATGTGGCCGAGGATGATCAGCCGCCGGGTGATCGGAATCGCGCTCATACCGTGCTTGCCGAGCGCGTCCCATTCCTTCTGGGTCAGCGTGACCGAGACGATCGGGAGCAGTTTCTCCTCCTCCTCAGCCAAATGATCGATCAGTGTCGGCATCGTGGCGTCGATCAGGGCGGCCATTCGCTCGCCGGTGGCGGCGTCCGCGGTGGCTGTCCAGGCTGGCAGGTCCTTGCCGAGGGCCGCGACGGCGTGGTCGACCTGCGCGTGCTGCGCGTCCATCCGGTCCATCAGTTCCGGGTCGAGCGTGGCTCGCTTGCGCAGCAAGGGAAGGAGCAGTTCGTCCTCGCCGGTGTGGTGCGTGTGGAGGAAGTCCAGCATCTCCCGGGCGTGCCCGCCGATGACCTTGGATCGCGCCCCGTCATTGGCCGCGGCGCGGAACAGTCGGGGAAGCTGACCGAACTCCCGCCGGATGACGCGGTGCATCAGCACCATCTCATGGGTATCGACCCCGAGTGCGGAGGCGCTCACCGTGACTCCTCGTGGCTCGCGGCGGCTGCGTTCTGGATGGCTTCGCGTGCGGTGATTGCCGGCCAGCCGATGAGTTTCTCCAGGTCGTTGCTGGCCGTGAACAACTCTCCGCGAGCCAGACCGGCGTCGGCGTCGGCGACGGCGGCGGCCATCTCCGCGGGCACCCCCGCAGCGGTCAAGGTGGCGGTGTAGTCGGCGACCGACATGTCCTGGTAAGCGATGTGGGTGCCCAGGACGTCGCTGATCGTGGCGGCGAGTTCGGTCAGGGTGAACGGCGTTCCGCCAAGCTCGTAGATCGCTCCGAGGTGCCCGTCCTGCGTCAGCACCGCGGCGGCGGCGGCCGCGAGGTCGCGTCGGCTGGCCGCACTGACCAGACCGTCCTGCGCGCTGCCCAGCAGCGCGTGGTACTGGGTGATCATCGGGAGCTGGTCGGTGTAGTTCTCCAGATACCATCCGTTGCGCAGGATGACGAACGCGGTGCCGCTGGCGCGTAGGTAGTCCTCGGTGCGGCGGTGTTCGGCGGCGAGCGTCATCTGCGCGGTCGAGGCGTTGACGAGGCTGGTGTACACGATCCGGGACACACCCGCCCGGGCCGCCGCGTCGATGGCGTTGCGCGCGTTGTCGAACCGCTCCCCGACCGTCGTCGTCGAGACCAGCAACATGGCCTCGGCGCCCGCGAACGCGTCGTCGAGGGTGCTCGGGTCGGCGAAGTCCGCGCGCCGCACCACGACCCCGCTCTGCGCGAGGCCGGCGAGTGTGCCGACGTCCCGGCCGGTGGCCACGATCTGCGCGGGCGGCGTTCCGGTGGCGAGGAGCTGGTCGACGACGAGCCGGCCGAGGTGGCCTGATGCTCCGGTAATGACAGTGGACATGGTGTTCCCTTCGGTAGGGGATGCGGCTCTGGTGCGGTGGCACCGCGGGCGGTGCGGTGGCGGGTCCAACTCGTCTGGACACCGTGGCTACCACTCGGCCATTGCCTGACGTTCGTCAGGATCATTGATGAATCTAGTCAATGATACTGACGATGTCAAGGCGAAGTCGAAGCCCGGCGCTCTGCTGACCCGGCGGACCGGGGCGCGGACGGCTGGAGGCGGGTTTTAGCGCGCGTAGGGGTCGGTGATCTCGCGGAGTTGATCGAGGATCTGGTGCAACATCGCGAAGTTGCGGGTGCCCAGGTATGCCTGCCACTCCGCGAGGATCTCGTCCCGCGTCGCCATGGCCACCTCGACCGCCCGCCGGCCACGTTGCTCGATCGCGATCAACCGGGCGCGGCCGTCCGTGGGGTCGGGGACCCGGCGGACATAGCCAAGGCGCTCCAGTTGGTCAACCAGTACGCCGGCGCTCTGCTTGCTCATTTGTGCCTGGTCAGCGAGGTCCGTGAGGCGCGAACCGTCCGGGTTGATGCGTTGAAACACTCGGCACTGGGCGAGGGTCCAGTCGTCGAACCCGGCATCCTGGAGGGTCCGGAAAATCCGGTCCTCCATGTACCGGTACGGGATGAACAACGCCACCCCTAGATCAACTCGCTGCTCGTCATCCATGCCGCGTCCGTGTCGCCCAGTTCCGTCCAGTTCCATCGCCCCCTGATCCCGCGAGGTTCACACCCTATGTCAACGCCGCCGGGCCGGATCGCCGCGGATCCGGTCTTGGTGGCGCGTACGTGGCGGTGCTCACTGTGTCCCGCGCGCTGTCTGCCCCTCGGCGAGGTTGTAACTGTCGCTGTTGTCATCGGTGCCACTGTATGACTACTATAGTAAATATACCTGACTAGCTTGTGTGGGGCTCCGATGGGGTACGGGCAGCGGGGACTGTGCGCATCCAGCGTCACATCCAGAGTCATATCCAGCGAAAGACAGAGAGAGAACGTGGGTAGCGCGATGACATCGACATCAAGCCTGGCGGGCAAGCGGGCCCTGGTCACCGGAGGCAGCAGCGGAATCGGCGCCGCGATCGTGCGGCGGCTCGCCTCCCAGGGAGCCACGGTCGCGGTCAACTATCGATCCGATCGGGCCGCCGCTGACGCGTTCGTCGACGAACTGCGCGACAACGGGTGTGCCGCATCGGCTTTCCCGGCCGACGTCAGTGACGCGGCGCAGGCCCACGAGCTGGTCGGCGCGGTGGTAGCCGAGTTCGGCGGCCTGGACCTGCTGGTCAGCAACGCCGGGGTCGAGCACTTCGGAGCACTGGAAACCATCACCCAGGCCGACTTCGATCACCTCTTCCGGACCAATGTGGCCGGACAACTGTTCGTCACCCAGGCTGCGGTCGCCGCGATGAGTGATGGTGGCCGGATCGTGCTCAGCTCCTCAGTCAGCACACGCCTGGCCGTGCGCCACCACGCCCTCTACGCGGCGAGCAAAGCCGCCATCCCGGCCATGGTGCGCAATCTGGCTCCCGAACTGGCCGAGCGGAACATCGCCATCAACGCGATCGCCCCCGGCGCCACTGCCACCCGCATGGCCAGCTACGCCCCCCACTACGTCCACCCTGCGCTCACCGACGTCCCGTTCCCCGCCCTCCTCCGTTCGATGAGCGCACTCGGCCGGCTCGGCCAACCTGAGGAAATCGCCGCCACGGTCGCGTTTCTGCTCTCCGCGGACGCGTCCTACATCACCGGCACCACCATCGAAGCCGACGGCGGCTGGAACTGACACTCCGGCTCATCGAACTTGGTCATCACCAGCACACCCACCGCCACCAGCATCAACAAGGAGAAGCAATGGCAGAACAGGACCTCGCGGGGCGCACCGCACTCGTGACCGGTTCGACCAGCGGGATCGGCGAGGCTACTGCGAAGCAACTCGCTGAGCACGGGGCGCACGTGATCGTGGTCGGCCGTCGCCGGGATCTCGGAGACGGTGTCGTCGCCGCGATCCGCGCGGCCGGCGGCAAGGCCGATTACGTGCGCGCCGAACTCGGCGACGCGGCGTCGGCACGCGAGTTGGCCCAACGAGCACTGGAGATTTCCGGAGGCCAGGTGGACATCCTGGTCAACAATGCGGGGACGGCGGTGTTCGGCCCGACGGCGGAGACGCTGGAGGAGAACTGGGACACGATGTTCAACACGAACCTCAAGGGTCACTTCTTCCTCGTCGGGCAGCTCGCGCCGAAGATGGCCGCGCGCGGCAGGGGCGTGATCGTCAACACCTCGACGATGGTTGGCCAGTTCGCCGCCCCGGGCATGGCGGTCTACGGCGCGACCAAGGCCGGACTGAACCTGCTCACCAAGTCCTGGGCTGCGGAGTTCGGCTCGGCCGGGGTCCGAGTCAACGCGGTCAGCCCGGGAACTACCCGCACCCAGAAGGTCGTCGGCGTCATGGGTGACGGGCTCGACGAGCTCGGAAAGCAGGCACCGCTGGGCTATGTGGCTGACGCCGACGAGATCGCCAACGCCATCGTGTTCCTGACCACGGACAAGGACAGCTACATCACGGGCGCGATCCTCAACGTCGACGGCGGCCGTACCGCAATCTGACCACAGCCGGCCTGCGGACGGAGGGTGCACCACCCTGGAGGCTGGCCGAGTCTCGCGAACCCTCCCGGAGTGGGTGGCGGATAACGCTTCCGCTGCGCTGAGTGCAGGGGAAGCGTGATCCGCCACACCGAGCCGGCCCGCCGATCTCACCAAGGCGGGCCGACGTGGGAAACCTGGCAAGAGGGGCCGGGTGTTCACCGGGTCGCGCAGTGCCTGTCACAGCTGTGTTGCCGTGCGGATCAGCCCGGCGAGAGCGAGGGATCGGCTGTGCGCGGGCCAGGCGATGTGAGTGACGACGGGAGGCGCGTCGGTCACGGGGACCGCAGCACGTCCTGTGCAACAGGATCCCTGCTCAGGCACGGTCGAGCCGTTCTATATAACGAAACCGACTCAATCCGGCGTCGCGTGTCCAAAATACGTCGGTGGACCTTGGGGAAGCTTATTATAACCCGAAAGCCCAGGTAGAAGCCCTGGAGAAGCTCCGCCACAAGCTCCCCAACCTCACAGAACCCACTCCCCCAACCGTCCGAGGCCACCGACCGAACTCCCTACGGCACCTCTCTCCGCAACAGGTCGAGAAACTTATCAGCGGCTACCTGGCCGGAGCCACCGTGTACGACCTCGCCGCCCAATTCACGATCGACCGCAAGACCGTCAGCCGGACACTCCGACGACACCACGTACCGATGCGCCGAACCGGGCTTCGCCCTGAACAAGTCGACGAAGCCATGCGCCTCTACCAGAACGGCTCGTCAACAGCCCACATCGCCGAACGCCTGAAGGCAGACCAGCGGACGATCCAACGTCGGCTCGCCGAGCAAGGCGTCACGACACGAGGCGCGTGCCGTCGCGGGGCCGAACGACCGGCCGGGCGCCTCGCAGACGGTCCCACACCTGGCCAGCCGATTTCCAGCGGCATGATGATCGAGGATCGTTTCGACGTCGAGCCCGCAGGTGGTGACGCCTAAATGAGCACCGCCGATTTCACGACACCCACACGACCACCGGCCGACCAGACCGCCATCGTCCGGGCCGTGACCTCAATCATGGGCACCGTCGTCGGACTGACCTTCCTTTTCGGCTTCGGCAACATCCTCAACCTCGCACTCCGCCTTGGCGTGCCGACCTGGGTCGCTCCACTCATCGCGCCGGCTGTCGACCTCTCGATCCTCGGGCTCCTCCTCGGCATCCGGCACCTGGCCCTGACTGGAACGATATCGGCGCACCTGCAGCCAGCCCGCCGACTGCTGATCTTCGCCAGCACGGTCACCCTGGCGCTGAACGTGGCCGACCCGCTCGTCGCTGGCGAGTACGGTAAGGCTGCGTTCGATGCCGTAGGCCCGTTGCTGCTGATTGGGTGGGCCGAGGTTGGCCCGGACCTGCTGAGGGCGCTGACCACCGCAGGTCGACTGGGCGAAGCAAGGTCCGACGGCGCGAAGCGGATGGAGGCGCCGTTCGCCGGCGAACCGATCGCTGTCGGGCAGACGGCGCCAGAGTGGTCTGGAGACGACACGAAGCCCGATAGTGCTCCGCCCGGTAGGCAGAGCAGCCTTGCCACTTCCAGCATGGTTGACGACGATCTGCTGTCGCGGGCGAGGGACGCGGACGCGTGTCATTGGGACGAGCATCGCCGACCGATCTCCGCGGACACGCTTCGCAGGACGCTCCGCATCGGTGCCGCTCGGTCCCGGCTGCCCGTAGCGATCATCCGGGCCGACTCGCAACAACGATCAAGTCAAGCCGAGGTGTCGGATTTGTTGGACCGTGGCCCGGTATAGGTCGCGTTTGACGTGCCGACACACCGCATCGCCCGAACCACCAGGCTGGTAGCAGGGTCCAGCGTGGCCCGCAGTTCGGCGCGTCTGCTTGAGGAGTTGCGTCGATCTTCACGGTCAAGGTGCTCGTCTCTGCCCGCTGACCGCTGACCAGGCATGACGCACCAAGTGCAGTGGTGTCCACTGCGAGCAACCGGCCCGCGACCGTCCGGAACTGCGGCCGTCCGTCCTGGTCCATTACCCTCAAGGTCCGTCGCTGTGCTGGGAAGACCGGCGAACCACGCTGCTGAGGGTCGTAACGCGAAGGCCGGGCCTCTCGATCGAACGCAGGCGGGCTGTTGGCGAGGAGGTCAACTAGGTGCAGCTTGAGGAGGTCAAGCCGGGGTTGCGGCTCAATGGGCTCATTCCGGCCGAGGTCATCACCGTCGTCGCCGTGCAGAGGCACGGTGCCGACGCTCTGGAACTGACCTACAAGACCACCGGAGGTGGGCTAGGGCAACAGGTGATGTTCCGGAAGGACGAGGACACGCTGTCAATCGCCCAGGCCGGGAGCCGCGCCTTCGACGCTCCGGCCAACGACTTCAAGCTCGTCGCCGAAGCCCAGCGGATCACGCTCGCCGGCCTGTTCGACCCCATGCTCGCGGTAGCGACAAGTGATGTCCGACCCCTCCCGCACCAGATCCGCGCCGTCTACGGAGAACTGCTCCCACGCACGCCGCTGCGGTTTCTCCTAGCCGATGACCCCGGCGCCGGCAAGACGATCATGGCCGGGCTCTACATCAAGGAGCTGATCCTTCGCGACGACGTCCAGCGGTGCCTCGTCGTCGCGCCAGGCGGCCTGGTGGAGCAGTGGCAGGACGAGTTGTTCTTCAAGTTCGGCCTACGCTTCGACATGCTGACCAACCAACTCATCGACGCGAACGTCAACTTCAACGTCTTCGAGACCAACCCGCTGCTAATCGCGAGAATGGACCAGCTCAGCCGCAATGAAGAGCTGCGGGCGCGGTTGGAGGAGACCGAGTGGGACCTGATCATTGTCGACGAAGCCCACCGGATGGGGGCACATTACTTCGGCGGCAAGCTGGAGAAGACGAAACGTTTTCAGCTGGGTGAACTCCTTGGCGAACTCACCCGCCATCTGCTGCTGATGACAGCCACCCCTCACTCGGGCAAAGAGGAAGATTTCCAACTCTTCCTCACCCTGCTGGACCATGACCGGTTCGAGGGCAAACAAAGGGTCAGCGCGGACACCACCGGCATCATGCGCAGGATGGTCAAGGAAGACCTGCTCACCTTCGAAGGCAAGAAGCTGTTCCCCGAGCGGATCGCCGAGACCGTTCCCTACGAGCTCACCGCCAGCGAGTACCACCTGTACGAGCAGGTGACCCAGTACGTCCGTACCGGCATGAACCGGGCAGACAAACTCGACGGCAAGCGCCGGAACACCGTCGGCTTCGCCCTCACCGTGCTACAGCGCCGTCTCGCCTCCAGCCCCGAGGCGATCTACCAGAGCCTGATCCGCCGCTCCCGACGCCTGGAACGCAAGAAGCACGAGATCCTCAACGGCACGTACCGGGATTCAGAGCCCACGATCGACCTCACCGACCTCGAAGCGGACGAGTACAACGCTGAGCAGGTCGAGGCGCTGGAGGAAGAACTGGTCGACGCGGCCACCACGGCACGCACCGTGAAAGAGCTCGACGCGGAGCTGGTCGAGCTGACCGAGCTGACCGCCCTCGCCAAACAGGTCCGAGACGCGGGCACGGACCGCAAATGGACCGAACTGTCGACGATCCTGCAGGACAACGCCCTCATCACCGACCCAGACGGCTGGCCACGCAAGTTCATCATCTTCACCGAACACCGCGACACCCTCGACTACCTGCGGGACCGGATAAGCTCGCTGCTGGGCCGCCCGGCTGCCGTCCGCACTATCCACGGTGGCGTGCGCCGCGGCGAGCGCCGGCAGATCACCGAGGAGTTTACCAAGAGCCGCGACTGCCAGATCCTCATCGCCACCGACGCCGCGGGCGAGGGGCTAAACTTGCAGGCCGCCCACCTGATGGTCAACTACGACCTGCCATGGAACCCGAACCGG
>CAVPCF010000069.1:0-124807 GCA_963702275.1 Candidatus Melainabacteria bacterium
ACCCCGATACGGGCCCTCTTTGAAAGCGGTTGGTGGGGTTTGTCAAGGTACTCTTTCCCGCCTTGACAAACCCCACCAACCGTCACGACAATGGAGTATCGGGGTGATGCAGAAGCCACAACGTGTGGAAAAAGCCAAACACCGGACAGCAAGACGCCGACCACCCTAAAGGACAGACCCAGGGATGGGCGAGTGAACTGCGGTCGACAGGAGCCACTCCCTCACACACCACGAATCCGTCGACCGCCCGCGCACGTCGAGAGGTCGTGGGGCAGGTCAGCCACCACGGACCTCAATCCACAACTTGGACGTGCAGGGAACTTGGACGGGCCGGGCGCGACCAATGGGGTCGCGCCCGGCAGTCCCTCAGTCGGCCCTGCGGGTGCCCGGCGTCAAGGACACCCCACGCAGCACCTCACCCGCGCGGCTGGACCGAACCGTGGCGAACCGCTCGCCGCCAGCAGTAGACGCCGACAGCCGATCGGTGACCGCGACCAGCCGATTCGGATCGGCACCGATGTCGCCGTTGCCGCTGACCGTCGACGTGACCGCCCAGATGGTCACCGTGCCGTCCCGGTTGACGCGGCCCGTGATGTTGCGCAGGCCGTCGGTGGCCGGTGCCCACGGCAGGCCGGTCACCGGGTTGACGCCGGTCGGATAGCCGGGCACCTGATACGGGGTGCCGAGCGCGAGACCCGAGGTCAACGTGTAGGCGAGGTGCCAACTGCCGTTGACCCGCACCCACTTCTGCAGCCCGGCACTGGTCTGCGCGGCCGCCGCGGTGTAGACGCCCCCGGCGAACGTGGTGGTGCCATTGCCTTCGTCGGCCACGTAAAGCGTGTCCGGATTGGCGAACCAGACGCCGAACGGGAATGACGTCGTCGACTTCTCGGCGGTCGGGAAACCGGCCAGCACGCACATGTTGTTCGGCAGGCCCTGCGACTGCACCGTGGTCGGGTCGAACGCGAGCGGCGCGGTCGGCAGCCGCGCGCCCCGCTGTGGCAGACTGACGCCGTTCGGGCACGCATGTCCTGTGGTGTCTACGAAGTAGACCGTGTTCACACCGTTGCCGCCGCTGCCCTTGGTGTAGTACACGACGTTGTCGAAGACCGTCAGGCCACGGAAGTTCGTGTCCTTGCCGATCTTGTCGGCCGGGTCGCCGAGTTGTGTGACGTTGAAACTGCCAAGCGGAGTGGTCGCCGCCGGAGCGGCACCCGGCTTGATGAACTGCGCACCCGTTCCGGTGATGATCGCGGCGGGCTGCGGATTGCCGCCGTTGCCGCCGTTGCCCGCGGTGTAGTAGACGCCCGCGCTGTCGTTGCGGATCGCGGCGCGGCCGTTGTTGCCGCTGTAGGCGTTCGTTTCGGTGATGTGCAGGTGGCCCCGGGAGTCCAGTTGCGCGACGGCGCGGAAGTTCGCGCCGGGGACCGGGTTGGTGGGGTCGATGGCGCCGGGGGTGTTGGAGTTGGAGACGTCGAGGCCGTTCACCGGGGCGGTGTAGCCCATGAACGTGATGTACCGGCCGTCGGTGGACAGGTTGAGCGCCAGTTCGGACTTTGACGAGAAGCTGGTCACCAGCCTGCGGTCCGAGATCGCCATGGTATCGACCAGCCGGCCGGACGGCGTGAGCTGGTCGAGATAGATCGGCGACGTGACGCCGAAGTTGCCGTCGGCCTGGTCGTTGTTCCACACGCCGGGGTACGAGCCGTCACTGTTGGCGGTGACGCAGCCGGTGACGCAACCGGGCGGCAGGATCGTCTGACCTGCCGTGACGGTGCCGGCGGTGCCCGCGTAGACGCTCCTGCTGACCAGGAGATTCCCGGGCAGCAGGAACGACCCGCCATCGGCCGCCGCGGGGGTGGCCGCGACGGCCGCCGACACGAAAGCGGCACTGGCAAGACCGGCGACCGCGAACATCGCGGTCATCCGGGCATTGTTCGACCTGGTCATGGGACCTCCTCGTGCCCGGCACCTGCGCCCGGCTGTGGTCGACACGGTGCAGAGCACGGACGACACGTCGACGACGCGCTGGTGAACCGGGGGTGAAGGTCGGGTACCAGTCAGGCTGTGCGGCCCGGCGGCAGGAAGAGGTAGTTGCGGTGCTGTTCGGTGACACTGTCCGCGGGTTGCCAGGCGTGTTCCCAGATGTGCATGGTGTAACCGCGATCGGTGAACCAGTCCACAATGGTCTGGGCGGAGTGCCGGTAACGGGTGATGTGTCGGTCCTCGATCTCGACGAGGATCGTCGGCCGGAAACGGTCGACGGCCTCCCGGCCGCCCTCCAGCACGTGCAACTCGGCGCCTTCCACGTCGATCTTGAGGAAGTCCAGCCGGGTCAGGTCGAGGCGGGTGCAGAGGCCGTCCAGGGTGTCGACCTCGACCGGCACCTCCTTGTGGCCGCGGAACTCGCTGTTCGAGCCGAGCCCGTCGGTCTTCCACGCGAGGAACGAGCGCCCGGTGACGGCTCCGTAGCGGCCCATCGGCACGCTCATGGTGCCCTTGCCCGGTTCGACGCCGAGCGCCAGCGCGTGGCGGTGCACGTTTCGCCCGGTCCCGCCGCGCAGCACCCTGGTCCACAGCGGGTGCACGAACGGCAGCGGCTCGATGCTGTGCACCTGGCCGGTCGGGCCGGCGAGCTGGGACAGCGCCACCGTGTAGAGCCCGGCGGCGGCGCCGATGTCGATGCAGACGCTGCCCGGACCGACGACAGCCGGCAGGCCCAGCATCTCCCGCTCCAGGTACGGCGTTCGCCGGGCGAGCAGTCGGACCGCCGCGACGGTCAGCGTGGGGCGGTCGAGCCGGATCATGCGGGTACCTCCGGGGAATGGGTGTCAACGGTAGAACTTAGGACCAGCCAGCCCCACAGCCCAACCGGGTAGGCGAAGTACCCGAACCGGGTGGCCGGGGACAGTGCGAACATCATGGCGAGTCCGACGGCGAGGCGCGCGACCGCGGCCCGGCCGTCGCGGGGTGGCCGAGCCACGAGCGAGACCGCGACCGCGATGCCGAGCGCGCCCAGCAGCCCGACGGCGACCGCCTGACCGGCGGGTCCGAGCATCGCCAGCAGATGACCGGGCAGCGGGCTGGCCGCGGGCGTCTTGATACCGGTCAGGCCAAGCGGGAACAGGACGGTGTTCTGGACCAGCGCCGACCCCGCGAACGGCACGACCAGGACCGCGGCCGTGCCGACGGCGACGGCGGTGAACCTGGTGGCCGCCCGAGCGCCGTCGCGGGCGGCCAGCATCGCGACCAGCACCGGCAGCGCGGGCCACGCCGTCGCCTTCATCGCGCACACCACGCCGACGAGGACCGCCGCCGGCCACACCGGCGCCGACGTCCGGCCGAGCAACGCCACGGCGAGGCACACCAAGGCCAGCACCGGCGGATCCGTGATGCCCAGCGCCAGCGGAAACGCCACCACCGGCGACGCGACGGCGAACAGCCCACAACGCAGCGCATCCGGTCGTCCGGCGATCCGAAACGCCAACGTGAACAGCACCAGCGACACCACACAGAGCCACACGCGGGCGTCACCGGCCAGCCCCGGCACGCCGATGGCCCTAGGCAGGCCGAACACGGTCATCACCGGCAGGTACGGGTTGTAGTCGATCGAGCTGGCCACCTGCCCGGCCGGCAGGTAGGGCGTGCCGTGGTGCAGCAGCAAGGCCGCGGACCGCGCGACGACCTGAACGTCCGGTGTCGCCGGCACCCGCGTCGCCAGCCAGGCCACCGGCGCCACCAGCCCACCGACCGCGCTCACCACCAGCGCCGCGTCCCGCCACCGGGTTGCCACCAGGGCCGCAACGGCGTACGCGATCACCGCGACGGCGCCCCAGACCCGATCGTTGCCCGCGCTGAACACCCAGACCGCCCCGGCATACCCGGCGAAAGCCCCGTACCAGACGACCGGCCGCCGCGGGCTCAGCCGCCGGTCGGTCGGCGTGGGGACCGACGAGGTAGCCGTGCTCATCTTGTCAAGCTAGAGAGTTGACGCTCCGTGCGCATCGGCCCCCCGAATGGGCGCCGACCGCGGCCGGCGCCCACACGACGGCTACGCGCCCAGCGAGATGATCGTGACCGACACGGTCGCCGACCGCGCGGTCGGGCTGGTCGGGCTCGGCGCGAACACCATCTGACCGGTGCCGCCGCACGGAATGGTGAGCGACGTCGGAATCGGCAGTTTGATGAAGTAGCCGGACAACGTACCGATCGGTATCGACGTGGTCGCGGCCGACAACGCGAGCGACACCTTCAAGGAACGGCCGAGCGAGCCGGTGAATCCGATACCGGTGGCGCTGGCGGGCGCAGGCTGGGCTTCCACATACTGGCCGCCTGCCGGGTGCCCGGTTCTGGCCGGGCCGGCACAGTCGGCGACGATGGTCGCATTGGTCTGGTTGCCGTTGACCGACCCGCTGAAGAACTGGTTCGGACTGATGGGCAACGGATCGATGACGGCGGCGCCGGCCGGGACGGCGAGGCCGAATACCGCAATTGCGGCAAGGACCGGAATCGTGGCGCGCCGGGCAATGCGCGCGATGGTGGTCAGCATGTGTGCACCTCGTTGTGTCGGGGAAAACGAGCGTGCGCATTCTTTCGGTCCGGTCAGCGGGCGGCAACAATCCACAGTTGCCCGGTCACAATGCCGGCAGATCATTTCCGGTGGACGGAAATAGTCAGCCTTGCCCGGCTGGGCCGCTGGTCACCTGGTGCAACGACAGTGTGTCCACGACGGGACCACCCTGGCTCCAGACACCCGACGCGGCCGTCCACGTGCGACCGGCGAAACTGACCTGGTCGACGCCGAAGCGCGCGGCATGCGCGACCAGCCACAGGCCCATGGCCCAACCCCGCGCGGTGTCGTGCGGACCGCTGACCGTGCTGGTACCCCACTCGGCGGCGGCCGTGTCCGCCAGGCTCGTGCTCGGCGCCGTGATCGTCAGATCGTGACAGGTCAGGCCGCCCGGGGTCTGGCCGGTGAGGGCGACCGCGGCGGCCCGTGCCTCGGACTCCCACTGGGCGTAGGCGTCCGGCGCGCCGGAATGCTGGACCTGTTGGGCCGCGTCGGTCACGCTGAGCTGTTGCCAGCCGGGCACGGTACGCAGGTGCTGGTAGAACGCGGTCGACGCGTGCACCGGATCGGTCACCTGCGCGTGCGTGCCCCAGCCCTGGCTGGGCCGCTGCTGGAACAGGCCTGCGGAGTCGCGGTCGCCACTGGTCAGGTTCACCAGGCCGGACTCCTGCAACGCGGTCGCCAGCGCGATCGTGACGGCGTGGTCGGGCATGCCCAACTGCTGGCCCACCGCGGCGATGGTGGCGGCGTTGCCGGCCTGGTCCGGGGTCAGCGCGAACGTCGAACCGGTCGACCCGATGGCGGCGACGGTGCAGCCGGGCGGCTGGCTGGTCGGCTTCTGGACCACGAACCAGACGGCGGCGGCGCCCGCGACGACGATCGCCCCGACGACGACCAGGAATGCGCGCCGTGCGGTGCTCATCCGGGATGGTGGTGGCTGTGGGCGGGCCGCAGCAGGGCGTGGTCGAAGAGCTGGTCGCCGGACCGTTCCACGGCGACGGTCGCCAGCGTCCCGGCCGCCAGCAGCACGGCCAGTGCCACCAGGGCGAGCGGCCTGCGGCGCGGCGGCGGGCCCAGCAGTGCCCGGACCCGCTGCGGCACGTCGGCGCCGGTGGCGGCCGGCAGCAGGGCGTCGGTGCGCGCGTCGTGCCGCAGCAGCGCGGCGCGGGCGATGGTGCGGGCCACCAGTTGGCGGTCGCCCAACTGCACGGCGGCGTCCTCGTCGGCCCAGCGTTCGATGGCGTGGCCGACGGTGGTCGCGGTGGGGCGCAGCAGCGGGTTGACGGCGGCGGCCAGGTCGGCGCAGATCGCCCACCAGACGTGCCGGTGCGCCAGGTGGGAGTGCTCGTGCGCGAGCACCGCGCGCCGCTCGGTCGGGCTCAGCGCGCGCAGCAGGGCGGACGTGACGACGACCCGGCCGGCCGGCGCGGGCGTGGCGAACGCGTCCACCCGGTCGCTGTCGATCACGATCACCGAGCCGGCGGACTGCTGGCCGTGGTAGGTCCGGTAGACGGCGACAAGGCAGCGGGCCCGGTGGACCACCTTGCACACGACGCGTACGACCGCGACGGCGAGCAGCGCCAGGCTGATGGCGGCCAACGGGTCCGGGACCGGGTCGTAGGCGTCCAGCCGGCTGGCCGACCACGTGCCCATGGCGGCGATCGGCGGGAGTTGGGCCAGCCACGCGGACGCCAGCAGGCCGAGCACGAAAACCGTGGCGGCGGCCATCACCAGGGTGGTCGGGACGAGCAGTCGGGTCGCGAGTGCCGGCGGCAGGTGGCGGCCCAGCCGTGGGGCGGTGACGGCGAAGATGACGACGGCGAGGAGCGCCCCGCACACGGCCGCCGTCACGCCTGTTCTCCGGTCTCCAGCAGGCTGCGCAGGAGATGTTCGTCGTCCGGCGCGAGGGTGTCGATGAAGCGCATCAGCACGGCGGAGCGGTCGGCGCCCTCCGCGTCCAGGACGCGCTGCATTCGTCTGGCAGCCAGCTCGGCCGAGTCGCGGATCGCGGCGTAGGCGTAGCCGCGGCCGACCGGCCGACGGGTGACCTCGCCCTTGTCGTGCAGCCGGGCCAGCACGGTCATCACCGTGGTGTAGGCCAGTTCCCCGCCGAGTGCGTCACGGACCCGGGCGGGCGTCATCGCCTGTTCGCTTGCGGCCAGGATGGCGCGGATGTCGCCCTCCAGGCTGCCGCGGGATCGGCGCACGGCCATCGCGGTGTTCACCTCCAGGTCGCCGACTCTACTACTTAGTTTGTAGTAGAGTTCGGTTCATGCCGCTACTACGGGCAGTGTAGTAGGCAGGCGGGTGTGGCGATCGGAGGATGCCGTGGCAGCGACGTGCACACCGTCGCGCGGAGAGGCATGCCGGTGACCGAGCTCGCGAGCGAGCCAATCAGCACAGGAGACCGCCGAGCGCCGGCGAGGTGGGTCCGTGACCAGGCTTCCGTGGGTGCTATGGCATATCGCGTTGACGAGCCCTGGCGAGACGGGCTTCCTCGGGTGCTGTGGCGTATCGCGCCGGTCGGCGGGGTGGGCTGGTGACCGGACTGGCGATCGCGTTGGCTGTGCTGGGCGCCTGTTGTTTCGCGGTGGCGGCCTGGTTGCAGCAGGACGCGGTGCGCACCATCGTGGACGGTGGCAGTCTGCGGCTGGCCGGATGGGCGCGCATCGTGCGCGCGCCACGCTGGGTGACCGGGTTCGGGCTGACCGCGGTTGGCGCGGCCTTGCATGCCGGTGCGTTGAGCCTGGCGCCGCTGGTGGTGGTGCAGCCGGTCGGCGTGCTCGCCATCGCTTTGACCACGCTGCTGGCCACCCGATCCAGCCGCAGCCGGCTGACCAGGCCGACCGCGATGGCCGCGGCGACCTGCATGCTCGGCGTCGGTCTGTTCGTCGTCCTGGCCGCCACCGGCTCCGCCACCCCGGCCCTGCCCTCCGGCGTCGAAATTCGTGCCGGCCTGGTGGCCGGGCTGATCGTCGGCGCGTTCGGCGCCGTTGGCGCGCTGGCCAGTGGACGGATCCGGTGCCTCGCGTTCGCCGGTGCCGCCGGGGTGGCCTACGGGCTGGTGTCGGTGCTGGTGCACATGACGGCCGTCCGGGTGGCGGCCGGTGGGCTCGGCCGGATCAACGTGCTGGTGGTCGTCGGTGTGGTCTTGGCGATCGTGGTCGGTGGCTGGTTCGTGCAGCACGCCTACGCCAGCGGCCCGCCCCAGGTGGTGGTGGCCTGCCAGACCGTGCTCGACCCGATGCTGGGTGTCGGCATCGGTATCGGCCTGCTCGGCGAGGCCGCGCACATCCTGCCCCAGACCGCCGTCGCCCTGGTGGCGTGCGCGGTCCTCGCGGTCGCGGGCGTGGTCGCGCTCGCCCGCAACCAACCGGTCCGTCCATCCATTGTGGAGCAACTTGTGACGCAGAACCCGCCCCGTCCGCCGGTGGATCGTCCACTGCGGATCGTCATCGGCGCGGACACCTATCCACCCGACATCAACGGCGCGTCGCACTTCGCCGAGCGACTCGCCACCGGCCTCGCCGGACGGGGGCGCGAGGTGCACGTGCTGTGCCCGGCCACCGACTCCCGGTCGACCGTCGAGACCGTGGCGGACGTGGTGGTACACCGGGTGGCGTCCCGACGCACGCCCTTCCATCCGACCTTCCGCGCCTGCCCACCGTGGCGGGCGTTCCGCGCTGCCAACGAACTGCTGGACGACCTTGCCCCCGACGTGGTGCACGTGCAGGCCCACTTCCTGTTGGGGCGTGGGCTGGTCCGGGCCGCGAGCCGACGCGGCATCCCGGTGGTCGCCACCAACCACTTCATGCCGGAGAACCTCTACGGCCACGGCCGCATCCCCGAGTGGCTGCGCACCGCAGCCGCGCGGATCGGCTGGTGGGACCTGCGCCGCGTGTTCCGCGACGCCCACGTCGTCACCGCGCCGACACCGCGCGCGGTGCGCCTGCTGGCCGACAACGGCATGCCGGGCGCGGTCGCCGTGTCCTGCGGGATCGACATCGACCGGTACCGCGGCACAGCCACGGACCCGGGGGTCCGGTCGGGCGGCCGGGTGCTGTTCGTCGGGCGGCTGGACGAGGAGAAGCGGGTCGAGGATTTGCTGCATGCTGTAGCACATCTCAAACATCATGTAGACGACCGGAGCCTGGACATCCGGGTGGAGATCGTCGGCGACGGGTCGCGCCGCGCCGCCTGGCAGGAACTGGCCGAGCGGCTGGGCATCGCGGCCCGGGTCATGTTCCGCGGCTTCGTCGACGAGGACGCGCTCGTGGACGCCTACGCCCGCTGTGACGTGTTCTGCATGCCGGGTGTCGCCGAACTCCAGAGCCTGGCCACGATGGAGGCGATGGCCGCCGGCAAACCAGTGGTCGCCGCCGACGCCATGGCCCTGCCGCACCTGGTCCACCCCGGCCGCAACGGCTGGCTGTACCCGCCCGGCGACGCCCCCGCGCTCGCCGGACACCTGCTCTACCTGCTCACCGACCCCGACGAGTGCGCCAGGATGGGCGCGGCCAGCCGCCAGCTGATCGCGGAGCACTCGCTGGGGAGCACCCTCGACCGCTTCGAGTCCTTGTACCGCAAGGCGATCGGCCAACCCGCGGCACCGACCCGCCTGAACCTGGCCCTCCCTGCGTGACGCCGACGATCTGGATCGACGCGGTCGGCTCGGGTCGTCCGGCGGTGGTCTGCGAGCCGGGCATGGGCGCGTCGTCGGCAGGTTGGTCCCGGCTGCGCGACGGCATCGCGGCCGTGACCCGTGTGGCCACCTACGACCGGCGCGGCCTCGGCGCCAGTCCGGCAACCGGCGGTAGCCGTGGTGTCGCGGTACTCGCCGCCGATCTGGCGCACGTGATCGCGTGCGCGGGCGGTCCGGCGGTGGTCGTCGGGCACAGCCTCGGTGCCACCGTCGCCCGCCACCTCGCCGCGACCCGGGCCGACCTGGTGGCCGGCCTCGTGCTCATCGACCCGATCCCGGACCGGTGGGTGCTGCGCCACGCGTGGTGGGCGGAACCGTTCGGGCAGGCCGGTTATCTCGCCATGGAGGCCATGGCCCGGCTCGGCCTGATCGACGTGGCGATGGGACTGCCGCTGCTGCGCGGCGTCACCCGCAGCAGCACCAGTCCGCTGGCCGCCCTGACCGACGCCGAGCGCGCGGTGCTCGCCGAGGAGATGCGCCGCCCTGAGTCGCACCGCACGGCACGACGCGAGTTCGGCGGGCTGTTGCACAGCAGGGCCGAACTACGCGCCATGACCGCGTATCCGGCCATCGCCGTGCCGCTGACGGTGATCTCCGGCGAACAGACCCATCAGCTCGCGGCGCGGCTGCGGCGGATCGCGACCGCGTGGCACGCGTACCTCGTCCGCGCCAGTCCCGACGCCCGGCACGTGATCGTCGACGACGGCGGCCACTGCATCCCGCGTTACCAGCCGGACCTGGTCGTGGCGGCCACGTCGGAACTGCTGGCCCGGGTCGAGGTGGCAGCATGGGCGCATGCCCGACGACCTCGACCGGCTCGCGACCGCCAAGTACCTGCTGCTCACGACGTTCCGCAAGGATGGCACGGCGGTGCCGACGCCGGTGTGGGTGGCGCGTGACGGCGACGATCTCGTCCTGACCACCGCGCCCGACGCGGGCAAGGTCAAGCGCATCCGCCGGGACGGCACCGTCCGGGTCGCGCCGTGCACCGCGCGCGGCAAACCGACGGGCGCCGAGGTGCCGGCCCGCGCCCGGCTGCTCGACGCGTCCGACGTGCGCCGCGTGCAGGGCCTGATCGCCCGGAAATACTGGGTGCTCGGCCGGATCGGCCTGCTGAACAGCCAGCTGCGGCGCGGCAAGGGCCCCGGCGCGATCGCGATCACGCTCGACCAGCCCTGACGGACAACTGTCAACCTGCGATGGTCTGATCCAGATCGTGGCCGCGGCGTTAACATGAGCCGCAATGTTCATGTATGAGGAGATGTTCGCATACCTGAACGGTAGACGCCCGCGCAGGAAGGCAGGACGACCATGCAGGAGCACCGCACCCGGCTCCGGCTGTGCGCGCTGGTCGTCGCCGTGGTCGCCACCCTGGTGACCGGCCCGGTCGGACCGGCGTCCGCCGCGCCAGCCGTCTTCACCCACCCGGGTGTGCTGGTCAGCCAGGCGCAGCTCGACTTCGTCCGCACGCAGGTCAACGCCGGTACGCAGCCGTGGAAAGCGGCCTTCGACCAGATGATCGCCAGCTCCTACGCCTCGCTGTCGCGGACGCCGACACCGTTCACGGTGGTGGAGTGCGGCCCCACCTCGAACCCGAACATCGGATGCACGAACGAGCGGCAGGACGCGCTCGCCGCGTACACCGACGCGCTCGCCTGGTTCATCACCCGCAACACCGCGTACGCCACCGAGTCGATCAAGCTGATGGACGCCTGGTCCGCGACGATCACCAGCCACACCAACAGCAACGCGCCGCTGCAGACCGGCTGGGCAGGCTCGGTCTGGCCGCGCGCCGCGGAGATCATCCGCTACACGTTCACCGGCGGCTGGCCCAACATGGCCAGGTTCGCCACCATGCTGCGCAACGTCTACCTGCCGGTGGTGCTCAAGGGCAGCAACAACAACGGCAACTGGGAACTGGTCATGATGGAGGCCGCCGTCGGCATCTCCGTGTTCCTGGACGACAAGACCGACTACGACACCGCGATGGCCAAGTTCCTGCTCCGGGTGCCGGCGTACATCTACCTGTCCAGCGACGGGCCACTGCCCAGGACCGTGCCGGGCAGCGGGCTGACCACCAGCGCGCAGATCATCAACTACTGGCAGGGCCAGAGCACCTTCACCGACGGGCTGACCCAGGAGACCTGCCGCGACTTCACGCACACCGGCTACGGCATCGCGTCGATCTCCGACGTCGCCGAGACCTCCCGGATCCAGGGCACCGACCTCTACACCGGTGACGTCGGCACCCGGCTGCGGCTCGCGCTGGGCTTCCAGGCCAAGTACGAACTCGGCGCCGCGGTGCCGTCGTCGCTGTGCGGCGGCACGGTCCGCCGGGGGCTCGGGCCGGTGACCGAGGTCGGGTTCAACGCGCTGGGCTTCCGGCTGGGCAACGTGATGACCAACACGCAGACGCTCACCCTGCAGAACCGGCCCGCCGGGACGAACAACCTGTTCGTGGCTTGGGAAACCCTGACCCACGCGCAGAATCCGAACTGATCGGGGGATCAAGGGGCGGCCCGGCGCACCATGCGTCGGGCCGCTGTGCTCGATCTGTCGCGATCCGCCGTGCTTCTGTCGTGATCGGTCGTGGTGCATCCGGCGGCGCGGGTGGAGACTGCTCCGGGGACCCGCACGCCGAGAGGATTCGTATCGTGTCACGCATTGCTGTCGCCGAGGAAAACGGCGCTCCCGTCAAGCTGTACTACGAGGACCACGGTGCCGGGGCGCCCGTGGTGCTCATCCACGGCTGGCCCCTGTCCGGGCGGTCATGGGAAGGCCAGGTGCCAGCCCTGATCGACGCGGGACACCGGGTCATCACGTACGACCGGCGCGGGTTCGGCGCGTCGTCACAGCCGTGGGACGGCTACGACTACGACACGTTCGCCGCCGACCTGCACCAGCTGCTGGAACACCTCGACCTGACTAACGTCACCCTCGTCGGCTTCTCCATGGGCGGCGGCGAGGTCGCCCGCTACATCGGCACGCACGGCACGGAGCGGGTCGCCAAGGCGGTCTTCGCCGCCGCCGTCCCGCCGTACCTCTACAAGTCCGAGGACAATCCGGAAGGCGGCATCGACGACGCGACACTGACCGCGTTCCACGACGGCATCCGAACCGACCGCGTCGCCTTCGTCGACCAGTTCGTGACGAACTTCTTCTCGGTCAACGGCCGAACCGACCTGGTCAGCGCACCGCTGCGGAACTACAACGCCGCGATCGCCGCGGCCGCGTCCGCCAAGGGCACGCTGGACTGCACCACCGCGTTCGCCACCACCGACTTCCGCGACGACCTCAAGTCCTTCACCGTCCCAACCCTGGTCATCCACGGCGACTCCGACGCGATCGTCCCGTTCGAGGTCAGCGGCAAACGCACCGCGGAGGCCATCGAGAACAGCAAGCTGGTGCTGGTCAAGGACGCGCCGCACGGTCTCAACGTGACCCACGCTGACACCTTCAACGCCGAACTCCTCGCGTTTCTCCGGGAGTGATCCGTCCTGCCGGCGCCGGCCCGTGTGCGGGTCGGCGCCGGCTTGTAGGGTGGGCGTCTTGCTGTCCGGTGTTTGGCTTTTTCGGCACGTTTGGGCTTCTGCATCACCCCGATACTCGATTGTCGTGACGGTTGGTGGGGTTTGTCATCCATGAGGGGGCGGGGCCGGTCAAGTACCTCAGACCTGGGTAGGTCTGTCGTTATGCCCGGTTCCGGGCTCCTAGCGGACACGCGCGTCTGAGGTGTCGGTGTCCAGGCTGGCCGGTAGGCCACCCCGCAGGGGCTTGGCCTGTACTCCGATACCGGGCGCGCGATCCTGGACAGGCCCGCAACCTGCCCGACCAGGAACCTATGGGGTCGTGGGGAAACACGAAAAGAGATAGAGAGTGGTCGCGTTCACCAGTGCTCCACAAACGGCCTGCGGAGCGCGGACCGAGCCAGGCTCGGTGTCAGTCATCCATTCGCTGGGACGGGCATGGTGTGCTGCGACCGTGACCAGACCGATCAATCAAGGCGACGACCACGCCCTGACCGCCAGGCGAGCAGACAAGGGGATCAGACAAACAACGATCAGGTGTCTGGTCACGACCGAGCCGCTCACCCCGCCTCCTGCCGGCCTGCTGGACTCAGGGCGCTGATGTGCCCGTCACGCAGGCCGTAGAACACCAGGGTGAGCAGTTTGCGGGCCACCGCGACAGTGGCGATGTTGCGGCCCCGGCGCAGCGTGACCCCAGCGCGGGCAGTGGCCAGCCAGGCGCAGGAGCCGGGGACCTTCTGGGCGGCCTCCACGGCGGCCCAGCGCACCAACCGTGAGCCCTGTTTGGTGATCCGACCACGGTGCACCGTGGTGTCGGACTCGCGGTGTTTCGGGGTCAGCCCGGCCCACGAGCACAGTTGGCGGGCGCCGGTGAAACGGTGCACGTCCCCGATCTCGACGCAGAACACCGCCGCCAGGGTCGGGCCGATCCCGGGGATCTGCTGGATCACCCGGTAGCCGGGACCGTACTGGGGGTGGGTGGTCAACCGGGTGGTGATCAGGTGGCCGGCCAGGTCGATCTCGAAGTCGTACTCGCTGATCAAGCGGCACAGGCTGTTGACCCGGGCCCGATACGCCGTATCCAGCGGCGTGGTGGCTAACCAGGCCTGGCCCCGGACCCCGAACAGGTCACTGACCGGCACGCTCAGGCCTTGTTTGGCCAGTACGGCGTGCACGCTGGCCTTCAACCCGCTGCGCTGACCGACCAGTTTCGCGCGGTGGCGCACCAACTCCCGCAGCTGCCGCACCTCGGGCGGGGCGATCCACGCCTCGGGCAGCCGGTGCATCCGCAGCAGGTCAGCCAGATCGGTCGCGTCGCGGACGTCGGTCTTGACCCGCCGCTGGCTCATGCCCTTGATGCCCGAAGGGTGGGCCAGGTGCACCCGGGCACCCGCGTCGGTGAGGACGTCCGCGGCCCAGTACCAGCCGTTGGTGGCTTCCAACACCACCTCCGGGTGCACACCGGCCTTGCTGATCTCCTCGACCAGAGCGACCGGATCGTTACTGATCCGGGTATTCGAGAGTTGGTTACCGTCGGCGTCCTGGCGGACGATGACCGACCGATGCCGGTGCAGATCGATCCCCACGAACTGTTTACCGTCATACTCAGACACAGGGGCCTCCTCACAGGTGTGGACTAGGCAACCCGAGTGTCCGCTCGGGACCACCGGAGCGGGAGGCCCCGCCCCTTCATCCCATCAAGGCGGGAAAGAGTACCTTGACAAACCCCACCAACCGCTTTCAAAGAGGGCCCGTATCGGGGTGATGCAGAAGGACTGGGTAACGGAAGGAATGCCGCGTTATTTGGGTCAGTCCTGGAAGGCGAAAGAGCCGCCTCGGTTGGGAGGCTGCTCTTGTTCGTCCGGCGGGATCGCGTTTCGGTGGTGGTCGCTGGCGCCTCAGTTGGGAGCCTGCTCCTGTTCGTCCGGCGGGTTCCGTTCGGTGGTGGCTCTGGGCAGGGCCAGCTGGCCACTGGTCCCAGACCGACCACCGAACGGAACCCGCCGGACGAACAGGAGCAGGCTCCAACCGAGGCGCCAGCGACCACCACCGAAACGCGACCCGCCGGACGAACAAGAGCAGGCTCCCAACCGAGGCGGCTCTTTTCGCCTTCCAGCGACTGACCCAAAGAACGCGGCATTCCTTCCTTTACCCAGTCCTTCTGCATCACCCCGATACGGGCCCTCTTTGAAAGCGGTTGGTGGGGTTTGTCAAGGTACTCTTTCCCGCCTTGACAAACCCCACCAACCGTCACGACAATCGAGTATCGGGGTGATGCAGAAGCCCAAACGTGCCGAAAAAGCCAAACACCGGACAGCAAGACGCCCACCACCCTAAAGGGACCTACGGGAATGCCAACCGGCTGACCATGCTGTGGGCGTCAACACGGCGATGTGCAGGCGAGCGTCCGCACGGTGAGCGGCGGCGATCAGGAGTGGCCGCGTAGCGTGCTCCCATGGACGTGCTGCGCACCCCGGACGACCGGTTCGACGACCTGCCGGACTTCGACCACCCGGCCCGCTACGCCGACGTGCCAGACCAGGCCGGTGGCACGCTCCGGATGGCATACGTGCAGGCCGGGCCCGCCGATGGCCCGGTCGTGTTGCTGTTGCACGGCGAGCCGAGCTGGTCGTTCCTGTACCGGAGTGTGCTGCCGGTGCTCGCCGCCGCTGGTCTGCGTGCGATCGCGCCGGATCTCGTCGGGTTCGGTCGGTCGGACAAGCCGGCTGATGTCGCCGACCACAGTTACGCCCGGCAGGTGGAGTGGATGCGCTCGCTGGTGTTCGACGCGCTCGGCCTGTCGGGGGTCACGTTGGTCGGGCAGGACTGGGGTGGGCTGATCGGGCTGCGGCTGGTGGCGTCCCATCCGGATCGGTTCAGTGGGGTTGTCGCGGCCAATACCGGGCTGCCGACCGGTGACGCCGACATGCCCAAGGTGTGGTGGCGGTTCCGGCACGCGGTCGAGCGTGCGCCGGTGCTGGACGTTGCGCGGCTCGTGCAGAGCGGCTGTCGTAGGACACTGTCCGCTTCGGAGCTCGCGGCCTATGACGCGCCGTTCCCGGACGAGTCCTTCAAGGCAGGGCCGCGGGCCATGCCCGGTCTGGTGCCCACCCGGCCGGACGACCCGGCTTCGGACGCCAACCGGGCCGCCTGGCGGGTGCTGACCCAGTCGCCGATGCCGTTCCTGGTGGCGTTCAGCGACGGTGATCCGATCACCGGGTCGATGGCGCCGATCCTGCGGACCACCATCCGCGGCGCGGCCGGGTTGGACCATCCGACCATCGCCGGTGCCGGCCACTTCCTGCAGGAGGACGCCGGCCCGGAACTCGGTGCGGCCATTGCCGGGTTCGTGCTCGGTCAGCTGTAGACACCGAACTCGTACAGGGAATAGCCGAAGCCGGTTCCTCGTTGGGTGCCGAACATTCGCACGAATCTCCCCGAGCCGGTCACGTCGAAGTCGTCGACCCCGCCGGTACCTGTCGTGGTCGAGTAGATGGTGGTCCAGTTGGTGCCGTCCGGGGATGTCTGGATCTGGTATGCCTTGCCGTAGGCGGATTCCCAGCTCAACTGGATGTGCTTGATCGCGGTCGTGGTGCCCAGGTCCACCTGGATCCACTGTGGATCGCTCCAGTCGGTGGCCCAGCGTGTTGTGATGTTTCCGTCCGTGGCGTTCGACGGCGGGTATGGTGCGCCGTTTCCTACGGACTGGAAGGACGATGCCGTTGTCGGCTTGCCGAGGGCCACGTTGGTGCCGTTGACGGGCGGTGGCACCACGCGGAACGAGCGGGTTTCTATGCCGACGTTGCCGTGGCCGTCGTAGGCGTAAATGTAGACCTTCCACACGCCCAGCCGTTTTGGTGCGGTGACGTTGAACGTGTTGGCGCCGGTCTGGGTGAACGCCGCGTAGGAGAAGCCGGTGCCGCCGTCGACGTATTTACTGGTCAGCATCACGTTGTACCGCAACGGGTCGTTGTCGGGATCGGTTACTCCCAAGGTCACGCCGAACTGTCCGCCGGCCGGCACGTTCGCTGTCTGGCTCAACGACATACTGCTGATCACCGGGGGTGTGTTCGACTGCGGCGTGCCGCCGTAGGCCGCCGCCACCTGGTAGTAGGACAGGCGCTTCCAGCCGCCGGGCGCCAGGTTGAACCAGATGCCGCCGAAGTCGTTCTCGTTGCCGTAGTTGAACAGTGTCGCGCCCAGCGCGACCCCGGTGTGTCCGCTGACGCACCGCCATGCCGTGGTGTAACCGGCAGCGCTCTGCTGGTCCGTGTCCTGCGTCGGCACGCCGTTCGCGTCGTTCGGGACCTCCCACTCGCCCGACGGTCCGGACTCGGTGACGATGTAGGGCTTGGTGAAGCCGCCGTTGATCCAGTCCTGCTTCACGTTGCACACGCTGCCGTACGAGTTCACCGCGTACAGGTCCAGGTCGGGGGAGTTGGCCTTGTAGTACGGCCAGGCGCCGGTCCACGCGTCCGTCGAGGTCACCGGGTGGTTCGGGTCGGCGGCGTGGATCGCCTGTGCCACCTGATCGACGTACTGCGCGTACGCGTTGCGCTCGGCTTGTAGTTGGGTGCCGGAGAAGGTGTTCTGCAGATTGAGCAGGACCTCGTTGCCGACGTCCCACATCAGCACGCCCGGATTGTTCTTGTACGTGTTGACCCACTGGAGGATCGACGCCTGGGTGGTGGTCTTGTAGTTGGTGTCGTTGAGGTAGTCGTTGCCCTGGCCGAGCCAGAACCCGCTGATCACCTTCAAACCGTTGGCGGCGGCCTGGTTCAGCAGCGGTGCCGTGGTCGCGTCCGTCCCCCACGTGCGCACCGTGTTGACACCAAGCGTCTTCAGGTCGGGCATGTGTGCTTCTGCGGTGGCCGGGTCCGGGCCGTACGTGACGCCCTTGATCTGGTAGGGCGCGCCGTTCACGGACAGGCCCCAGTTTCCTTGGCTGCCGGTCACTTTGACCACGCTCGGGCCATTCGGCACCGGGGGAGCGGTCAGTGGCGGCGGCGTCGGGCCGGTCGTCTGGAAGACGCCGAGCGAGCCGACGCTGAGCGTGCCGCCCGACGACGTCTGCGCGCTCGGTGACGTGCAGCCGCACACGGTGTTCGGGTACGAGCCGCCGATCGCCAGGTCCAGGCTCAGGAAGAAACCGTGGTCCATCGCGGCCTGCCAGGTGCTGATGCCGACCTGGCTCTCGCGCACCACCCAGACCTGCTGGTTGTCCGTGTAGAACCGGACCTGCTCGTCGCTGGTGGTGCGGTCGATGATCTCCGAATAGGTGTGGTAACCGGTCTGGCAGCCGGCGCAGGTGGCAAGGCCGCTGGTCATGCCGTTGAACTCGGCGCAGTTACCGCCCGGCGCGGTGCCGCAGTGCACCGTCTCCGACGACGAGCCGCGGCCGTTGACGTCCTCCATGATGTCCGTCTCGCCGACACCGGGCCACGAGCTGAGGCTGGTGCGGTAGCCGGCGCCGATCGCGCGGAACACCGGCCAGTAGCCAAGACCGTTGGCGGGGTTGGGTTGCTGGATGGACGCGGTGATCATCAGCTGGCCGCCCGCCGGTGCGGCGAAGTCGTTGCGCTGGGTCTCGACACGGCCGGACGTCCAGGCGCCGTTGCTGTTCAGGGCGGTGATGTTCGAGGTGGCCGTTGCCGTCGAGGCGCACGTTGTTCGTCGAGTTGGTCATGGTCTCGACCTCGCCGGTGCCCCAGTTGGCCGGGCCGCCGGGATAGCTCGTGCCGGTGTCGGTGAGCCAGTTGGCCGACGACGGCGCGCTGCCGGCCGTACCCGCGAAGTTGTCGTTCCAGACCGGCGTCCACGTCGGTGTGCCGCCGCCGCCCTGGGTGCCGTAGACCTGGAACTCCCACAGCGAGTAGCCGTAGCCGGTGTTGCGTGCCGTGCCGAGCATCCGGACGTAGCGGCCGGTGCCGGCGACGGCGAGCGTCTGCGTGCCGCCGGTGCCCGCGGTGGTCGAGTAGATCGTGGTCCACGTGGTCGCGTCGGGGGAGACCTGGAGCTGGAACGCGCTGGCGGACGCGGTTTCCCACTGCAGGACCACCTGGCTGACGGTGTCCGTCGCGCCGAGGTCGACCTGGAGCCACTGCGGGTCGCTGAACGTGCTGGACCAGCGCGTGCCCGGGTTGCCGTCCACGGCGGCCGACGCCGGGGTCCCCGCGCCCTCGACGGACGACGCCGTGGCCGGTTTGCCCTGGGACAGCAGGGTTTGCGCGGCGGGGGTCGCCGCGTTGGCCGGTACGGCGGCCAGGCAGCACGCGACGGCGAGCAGGGTCAGCAGCCGGGCGAGACGTGGGGTCCGGCGCGCGGAAGCCAGCATGGGCGTCTCCAACTCCATCGGTAGAGCGCTCTCTCAAGCGATTCGGAGTGTTACGCCGCAGATGCGAGGTGTCAACCCCACGAAGTTGCGGTACCGCGCCCACCACCTGGGATAACACTTATTTCGAGTTAAGAACAAGCATTGACGGAAGTCGGTGTCCGGCGGCATCCTTGACCGATCTGGTAGAGCGCTCTCTGGAGGACGCCGTGGACACCGACCTGGACGTCCTGCTCGGCAAGCTCAGCCTCGCGCAGAAAGTGCGGCTGCTCACCGGTGCCACGCAGTGGCGGACCCACGACGAGCCGGCCATCGGCCTGCGTGCCATGGTCCTGTCGGACGGCCCGGTCGGCGTGCGCGGCGAGCACTGGGACGAGCGGGACACATCGCTGGCGCTGCCGTCCCCGACCGCGCTCGCCGCGACCTTCGACGAGGACCTCGTCACCCGACTCGGCGCGGTGCTCGCCGCGGAGGCGCGCCGCAAGCACGTCGACGTGCTGCTGGCGCCGATGCTGAACCTGCACCGGTCGCCGCTGGCCGGGCGCCACTTCGAGTCGTTCTCCGAGGACCCGCTGCTGACCGCGCGGATCGGCGCCGCCTACGTCCGCGGTGTGCAGTCCGGCGGGGTGGCGGCGACCGCGAAGCACTACGTGGCCAACGAATCCGAGACCGACCGGCTGCGCCTTTCGGTGCGGGTGGCCGACGCGGCCCTGCACGAGGTCTACCTTGCGCCGTTCGAACTGGCCGTCGCCGCTGGCGTGTGGGTGGTGATGTCCGCCTACAACGCCGTCGGCGACCACACCATGACCGAGCACCCGCTGCTGGCCGAGCCGCTCAAGGGCCGATGGGGGTTCGACGGGCCGGTCGTGTCCGACTGGGGCGCCCTGCGCTCCACGGTCGAATCGGCGCGGGCCGCCCAGGACCTCGCCATGCCGGGACCGGACAGCCCGTGGGGCGAGCGGCTGGTCGCGGCCGTCGAGTCCGGCGAGGTGGCCGAGTCGGCGATCGACGACAAGGTGCGCCGCCTGCTGCTGCTCGCCGAACGCGTCGGCGCCCTGCGCGACACCGCGTCAAACCTGTCCACAGTAGACCACAGGCCACTTCTGCGAACCGCAGCCGCGGCCGGAACAGTGTTGCTGCGCAACGAGAACTGCCTGCTGCCCCTGTCGCCGGACGGTCTCACGGTCGCGGTGCTCGGGCCGAACGCGGCGGCCACCCGCATCCAGGGCGGCGGCAGCGCCGGTGTCTATCCGGCCGAGGTCGTCTCGCCGCTGGACGGCATCCGCGCCGCGCTGGCGGGCCGGGGCACCGTCGTGCACACGGCGGGCGTGTACCTCACGGAATGGCCTGCACCGCTGACCACCGCCCGCGATCCGCGCTCCGGTTCACCCGGCGTCCTCCTGCGCGTACTGGACGGGGACGGCGTCGAACTGTGCGCGGAACACCGCCTGACCGGCCGAATCCTCGAACCGGCCTGCGCCGACCTGACCGGTGCCGCCGTCCTGGAACTGCGCGCCCTGCTGCGACCGGCCGACGGCGGCAGCTGGCGGTTCGGGCTGACCGGCATCGGTCGGCTGGCACTCACCGTGGCCGGCACAACGGTGTTCGACGAGACGATCCCGGCCGGGTCCGACGACCCGGCCGTCGTGAACGTCGCGCCGCCCTCCCGCCTGATCACCGTCGACCTCGATGCCGACGCCGAGGTGGAACTGGTGCTGCGCCGGTGGTTGACGCCGGACACCGGCTGGGTCATCGGCCTCGCCGCCGAGCCGGACCGACGCGAACCAGCGGCCGAGTTGGCCGCCGCGACCGCGTTGGCCGCCAGTAGCGACATCGCCGTCGTCGTGGTCGGCACGACGGCCGAATTCGAGAGCGAGGGCTTCGACCGCACGACACTTGACCTGCCCGGCGCGCAGGACGAGCTGGTCCGGGCCGTGGCCGCGGTCAACCCGCGCACCGTGGTCGTCGTCAACTCCGGTGGCCCGGTCCTGTTGCCGTGGCGGCACGACGTGCCGGCGGTCCTGCTGAGCTGGTTCGGCGGCCAGGCCGCGGGTGGTGGCCTTGCCGACGTGCTGTTCGGCGACGCGGAACCCGGCGGCCGGCTGCCCACCACGTGGCCGGCGGCGATGGCGGACGTGCCGGTCCTGGACACCACGCCGGTGCGGGGCGTGCTGGACTACGCGGAAGGCGTGCACATCGGCCACCGGGCGTGGCTTCGATCCGGCGTCGAGCCCGCGTACTGGTTCGGCCACGGCCTCGGCTACACCACCTGGTCCTACGACCACGCCACGGTTCCCGCGCTCGCCATGGCCGGCCGCCCGTTCACCGTCTACGTCGAGGTGCGCAACACCGGTGCCCGGCCCGGCCGCGAAGTGGTCCAGGTCTACCTGTCGCGCCAGGAAACCTGCGTCGAACGTCCGGTGCGCTGGCTGGCGGGCTACGCGGCCGTCACCGCGGCGCCGGGGGAGACGGTGCGGGCCGCGGTCGTCGTCGGGCCTCGTGCGGTCTCGCACTGGGCGAACGGTGACTGGGCCGTCGAGCAGGGCACGTTCGACGTGCTGGCCGGGCCAAGTGCGGGCGACGTGCCACTGCGCGGTTCCGTCACGATCGTGGAAAGTTAGGCGGATTCGCGCGCCACGAGCGACGGCTCGAAGATCACCGAGGCCGGCGGCTGGTCGGGCCGCTCGATGCGGTCGAGCAGCATGCGGGCCATCTCGGCGGCCATGTCCTCGACCGGCTGGCGGACCGTGGTGAGCGGGGGCCGGCAGTCGCGCGCGGCCGCGCTGTCGTCGAAGCCGATCACCGCCACGTCGGCGGGCACCCGCCGCCCGTGTTCCCGCAGCACGGCAACTGCCCCGGCGGCCATCAGATCGTTGGCCACGAAGATCCCGTCCACGTCCGGCTGCTCTGCCAGCAGCCGCTCCATCGCCTGCTCCCCACCCTGCTGGGTGAAGTTGCCCTCGACGCTGGCCACGAACGGCCTGCCGTGCCGTGCCATCGCGTCCTGGAAGCCGATCAGCCGCTCCTGCCCGGCCGGCGCGTCCCGCGGGCCCGCGATCGTGGCGATCCGCGTGCAGCCGCGGGCGACGAGCCGGTCGGCGGCCAGCTTCGTGCCCTCCCGGTGCGCGACGTCCACGTAGCTGACCGCCGCCGGCCGGGCCGGCTTGCTGAACAGCACGGTCGGCACCTCCGCCCCGGTGAGCAGCGTCGGCAGCGTGTCGTCCGGGTAGATGGAGATCAGCAGCACGCCGTCGATGTGGTCCTGCCGCAACCGGTTCACCAGCCCGGACCGCACCGGCCGCGAGTCGACGAGCATCAGCACGGGATGCACGTCACGCGGCCCGAGCACGCCGAGCACGCCGCTGATGATCCGGCCGAAGAACGGGTCACCGAGCACCGTCGCCGGGAACGGCCCGTCACCGGCGTGCCGCTCCGGCTCGGACATGACCAGCGCCACGGACCCGGTCCGCCGCGTGACGAGCGAGCGGGCCGCCCGGTTCGGTACGTAGCCTGTCTCCTCGATCGCCTGGCGCACCAGCTCCTGCAACCCGGGATCGACGTTCGGTGCCCCGTTGACCACCCGGGACACGGTCGCCCGTGACACCCCGGCCACCTGCGCGACGTGGTCCAACGTCGGTGGACGTGTCGCCAATCGGTCGCTCATGCTTCCTTTGTAGCACGTGCGAGAGCGCTCTCTCATGAAGATGCTGTGACAGAGTGGTCTAGGCCAGCAGCGCTGCTCGTAGTCTGGTGCCGTGTACCGGGTCACGGACGTCGGGATGATTACCGGTGAGGCGTCGGCCAATCGCACCGGCAGCCGGTTCGGTGTGTACGGCACCGATCTCGGCATCCTGTGGGACAACGGGCACGGCGAAGTCCTGGTGGCCTTCGGGGACAGCTACGGCGCCGGCTGGGCCGGCAGCGGCCCCGGCCCGGCGAACGCCGACTGGCGGTACAACCTGCTCGCCGGCTCGACCACGACCGACCTGACCGGCGGGCTGGCCCTGTATCCGTTGGTGACCCGGACGGACGGCACCGCGGGCCAGCTCCTGGACCGCGACACCGGCCTGTCCCGCGAGGAAACGGTCATTCCCACGTCCGGCATCGCGGCGGCCGGCGTCAACTACCTGCACTACATGTCCGTGCGGAAGTGGGGCCCGCCGGGACAGTGGCACACCAACTACGGCGGCATCGCGGTGTCGCACGACTTCGGCCGCACCTGGTCGAAACCCGCGTCGGCACACTGGCCCAACCGGCGCGGCAAGCATCCGTTCCAACTCGGCGCGTTCGCCCGCCAGGACGACCACGTCTACCTCATGGGCACCCCGAACGGCCGGTTCGGCGCCGGTTGCCTTGCTCGGGTGGACCAGCACCGGGTGGCCGATGTGGCCGACTACCGGTACTGGACGGGCCGGGACTGGGTGGCCGATCCGTTCGCCGCGAGGCCGGTGCTGCCCGGCCCGGTCGGTGAGCTCTCCTTGCAGCGCAACATGTTCCGTGGTGAGTGGCTGGCAACGCACCTGGACGAGCACCGCGCGGCGATCGTGCTGCGGTCCGCCCCCGAGCTGACTGGGCCGTGGCGCGAGCCGGTCGTGCTGGTGTCCGGTACGGACTATCCCGGGCTCTATGGCGGTTACCTGCACCCGTGGGCGGCCGACGGACCGGACGTCTACTTCACGCTGTCGCAGTGGGGACCGTACAATGTTCGGCTGATGCGGGCTACCATCGGTTGATGGGTGAGCAGATCCTCGTTCCGTTCAGCGGCAACGGTTCCGGCGTCGCGGAGCTCACCTGGGGACAGCAGCGCATCTGGACGGCGATGCGATTCAGCGGCCGGTCGCTGAACATGGGTGCCGCGATCCCACTGCCGCCGGGCACCACGATCGAGCGCCTGGCCGCGGTGCTGCGCTTCCTGGTCAGCAGGCACCAGTCGCTGCGGACGCGGTGGTCGGTCGACGACAGCGGCCAGCCTCGGCAGACCGTGTCGAGCGATGGCGTGGTTCCCTTGGCGGTGGTGGATGCCGAGGATCCGGACGAGGTGCGCAGGCGTTACCAGGAAACCCCGTTCGACGCCACCGAATGGCCGGTGCGGATGGCCGCGGTACGGCAGCGGGACACGCTGACCCACCTGATCGTGATGTACAACCAGCTGGCCGTCGACCAGCGCAGCGTCGACCTTCTCACGGCCGATCTCGCCAACCTCGATCCGGTCACCGGCAAGGAGATCCGGCCGGTCACCGCGCTGCAACCGCTGGACCTCGCCCGCCGCCAGGGTTCGCCGGCCGCACGGCGGGCCTGCGACGCCGCGCTGCGGCACTGGGAGCGACTGCTGCGTACCGTGCCGCCACAACGGTTTGGCGACTCGACGGACAAGCGCGTGCCGCGTTTCGTCGAGGTCGGCTACGACTCGCCGGCCGGGCACCTGGCCGCCCAGGTGATCGCGGCGCGGACCGGCGCCGGCACGTCCGCCGTGCTGCTGGCCGCGTTCGCGGTGGCGCTGGCCGAGATCACCGACCACCGGCCGGTGGTGACCCAGTTGTTGGTGAGCAACCGGTTCCGGCCCGGGTTCGCCGACGTGGTCGGCGCGCTCACGCAGACCGGCCTGTGCGTGCTGGACGTCCCGGGCGGCACCTTCGACGAATTGGTCGCCCAGGTCGGCCGGGCCACGGTCGCTGCCGGCAAGAACGCCTACTACGACCTGTTCCGGCGCGACGAACTGGTCGCCGCGGTGAGCCGGGACCGCGGCGCGGACATCGACATCTCCTCCTACTTCAACGACCGCAGGCGCCAGGCACGCCGGCCGGACGGTCCGCCGCCGACCGTCGAGCAGGTGCGGGCCGCGCTGCCGCGCAGCGCGGAACGCCTCATCAGCAGGCCGACCGGTCCGACGCACAAGCTGTTCTGCCACCTCAACGACGTGCCGGACACGCTCGACATCATGATGCGCGCGGACACCCACCACCTGTCGCCATCGGACATCAGCGCCTGCCTGCGCGGCTGGGAGGCCGTGCTCGTGCGCGCCGCGCTCGACCCGGCCGCGGTACCGTCGGGTTCACTTGAGCGCGCCGGCCAGTAGCCCGCGTGTGAAGAAACGCTGTAGCACCAGGTACACCGCGACGCTGGGCACCATCAGGACGAGTGCCGCCGCCATCCGGACACCTTCGCTGAGGTCCTGGCTGGACTGTAGGTTGGTGACCACCAGGTTGAGTGTGTAGAGGTCGGGGGTCTGCGCGACCAGCAGCGGCAACAGGTACTGGTCCCAGATCATCAGGAAGCCGAAGACGGCGCAGGTGCCCAGCGCGGGCCAGCACAGCGGCAGGATGATCCGGAAGAAGATGGCAAGGTCACCGGCGCCGTCGATGCGCGCGGCCTCCTCCAGCTCCGTCGGGATGGTCTTCATGAACGCGGTCAGCACGTAGATCGGGAGTGCCCAGCCGACCAGCGGCAGGATCAGGCCGCCGTAGGAGTTGATCAGCGTGCCGCCCGCGCTGAACGGGTTGGCGATCTTGCCAAGCACCAGGTAGGTGGGGATGGCGATGATCTCCTCCGGCATCATCAGCGTCGCCATGATGAGCACCATGACGATGCCGGCGCCACGGAACCGCTTGCGCGCCAACGCATACGCGGCCAACGTGCTGACCGTGACCTGGAGCGTGAGCGCGACGACGACCACGATGACAGAGTTGAGCAGTCCGCGCCCGACGCCGAACCCCCACGCCTGCGTGAGGTTGTTCACCGTCGGCCTGCTCGGCCACAGCGCGACCTGCCCGAGCTGCACCTGCACGCCGTCGAATGCCGTCGCCACGAGTGTCCACAGTGGCATGACGAAGACGAACACGACGAGCGCGTACAACAACACCCGAACCGCACGCCGGCCCGTCACACCACGCGGCATCCGCAACCCGAGTGCGGTTCCGGAATAACTCATCGTGCCTCCACCCGAGCCCGCCACCAGCGCAACAACAACGTGATGACGATGGTGACCACCAGCAGGAGCGTGGCGATCGAGGACGCGTAGCCCAGGTCGTTGTTCTGCACGCCCGCGTTGTACGCGTAGGTGATCGTGGTCTCGGTCGAGCCGGCCGGGCCGCCGTTGGTCAGCACGTAGATCTCGGTGAAGACGCGAAGGCCGCGGATCACGCCCAGTGTCAGCACGATCGTCGTGATCGGCCGCAGGCCCGGCAGCGTCACGGCACGCAGCCGCTGCCACGCGTTCGCGCCGTCGATCGCCGACGCCTCGTACAACTGCCGGTCGATCCCGGCCAGGCCGGCGACGAAGATCAGCATGTCGTAGGGCGCGCTCTTCCACACCTGGATGGCGATCACCGACGCGAGCGCGCTGCTCGGGCTGCTCAGAAAGGGAAACGGCCCGAGGCCGACGTCACCGAGCAGGCTGTTCACCGACCCGTACTGGCCGGGAAACAACAACGTGCCCCACAGTTCGGCCACCACGACCATCGCCGTCACCACCGGCAGGAACACCGCGGTCCGCAGGATCCGCAGGTGCCGCGCGGGCCCTTCCAGCAGCAGCGCCAGAAAGAAGCCGACGAACATCGAAAGGCACACCGTGGCCACGGTGTCGATGCCGGTATGCAGGACAGCCGTACGCAGTTCCGGATCGGCCAGCGCCCTGGTGAAGTTCGCGGTGCCGATCCACAGGTTGCCAAGATACGGCCGGACGTTGAAGAAGCTGAGGTAGCCGCCCCACACCGTCGGCCAGAACTTGAACACACCGATGGCCACCAGCGCGGGCGCCAGGAACAGCCATGGCGAGATCCGGAACCCGGCCCGACGCCGGGTCACCGGTTGCGGTGGGGCGTCGGGCCGTGCGTCCTGAAGCAGGGTCATCCGGCGAGCACGCCCTGCTGCTTCAGCAGCGTCGTGAACTGTCCACCCAGCGCGTGCAGGGCGGTGGCCGGGTCGGCGCAGTGCGCGACCATCGCGTTCAGCGCGTTCGACGTCGCCTGGCGGAAGGCGGGCCAGTTGGGCATGTAGTCGGGCTCGTAGTGGCCGGACTGCTGGTAGACCTGCTCGGCCAGCCGCCAGCGCGGGTCGTTGTTGTGCACCGCGGCGGCGTCGACCGTCCGGTTGACCGACAGCCGCACGATCGTCGCGGTGGGCGACGCGGTCATGCCGAGCTTCTGCGCCGTCGGCGTGATCATGTACTCGGCCAACTGCTTCGCGGAGTCGGCGTGCTTGGAGCCTGCCATCAGGTAGATGTCGGTGCCTTCTGCCAATGTCTGGGCGTTGACCGGGCCGGCGGGCGGGGCCACCGCCGTGTACTTGTTGGCGACCGCGGTGATGTCCGTGGTGGCGTAGGCGTAGGGACCGGTGAAGTAGAGACCCGCCACGCCGGTGCTGAAGGCCTTGTTGGTGTCCGTCGTGACGTTGTTCAGCGCGCCCGGCTGGACGACCTTGTTGGTGCAGAACAGGTTCTCGAACCACTGCGCGGCCTGCACGGCCTGCGACGAGTCGATCGTCTGGGTGTACTTGCCGTTGCCGGCCGACCTGAAGTAGTCACCGCCCGCCTGCCACAGGAACGTGGACCAGTACCAGGAGATGTAGCCGCGGGTGGTCGAGCCGGGCACCGCGATGCCGTAGGTGTCGGCCTTGCCATTGGCGTCCGGGTCGCCCGTGGTGAACGCCTTGGCGACGTTCAGCAGGTCGGCCCAGGTGGTGGGCGTCTGAAGGCCGAGCTTCTTCAGCCAGTCCGTGCGCAGCAGCAGGAGGTTGGCCTGCGCGGAGAACGGGATGGCGTAGTAGTTGCCGTCGCTGCCCTTGGCGGAGGACCAGGACAGGTCGGTGAGCTGGTCGTTGCCGGCGATGGACGACTTGTTGACCTGCTGCAGGATGCCCTCGGAGCGGAAGGCGCCCAGCTGGGAGGCGTCGTCGACGACGATGTCGGGCAGGTTGTGGCCGGCGGCCGCCGCGTTCACCTTGGTCTCGAAGTCGGTGAGCGTGGCGAAGGTGTTGACCTTGATCTTGGTCTTCACGCCGAAGGCCGCGAAGATGTCCTGGTACTCCTTCTGGGAGTCAGCGGTGCCACGGATCCACACCTCGAGCGGCCCACCACCCCCCGATGACGACGCTGCGGGGGTACTCGCGCATCCAGCCATGACCGTCAGTGCGGCCATGCCCGCGGCGAGGGCGGCGACGGGGCGTCTCGCGTGCATGCTCACTCATCCATTCATCAGTGTGAACAATAGACACGGATATGAATTGACGTGACCTTACGTCCAGCCGGCGAGCCAGGCAATCGCCGATCGTCACGGTCCGGTAACACCCGGGTCACGCTAGCGCTCGTATTAGTTCATGTGAAAAACTAAGAGCTGGACGTGACCGACGAAGCTCACGGAACAGGAGCAGTCGTGAAAAGGCCACAGATCATCTTACGGACGGCCGCCTGCCTGGCTCTGGCCACCGCCGTCTGGTTCGGCCAACAGGCGTTCTGGTCGCCCGCCGCGCCCGCCGCCACTGCGTGGACCGGGACCTGGGCGGTCGCGCCACAGAGCAGCGGCACGACGTTCGCACAGCAGACCCTGCGCCAGATCGTGCACACCAGCATCTCCGGCTCGACCGCGCGGATCCACCTGTCCAACGCGTTCGGCAACCAGCCGGTGGCCATCGCCGACGTGCACATCGCGCAGCGGACCTCGGGTTCCACCGTCAACACCGGCACCGACCGGACGGTCACCTTCGGCGGCCAGACCAGCACCACGATCCCCGTCGGCGCAGCCGTGGTCAGCGACTCCATCGCGTTCGCCGTCAGTGCCCAGTCGGACGTGGCGATCAGCGTGTTCCTCCCGCAGGGCACCGGCCCGGCAACGTTCCACCAGGTCGGCAACCAGACCAACTTCGTCGCGCCAGGTGACGTCAGCGGCAACGGCAGCCTGTCCAACCCGGGAACCCTGGGCAGCTACTACTTCCTGACCAACCTGGACGTACAGAACACCGCCGCTTCCGGTGCCGTGGTGACCCTGGGCGCGTCGATCACCGACGGGATCGCCTCGGCGGCCAACGACAACCGGCGCTGGCCCAACGATCTCGCCGCCCGGCTGCTCGGCTCCGGCCGGACGGTCGGCGTGCTCAACGAGGGCATCAGCGGCAATCAACTGCTGCGTGACGGCGCAGGCCAGAGCGCGCTCAACCGGTTCAGCCGGGACGTGCTCAGCCAGCCAGGAGTGCGTTGGGTGATCTTCTCCGACGATCCGATCAACGATCTCGGCTCGAACAACCCGCCGCCCTCGTCGGACCAGCTGATCAACGGTCTCAAACAGTTGATCGCGCAAGCACATCAGGCCGGCATCCAGTTCCTGTGCTCCACGCTGACGCCGTACAACGGTTCCGGCGGCTGGACGCAACAGGGCGAGACCGAGCGCGGCGCCATCGACAGCTTCATCCGTGGCGCCGGCAGCGGCTGTGACGCGATCGTGGACCAGGACACCGCGACGCACGACCCGGCCAACCCGATCCGATACCTGCCGTCCTTCGACAGCGGTGACCACCTCCACCCGAACGAGGCCGGCCTGCAAGCCATCGCCAACGCGGTAAACCTGAACACCTTCGGTACGACGACCGCCACGCCGGTGATCAGCCTGCGGGCACACGCCAACGGCATGATCGTGACGGCGGACAATGCAGGCGCGTCCCCGTTGATCGCGAACCGAACGGCCATCGGCACCTGGGAACAGTTCGACGAACTCGACCAGGGCAACGGCAACATCGCCCTGCGAGCCCACGCCAACGGCAACATCGTGACCGCCGACAACGCGGGCGCGTCCCCACTGATCGCCAATCGAACCGCGGTCGGCCCATGGGAGACGTTCCAACTCATCCACAACGCCGACGGCAGCATCAGCCTGCGCGCCATGGCAAATGGCAACATCGTGACGGCGGACAACGCGGGCGCGTCCCCGTTGATCGCCAACCGAACCGCCATCGGCACCTGGGAGGAATTCGACCTGATCAACGACTGACATTGATGTTCGACCGGGCAGTTCTTGGAGCGAGGGCCGAGGACCAGACTTAATCCGCCGGGCGAACGGGAGCAGGCACCCAACCGAGGCGGCTCTTTCGGCTTCCGCAGGACTGGCCTGGGCTTCGCGATAATTGGTGCCTTGCCCAGTCCTTCTGCATCCCCCCGATACGGGCCCGCTCTTAACGGTCTTGGGGGTTTTGTCAAGGTACTCTTTCCCGCCTTGACAAAACCCCCAAGACCGTTATTGACGATTGCGGATCGGGGGGATGCAGACGCCAAATAACTAATCAGTAAACGAGACGAACAGCGACAGCTGGCACCGAACCACAGAGTCAGACAGATCAGCGGCAGCCGCAGCGGCAGCCGCCGGTCGACCAGGTACCCGACCAGCTGGCACGAAGCCGCCAGCACGTGGTCGTCATCGGGATGGACACCACCCGACCGCTCGCTCGGTTCCGGATAACGCCGCCGAGTTCTCCGGCAGCCTTGACATCAGATGGTCACACAGTAACAATCGGGCGCCACGATCCTATAGGATCCACGAAGGGACGGGACGTGACGACGGTACGCAGGGCAGAGGCCTTCCTGATCGACCTCAAGGTCGAGCAACAGCGCACCGACGCCGTCCAGTCGTTCGTCTCCCAGGAGACAGTCTTCGTCGAGATCACAGCCGACGACGGCGCGGTAGGTCTCGGCTACTCCTACACGATCGGCACCGGCGGCTCCGCCGTGCTCGCACTACTACGCGACCACCTACTACCCCGCCTCATCGGCGCAGAGACCCGCACGATCGAGGCAGTATGGACCGACCTCTACGCCTCAACCAGGGCAACGATGGTCGGCGCGATCACCTCCCTGGCCCTCGCCGCGATCGACATCGCACTATGGGACCTGCGCTGCCTACGCGCAGGCGAACCACTCTGGCGGGTCGCGGGCGGATTCCAGACCAGGCTCCCGTTGTACGACACGGAAACCGGCTGGCTACACCTGACCACGGACGAACTGATAACCGGCGCGAAAACAGCAAAAGAAGCAGGCTGGCAGGGCGTCAAGCTGAAAGTCGGCAGACCAACAGGCGAGGAAGACGCGGAACGGCTACGCGCGGTCCGCGAAGCAGTAGGCCCACACTTCCCGATCATGGTCGACGCCAACCAGTCCATGACCGTCGCCGAGGCGCTGCGCAGGGCCGAACTGTTCGCGCCGATCGGACTGACCTGGCTGGAAGAGCCACTGCCGGCCGACGACCTGGCCGGACACGAACGACTGGCCAGGACCACCAACATCCCCATCGCGGTCGGCGAGTCGCTGTACTCGATCGCCCAGTTCCGCGAGTACCTGGCGCGCGGCGCCGCCTCAGTCGTCCAGGTGGACGTGGCACGGATCGGCGGCATCACGCCGTGGCTGAAGGTCGCGCACCTCGCGGAGACGTTCAACATGGAGGTCTGCCCGCACTTCCTGATGGAACTGCACGTCAGCTTGGCCGCGGCGATCCCGAACGGGCGATTCGTCGAGTACATCCCGCAACTGCGGGCGATCACCACGACCGAGATGGCAGTCACCGACGGCCATGCAGTCGTCCCGAACACACCGGGCATCGGCATCGCATGGGACCGCGACGCAATGGACGACCGCAGGGTTGCCTGAAAACAGTGAGCAACGACGCTACTGAGACGGAGTCGCAATGAGACACCCCGGCAAAACAGTATTGCGCTTACTCGGCACGGCCATCGCAGCCGCCATACTGTCAGCGACAATGGCCGCCCCAGCCACAGCCACAACGCCAACAACCCAAGCAACGCCAACAAAGAAAGCACCCAGCCCAGCAAAACCGTACATGGGCTGGAGCACCTGGAGCCTCGAATCAACGAACTTCCCCGGAGTGAACCCAACAGGCCCGGCAAGCTTCCTCAACGAGGCCAACGTACTCAAACAAACCAACATAGTAGCGACGACGCTAAAAGCACACGGCTACCAGTACATCAACGTAGACGCAGGCTGGCTAGGCGGCTTCGACAGCTTCGCCCGCCCACTCTCCAACGCCACCACCTTCCCAGACGGCATGAAGTTCGTCGGCAACTACATCCACAACAAGGGCCTCAAATTCGGCGCCTACCTGGCCGTAGGCTTGGACATCCGAGCCTACAACAACGGCAACACCCCAATCTTCGGCGCACCGAACTGCTTCACCAGAGACCTGGTCTTCCCGGACCTACGCACGACGAACGGCTGGAACTCCAGCTACAAAATGGACTTCAGCAAACCGTGCGCCCAGGCATATATCAACTCCATCGCCAACGAATTGGCGAGCTGGGGCGTTGACTTCCTGAAACTCGATGGCGTCGGCCCGGGTTCGTTCCAGGGCGGCGCGAACTACGACAACACCGCCGACGTAGCCGCATGGCACACCGCGCTCACCCAGACCGGCCGCCCGATCACGTTCGTGATCTCCTGGTCGCTCAGCCACCGGCAGGACGCCGTCTGGACGGCCAACACCAACGGCTGGCGCGTCGACACCGACGTCGAGTGCTACTGCAGCACGATCGTGACCTGGAACAACTCGGTCAAGGCACGCTTCAACGACGTCGTCCAGTGGATCCCGGACTCCGGATCGGGCCACTTCAACAACCTCGACTCCCTCGACGTGGGCGTCGGTGCCATGGACGGCGTCACCGACACCGAGCGCCAGACCTACATGACACTCTGGGCGATCGAGGCCGCACCGCTCTACGCGGGCGACGATCTGACCAAACTGGACAGTTACGGCCTCTCCCTGCTGACCAACGACGAGGTCATCGCGGTCGACCAGGCCGGCATCGCGGCAAAGCCGGTCAGCCAGGCCACCAACCAGCAGGCCTGGTACGCCCGCAACACCGACGGCAGCTACACGGTCGCCCTGTTCAACCTGGGCGCCGACCAGGCCAACGTCACCGCCGACTTCGCCGACCTCGGCATCAGCGGCACAGCAACCGTGCGCGACCTGTGGAGCCACCAGAACCTGGCCAACGCCACCGGCAGCATCCAGGCAACATTGGCCAGCCACGGCTCACGACTGTTCCGCATCACGCCGAGCAGTGCGCCGAACCCGCCTGCCACGCCGCGCGTGCTGTCGGCGGCCGGCAACAGCGTGTCGCTGGCCTGGGACCCGTCGTTCAGCGGCGGCAAGCCCGTGACCAGCTACCAGGTCCAGAGCAACGGCAACACGGTCCTGGTCACCAGCGGCACGTCGGCCACCGTGACCGGCCTCGCACCGTCGACCAACTACCAGTTCACCGTCATCGGTGTCACCAAGAACGGCCAGAAATCCCCGCCCAGCAAGGCGTTCACCTTCACGACATCACCGGGCGCGACCACCTACGAAGCCGAAGCGTCCACGAACGTGCTGACCGGCGGCGCCCAGATCGCAGGCTGCTCGGGCTGCTCCGGCGGCCAGAAGATCGGCGACATCGGCGGCAGCGGCGTACTGACGTTCCCGAACATCGCGGTGGCCAAGACCGGCACCTACCTGATGACGGTGGCCTATGTGGACGGTGACTCCAGCCGCGACGCGATCGTGACGGTCAACGGCAGTCCGATCCAGCTCCCCACCTGGGGCAGCAACGACAACGACTGGAACTCCGCCCAAACGGTCACCATCCCGGATGCCACTGAACGCGGGCACGAACTCGATCTCGTTCGGCAACCCGACCGACTTCGTGGCCGACATCGACAAGATCATCATCTAAAGGAAAGGAGAGCGTGCCGTGGTAGCAACAGTGCCAGCACCAGTAAAAACCGCCGCCCCGGCACGCTCCCCGAAGCGCGGCCGCAAATCCCGCCGAGGCGAGGCCCCGCTGGCCTGGCTGCTCATCTCGCCCGCGATCGTCGGGTTCGCCGTGTTCTACGCGTACCCGACGATCCGCGGCCTCTACCTGAGCTTCACGGATTTCCACGTACTGAGCCCGCCAACCTGGATAGGGCTGGCCAACTTCCGCGAACTGCTGTCCGACGACGTGTTCTGGCACTCGTTGTGGGTGACGGCCTACTTCGTCCTGCTGTCGGTCGTGTTCGGCATACTCATCTCGCTGGTCACCGCGGTGATCATCCATCGGCTGACCTCGTCGCGGGTGATTCGCGGCGTGATCCTGTTGCCGTTCCTGATCTCCGGCGTGGTCGCGGCGATGACCTGGTCCTGGATGATGGATCCGGAACTCGGCATCCTCAACGAGTTCCTGACGAAGCTGATCGGGCACCCGCTGCTGTTCTTCGGCGACAGCAGCCTCGCCATTCCGTCGCTCGCCGCGATCAGCGTGTGGAAGTCCATGGGCTACAACGCGGTGCTCATCTTCGCCGGCCTCCAGACCATTCCGGGAACGATCTACGAGGCGGGCCGGATGGACGGCGCCAGTGAGATCCAGATGTTCCGCTCGCTCACCGTGCCGCTGCTGCGCAACATCCTGGTGATGGTGGTGATCCTCACCGTGATCGGATCGTTCCAGGTGTTCGACATCGTCCAGGTGACCACCAAGGGCGGCCCGGCCAACGCATCGCTGGTGCTTCAGATGTACATCTACAACAAGGCATTCACCCAGTTCGACTTCGGCTACGCGGCAACGATGTCGTTGGCGCTGTTCGTGATGCTGATCGGCATCACCTTTGCCCAGCTCAAGATGACCCGCGCCAATGAATCCGACCTGAACTGAGGAGGTGCGTCGTGCGCACAGCAAATAGGCCCTCGGTGGGCCGGGTCGTGGCCTGGATCTACATCGGGGCCGTCATCGTGGTGACGTTGTTCCCGTTCTACTGGATCGTGCGCACCTCGCTGTCCAACAACTACTCGCTGGCCACGAACCCGTCCTCGCTGCTACCGGTGGGCTTCACGTTCGGCGCGTTCAAGCGGGCACTTGGCCTGGCGACCACCGCCCAGGCACAGGCGCAGGGCGGTTCCGGCGCGTCGCTGGACGTGGCGCTGTTCCTGCGCAACTCGGTGATCTACGCGACCGTGCTGACCGCGTGCGTGGTGTTCTGCTCGGCGACCGCCGCCTACGCGTTTGCCCGGCTGCGTTGGCGCGGACGGGAGGCGATGTTCTCGATCCTGCTCACCGCGCTGATGGTGCCGACCATCTTCACCCTGCTGCCCAACTTCGTGCTGATCAAGGACCTCGGCCTGACCAACACGTTCGCCGGCATGATCCTGCCCGGCGCGCTGTTCTCCGCGTTCAACATCTTCTTCCTGCGCCAGTTCATGCTCAATCTGAGCACCGAGATCGAGGAGGCCGCCACCATCGACGGCGCAGGCCCACTGCGCATCTTCTACCGGATCGTGCTGCCGATGAGCGCCGCGCCGATCGCCACGCTGGCGCTGCTGACGTTCATCAACACGTGGAACGACTACTTCTGGCCACTGCTGGTGACCAGCGACGACAGCGTGCGACCGCTGACCCTGGCCTTGGCGGTGTTCAAACAGTCGTCGCCGCAGACGGCGACGGACTGGGCAGGCCTGATGGCGGCCACGCTGATCGCCGCGCTGCCGATGCTGCTGCTGTTCATCGCGTTCGGCCGCCGGATCGTCAACTCCATCGGCTTCACCGGGATCAAGTGATGGAACTCTCCTGGCCGCGACCGGCCGCAACCTGGGTCGAGGCGGCACCGGTCGGCAACGGCCGCATCGGCGCCATGGTCTTCGGCGGCCCCGGCCGCGCCCGGTTCCAGGTCAACGACTCGACCGTGTGGTCCGGCACGCCACACGGCCCGTCGACCGGCCTGGCCGACCGGCTCGCCGCAGGCGCCGGTCCGTCGCGGCTCGCCGAGGTCCGCACCGCGATCCGGGCCGGTGACCTTCGGCGGGCCGAAGCGCTGCTGATGACCTTCGAAGGTCCCTACAGCCAGGAGTACCTGCCGTACGTGGACCTGTGGATGACACTGGACGCCGAGTTCCTGGGCCGGACCCTCAATCTGGACAACGGCGTGGTGCGGGAGGTATTCGCCAACGGCGAGCGCACCACGTGGGCCAGCCACCCGGCCGGCGTGCTCTGCATCGCCGTCACCGGCATCGACGGATTCACGCTGGAACTGGACTCGCCGCTCCGGGTGGTGCACAAAGTCCTGAGCCGCAACGGTTTCCAGCTGGGCGTCGAGATCCCCGTCGACGGCGCACCTCGCCACGAGCCACAGGCCCAGCCGCTCCGGTACGGCACCGCCGACGGCTACGACCCGTTCGGCGCGGTCGCGGTCCGGGTCGACACCGACGGCACGATATCCACTGTGGACGGACAGCTCATCGTGCGTGGCATGAGCCGGGCACTGGTGACGTTGGCCAGCTCGACAAGTGCCGAGGACGCCTGGACCGGCGCGCCGACCCGGTCACGGTTGGACCACCTGGCCAGAGCCGCCGCCACCGCGGAGGCGGCCCGTGGCGCCGACCGACTCCTGCGCGAGCACGACCAGGACCTGCGCCGGCTGCTCGGGTCGACCTCGCTGCGGATCGGCGAGGCCAGGGGAGTGGTCGACGTCGCCGATGTGCTGTCCGGCCAGGACGAACAGCTCACCGCAACGGTCATGTTCCAGCTCGGCCGCTACCTGCTGGCGTCGGCGTCCCGACCCGGCGGCCCGCCGGCCAACCTCCAGGGACTGTGGAACGGCGACCTGCGCCCGGCATGGTCGTCCAACTACACGGTCAACATCAACACCGAGATGAACTACTGGCTCGCCGAGCCCGCGGGACTGCCGGAGTGCCACCTGCCGCTGTTCGACCTGCTGGACCTCCTGGCGGTCACCGGCGGCCGGGTGGCGCGCGAACTCTACGGCGCGCGTGGCTGGGTCACCCACCACAACACCGACATCTGGGGCTGGGCGCTGCCGGTCGGCATGGGCCACGGCGACCCTTGCTGGGCGATCTGGATGATGGGCGGCATCTGGCTGGTGCAGCACGTCTGGGACCACTACGAATTCACCGGCGACACGGACTTCCTGCGGGCACGCGGCTGGCCGCTGCTGCGCGGCTGCGCGCTGTTCTGCCTTGACTGGCTGGTCGAGGGCCCGGACGGCTGGCTGGACACCATCCCGTCCACGTCTCCGGAGAACAAGTTCCTGTCCGGGACGGGCAGCGCCGAGGCCCTGTCCTGGTCGTCCACAATGGACATTTCGCTGATCAGGGCCTTGTTCGAACGCTGTCTGGCCGCCGCGGCCCTGCTGGGCATCGACGACCCGATCCGCGCCGACATCACCGCCGCCCTGCCTCGCCTGCGCCCGCCCGCCGTCACGGCGGGTGGCTGGCTCCAGGAGTGGGTCGATGACCTGCCCGAACAGGATCCGACCCACCGGCACATGTCGCAGCTCGTCACCGTGTACCCGTTGGGCCAGGCCGACGCCGAGCTCGAGGCGGCCGCCGCGAAGCTGATGGACCGGCGGGGCAACGGCGCGATGGGCTGGTCGTGGGCGTGGAAGATCGCCCTGCGCGGCCGGCTGCGGGACGGCGAGACCGCACGCGAACTGCTGCGCGAGGCGACCCGGCCGGTGGCGGGCGACCTGGACGCGGACGCCCCGCCGGACGGCTCGCAGTGGGGCGGCCTGCTGCCCAACCTGTTCAGCGCGCACCCGCCGTTCCAGATCGACGGCAACTACGGCTTCACCGCCGCGATAGCGGAAATGTTGGTACACAGCCACAACGGCATCATCCGCCTGCTGCCGGCGCTGCCGAGTGCGTGGCCGGCCGGCGAGGTCACCGGCATGCGCTGCCGTGGCGGGCTCGCGGTCGACTTCGACTGGCGCGACCACCGGGTGCGCCGGCTGGTGGTGCGCCGGCTGGGCGGCGACGACTCGGCGCCGATCCGGGTCGACTGGCCCGGCCACACTGCCGAACTCAAGCTGTCCACCGGCGAACACCGGAGCCTGCCGTGCTGACCGACTACCGCAGCTCCTACACCGAACCCGATGATTTCGACGACTTCTGGTCCGGCACGATCGCTTCGGCGCGCTCACATGACATCGCGGTCCACACGACACCGGTCGAGACCAACCTGCTGACCGTCGAGGTGCACGACCTGACGTTCACCGGCTACGGCGGCCACCCGATCCGCGCGTGGCTCCGACTGCCCCGGGACCGGACCGGCCAACTGCCCGCCGTGGTCGAATTCCACGGCTATGCGGGCGGTCGAGGTGCTCCCACCGACGACCTGCTGTGGTCCTCGGCCGGCTACGCCCACCTGGTGATGGACGTGCGTGGCTGCCTCACCATGGGCATCGAGCATCGGGACGACTACTTCTACCGCCGCGCCTACGCGGACGCGGTCCGGGCCGTCGATGCCGTGCGCGCCTTGGACTTCGTGGCCGCCGACCGGGTCGCGGTGATCGGCAACAGCCAGGGCGCCGGCATCGCCCTCGCGGTCGCGGGCCTGGTCCCGGAGGTGCGTGCGGCGCATTTCCAGGCGCCGTTCCTGTCCGACATCAGGCAGGCGACCCAACTGGTGTCCACGGTGCCGTACTCGGAGATCACCGAATACCTGGCTGTGCACCGAGGCCTTGCCGAGCAGGTCTTCGGCACGCTGGCCTACTTCGACGGCATCGCGTTCGCCCGGCGGGCCGACGCGCCGGCCTGGTTCTCCACCGGCCTGCTGGACGACGTGGTCCCGCCGGTTGCCGTGTTCGGCGCGTTCCACGAGTACCGGGGACCGAAACAGCTCCAAGTGTGGCAGCACAACGGCCATGAGGCGGGTGGTGCCGAGGACCTCGCGACCGCCCTGGCCGCGTTTCGCACCTTTCTCCATCGAAATGAGGCACAGCAATGATCAGAAAGTTCTTGGCGATAACCCTGTCCTCGGCCGCGGTGGTGGCCATGGCCGCGGCGTGTGGCAACAGTTCCTCGGGCTCCGGTTCGTCCACGATCAACTGGTGGACCTGGGACGACAAGCAGGCGGCCGCCTATGCCACCTGCGCGACCGCGTTCGAGAAGGCCAATCCCGGCGTCACGGTGAAGATCTCCCAGTACGACGTCGCGGACTACTTCACGAAGCTGACCGCGGATTTCGTCGCCGGCACCGCGCCGGACGCCTTCCAGGACAGCGTGCAGTATTTCCAGCCGTTCGCGTCGCAGCACCAGTTGCTGCCGCTGGACGACGAGATCGCTAAGACGAAGTTCAACCTGTCCCAGTTCTCCGTCGGCGTGAGCGCGTGGAAGTTCACCGACGGCAAGCAGTACGGCCTGCCGCTGGACTGGGCCGCCACCGGGATCTACTTCAACGCCGACAAGCTGGCCCAGGCCGGTTACACCGCGCAGGAAGTGGACAATCTGACGTGGAATCCGGACAACGGCGGCACTTTCGACAAGATGGTGGCCCACCTGACCGTGGACACCAAAGGGGTGCGCGGTGACCAGCCGGGCTTCGACAAGAACCACATCGCCACCTACGGTTTCGGCGAACTGGCCGCGAAGGACTTCTCCGGGCAGTTCACGTGGAATCCGTTCGTGTCCACGATGGGCTGGCGGGAGGGCGACAAGTCGAGCTGGCCGACGAAATTCAACTACGACGACCCGAACTTCATCAAGACCATGGATTACGTCCGGTCGCTGACTGACCGCGGCTTCGCGCCCAAGATCGGCGTCTTCGACGCGGGTGGCGGCCAGACCACGGTCAGTGACATCGACCTGATGGGTTCCGGCAAGGTCGCGATGGAGACCGCCGGTTCCTGGGAGGTGGCCAGTTTCGCCAAGCTGCCCGGCGTCCACGTGGGTATCGCGCCGACCGTGCTGGGCCCCGACGGCAAGACCAGGTCCATGATGAGCAACTCCAACGGCAACAACATCTGGGCCGGCACCAAGAACCCCGACCTGGCGTGGAAGTGGGTGTCGTACATGGGTTCGCAGGCCTGCCAGAGCGCGGCGGGCGCCAGCGGCACGTTCTTCCCGTCGATCCCGGCGTCGATGGACGCGAGTGCCGTCGCCCTGGCCAAGCAGGGTGTCGACCTGTCGGTGTTCACCAGCGCACTGCACACCGGCGTGCTCTACCCGGCGCCGGTCTACGGCAATGGCGCCGACATACAGCAGACCTTGGAGCCGCTGTTCGAGGCCTATTTCAGCCACGCACGTAACGATGACGTGTTCGCGGAGATGACCCAGAAGAGTGAGCAGATTCTGGCGAAGAAGTAGGGCTCGATGCCGGGTCGGCGTTTGCGGTGTCGACCCGGCACAGTCGAGATATGCTGGCGTGGGAGGCAGATGTGCAGGTGAAACAGGGCGTCCAACGCCTGTCGGCGCTGGGGAACAGACAAGTACTCGCGGACGGCGTCTACGAGCGCATCCGAGCGCTGATCATGAACGACGGAATAGCCCCCGGCGACCGGATCAACATCGACGAGATAGCCCGCGAGCTGGACGTCTCCGGCACCCCCGTACGCGAGGCACTGGCCCGCCTTGAGTCCGAAGGCCTGGTCAGTCGCCTGCCGCTGCGCGGCTACCGAGTCACGGAGCTCCTCACCAGGGACGAGGTCGAGGACATGTACGGCCTGCGGCTGCTCCTGGAACCGCCCAGCGCGGCCAAGGCCGCTGCGGTAATGACGGACGCCCACGCCGCCGAACTCCTGCGCGAACTGGCAACCTGCCCCGCCGCCCCCGCCGCCCCTCTCTACGATGACTACAAGGCACTGACCGCACACGATGCGCGACTACACGAGCTGATCCTGCGTATCGCCGGCAATGAGGCCGTCGCGCAGGCATTCGCCCGCACGCACTGCCACCTGCACCTGTTCCGCCTGTGGTACAACCAACCCACCGGCGAACAGACGATCGACGAACACCGCGCCATTGTCGACGCCCTCGTGTCCGGCAAACCAGCGGTGGCCCGCAAGGCGATGACCCACCATTTGGAAACCGCCCGAGATCGGTTGATGGTACGGATGTGAGATCAGAATCCAGGTCACTGTTGTCGAGGCGTGACCGATGGGCTCAGAGCGGGTCGAGGCGGCGTTTGAGCAGGCAGAACACATTGCCTTCCGGGTCGGCCAGGACATGCCATTGTTCCTGCCCGGTCTGGCCGATGTCGGCCGGGCGCGCACCGAGCTTCAGCAGGCGTTCCAACTCGGCGTCCTGATCGCGGTCGGTGGCGTTGACGTCGATGTGCAGCCGGGATTTCCCGTTCTCCGGCTCGTCCCTGCTACTGAGGATGATCGTCGGCTGCGGACCGCCGAACCCTTCGCGCGGGCCGATCTCCAACGTGCCGTCGTCCTCGCGATCGAGCACGACGAAGTCCAGGACCTCGCACCAGAACCGCGCCAGCACCTCAGGGTCGCGGCAACCGAGCACGAGCTCACTGATACGACATGCCATCGACGAAACCTGCTCTCAGCGGGGGAGGCCACACCGCATGGCTCCCAGCAGCGAAAACAACGCCGCGATCGTACCGGACGAGGCGAGCACCGGGCTCGGGTTCGGTGGAGTCGGCGCCAGTCGGGGTGGACTGGTTGGGTCTTGATGGCCAGATATGTCGAATCTCGTTGGCCGACAGGACACAGCGAGGTCACCCGGCCGATGGCCGGATGACCTCGCTCCAACATCGTCAGGACGTGCCTAGATCGGGCGCCACATGAACTCGCCGCTCTGTGCGCAGGACCACTGGATGACCCAGGCGCCCAGGTTCTTCCTGGCGCCGCCGACCGCAACGCACTTGCCGCTGTTGACGTTCATGAGCTGGTAGGCACCCGCGAATACCGTCGAGGTCGCCGGCACGAGGGTGAAGATCTGGTCGGCGGTGCCGGCGCAGGTGAACACGAAGGCCGCCGCACCATCGGCGCCGGAGCCGCCCGATATGGACAGGCACTGGCCGTTGTGCTCATCGATGAGCTCGTAGTTGTTGCCGCTGGTGTTCACGGTGTCCCAGAAGACGGTGTTGTCGTTGTCGCAGCCCTCCTGGCGTGCCGCGCCACGCGATTCCGGGTCGTAGGCCAGGCACAGGTTGCTGTTGGCGTCGACCCATCTGTAGCTGCCGTTGACGATGGAGCCGGCCGGCGAGGCCGTGCCGAAGGCCTTCGGGCCGGTGGCGGCGTTCGCCGGAGCCGCGGTGAGGGCCATGGCCATGGCCGAAGCGATGGCCATGGCCGCGCCGAAGCGGGCAAGGCCACGTCGGCGTCGGGTTGCGATGAACATTTCTACTCCTTTGCTGTGTGCTTGGGCGGTGGTGAGCGTGTCAGACCCAACGGGACAACAAATGGGACACCAAACGGGACACGACGCAACCGAACGGGTGAAACAGCGTCGCCAGACCGCGTGGGTCGCCGGCGCACTTCCCCCTGCGTTGATGGGCTGGTTATGCGAATTGAGCAACGTTCGAATGGGTGACTGCATCCTTCGGCGAGATCTGGGATTGCCGTTCTTGCAAATGCTCAGATGAGTTCGGGAGGACACGTGGGCGCGGAGAAGTTGGCAAACGTGGTTCTGAGTGGGTTGGGCTGGGAGTTGAAGTTCATCCGCAACGGGCGTGGCCTGAGCCTGGAGGGTGGTCTGCCAGCAGCTCAGATGGCAGCAGTCGAAGCTGTCGCGGATGGAGAACGGTCAGCAGCACATCTCCGAGGTGGACTTGGGTGCGTTGCTGGTGATCTATCAGGTGCATGGTGAGGAACGCCGTCGACTGCTGCGCCTGGCCGATCGCCAGGACTCGCCCGGTCGCTGGTCTCTCGACTCGCCGACCATGGACACTCTGTGGCGCCTGGAGATGGAAGCCACCTCGCTCGTCTCGGCCGAGAACTTGCTGATCCCAGGTCTGGCCCATACTGCCGACTACACCCGCGCCGTGATGATGGGTGAATGTGTGCCGCCGGAGCAGGCTGACCTGCGGATCGAGAAGCGGATGTCGAGGCAGAAGACCCTGAGGAAGAAAAACCCGCCAAAGTTGGACATGATCTTGGATGGGTGGGTGCTCCGCCGGATAATTGGCGGTCGGGCAGTGATGGCTCGGCAGCTACGTGCTTTGCTGGAGTTCGCTGAGCGCCCGAACGTGCGACTGTGGGTGTTGCCCAGGGAGCTGGGTGGGAATGCTGGGTTCAATTCCTCGTTCTACGTGCTGAACTTCTCCCGCGACAAAACTGTCGTCTTCTTTGGAGAACAAGGAATCCTCGGTCTACATCGAGGACGATCAGATGATTGACATCTTCCGGAGCCATGCCGCGCGGTTGGGCAAGGCCGCGCTCGATCCTGCCGCATCCATGAGCCATATTGCTACCATCGCAAAGGAGCATGAACGGGAGTGAGCTGATGAGCGGTCTGACCTGGCGGAAATCGAGCTACAGCGGCTCGGGCGCAACAGGCAACTGTGTTGAACTGGCGCTCGGTGCGGTGCGAGACAGCAAGAAGCCGGATGGGTCCGTGCGGAACGTGGATGTCTCCGCCTCGTGGCCGCTGTCAAGGCGGGTCAGATCAGCTAACCGACGAGGCTGCGTGGTGCCTGGGTGAGGAAGATCCCGGCGGCGCCGCGCACCTCGGCGCGGTCGCCGAGCACGCGCCCAGGACCACCGTGACCTGCTTGGCCGCTGCGGGCAGGGCGTCCTGTCGAAGGCCCTGTCGGATGGGTTCCAGGATCAGCTCGCCCGCGACCGTCAGGTCGCCGCCGACCACGATCAGCTCCGGATTGAACAGGGCGACCAGCGACGCCAACGCGCGGCCGACCGCCAGCCCGGCATCCTCGATCGCGCGCGCCGCGTACCCGTGTCGGCAGCGGCAAGCAACCCCGCCAGATCAGCAGAGACAACTCAGATCAGCTCGCTGTACAGGGTGTTCTCTCCCCAAATCAGCCCACCGCGCCAAGCAACGATCGCGCAGTTGGCAGACTGAGAAAAGTCATAGTGTGACGGCAGTCACAAAGTGCAGCGGAGTCGGTCAGGGGCGGACCAAATGTATGTATAGTCGATCTACGTAGATCGGATCTACCTGTTGGGAGCCCTGGTGGCTGGGCCGGTGTTTGTGGGGAGAGAGCGGGAGCTTGCTCTGTTGGGCAAGCGACTGGAGCGTGTCGCCGACTCCGGAGCGGGGACGGCTGTGGCCATTCGTGGTCGTCGTCAGGTCGGTAAGTCTCGATTGGTCCAGGAGTTCTGTGACCGAGCCGGCGTTCCGTACTTGTTCTTCACAGCGACTAAGGGTGCTTCCTCTGTGGAGGCCGTCGAGGAGTTCCTGTCCGGGTTGCGGGAGTCGGCTCTACCTCGGGACAGGGAGCTGGTGCCTTCCGTTGGTTCCGGCGGTTGGCCCGACGCCTTTCGTGCGTTGGCCGCGATGTTGCCAGATCAGCCGTCGATCGTCGTGTTGGATGAGCTTCCGTGGCTCGCCGAGCAAGATGCGGTTTTCGACGGTGCACTGCAGACCGCGTGGGATCGGTTGCTGGCCAAGCACCCGGTGCTCCTGCTTTTGCTGGGCAGTGACCTACACATGATGGAGCGCCTGACAGCCTATGACCGTCCCTTCTACGGCCGGGCTGACACTCTGATCCTGGGGCCGTTGAACCCGGCCGAGACGGGCGGCGCCCTTGGTTTGAGCGACGTGGACGCCCTCGATGCACATCTGGTGTCCGGTGGTCTGCCCGGCATTCTACGTGCGTGGCCACATTCCATGCCCGCGTTGTCGTTTCTGGAGCAGGAGTGCGCGGATCCCGCATCAGCATTGTTCTCCGTGCCGGAGTCGTCGCTGTTGGCCGAGTTTCCCGCTCCGGATCAGGCACGTCGTGTTCTGGAAGCGGTCGGTGGCGGTGACCGGGCGCACGCCAACATCGCAGCGACGGCCGGCGGGCGGCAAGGTCCGCTGCCCTCGGGTTCGCTCTCGCCATTGCTGCGGCGGCTGGTGGCCGAGAAAAGGGTCCTGGCCGTCGATGAGCCACTGTCAACTCGTTCGGGCAAGCCGGCGTTGTATCGCGTCGCAGACAGTAATCTACGGTTGTATTTGGCGATTCTGCGGGCTGCCCAGGAACAGGTTCGTCGAGGTCGGTCTGAGGCGGCTTTTCGTCTTGTCGAGCGTCGGTGGGCATCGTGGCGCGGGCGTGCGGTAGAGCCATTGGTGCGGGAGTCGTTGGAGTTGGCGGCTGCTGACGGGATTCTGCCGTGGGATTCCGTGGCCGCGGTGGGCGGCTGGTGGAACCGGCAGTTCGACCCGGAACTCGACCTAGTGGGCGCCGACCGTGCACCCGTGGCGCAGCGGATCTTGTTCGTCGGCTCGATCAAGTGGTTGTCCTCGCCCTTTGACCGCCGCGATCTGACCGAGTTGATTCGTTGCGCGCCCCAGGTTCCCGGGTTCGATCCGGATCGTACGGGCTTGGTGGTGGCGTCACGATCAGGAGCCACAGACGATGTCCGCACAGCAGTCGACGTGGTGTGGGCCCCGGGCGACGTTGTTGGTGCCTGGCGGTAGATGGTCAGCCGACGAGGCTGCGTGGTGCCTGGGTGAGCACGATCCCGGCTGCTCCGCGCACCTCGGCACGGTCGCCGAGTGCGCCCAAGGACCACCGTGACCTGCTTGGCCGCTGCTGGCAGGGCGTCCTGTCGAATGCCCTGCCGGATGGGTTCCAGGATCAGTTCGCCCGCGACCGTCAGGTCGCCGCCGACCACGATCAGTTCTGGGTTGAACAGGGTGACCAGCGACGCCAACGCGCGGCCGACCGCCAGCCCGGCGTCCTCGATCGCGCGCCGCGTACCGGTGTCGGCAGCGGCAAGCAACCCAGGCAGATCGGCAGGGACAACGGGTTTCGCCCAACTGGAAGCCAGCAACTGAGCCACCGCGGGCGGACTGGCCACCGTCTCCAGGCAACCCCGATTACCACACCGGCAGATCAAACCGGATGCAAGAGACGGCAGATGCCCGATCTCCCCGACCAACCCGCCAGAACCGAGCAGCAACCGACCGTCGGACACGATGCCGGCACCAATACCGGCAGACAGCCGGACATACACCATATTGTCCGTACCCCGACCAGCCCCATAAAGCCGCTCAGCAAGAGCACCGGCATTGGCGTCGTTGATCATCTGAGTGGACAGCCCCGTCCGGCGAGACAGCTCCACAGCGGGCCGAACCCCGGACCACCCGGGCATGATGCTCTCCGCGCGCAACGTCCCGGACACCCGATCCACCGGCGACGCGATACCGGCACCGATCCCCAGCACCCGCTCCCGATCGACCCCGGTCTCCTGCAGAGCGCGATCCACGAAGGAAGCGACCAGCGACAGCGTCTCCTCGGGCGCGTGATCGACTTCCCGGGTCTCGGCGTGATGCCAGACCGGCGTACCGGACAGATCACACAACGCCACCCCGACATGCTGGTGCCCGATGTCGGCGCCGACGGCATACCCGGCCGACGGAACCAGCGACAACCAATGCGCCGGACGCCCGGTGCGCCGGGCCTCCAGCGGATCAGGACCGTCGTACTCCTGGACCAGACCGAGGTCGGTCAACTCGGCGATCAGCGCGGTTACCGTGGCTCTGGCCAGGCCGGTCATCCGGACCAGTTCCGGCCTGCTGGCCCGCGAGGTCTCGTGCAGCGCCCGCAGCACCCGCAGGCGGCCGACTTCCCGCAGGTTCGGCGGTGTCGGCTCGGCCGGCTCGTCGGTCAAATGCATCTGATCACCTCCCGGACCTCAGTGTAAGCAGGGGCCGGCCCAGCGAGGCGGCGTCCTCGCCGGGCCGGCGGTCATTCCGTGTCCACGCGTCGGTTACGCGACGCCGATCGCGAAGACATGCAGGGCGGTGACCCCGCCTACCTGACCGTTGCTGGTCACGCTGGGCAGGATCACGTCCCGCACGGTCTTGCCGGACTGGAGCGGCACACTGGCGAAGTACACGTGCACCGTCTGGTTCTGCCTCCCTGTCCCGTTGTTGATGTAGGGCAGGGTCGCCGCGATGGACGTGCCCGGTGTCGCGCTGCCGGACCACCAGTCCGCGAAGCCGAGTGCGTAGGACTGGGTGGTGCCGTCGGTATAGACGATGGTGCCGGTGCCCGAACCGGTGCCGTTGTTGCTCGCCCCGAGGAAGCCCAGGGTGCTGCCGGTGCCGCTGACCGGCACCGCCTGGCCGCCGGTGACGATGTTGTCGGACTGGTTCGGGTTGACCCAGGTGAAGTTCACGCCGTTGACGTTGTGCACCTGACCCGCGTTGAAGCCGACGGCGGACAGCGCCTGGGCGGAGAAGTTCAGGCCGCCGCCGTCGAACGTGCCGGGCGCGGTGCTGCCGTCGTTGCTGATGCCTGAATTGTCGTAGGCCGCCGGTAGGGTCGCGAACGGCACCGTGGTCTGGCCTGCGAAGCCGAACGATCCCTCACTGGACGACGCGGCGAACGTCACCGGATAGGTGCCGGGTGTCGCGTTCGACGCGGGGGACAGGTGCCAACTCGCGGTCACCGTCGACTGGCCGTTGACCGTGGTGAAGCTGGTCGGCGTGGTCGCGGTGGCGGTCCAGCCGCTGGGCGCGGTGATGCTCAGTGCGACGTTCGACACGGTGTTGGCGCCGCCGTTGGTGAACGTCGCCGACGCCGTGGACGGCTGGCCGACCGGGGTGATCGCCGCGACTGATGCGTGCACGGTGCCCTGCACCAGGATCGGCATGCTGCCCGACACGCCGTTGACGGTCACGGTGATCGTCGCGGCGCCGTCGCTGACCGCCCTGACCAGGCCCGCGCTGCTCACGGTGGCGACCGTCGGGTTGTTGCTGCTGTAGGTGACGGTGGCGCCGGCGAGATTCACGAAGGACTGGTCGTTGTTGACCGCCTGCACCACGTTGTCGGCGGTGACGGCGAAGTTGCGGTCGGGCTGCTCTGCCGGGTTGGTGTCGTCGGCGAGCCACGGGTTCTTGCTGGTCAGGTCGATGGTCTGGCCTGCCTGGAAGATGGTGCCCGTCGGCTGGACGGTCACGTACTTCACTGCCGGTGTCATCGCGCCGGTCACCGTGACCTGCTTGGTGGCCACGGTGGTGGACGAGTCGGTGCCGACCATGAAGTTGTACGTACCGTCCGTGACGGCCATCTTCGACGCGGGCGTGTTGTAGAGCGCGAGGTCACTGATCTTGACCGGGATCACGATGTGCTGGGTCGCGCCCGGTGCCAGCGACGACGTCTTCTGGAAGCCCGCCAACCGCTTCAGCGGGACGCTGCCGGTGCCGGCGCCCGGGGTCGACACGTAGAGCTGCGCCACGGTGGTACCGGCGCGCGTGCCGGTGTTCTTGACATCCATGCTGACGTTGACCGTGCCGTCCGCGTTGACCGAGGTCTGGTCGGCCGCCACGTTGCTGATGGCGAACGTCGAGTAGCTCATGCCGAAGCCGAACGGGAAGCTCGGCGTGCCGGTGAAGTACTGGTACGTCCGGCCGAGGCCGCCGGTGCTCGCCGCGTTCAGGCCGTAGTTGGCCATTGCCGCCAGCTGCGTGTCGTCCTTGTACCAGGTGAAGTTCAGGTGCCCGGACGGGTTCTGCGCGCCGAACAGCACGTCGGCGACGGCGCTGCCCTGCGCCTGGCCGTTGTAGCTGCTGAACACGATCGACGACACCTTGGGCTGGACGTCGCTGAGCTGGACAGGGCCGTCGGCCTGCAGGACGAGCGCGATCTTCGAGTTGCCCAGCGCGCTGACCTGGTCGACCAGCGAGTTGTAGTTGCCTGGCATCGCCAGCGTGGTGCGGTCCCTGCCCTCGCTGGCGTTGTTCAGGTTGGTGCCGGCGAAGATGACCACCAGGTTCGCGTTGCGGATCGCGGTCTGCGTCGCGGAGCTGAGCACGGCGGCCGACGTCGACGTCGACGAGGTGCCGGCCGCGTCGAAGGTGACCGTCGCGTTAGGACTGGCGGCCTTCACCGCGGACGTGATGCCCTGCACGGCGTTGGTCGTGAAGTCGGGCTTGCCGGAATAGCCGCCCAACGTCACCTGATTCGCCATGTCCCCTAAGACCACGACGTTGTTCAGCCCACCGGGGTTGACCGGCAGCAGCGGCGTGCTGCTGCCCGAGGGCGCCGAGTTCTTCAGCAGTACCAACGAGTTGTCGGCGACGGTGCGCGCGAGCTGCTGGTGCGCGGCGCTTTCGATGACCGACTTGTTGATCGAGGTGTAGGAGTTGGACGACGCCGGGTCGAACTCGCCGGTCGCCATCCGCATCGTGAACAGGCGCACCAGGTCGTTGTCCAGGACGCCTTCGGACAGGATGCCCGCGTTGATCGCGGCCGTGATGTTCGGCAGGGTCGCCTCGTCACCGGTGCAGACCAACTGGTTGCCCGCGCGCAGGCCGTAGGCCATGGCGCCGGCCGCGGCGGGGATCGTGGCATGGGTGGTGTTGTTGGTCCAGATGATGTTGCCGTTGGTGTTCGACGACGTCCACCCGGGCGCCGCCCACATGTGCCCGCCAGGGGACGGGGCCCACGCGCTGTTGATGGCGTCGCAGTCCGACGTGGTGTAGCCGGCGAAGCCGAAGGTGCGCTGGGCCACCTGGTCGAGCGTGTAGGTGTTGACCGCGCTTGGCGTGCCGTTGATGGCGTTGTACGAGGTCATCATGCCGGACACGTGGTCGGTCTGGATCAGGGTCGAGAACTGCTTGAGGTAGTACTGGAACAGGTCCGCCTGGGTGGTGACCGAGTCACCGGACAGGCGATTGCTCTCGACGTTGTTCATCGCGTAGTGCTTCGCCGTCGCGGCGACCTTCAGGTACGGCGTCATCGGCTGGCCGGTCGGGGAGTTGCCCTGGTAGCCGTTGACGAACGCGCCTGCCATCTGGCCGACGAGGTACGGGTCCTCGCCGAACGCCTCGTCGGTGCGGCCCCACAGCGGGTCACGGTCGAGGTTCACCGTCGGCGCCCAGAACGTGAGGTTGCCGTAGTCGGACGCGGACGGGCCGAGGTTGTTCTGGCCGGTGCCGAACAGCGACTTGTCCAGGAAACCCCGTGCCTCGTCGGAGATCGCGGTCGTCTCCTGGTAGACCAGCGCCGGGTCCCACGACATGGACGAGGCGAAGTTCGTCGGGAAGCTCGTGGCCTTCACGTCGTCGACGGCCCCCTGGCCGCCTTCCGCGGTATCCGCGCCGAGGCGGTTGAGGCCGTGCTGGCCCTCGCTCCAGTACGTGTACTGCTGGATGCCGAGGCGCGGGATGGCCGGTGCGTTGTTGGTGTGCAGTTGCAGCACCTTTTCGCTCAACGTCATCCGCGAGACCAGGTCCGCGGCCCGTTCCGGGAAGCTGAAGTGGGTGTCCTGGTAGATCGGTAAGGTGGCCGCCGCGGCTGTCGTCGACGCGCCTACTGCCGGGATTACCGCCGCCACCGCCGTGATCGCCGCCAAGGTGATACCGCGGCGCCATCGACGCTTATCGCCTGACATCGTGCCTCCGTCGTGTATGGGCCCACGTACGCGAGAACCGGGAAGTCGTTTCCGCGCCGGTACCTCTCACGGACCGGCGCACGAACGCAGATCCAGCATCTTCCGTAGATAGACCTTAAGTCAAGGCTTGAACCAGGCTCTGACGGCCATGTTTTGTCTAAACTCGGCGGAACTGTTAACAGGTTGTCCGAAACACGTCACCGTCCGGGCGCCGTAGTCTGGAGGCGGCTGACGAGGTGGGGCTGGGGGGTGTGTCTGATGATCGATCCGCTTGCCGAACTGCTCGCCCAGGTGACGGGCGCACTGCTGCAGACCGTGTTCGAGCAGGTGTTCGGCGCGACGCGGGACTGGGCGCACCACCGCAGGCTGGCCCGGCACCTGGTGTCGCCGGAGGTGCTGCTGCGGCGGATCGAGCCGGCCCTGGCCACCCTGCGCGGCCACGAACTGGCCACCCTGCCCGATCACGAGTGGGCCGCCGCCGTGCACGCGGTGCGCGACACGCTGGCCCTCGTCACGCCGATCGACCCGGCGCGCGGCTACCAGCTGCTGCGGGACGCGACCGCGTTGCGCGCGCACATCACCGACCGGGCCGCCGGGCTGGTCCGGGCAGCGAGCCTGAGCGAGGAAGCCGAACGCGCGTACCAGTTGCTGCTGACCGGTTGCTGCACCGCCCTGGTCAGCCAGGTCAACGCAACGCCGGAACTCGTCGCGCTGATCCAGTCGCTGTCCCTGCACGACATCGACAGCGCGGTCGGGCAGCTCACCCGCATGGTGACCGACCTGCGCGGCCGGGACCAGGTCGCCGGCCTGCTGTTCGAACAGCGGTACCTGGACTTCGTCACCGAGACGATGCGCACCTTCGAACTGTTCGGCGTGACCAGCGGCCGCGCCCCGGCCCGCCACTCGTTCGACGACTACTACGTCAGCCTCGCGCTGACGCGCCACGTCCGCGACTCCCGGCGACAGGACCTGACCGGAGCCGGCACCGACGGCGCGCACGCCATCGTCGACACCCGCCGGGTGCTGCTGCAGGGCGGCGCGGGCGCCGGCAAGACCACCTTCCTGACCCGGCTGCGCCTTGTCGCCGCGCGCGGCGCGATCGCGGGCGACAACGCCCAGTGGCCGGACGCGCTGCCGTTCTTCGTGCCGTTGCGCCGGTTCGCCGAACGCGACTTCCCGCAACTGGAGGACCTGGTCGCGATCGACGCGCGGGCACTGGTCGGCGAGCGGCCGGACGGCTGGGTCAGCGGGGTCTTCCGCGACGGTCGCGGCCTGCTGCTGGTCGACGGCCTCGACGAGCTGACCCCGGAGCATCGTCTCGAGGCGCTGGACTGGCTGGACGGGCTGATCGCCGCGTATCCGAGGGCCCGGTTCGTGGTGGCGTCACGGCCGTCCGCCGTCGACAGGGCGTGGGCCGACGAGCACGACTTCGTCACGTTCGACATGCTCCCGCTCAGCGAGAACGGGGTGCGTGACTTCATCGCCAACTGGCACGCGGCCGTACGGAGCCACGAGTCCGACACCGAGCAGTTGAACTGGCTGTCCACGGCGGAGAAACGGCTGATCCACACCTTGTCCACCCGGCCGGAACTACGCAGGCTCGCGTCGAGTCCGTTGCTGTGCGGGCTGATCTGCGCGCTGTATCGCAATCGGAACATGACGCTGCCCGATGACCGGCGAGGGCTTTTCGATGCCGCCCTGAAACTGCTGTTGGAGGACTGGGACAAGGAGCGCGGTATCACGCTGAACGGCGCGTGGCCGCGCAGGGAGGAACAGCAACTGGTGCTGCTGCAGCGGTTCGCGTACGCCATGATCGTCAACGGCGAGGTGGTGCTGTCCCGGCAGGAGGCCAGCGCCCGGCTCGGGCACGCGATCCGCGGCCTGCACGCCGTGCGGGTCGAGTCCGACGAGGTCCTGCAACAGGCGTTGGAACGCACCGGACTGCTGCGTGAGTCCTATCCGGACCAGATCCAGTTCGTGCACCGCACGTTCCGCGACTACCTTGCGGCGCGGGAGTTCGTTGAGGCGGGCCTCGCCGGTGCGCTGATCGACCACGCCCATGAGGACTCGTGGCGCGAGGTCGTCGTGATGGCCGTGGCCCAGGCCCGCCCGAAGGAACGCGCCGACATGCTGCAACGGTTGCTGGAGAAGGCAACCACCATCAGGAAGAAGGACAGCCGCCTCGGTGACCTGCTGGTGCTGATCGCCGCGGTCTGCCTGCCGGAGGCCCAGGTCATCGACCCGGAAGAGGTCAGAACGCGCGTGCAGGAGGCTGTCCGCACCCTGATCCCGCCCGCCACCTTCGACGACGCGGAGGCACTGGCCAGGGCGGGCGCGTTCGTGCTTGACCTGTTGCCCGGCCCGGCGGGGCTGACCGAGGACGAGGCGGCGCGTGTCGTGCACACCGCGGCGCGGATCGGTGGCGAGGGCGCGTGGGAGAAGATCGCGCCGTTCACCGAGCTGAACCAGGGCATGGTGATCGACGAACTGCTGTCCGGCTGGCGGCTCTCGTCGGATCTCGACGAGTACGCCAGGGTGGTACTGGCCAAAGTGGACTTCGGCGAGCTGCCGGTGCCGGTGCGGCGCTGGGAACGCGTCCAGGCGCTCAAGCACTTCACGCGGGTGCGGGCCGTGCGGTGCATCGGCGACATCTCGCCGTTGGACCCGCTGGCCGAGGTGCCCAACCTGCGCACCCTGGAACTGCGCGCCAACGAGGTCGTCCGCGACCTGCGGCCGCTGGCCACGAGCCGCACGCTGCGCGAACTGGTCCTGTTGATGTGCGATCGGCTGACCGACCTGTCGCCGCTGGCCGACTCGACCGTGGTGGACCTCGCGCTGCACCGGGTGGACAGGGCGGACCTGCCCAGCCTGCGGGATGTGCCGCTGGAGCGGCTGCGCATCCTGCATCCGGGGCTCGCAGGCGGCCTGCACCCACTGCCGGGCACGCTGCCGCTGCGCGACCTGACCCTGAACAACCCGGCCACCCGCCGCTCGCTGCTGGGCGTCGAGCGGTGGACCGGGCTGGTGCGGGTGAGCTTCGCGGGTGCGCCGAACGCCGACGAGACCGCCGCCCTGGCCTCGTTGCCCGCCTTGCGGCACCTGGTGATCAGCCGGGTGGACCAGGTCGATCACCTGGCCGGACTGGCCAAGCTCAGCTGGCCCGCCCTGCGCACGATCGAACTGCCCGACCTCGACGCGGCAGCCCGACCGGCCGCCGCCGATATTCTCGCGGCTATTCCTGAGGTCGAGGTGCGCTGACGGCTGGCTCCCTCGCGCGGCGCATCAGCGGCAGCACCAGCCACGTCGACCCGAACAGCACGGCCGCGCACGCCGCCATCACGATCGCCGGCACCCGGCCGACCACTGCGTCGGCCACCAGGAGCACGGCGCCGGTCATCGCGGCCGCCAGCAGCGCGAGGCCGACGAGCGCGAACCGGTTGCCCCAGCGGATCACGTCGGGCCGCCTGTGCTGGCGGAAGTACAGCCGGTGCCAGGCCACCGGTGCCATCAGCAGCGCGGAGGACGCCGTGGTCAGCAGCACCGTGACGATGACCGTGACGCGTTGGAACCCGGTGGCACTCGCGAACCGGTTGGTGAACGCGACCGACAGCAGGAACGCGAACAGGATCTGCACGCCGGCCTGCGCCACCCGGAGTTCCTGCAGCAGCTCGGCCATGTTGCGGGCGAGCCTGGTCGACTCCGGCTCGTCCACCGTCTCGGTCTCCACACCGTGCTCGTCCATCGCGAGCAGCCTAGATCCAGCCGGCCTGTTTAGCCTCGCAGGAACCAGGCGTACCAGTCGCGGCTGGACGGGGACAGGTAGTGGGTGGGCGCGGGGTGCTGGGTGGGGTAGAGGCGGAAACCGGTGGGTGGGCCGGCCGGTTGGGTGTGGAAGTACGTGCCGGTGATCCACTCGGGGTTGATGTCCAGTTCCATGCCGCGGACGACACCGGCGTCCTGCAGGATCCGGCCGAGAGTGCAGACCGAGAGCGCGGAGCCGCCGATGTAGACCTCGGCGCCGGTGGCGGTGACGCCGAAGGCGGAGCGGTCGATGTAGGCGGCCTGGCCGATCGTGGCGCCCCACTGGGCCTGGCCGCCGGTGGCGCAGGTGGGGCTGACGACGCCGCCGTCCACGAGCATCACGAGGTTCTGGCGGACGCTGGCCACGTCCGGCGTCATGTGGACTTCGCTGTTCCACGAGCCGACCGACGCGGTGCCGTTGGTGTTGAGGACGAGGCTGGCGGCGCCGTCCTGTAGCGGGACGGCGGTGCGGCCTTCGCTGTAGTAGCCGCCGTGGCTGGCGTCGCGGGGGAGCCGGAAGCCGGCGTTGAACGCGGCTGCCACGGTTTTCTGCTCGAGCGTGCTGAGCGAGGTCGTCGCCTGCCAGGTCCCGCCCGGGTCGTTGGTGCCGGGCCGCAACTGGCCGCGGACGAACGTCGGGTCGATCCACAGGACGCCGGCCAGGTAGGAGGTGTGGGTGGCGTCCGGGCGGACCGTGGTGACGCGGACGGCGGGTTGGCCTTGGGCGGTGGTGACCACGGTCTGCCACTGGCCCTCACCGGGCAGTGCCACGGCACCGGCCAGCGGCGGCAGGGCAGCGGGCGCGGGCAGTCCACCCTTCGCCTTGGTGGTGCCCTGCACGGCCCCGCCGGCCTTCGGGATGCCACCGGCGAGCGTGCCGCCGACCTTGGGCTGGTTCTGCTGGTACTGCTGCTGTTCGAGGAAGGTGACCAGGTCGCCCATGCCGTGGTCGCGGGCCCACTCGGCGACGCGGGCGGCGGTGGTGTCGGTGCCGGGTGCGGTCAGGTAGCCGACGACGGAAATGCCGGCGATGACCAGGCACAGGACCAGGGCCAGCAGGAACGCCCGCCGCACCGGCCTGGCCAGCCGGTGGTGCGGCTGCCGGGCGCGGCTGGCGCGATGACCGGCGGCGCGCCGATCGTCGTAGTCCGAGTCGTAGTCGTCGTCCGGGTCGTAGTCGTCGTCGAAGTCGGTCGGCCGGTCCACCAAATCGGTTAAAGCGGCCATTTCGACGGTTGGCTCGTCCGACCCGGGGAACCTGATGGGTGGCTGTGGCAACCTGCGAGGCGGTTGGCGGGGAGCGGGGTGGCTGCTGGGGCCTGGCGGGATACCTGGTGGTGGGGGCCTGGGCGGGGTTCCTGAAGGTCCGGGTGGGTAGGTCGTTGCCGGCGCGGGCGCGGGCCTCGTACTCCCGAGCCCTGCGCAACTCCGCGTCCCTGGCCGCCGCCGACCGCTGCGATCCCATGCGTCCACCTTGCCGTAATTTCCTTGGTCCAAGCTTGGCAGGTGACACTGCTCACGGCACACCGGGGGTAGCCGCCACGGCCGGCAGGATGCCCAATCCGCTGAAGATCGAACACCCTGCCGGCCGATGATCTTACTATCCTTTGTAGTCAGTCAATTTTAGTACCAGTGCGCCCGGCCACCGATCCGCCTGCGGCCGGTGCCGCCCAACACGGCCACCGCGACGCCGGCGATCGCCAGCACGATTCCGATGGTGTAGAGCACGGGAATACCGACTATGAAGCCGATGACGAGCAGAATGACACCAAGCACAATCACGGTCCGACAACTCCTTTCGTCGCACGGCTTACCGGTCGCCGCCACGATCTACCCATGGAGTCACCAGGATGCGGCGAAGCTAAACTGAGCCATCCGGCCCAATGCCGTTGGTACTGGGCGAATCCTGTCAGCGGGCGAGCTTCGTGCCGCGTCCGGTGCCCTTGGTCCTCATCATCGAGAACCGTTCGGACTGGGCCTGCTTGTCGCCGAACACGAGTTCGGAGATGGCGTCGTAGACCTGTTCCGGCCGGGGCAGATGGTCGATCCGGTTGAACGCCTGGATCTGACCCGCCGACTCCACGATCAGCGTGCCGTAACCGAACAGCGCGGCCCGGTCAGCGGTGCGCTCGTAGGTGAGGTCGGTGACCTTGCGTCATCGGCATCATCGCGACACGGGTGGTGAACACGCCGGTGATCAGCATGAACCGCTTGTCTGTCACCACGAACCGCTCGACCCACCAGTCGATGACAGCATGTAGGCGAAGCGGAGCACGACCAGCAGCGCCGCGTACCAGAGGATGTTCTGGAACAGCCAGGCACCGGCGGACAGCAAAGTGGACAGGATGATCGCGACCGTGAGCAGGGCGGCCGCCTCGAAGACGTCCCACGCCACGAACGCCCAGTGCCGACGGACGCGGATGACCCGCCGCTCGGTCGATAAGAGATAATCATCCGGATTGTGCGAGCTGCCCATGGCATAGAGTGCCCGATCGCCGCGGAGCCCACCCGCGCGGGGTCCATTTGAGGCATTGTTGGCCAGCGAAATCGGGGATGCGCGGCCGTCGGCCGTGCCACCGGAATCAACGGCATGATCACCCGCATCAATCCCGGCGACCTGCACGAACCGCCCGGCTACCACCACGCCACGGTGGTCGACGCGGTTCGGTCATCGGGCCTGCGTTCACCACGGCCAGCACCCTGCTGGGTGTCGCGCGGTTGGGTTCGTCGGGCAGCTCGTCGAGGTGGACCTCACGGCCGCCCTACTCGGCTGACGGGGATCGGCCCGCCGCGCCGGGCTGGGCCATTGGTGTTGATACGAACCGTGGAGTACGTCGACATACGATCCTCGACCGATTCCTTTACACCACCGCTACCGCATCATGGTGGTATGGCCGAACACGATGACGCACCACCGATCCGGGCGTCCAACGCCGACCGCGAGGCGGTCGCGGCACACCTCGCGGCGGCACTGGCCGAAGGCCGGCTCACACCCCAGGAGGCCGAGGAGCGGCTGGCCGCGTGCCATGCCGCGAGGTACCAACGGGATCTGGCCACCCTGACCAAGGACCTGCCGCGCCCCGCGCCGGTGGCAAGGCCGGCGCCCGCCCGGTCGCCGTGGCTGACCGCGCCGCTGATCGCGCACGCGGGGGTGGCATCGCTCCTGTCGGTCCTGCTGGTGGCCGGCTGGGCGGTCCTCCCGCACGTGCCGCCCGACATCGACCCGGGGCGGCATGGCGGCGGGCCGCAGTTCCAGGCGGACTTCTTCTGGCCGATCTTCCCGATCTTCTGGCTCGCCGTGAGCGTGCTGATTCATGCCGCCGTTCGGATCAGTCGCAGCCGCACGGACTGAGACCGCCGGACCGACGATCGCAGGTCGGTCCGTGCGCACGGCCACCCGGGAGCTGCCGGACTCGTCTCGGGCCGGTGCTGCGTCGTTTCGGTGTCGCGTTCGGCCGGGCATACGAACGGGGGACGTACTGAGCACGTCCCCCGTTCTGTTCGTGTGGTCAGGCTCTTCCCGGGATGGGCGGTGCGCCCGGTGTTCCCGCGACGAAGCTCATGTGCGCGCTGGCGAGTTGCCAGGTTTCGGCGTGCCGCACCAGTACCAGCGTCACCCGCAGGGTGCTCGGCACGGGGTTGCCCCGGTAGGCGCCTGGCGCCTCCTGTCGGGCGACCACGACGACGGCGTCGCCGTAGTGGCGCTCCTGGACGTCGACGAATTCGAAGCTCTCGTATTTGAGCGCCCCGGTCTCGTGCCGGACCAGCCAGTCCTTTTTGGATAGCGTGAAGCCGAGTGGTCCCACGGCGGTGAAGTCGTCCGTGAGGATCGCGGTCAGCTGTTCGGTGTCGGCCTTGGTCTCGGCGGCGGCCAGGTCGGCCAGGACGTTGCTGATGTCGTGCACGTGACTCACCTCGTTCTGTTGGTCAGACGGTGCTGTGCTCGGCCACTGCTGCTCGGGCCGGGGCGGCCGCTTCACCGCGTCGGCGCTTGCGGGGCAGCAGCACGCTGGCGGCCAGCAGCCAGAGCACGCCGCCGCCGAAGCGGCCGACGGGCAGCAGCACGTCCAGCGGCGTGACCAGCAGCGACAGCGTGGCCAGTGCGCTGAACAGGGCCACCACCAGGCCGAACCACGCCACCGGGCGAGGCAGCAGCCCGGCGAACAGCGACGGCACGCAGACGCCTGCGACCAGCAGCGCGAGCGGCACCACGAAACCGGCGCCGCCGGTGGCGAACGACAGCCCGTTCAGCGCGGCGGCGATGCCGGGCTGGGCCGCGATGACGGGCTGCGCGGCGGTCCAGATCGACAGCCCGGACACCGCGAGTGCCGCTGACGCCAGCAGGCCGCCTGCCAGGCTCATCGCGATACCCGGTGCCGTGATCCCGAGCTGCCTGAGCCGCCGGTAGACGGTGGCGGTCCAGATGGTCAGCGGGATCGACGACCCGAACACGATCGTGCCCAGGAGCAAGGCGAGCGTGTGGTGGCCGGTGTAGTAGGCGGCGACGTCCGCCGCACTGGCGGTGATCCGCGGGCCGCCCGCGCCGATGACGGCGGTCAGCACCGTGAACAGCGCGAACACCAGGCCGGGAATGATCAGCGGAGGTCCGCCCTGCGGGGTGCGTGGCCGGGCCGATCGGGACGCAAGTTGTTCGGTGGTCATCGTACCCTCCAAGGGGGTGTTGGTTGCTCCGTCAAAACGATGAACTGATTGTAATGATTTGTCAAGTGCACGATTTCACGAGGGCAACGAGCCGTATCCGGGATGTGCCAGCGTGGCGAGGCCCTGGCCGGTGGCCAGTCGGGCGAGTAGTGCCTGGAGCTGCGCGCGTTCGGCGGCGGAGAGTCCGGCGCAGAGGGCGTCCTCATGCTGCCGGGCGGCAAGGCCGATGCTGACCATGCATCGGCGCCCCGCGTCGGTGAGGTGCAGGGCGTCGTGGCGCCGGTCGCCCGGATCGAGCGAAACGATTACGCGATGCTCATCTTCATCGCGCTAGCCGAGGTTCTGCCAGGGGGTGAAGCCGTTCTGGGTGGCGGTTGCGGTGAACAGTGCGTCGTTGTCGCCGATTGCCAGTGCGGTCAGCGTGCCGTTGGTGTTGATGAGGCTGGGTGTGCCGGGTGTCGCGCCGCCCAGGCTGGTCCAGTTGGCGAACGAGGCGTTGACGGCGGTCTGCGCTGTGGTGCTCAGGGCGCCGGCCTTGTCGCGCTCCATCAGGAAGATTCGGCCGTCGGCGGCGGTGGTGGCGGCGATGTCGCCGACACCGCCGTTGCCGGCGAGGTTGGTGGTGGTCGTGGTCCAGCCGCCGCTGGTCGTTTCGTACAGGGTGCCGACGGCGCCTGCCGTGGTGCGGTAGAAGATCTCCAGCCTGCCGTCGGCGTTCGCGGCCACGGTGGGGGAACTGGAAACCGCCGTGGTCACCCTCGTCGTCGCGGCGGTCCAGTTCGCGTTGGGCGCCACCTGGGACCAGTTGAGGACACCGCCGCGGGTGGCCGCGAACAGTTCCATCCTGCCGTTGGCCCGCGTGATGACCGCCGGTGAACCCTGGACGTCCGAGCCGCGCATGTCCAGCCAGCCCGAGAACGTGCCGTTGACCGACGTCTGCCATTTGGTGCTGATGCCGCCACCGGAGTTCTTGACGAACACCTGCATGCGTCCGTCGGCGTTCGTCCCGACGATCGGCGTGCCGGTGCCGGTCGCGCCGGTTGCGGTGGGGTTCCCCAGGTCGACCCAGCCCGAGAACACGCCCGCCGTTGTCATGAACGACGTCATGATGTTGCCGGTCGCCATGGAGACGCCGAAGACCTCGACGCGGCCGTCGGCGTTGCGGCAGGCCGTCAGGTTCGGACTGAGCTCGCTGCCACCGATGCTGACCGGACCGGCGCCGTTGGCCCACACCATGACGACGCCGCCCTGGACGCCGAACGCATAGGTCCGGCCCTGTCCGTCCACGGCCGCCCAGGAAGTGCCAAGGCCCCAACGCGGGTAGTGACTGGCGGTCCACCCTGGGCTGACGGTGGCCTGCGAGTCGAATGCCCGGTAGATCGCGTAGGCGTTCGCCTTCGGCGTCGCGATGTCGGGCGACAGGTTGGCGGGCGAACTCTGGATGTTGTAGTCCCGGTAGTGGACGAGGACGGGTCGGCCGCCGTAGACGTCGGCCGCGTTCTGGACGAAGTTCGCCACGGCGACGTGGTCGGGGTGGTCGGCGTCGAGGAACGAGTCCGGTCTGTTGTCCTGGGTGCGGATGACCGTCGGGGCGAACTCCGTCATGATGTCGACCAGTACGGCGGTCAACTGGGCCTGGTCGTACGGGTACGACTGGGTGACGGGACTGCCGGTCGGCACGATGGTGTTCGCCACGAAAGTGGTGCTCTGCCTCAGTTCCGTCAGGGCCTCCGACTGGAGGCTGTCGCCGCCGTCGGGCAGGGTCAGGAACATGACCTGGACGTTCGGCGCGGCGGTGAGCGTGTCCAGTTCGATGAGCCGGCCCTCGAAGGATTCGGTGGTGACCGTCCACTGGTTCGCGACCGCCGCCATGTTCGCGTAGGCGGCCCTGATGCCGAGTTCGCGTTGTTCTGCGTAGTGCTCCCTGCTCACGGAGTCACCGTTGAACTCGCCCGCGGTGACGAAGACCGTACGGACGGCGACACCCCTGGAAATAGCCTGTTGGATGTCCGGATTGATGAACAGCAGATCGTCGTCCTCGTGCGCGACGATGATGAGGTCCTTCTCGCCGGTCGCCATTCCGGCCGTGCCGGCGGCAGCGGCGATCGGTGCCATCCTGGTGGCGATGGCCGCCATCGAGAAGAAGGCAGCCTTGAACAGCGTCCGACGCTTCATGATCAATTCCCCCCTGGAATTGCGAATTCCAGGTCCTATCATATCGCCCGGAGGTCAATCCGCGTAGAACAATCGTGTGGGGGAGGAGACCAGGATCTGGTAGCGGTCCGTTTCGTCGGGGGCCCAGTCGGCCAGTAGGTTCAGCAGTTCGCCGGTGTCCCGTTGCCCGTTGGTCAGGTGCGGCCAGTCCGAGCCCCAGATGAGGCGGTCGGGGCGAGCCGCGACCAGTGCTCTGCCGATCGGCTCGACGGCGGACAAGGGCTTGTTCGGTGCCACGCGGTAGGGGCCCGACAGCTTGAGGTAACAATGGCCGCCGGCCAGCACCTCGATCAGGCGGGCGAAATCGGCCTGGGTCAGGCCGTCGGACTCCTTCATGTAGCCCATGTGATCGATGACGAAGGTGTCCTCGAAATCGCCGAAGAACGGGAGCAGGTTCCGGACAATCGCGCCAGGCGTATAGAACTGCAAATGCCAGCCGCGCGGGCGGGCGCGGGCCGCCATTCGTCGGACATACCTGATGATGTCCAATGTCGGCCAGGACGCGCGGGCGAACAGGTCGAGGCGGATCGCGCGCACGCCGACCTCATGGAAGAGGTCGAGTTCGTCCTCCGGCGTGTCCTCCTCGATGCGTACCACCCCGCGGCACATCGGGCCGACCTTGCGCAGTGTCTGGACAAGCAGGCTGTTGTCGGTGCCGTAGTAGGTCGGCTGCACCAACACCATCCGCTGGATGCCGAGCCAGTCCGCCATCCGCAGGTACTGGTCGAGCGTGCCGTCCGGGAAGCCGTACAGTGGCTCGGGCACGTGCGGGAAACCGGGCTCGAACACGTGGAAGTGCGTGTCACAGCTGCCTTCTGGTACCTGGAACCGCGGTTTCGTGTTGGTGTCGAAGCGTCGCATCGGCGACGGAACGTCAATCATGACTCGCCTCCATGGCGGCGGCCCTAGCCGCCTCGAAGAGCAGGGCACTGTCGAACCCGGTCAGCCGAAGTGGGCTGACATCAGGGGGCACGTCGCGCATGCCACCGACCATCAGCAGCTTCCCGTGCCGCTTGGCGGCGGCGGCCACGCTCGCGACGGCGTCCCGTACCCGGTGGTCGTCGTACTGGCCGGGCACGCCGAGTTCGGCGGTGAGGTCGTTCGCGCCGACGGCGAGCATGTCGACGCCGTCCAGCGCCGCGATGGCGTCCGCGTTGGCGATGCCGGTCGGTGTCTCCAGCAGGATCTGCACGACGACCGCGTCGTCCAGCGCCGGATTCAGTTCTCGCGCCGGGGTCGGCCGCATGCCCAGTTGGGGCACCATGGCGGTCTGGGAACGCTGGCCGCGCGGCGGGAACCGGCACGCCCTGGCGACCTGCCGTGCCTCATCGACCGTTTCGATGCGCGGCGCGACGATCCCGTGCGCGCCACCGTCCAGCAGGCGGCCGATCATGCCGTACTCGCGTTCCGGGATCCGGACGATCGGCGTCATGCCAAGGCTGCCGGCCGCGGTGCACAGCGTGGCGGCGATATCCGTGGACATGGTGCTGTGTTCCAGGTCGATCATGATGGCGTGGTGGCCCGTCGAGTGTGCGATGTGGACGATGTCCGTGGTGCGGCTGCTCCGGATGCCCAGCATCAGGGTCGGTTCGCCGGCCCGTAGGCGTTGCAGGAACATCAGAGGTCCCTCGGGTAGTGCACGCCGGTCAGGCCGGGGACCACGACCTTGGTCGGGTCGTTGTCGGTGGCCGCCAGTGACGCGACGGCGAAGTCGGTGACGCAGCCGGACAGGAGCTGTCTCGGGTCCTCGAGGACCACGCGCAGCCGGGTCACCATGGCGCGCATGTCGTCGGCCGAGTGGATCACGGGCATCTCGCTGACCTCCGTCACCTCGGGGTCGCTGACGTCGGGGAACCGCACGCCGGCGGGCGTGTACCGGGGATAGCCGTCGAACATCACGGTGCCCAGTTCGACCGTGGCCCTCGTTGCGCACCAGATGCCGCGCAGCCGCTCCTCCAGCGCGACCACCTCGGTGAGGTCGCCGCCCGGTGGCGTGGCGAACGTGGGCGCGTGCGGGGCGAGGTACATGCGCTCCAGTGGCAGCCGTTGGCCGGACGCGCCCATGATCATCGTGGCCACGCTGCTGGTGGGCCAGGTGACGCCGGCCGTCGGGCGGCCCTGCTGGCCCGCGATCACGACCATGGCCCGCTCCCAGTCGACCTGTTGGGTGCGCAGCCAGCGGGTGATGCGGAAGCTGATGTCCATGCCCGCCAGGAAGAACGTCGCGATCATCATGTCGTTGACGGGCACAGGGGTGCCCGCGAGGTAGTCCGACCGGAGCGTCTCCTGCGTCAGGTAGTCCTCGTCTGCCAGGGCGGCGGTCAGGTAGCGGGCGGTGACGGCGCAGGAGTAGTCGATCATGTCGGCGATCTCCCGCTCGCGGCCCCGGTAGGCCTCGACCGCGATCGTGTCCCGCCACAGTTCGCTGCTGTTCGCGGCCCTGGTGGCCTTGACCTCGGTCAGCAGGTGTTCCGCGTCCGCGCGCCATGACCCGTCGCCGAGCAGGGCCCTGAGGTGGACCAGGCTCGCGACCGCGGGGCCGAGATGGGACACGCCGGTGAGCTCCTTGAACCCCCGGGTCGACACGCGGAACGCCTCGACCGTCGGCGGCCGGCCGCCGCCCGGGTACAGGGCGATGTCGGTGCTGGTCGCGGCGATCAGCGGGTCGTCGCGGTCACGCTCGGTGACCGCGCGGCCCAGGTGCCGGCCGATGCTGTCCGGGCCGGCCGTGTAGGCGGTGAACAGGCCGATGAGTTCCGGACTTTCGTGGGCTGTCATGGTCTCTCAGTCCTGTTCGGAGAATCGGTAGATCACCGTGTCCGTCGCGAAACGGACGTCGGCGCTCAGCGAGTTCGAGACGGCCACCAGCGGCCCCCGGTCGTCGGCGTACACGGCGACGTCGGTGCCGCCGGACGTGGGAAACTCCTCGACCACGGCCAGCTTCCCGTCCTGCCACTGGTAGAGCTGCGAGTCCAGCGCGGTCGTCGGCGCGGCGGGCGTGCCGAGGATGAAGTTGACGCGGACCACGTAGGGGCCGTGCTTTCCCGGCAGCACCGCCCATTCGCGGGCGCCGAGGCCGTCCAGGGTCTGGTGCTCGACGAACTGCCGGCCGTCCCAGCGCAGCAGTTGGGGCGGGCTGAGGATGCAGGCGACCAGCAGGTAGTCGTCGCCGTCGGCGTGGAACGTGGCGAAGGCGCGCCCGTGCTCGTCGGCCAGGTCCTGGTGGGCCACGAAACGGTGGCCGTCCCAGCGGTAGAGCCGGGACGGCGCCACATGGTCGGCGTGCGCCAGGAAGTCGGTGCCGGCCACGGAGAACGCGTGCCAGTTGTAGGCCCACCGGGACGGGATGTCCTGGAAGTACTGGAACGCGGTGCCGTCCCACTGGAAGATCCGGGACGGCTGGCTCAACGACTCGGTGCCGGGCAGCGCGACACCCTGTGCCAGCGCGAGGAAGTGCTGGCCGGCCACGGTGAAATGCCGCCACTGCTTGGCCGCGAAGCCGGGAAACGGTTGGAACGGCTCGAAACGCCAGCCGTTCCAACGGTAGACAATGGACTCCACGTCGAACCGGTACGGGTCGTGGCCGCTGCGGATGCTCGCCGTGGCCAGGAAGGCCTTGTCGCCGATGCGGAAGAACTCGGCGTCCTCGCCGCCGGGCACCGGCACCTTGTCGAACGGCTCGTAGCCGTCGGCGGTCAACCGCATGACCAGCAGGTCGGTGTCGCTGTCGCCGCCGTTCATGTTCGCCGGCTGCCCCGGCATGTCGTAGGCGAGCTGTGGTATGGCCAGCAGCGACAAGCCGTTCAGCTGGAACGGCTCGACCGCTCGCGCGCCGGACGTGGGAATGCGAGTCCATTCGGTGAGGTACATGCGATTCAGGTCCTTCCGGGGACGGTGCCGAAGAACACGTCCATCAGGTTGGGCCGGTCCCGGACTTCGTTGGCGGTGCCGGTGAGCGCGACCCGGCCTGCGCTCATGACGGTGGCGTCGTTGGCCAGCGTCAGGCCGAATCGCACGTTCTGTTCGACCATCAGCACGGTGACGCCGTCGGCGTTCATGGCCCGCACGCTGTCGCGGATGATCGCCAGGCTGGCCGGGTCGAGCCCGAGCGTCGGCTCGTCGAGCAGCACGACCTTCGGGTCGAGCATCATCGCGCGGGCGAACTCCACGGTGCGCCGCTGGCCGCCGGACAGCGAACCGGCCAGGGTGTTCGGGCGTTCGCGCAGCAGCGGAAAGCGCTCGGCCAGCCGGTCGTACCGCTGCTCGACGTGCTTGCGTCGACGGCGGTGGATATAGGCGCCCAGCAACACGTTCTGCCGGACGGTCAGCTTCGCGAACAGCCCGTTGCGTTGCGGCACTTGAACAACGCCGGCGGCGAGGATCGTCGCGGGCGGTTTGCCGCTGAGGTCGACACCGTCGATGGCGATCGCGCCCTGCCGTGGCCGGAGCAGGCCGCTGATCGTCTTGAGCACGGTCGACTTGCCGGCCCCGTTCGGTCCGACGACGCAGTTGATCGAGCCCCGCGCCACCCGCAGGTCGACGCCGCGCAGGATGTCCAGCCCGCCGTAGCCCGCCCACAGGCCATCGATGTGGATCATGACCGCACCGCCGGCATGACGGAGTCACCGAGATACGCGTCGACGACCGCAACGTCCGTGCTGACGTCCGCGACCGAACCCTGCGCGATGACACTGCCGTGTGCCAGCACGCAGACCCGCTGGCACAGGTCGGCGATGAAGGCCAGGTCGTGTTCCACCAACAGGATGCCGACCCCGCGCTGGTGCAGCGACCGGACCAGGTCCGCGAGGCGCGCGGACAGGGCGGGGCTGATGCCGGCGGCAGGCTCGTCCAGCATGACGAGGACCGGATCCAGCCAGAGCACCTGCGCCAGCTCGACCAGTTTCCGCTGGCCGTAGCTCAGGTCGGCGGGGCTGCTGTCGGCATACGGTGCCAGGCCGAGGTTGTCGAGGACGGAGATGGCGCGGTCGCGCTCGGCCGTGGTGACCCGTCTGGTCCACAGCCGGCCGAAGGCGAACCGGCGCTCCGGCACGACGAGGTTCTCGACCACGGTGAGGCTGCCGAACAGGCGGGGGAGTTGGTAGGTGCGGGCGAGTCCGGCGTGCGCGCGTGCCGGGCGGCCGGCTCGATCCAGGCTGCGGCCGGCGAGGGTGATGGTGCCGTCCCGGCTGGGGATGGTGCCGTCGATCAGGTTGAACAGCGTCGTCTTGCCTGAGCCGTTCGGGCCGATGAGGCCGGTGATCTCGTGCCGCGCGACGGTGAGGTCGACACCGTCGACCGCGCGCAGCCCGCCGAACGACTTGCGCAGCCCGCGAACCACGAGCACATCACCGCTGTCGGCCCGGGTCGCGGCCGGCGTCGTGACCTGGCCACGCGGTGCCGGCAACGACGGACGTGCCGGCAGCAGCCGGGAGAGCACCGGCAGGACACCGCGCGGCAGGAACAGTGCCACACCGCCGAGCAGGCCGCCGAACAGCAGCAGCCGGATGGCGCCCGCGTCCGCGCCACCGAGGCCGGTGCTGGTGAGGTTGCTGATCGGCGCGACGATGAACGCGCCGAGCACCGGACCCCACACCGTGCCGCGGCCACCGAGCAGCACCGCGAGGACGATCAGCACGCTGGTGATGATGTCGAACACGGCCGCGGTGTTCAGGAACGTCACGTAGTAGGCGTAGATGCCGCCCGCGATGCCGACGAACGTGCCGCCGAGCACGAACGCGATCATCTTGTAGACCGCGGTGCGCAGCCCGAGACCCGCCGCCTTGTCCTCGTCGTCCCGGATCGCGAACAGGCCGAGGCCCAGCTTGCTGCGGCGTACCCAGGCCGCCACGGCCACGGTCACCACCAACAGGCCGAGCATCGGGTAGTAGAACGGCCAGTCCTGATAGGACAGACTCCAGGTCGGCAGTGGCAGCGCGAGGCCCTGGCTGCCACCGGTCAGGCCGGACGCGGTCGTGGCCGCGACGCCGAGGAGTTGCAGGGCAGCGAACGTGACGATCACGAAGTACATCCCGCGGGTGCGCCGCGTGACCAGGCTCAGCAGCGCGGCGGCGGCCGCCGCGACCAGGCCGCCGACGAAACAGCCGAGAAACGGCGAGACGTGGTCCTTCGCGGCGAGGATGCCGGTGGTGTACGCGCCGAGGCCGATGAAGATGCTGTTGCCCAGCGACAGATAGCCCGCGAACCCGCCCATGATGTTCCACCCGCTGGCGCCGATGGCCAGCATGAACGTCACGATCAGCATGTTCTGGTAGTAGATGTCGCCCGATACCAGGGGAAAGACGATGAGCGCCGCCAGCGCGACAGGAAGCCACGCGCGGCGCAGGAAAGTGGTCATGTGGCGGCGTCCTGTCGGGTCAGCCGGGTGAACAGGCCCTGCGGCCGGATGGTCAGCACGACCAGGATCAGCAGCGTCGGCACCGCGGTCGCCCAGCGCACCGACACGTAGGCCGTGGTCAGCGACTCGGCCACACCGAGCAGCACCCCGGCCGCGAACGCCCCGGCCACGCTGCCGAGGCCGCCCAGGATCACCACGCTCAGCGTCACGCCGAGCCAGACGTCCTGCGTGTCCGGCGTGAACTGGTAGAGGAAGCTCAGCGCGGCGCCGCCGAACGCGGTCGACCCGGTCGCGATGGCGAAGATCCACGCCCCGACGCGCGCCGGTTCGATCCCGACCAGCCGGGCGCCCTCCGGGTTCTCCGACGCGGCGGTGATCGCGTGACCCAGCCAGGTCCGTTTGATCGTCTGCCGCAGCGCCACCGTGATCACGATCGCGAGCAGGCACGCGTAGAGCTGCGCGCGCGGCACCACCAACCCTCCGATGTGGATCGCCTGGTTGAAGTACGGCGGGGTGGTCGTCTTCTGGTTGGGGCCCCACACCAGCGCCAGCAGCGCCTCCGCGATCAGGGCCAGCGCGAACGTGGCCACGATGGTCAGCCCCGGGTCGATGCGCTCCAGCCGCTCGATGACCAGTTTGTAGACCACGAGCCCCAACCCGGCCATCGGGAACATCACCAGGAACGCGGTCAGGATCGGATCGAGCCCGAAGTCCTGCCAGAGCGCGTAACACAGGTAGGTGGACACGATCAGGAACGCGCCCTGCGCCATGTTGACGATCTTCATGACGCCGAACGTCAGCGTGAGTCCGGTCGCCATCAGCGCGTAGACACCGCCGATGAGGATGCCGAAGATGAGGGCCTGACCGAGTTCGATCACGACGCCGACCAGCCCGGCTTGGGGTTGACGATCGTCTTGGCGGTCGCGGCCGCCTTGGGCGCCACGACCTGGAGGGTGCCGTTCTGCCACTGTGTCAGGAGGCCGGTGCCCAGTGGATCGCCGGTGGCGTCCCATTTGAGCGGTCCGACGATGGTGTTCACGGTGTGCGTGTGCAGCCAGTCGGCGAGTGCCTTCTGGTCGATCTTGCCCACCGCCTTGACCGCGGCGGCGAGCACCTGGCCCGCGGTGTAGGAGTTCGCCGCGTCCTCCGACGGTGGGGTGCCGTAGGTCTTGGTGTACGAGGCGACGAAGTCGGCGTTGCCCGGGTAGCTCGCCTTCGGGCTCCAGGCCTCCATGGTGAACACTCCCTCGGTGTTCTTGCTGCCGACGGCGGTCGGGTAGGTCGCGTCGGCCGGGGAGTTGGTCTGGAACAGCATCTTGGGGCTGTAGTTGAGCTTCTCCAGCGACCGGACGAACTGCGGGCCGTCGTCGCCGACCGCGCCCTGGATGATCACCTGGGGCTGGGTGTGTGCCACCGCGGCCGCGATGGAGTCGAAGTTCGACGTGCTCGGGTCGTAGGTCTGGTCGTAGACCGTCGTCACGCCAAGCGCCTTGAGCTTGGTCTTGAAGACGGCGATCGCGGGGCTGGCGCTCGGGTCGTCCTGGGTGACGTAGGCGGCCGTCGTCGGGCGCTGGTCGGCGGGCAGCGCGGCGAACCACTGGACGAACAGGTTCGGCAGGCTGGCGGTGGTGCCCGGCTGCGCGAAGAACAGGTTCGTGAAGCCACGGGTGAACAGCGACGCGGCGCCGCCGGACGGCTCGACGTAGAGCATCTGCTGGCGCGCGGCGATCGCGGAGGCCGGCGCGTTCAACAGCGACGAGAACGTGCCGAGCAGCAGGTTGACCTTGTCCTGACTGATCAGTCGGGTGTAGTCGGTGCCGGTCTGGTTGGGGTCGAACCCGTCGTCGAGGACGTCGAGCTTGACCTGGCGGCCCAGCAGGCCGCCAGCGGCGTTGACCTGGGTCGCCCACAGCTTGTAGCCCTGGTAGCCCGCCTTCGCCACGTCGGCGTTCGGACCGGTGAGCGGCAGCGACATGCCGATCGTGAGCGGCCCGGAACCGGACCCGGTCGATGACGTCGTCGCGGCGCAGCCGGCGAGGACAGTCGCCAGTACGGCTACCGCGCAACAGAGGACACGCTTGCTCATTCGCACAACTCCTCGGCGAGTTGTTCAGCTTGTGATGACGATGAGTACAGCTAGGCGGCGCACCCCGAGGCAAGTAAGCTGACGTTACGATCGATAACACTCAGCGTTAGAAGGTGTGACGCATGCTCGACGTACGCAAGCTGGTCGTCCTGCGCGCGATCGCGGCGGAGGGCTCCATCGCGGCGGCCGGCCGTGCCCTGAAGTACACCCGCTCCGCGATATCCCAGCAGCTCACGGCGTTGGAGAGCGAGGCGGGCACGGCACTGGTCGACCGGGCCGGTAACCGCGTCACGCTGACACCGGCCGGTCGCAACCTCGTCGAGCACGCCGAGCGCATCCTGGCCGAACTGCGGGCCGCAGAGGCGATGCTGTCCACCGACAGCGCCGGTCTCACCGGGCTGTTGCGCGTCGGCGTGCCGTTCCACGAGGGCCCGCGCATCATGAGCCGCGCGCTGACCGAGGTGCGCCGCCGCTTTCCCGACATGGAGATCAGGCTCGCCGCCACCACCGACGAGGCGGGTGCGGACGCGGTCCGCCGCGACCAGTTGGACATGGTGATCGTGTCGCGGTACGGCGCCGCGCACCCGCGGTCCGCGCCCGGCCTGCGCGAGTGGGTGCTCGGCCACGACGCGCTGCGCCTGTGCGTGCCGGCGGACCATCCACTGGCGAACGCCCAAAGTTGCGCGATGGCGCAACTGCGTGACGAGTCGTGGATCGTCTGTCCGGAAAGCACGCTCGGCCGGCTCACGATGAGCCTGTGCGTCACGGCGGGTTTCGAGCCGAGGCTGGCCGCGACCGTGAACGACATCGGCACCGCGATCGGCCTTGTCGGGATCGGCTGGGGCGTCACGATCGCGCCGGATCTCACCCCGGTCGGCACGGAGGCAAAGCTGGTCCGGATCCCGATCGACGGCCTGGACACGCAGCGGCACAGCGTCGTGATCGTCCGGGACGGCGAACACCTCTACCCGCGCATCGCCGCCGCGATCGCCGCCGTCCGGTCGGTCAGCATGGCACCGCTCGACCTCAGCTGAGGAATCGCTCGATCACGGACACCAGCGCGAGTGGTGTCTCGTCCATCGCGTAGTGCCCCGCGTCGGCCAGCACGCACAGTTCGGCCATGGGGAACCACTTCAGCCAGGTGGCGTGCATGGCGTCGGCGCCGATGTCGGGATCGTGCGCGCCGACGACGGCGAGTGCGGGCACCTGGGCGCCGTCGACGAGTTCGTGGAAATCGTCCGCCGACCAGTGCGGCAGGTAGGCGTCGAACGCGTCGGCGGTGGAGCAGGCCAGTGACTGGGCGACCATGCCGTCGAGCCAGCGGGCGGGCAGCCGGTTGCCGGTCGAGCGGTCGATGATCACGCGCCGGATCGGCGGATTCATGGTGGCACTGGCGAAGAACGCGGCAATCTGGGCGTCGAAGCCGACACCGGACGCGGGCACCGGCGAGATGCCGACGAGCTTGCGGACCCGCTCCGGTGCCAGCGTCACGACCCGCTGCGCCGCCTTGCCGCCCATGGAGTGCCCGATGACGGAGAACGTGTCCCAGCCGAGATGGTCGGCCAGCGCGATCGCGTCCGCGGCGACCTCGTCGGTGCTGAACTCCCCTTCGACGTCCTTGGCGGCGCCGTAGCCCCGGCAGTCCGGGATGGCGTAGGTGAACGCGGATTCATCCAGAAAGGGCGTGATGGCGCGGAAGGCGGTCCGGTCGCCGAACCAGCCGTGCAATGCCAGCACCCGGTGCTCGCCGGTGCCGTGGACGTCGTGCGGGAGAACGGTCATGTGCCCTTCTTTACCAGAGACCTGGCCGTGGCCCAATCCCGCAGCAGCACGGTGCCGGCCGCGACCGCGATGCCGAGGGCGAGGCCGCCGACGACGTCGCTGAGGTAGTGCACGCCGAGCACGATCCGGGACGCGCCGACCGCCAGCACGAACACGGTGGCGGCGATCGTCACCCACAGCCTGCGCACCAGCAGCAACACCAGGATGCCGTACAGCGCCGCGGATCCGGCCGTGTGACCGGACGGGAAGCTGCCGCCCCCGGCCGTGGCGACGGGGTGGCTGAAGACCGGCCTGCTCCGGTTCACCAGCGCCTTCACGGCCGTCTCGATCCCGAGCTCGACCAGCCGCGCGACCACGACGGCCACCGCGTCCGGTACCCGCCGCGCCACGAGCAACCAGGCCGCGGCCACGACGGCCACCACGTCGACGGCCACCGGGCTGCCCAGATCGGTGACGACCAACGCGAATGAACGCAGCCAGCCGTCGGCGAGCACGACCTGATGGACGGCCGCGTCCAGCCGGATGTCCAGGTTGACCAGCGGTGCCCAGTGGCCGGCCACGAGCACGCCGAGGACCACGAAGACGACGGTCCCGGCCGCCGTCAGTCCGCGCAGGACCGGTTTGGTGGTCATCGACGATCCCCGTTCGGCACGTAGACCAGCAGGCCACGCCGGTCCACCCGGATGGTGAACTCGCCGGGCAACTGCTTGACCTCGCCGTCCACGGAGATCCGAACCCGGTCGGCCGGCATGCTGACGTGCACGTGGCCGGCCGCGTAGGCGTCCAGGACGCGGGACCAGCGCAGGGTCCTGGTCAGCACGGCCAGCACGATCCTGGTCCTGGCGTAGGGGACCGCGCCGTCGATCATGCGCACGTCGAGGAGGCCGTCGTCCAGGCTCGGCCGGTAGGTCGGTGCGAAGCCCTTCGGCAGGTAGCGGCCGTTGCCGGCGAACAGCAGCCACAGCGTGCGCGGCCTGCCGTCGACGACCATCTCGAGCGGGTGGCTGCGGCGCAGCGTGTGGATCAGGCCGATCACGACGGCAGGCCACTTGCCGACCCGGGGTTCCCACCGTCGCCGGAACCGGACCAGGTCCGCGTACATGCCGGTGCTGCAGGTGTTGAGGAACACCTCGTCGGCGACCCGGCCGAGGTCGATCCGTGCCGCGCTGCCGGCCCGCAGCGCGACGATCGCGTCGTGCACCGATTCGACGCCGATCTCCAGCGCGAAGTGGTTCAGCGTGCCCGCCGGCACGACAAGCAGCGGGATGTTCCGGTCGACGGCATGCCGCGCGGCCAGGTTGATCGAGCCGTCGCCGCCCGCGATGCCGAGCACCTTCGCGCGGTCGGCGGCGGCCCGGACCAACTCGGGCAGGTTGTCGCCCGGCTCGCACGTCACGACCTCGGCATCGGGCAACTCGGCGGCAAGGATGTCGACGATCTTCTCAGACGCGCTGCCCGCGCCCAGGTTGACCACCACGACGACACCCTCGCCGGTCGGTGCGGCCACCGCCCGCTCGCGCAGTTGGTACGCGGCCGCAGGCCGCCCCGGGAGCCGCGGCCACCACCACAGCGTCAGTGCCCCGGCACTCGCGCCGAGCGCGACGCCGGCCAGCACGTCGGACGGATAGTGCGCACCGGTGACCACCCGCGACGCGGCCACACCGGCGGCGACGACCGCGATCGGCACCGCGAGCAGCGGAAACTCGATGGCCACGCCGGTCGCGAACGCGGCGGCCGACGCGGCGTGCCCGGACGGGAACGACGTGGTCACCGGGGGGCGCAACAGCCTGCGGATCACCGGAATGGCGTCCGTGGCCGGCCGTGCCCGCCCGGCGAGCCGCTTGGTGACCAGGTTCGTCACCGAACTGGCCGTCGACAGGGCGACGAGCCCACGCCGGCCGGCGCGGCGCGCCCTGCGGTTCCTGGTCGCGGCGAGCCCGGCGGCCACGGTCACCCACAGCCTGCCGTAGTTGGCCGACCGGCCGAGCGCCGGCAGGACGACGTCCAGCATGACGCCGGACCGCCGCGTCGCGACCCGGTCGATCAGCCACAGGTCGGCGGTCTTGACCAGCGTGCGCACGTTGCGTTTCACCTGCGATGGATACCACTGTTAACGGTGAGCAAACCGTCAACGGTCAACTTCTTGTCCGATGGAACGTTCGCGGGCCCACGAGCGATATATAGCGTCCGTCGCCGTGACCAATTCACCGAAATCGCCCAGGACCTGTTTACCGGCAGTTACCGTCCGTGCACCATACACGCTGGGACTCAGGTCCTGAGCTGGGGATTGGTGATCGATCGTTAACGTCTACTCCGGACCTGACAGTCGCTGTCAACAATTGTGAGAATGCTTTTCCTGGAGCAGGTGAATTGTAATCCTTTAGGGATTCTTGGCGTGTCCGGTGCCGTGTTCACGGTTGGCGTGGGCCGACTTCGGTCAAGGAACGTGGTGCGTCCCGTGGCTAGGTTGCGCAACCAGGCCCCAACCTGCCGGGGACCTCGCGGACTCAGTGGAGGAGTCAGGAATGCAGTTGAAACACATCGGTCGCCGCGCGACCATGGTCGCGGCGGTCTGTGCGGCGGCCGCGTTAACGCTCGGCGCTACCGCGGGAGCGAACGCGACCATGTCCGGAAGCGGCACGAGCGGACCAAGCGCCGCCACCGCGAAAGCCCACATCCACAAGTTCGTGATGCCCAAGCGCGGCGCGGTCAAGCCGCATGCGGCGGCTAGCAACTTGATCTACGGCGGCGGGCCCGTTGAGCACAACCCCAAGGTCTACCTGGTGTTCTGGGGTTCCCAGTGGAACAGTGACGGCAACGGTGTGCAGTCCTACCTGACGAACTTCTTCAGCGGCGTAGGCACCGGCTCGGACAACTGGTCCACGATCATGCGCCAGTACACCGACAACAGCGGTAGCGGCCCGTCCTTCGGCAGTTCCGTACTCGGCGGCACGTGGGTGGACAACGGTTCGGCCGCGCCGAGCAACGCCACCCAGAACGACATCAGCAACGAGGCCGACAACGGCGCATCGCACTTCGGCGTCTCAGGCCCCGACGCGGACATCTTCGTGGTCAGCCCGTCGGGCACCAGCCCGGACGGCTTCCCGAACACCGGTTTCTGCGCGTGGCACAGCTGGAACGGCAATGTCGCCTTCACCAACATGCCGTACGTGCTCGACGCCGGCTCGAGCTGTGGCGCCAACTCGGTGCAGAACCAGCTCGACGGGTTCAGCATCGTCGGTGGCCACGAGTACGCGGAAGCAGTGACCGACCCCGAGCCCTCCAGCGGCTGGGTGGCATCGGACGGCGAGGAGAACGGCGACCTGTGCGCGTGGATGAACCTGAGCGCGCTCAACCTGTCGACCGGTAGCTTCGCAGTCCAGCCGACGTGGAGCAACGCCGCGGGCGGTTGCGCCACTTCTGGCTGAGCTGTTGTCGAGATCGGGCCGGGCAGCGGCGTTGGTGCCGCTGCCCGGCCCGACGTCTGTCCGGTGAACCGTTCAAGGTGGGCACTCCCGTTGACAGTAACTTCACACGATGGTTACGTAAGCGCTTAACCTAGGTAAGCGGTTAACCACGTGAGGGCGCGGCAGTGGCGGACAGATCCACGATTTACCAAGTGGCACAACGCAGTGGCGTCTCGACGGCCACCGTGTCACGGGTGATGCGCGACGGCAACGGCTTCTCGACGGCGACCCGGGACCGGGTCCTCGAAGCAGCAGCCGACCTGGGCTGGCTGCCCAGCGGCAACGCGCGCGGGCTGGCCGAGAGACGAGCCGGCATCGTCGGCCTGCTGTTCCCCGACCTGGACCAATCCGGCGAAGCAGAACAAGAATCCCCGCTCTACGTGGACGAGGTCATCAGGGGCGCGGAGCGCGCCGCAACCGCGGTCGGCGACGCGGTGCTGATCGCGGCGACCCACACCACGTCCGGACGGCAACTGGCGTTCTCGGTGGCCGGCAAGGTCGACGGGCTGGTCGTGATGGCGGGCAGCCTGTCCAACCAGGACATCGCGGCCATCTCGCGCAGCCTGCCGGTCGTGATACTGGGGTCCGCACGGCACAAACTGGACGTCATCGCGGCCGACAACCGGGGTGGTGCACGGCAGATCACGACGCACCTGATCGAGGAGCACGGCTTCACCGACATCGCCTTCGTCGGCGGCCCGCCCCGCTCGCCGGACTCGATGGAGCGGTTCGCCGGCTTCCGGGACGCGCTGAAGGCCGCCGGCCTGCCCGTGCCGGACGCACCGGACGCGTCCGGCGGCTTCACCGAGGCAGGCGGCGCGCGCGCGATGCGGGAACTGTTGGCGCGCAAGGCGATCGTGTTCGGCAACGACGAGATGGCGATCGGCGCCCTTGCCACGCTGCGCAAGGCCAAGCTCAGGGTGCCGGCCGACATCGCGCTGACCGGGTTCGACGACATCGGCGCCGCCCGACACGTCCGCCCGCCGCTGACCACGGTGCGGCAACCAATGCGCGAACTGGGCGAACGGTCCGTGCGGATGCTGCTCGACCGGCTCGCCCAGCCGGACCAGCCACGTCGCTCGGTCGTCCTGCCCACCGAAGTCGTCCTGCGCCGAAGCTGTGGCTGCCGGGGGAGAACATGACCGACGCACGCGCCGACTGGGAACGCCGGATCTACCAGCGGCTCACCGACACCGATGGCGCCGACCCGGCACTCGCGCTGCCGGCGCCGACCGGCGTCCGCGCCACGCCCGCCGTCGGGCACGTCCAACTGACCTGGGATAAAGTACCCGGTGCCGCCGGTTACCTGATCGAGCGCACCGACGGCGAACCGGTGCTGGTGAGCCACGGCGGCAGCGATGTCGCCGCTGTGGTCGGCCCGCCGTTCGCCGACACCGGCATCGAGGACGGCGTCGAGTACCGCTACCGGATCGGCGCGGTGGCCGGCGCGGAACACCCGGTCTGGCACTGGTCGGACGTGGTGCGCGCACACACCATGAACGGCCCGGCCCACGACGTCACGGTGGATGTCGACGCGACGACGGTCACCGGCACGCTCAACCGGATCTGGCGGATGGTCGGCTCGGAACGCCTGACACAGCTGCGGTTCGGCGACAACATCGGCACCGAGTTCGCCGAAGCGCTCCGCCTCGCCCACGACGACCTCGGCGTGACGCACGTCCGCGCGCACGCGATCCTGCACGACGACAACCAGGTGGTCACCGACGAACTGAAGTTCGACTTCGCCCAGATCGACGCGCAGTACGACCAGATCCTCGCGCTGGGTGTCAGACCCGTCGTCGAGCTGTCCTTCATGCCGGCCGCGCTGGCCAGAGATCCACAACAGACCGTGTTCGCCTACCGCGGCATCATCTCGCCGCCGCGCGATTGGACCCAGTGGTGGGAACTGGTGCGTGAACTGGCCGCGCACCTGGTGGACCGCTACGGGATCGACGAGGTGGCGGACTGGGGCTTCGAGGTCTGGAACGAACCGAACCTGGTGGTGTTCTGGTCCGGCACCAAGGACGACTACCTGCGGCTCTACGACGTGACGGCGGACGCGGTCAAGAACGTCGACCCCCGGCTGCGTGTGGGCGGCCCGTCGACAGCAGCAGGCGAATGGGTGGAGGCCCTTGTCAAGCACGCCAAGGAAAACGACGTGCCGCTGGACTTCCTGACCACGCACACCTACGGCAACCTGCCGCTGGACACCCGCGCCACCCTCGAACGGCACGGCATGGACGTGCCCGTGTGGTGGACGGAATGGGGCGTCGGATCGACGCATTTCGGCCCGATCCACGACAGCGTCGCGGGCGCGCCCTTCGTGCTCAGCGGTTTCCAGTCGACCCAGGTGGACCGGCTGGCGTACTGGGTGATCAGCGACCACTTCGAGGAACTCGGCCGCCCACCGAGGTTGTTCCACAACGGTTTCGGCCTGCTCACCGTCGGCAACCTGCGCAAGCCACGGTACTGGGCGGCGCACCTGGCCGCACATCAGGGCGACCACGTGCTGGCGACCCGGGTCGACGACGTGCTGGTGCGGGCGTGGGCTACGAGACACGACGACGGCACCGTCGACATCCTGCTGTGGAACGGCACGATCAACGCCGACCTGATGCGCGGCGACCCGAGGCTGGACCGCCACCTCAAGGTCACCGTCAACGGCCTTGACGACAAGCCGTACCAGGTGAAACTGGCCAGAGTGGACGAATGGCACTCCAACATCGTGGCGGCCTGCCCACCGGACTTCGACTGGCCAGACGACGCACTGTGGGCGCGGCTGAGGGAGCGGGACCAGCTGCACGAACTGCCGCTGCCCAACGTCACGCCGCACAACGGCATTGCCCGATTCGGCCTTGATCTGCCCATGCCGGGCGTGGCGCGGATCCGCCTGAAGGAGGAGAACGCATGATCCGATCAGTGGCTGCCGTGCTCGGCGCGGCACTGGTGGCGGCGGGCCTGGCCGGTTGCTCCGGTTCGGCGAACAACACGGGCACCGGCGCGGACGCCGGCACCCTCGTCATCGGCGTCGACAACGGCTCGCCGACGTTACAGGACAACTTCAACCCGTTCTCCGCCAACAAGCGCATCGGCACGACCTACATGTACGAGCCGCTGGAGTACGTGAACGCCGTCGACGGCCACGAAACGCCGTTCCTGGCCACCGGCCACACCCTGAAAGGCGCGACAGAGGCCGACTTCACCATCCGCAAGGGCGTCAACTGGAGCGATGGCAAGCCGTTCACCCCGGCGGACGTGGTCTTCACGTTCAACTACCTGAAGAAGTACCCGGCACTGGACAGCCTGGGCATCTGGCAGCACGTGGCATCGGTGACGGCGTCCGGGAACACCGTCACCGTCCGCTTCACCGCGCCGGACGTGCCGTTCACGCAACAGGTCGAGCAGGAGGTGATCGTCCCGGAACACGTCTGGAGATCGATCGCCGAGCCGACCACGTACAGCAACTCAGCGCCCGTGGTGACCGGCCCGTACACGCTCGGTTCCTTCAATCCCAACCAGTACACGCTGACCAAGAACACCAAGTACTGGCAGGCCGACAACGTCGCCACGAAGACGCTGGTGTTCCCCGCGCTCAGCGGAAACCAGCAGTCCCAACTCGAACTCTCACGCGGCGGCTACGACTGGGCGACCCTGTTCATCCCGAACGTCACACAGACCTGGGTCGGCAAGGACACCAAGAACAACCACTACTGGTTCCCACCCGGCGGCACGATCTCGCTGTTCCTCAACCTGACCAAGGCCCCGTACAACAACCCGACCTTCCGCCAGGCGCTCTCCTACGCCCTGGACCGCAAGGACATCGCGAACAAAGCCGAGGACGGCTACGTCCAGCCGGCATCGCAGAGCGGGCTCCTGTTACCCAACCTCAAGAACTGGCTCGACCCGTCGCTACCCGACTCCGGCGTGGTCAGCCAGGACATGGCCAAAGCCACACAATTGTTCAGCCAGGCAGGCTACACACTGAAGAACGGCACGCTGGTCGGGCCGAACGGCCCGGTCACCATGACGCTACAGACCCCGAACGGCTACACCGACTGGCTCCAGGCCGCGCAGACCCTGCAACAGCAGCTCAAGACCGCCGGCATCACCGCGACCATCCAGACCCCGGAGTTCGCCGCGTACAACCAGGCAATGCAGAACGGCACCTTCGACGCCTCGATCGCCGCGTTCGGCGGCACCGGCAGCCCGTATCTCGACTTCTTCAACACCCTGGCCAGCGGCCAGACCGCACCGGTCGGCCAGACCGCCGCGTCGAACTTCTCCCGCTTCCGCGACCCGCGCCTGGACGGCCTGCTGCACCAGATGCAGGGCGAAACCCAGGCCGCGCAACAACAGGACACCGTGCACCAGCTCGAACAGGTGATGTACCAGCAGACACCGGTCATCACGCTCTTCTACGGCGCGACCTGGGCCGAGTACAGCACCAAGAAGCTCAGCGGCTGGCCGGACGCGAGCAACCCGTACGCACCGCCCGCGCCCTACGGCGCGCCACCGCTGATGATCGTCACGCACCTGAAGGCCGTGTCGTGACATGCACCCCGCCGCCCGCAAGCTGATCATGTTCGTGGCCACGCTGTGGGCCGCGGTGACGGTGAACTTCTTCATCCCTCGGCTGATGCCCGGCACGCCGGCGGACGCCGCGCTGGCCAAGCTGGCCGGCACCGGACCGGTCAGCCCGGCACAGAAACAGGCCATCGAGGACACGCTCGGCGTGCCGCACACCGGCCTTGTGTCGCAGTACTGGCACTACCTCGACGACGCGGCACACGGCCGGTTCGGCATCTCCTACACGTACTTTCCCGAACCGGTGACCTCGCTGATCCGCACCGCGCTGCCGTGGACGCTGGTGCTGGTCGGGTCGGCGACCGTGCTCGCGTTCGTCGTCGGCACGCTCGCGGGCGTGCTGGCGGCGTGGCGGCGCGGGCGGGTGATCGACGCGGTGTCCACTGTGGGCAGCACGTTCACGTCGGCGTTTCCGTACTTCTGGACCGCGCTGCTGCTGCTGTTCGTGTTCGCGTTCAAGCTGAACTGGTTCCCGATCAAGGGCGGCTACCAGGCGTCCGTTTCGCCGAACTGGTCGCCGTCGTTCGTCGCGGACGCGGCCTTCCACAGCGTGCTGCCGGCGTTGACGATCCTGGTCAGCGGGCTGGGCGGCTGGCTGTTGGGCATGCGCAACAACATGGTCAACACGCTCGGCGAGGACTACGTCACGTTCGCCGAGGCCAACGGGCTGCGCGGCCGCACGATCGCGCTGCGCTACGCGGCCCGCAACGCGTTGCTGCCCAACATCACCGCCTTCGGTATGGCGCTGGGCCTGGTGGTCGGCGGGTCGCTGCTCACCGAGGTCGTGTTCGCCTATCCGGGGGTCGGCTACCTGCTCTACAACTCCGTCGTCAACGAGGACTTCCCGCTGATGCAGGCGCTGTTCCTGGTGATCACGGTCAGCGTGCTGGTGGCGAACCTGATCGTCGACCTGCTCTACGGCCTGCTCGATCCACGGTCGCGCCGGACCCGGAGCGCGACATGAACGCGACCCGTGTCCATACGTTCGACATCCCCCGGCCGAGGTCGTTCTGGCTGCCGCGGCCGCTGTTGCGGGCCGTGCGGACGGTCTGGGCCAACCGGATGGCGCGGGTCGGGATCGTGATCCTGGCCGTCCTGGTGCTGGTCGCGGTATTCGCCCCGCTGCTGGCGCCGTACTCGCCGACGGACAGCGGCTTCGGCCGTTCGGTCGGCCCGAGTGCCGCGCACTGGCTGGGCTCCACGGGTTCCGGGCAGGACGCGTTGTCCCGGTTGCTTTATGGGACAAGGGTTTCGCTGGTCGTGGCGTTCGCGGCGGGCATCCTGTCCACGGTCATTGCGATCGCGGTCGGCTTGTTCGCGGGCTATCTGCGTGGCCTGGCCGAGGAGACGATCAACTTCGTCGTCAACCTGTTCCTTGTCGTGCCGGCGCTGCCGCTGATGATCGTGATCGCGACCTACTCGCCAAGCCGTGGTGTCGGGGTGATCGTGCTGGTCGTGGTGCTCACCGGGTGGGCGTGGGGCGCGCGGGTGCTGCGGGCGCAGACGGCCACGTTGCGCGGCCGGGACTTCGTGGCCGCCGCCGAGTTCAGCGGCGAACGGCCGCACCGCATCGTGTTCCGCGAGATCCTGCCGAACATGACGTCCCTGGTCGCCGCGAGTTTCCTCGGCGCGGCCACCGCTGCCGTGCTGGGTGAGGCCGGCCTCGAGTTCCTCGGGCTTGGCAACCCGAACACGATCAGCTGGGGCACGATGCTGTTCTGGGCGCAGAACGACAACGCCCTGCTCGTCGGCCAGTGGCCGCAGATCCTCGCGCCCGGCCTCGCGATCGCCCTGCTCGCCGCGTCCCTGTCCCTGATCAACTTCGGCGTCGACGCCCTGTCCAATCCGCGCCTGCGCGAAGGGGTTGCCCAGTGACGCTCCTGGAGGTCGAGAACCTCAGCGTGGTCTACGAGCCGACCGGCGCGAGCCGGGTGGAGTCGGTGCGGGACGTGTCGTTGACGCTTCGTGCGGGCGAGTTCGTCGGCCTGGTCGGGGAGTCCGGGTGTGGCAAGTCGACGCTCGGCTACGCGTTGACCCGCATGCTGAAGCCACCGGCCCGACTGGATTCCGGCCGGGTGATCTTCGAGGGCGACGACATCGCGGCGCTCTCGGGGGAGCGGTTGCGTGCGTTGCGGCGGCGGGGTTTCGCGCTGGTGCTGCAGAGCGGCATGAACGCGCTGAACCCGGTCCGCACAGTGGAGAATCACTTCGTGGACGTGCTGCGGGCGCACGAACGAACGAGCCGCGCCGCCGCCCGCGCACGAGCCGTCGAACTGCTGGACCGCGTGCACCTGCCGGCGACCACGCTGCGCCGCTACGCGCACGAACTGTCCGGCGGCATGCGCCAACGGGTGGTCATCGCGCTCGTGCTGGCCCTCGAACCGCGTCTCGTGGTGTTCGACGAGCCGACGACCGCGCTGGACGTGCTGGTGCAGAAGGCGGTCATCGACACCATCAAGCGGTTGCAGCGTGAGGTCGGCTTCAGCGCGCTGCTGATCAGCCACGATCTCGGCCTTGTCCTGGAGTCCGCGGACCGGGTGCTTGTCATGTACGCGGGGCGGATCGTCGAGGACCAGCCGTCGGAGCGGCTGATCAGCCATGCGCGCCATCCGTACACGCGGGCGCTGCTGGGCTGCTACGCGGACCCGCGAGCCGAGCAGGTCACGATCACCGGCATCCCGGGCGCCCCACCGGATTTGGCGCGGCTGCCGGGCGGCTGCTCGTACGCGCCGCGCTGCCCGTTGGTCGAGCCCGGCTGTCTGCGTGCCGAGCCGCCGTTGGTCGACGGGGTGGCCTGCTATGTGACCGGAGGCCGGCGATGACCCTCGTCGTGGACGACGTCACCAAGCGGTATCCGGGCCGGCGGCGCGGTGATCCGTCGGTCGTGGCCTGCGACCGCGTGTCGTTCACGATCGAACCCGGCGAGCCGGTCGCGTTGGTCGGGCAGAGCGGCAGCGGCAAGAGCACACTCGCCCGGCTGATCACCGGCATGGAGCGGCCGGACGCCGGCACGATCACGTTCGGTGACACCCGCGTCGACCGGCTGCGCCACCGGCAACTGCGCGCCTACCGGAGCCGGGTGCAGCTCGTCTTCCAGGACCCGTACGCGGCGCTGAACCCGTTGCACACCGTCCGATACGCACTGACCCGGCCACTGGTCAACTACCACGGGCTGTCCGAGCGGGAGGCACGTCCCAGGGTGGACGAACTGCTGGAGACCGTCGGGCTGACGCCGGTGGACCAGTTCGCCGGCAAGCTGCCGCACCAGTTGTCGGGCGGCCAGCGGCAGCGGGTGGTCATCGCCCGCGCGCTCGCACCGCGCCCCGCCCTGCTGGTCGCGGACGAACCGGTGAGCATGCTGGACGTCTCGCTGCGGGCCGGTGTGCTGGAACTGCTCCGCGGCACCGGCATCAGCCTGCTCTACATCACCCACGACCTGCTCAGCGCGCGCGTCATCGCGGACCGGATGTTCGTGCTGCACGAGGGCCGCGTCGTAGAGCACGGTCCGACGGTCGACGTCCTGCGCAACCCCCAGGACGACTACACGAGGGCGCTGCTCGACGCCCTGCCCACACCGTTCACCGCCTGAACGAGGAGGCACCCTGCCATGCGTCTGATCGCATTGGTCATCGCATTGTCGGCGGCTCTTGTGGTCGCTCAACCCGCCAACGCGCAAAGCGGACTGACCGCCCAGCAGCGGTCCGTCTTGTACGGGATCGCGAGGGACACCTGGCAGTTCTACGGCCAGGACGTCGACCCGAACACCCACCTGCCGCTGGACAACCTCGGCCCCGGCACCGTGCGCGGCAACTACACGTCGGCCTCGAACATCGGCGTCTACCTGTGGGCCGTGGTGGCCGCACACGATCTCGGCCTGGTCAGCCGCCCGCGGGCGCGTGCAATGATCGCCGCGACGCTGAACGAAGTGCGTGGCCTCCAGCGGTCGAACGGCTTCCTGTACCAGTGGTACGACACCACCAACGGCGACACCATCCGCAATCCCGGCGACATCGACTGCAAGACCGAGACAACGCCCGTCCAGGACAACTGCTTCTTCCTGTCGGCCGTCGACAACGGCTGGTACGCATCGGGTCTCGTGGTCGTCCGGCAGGCGATGCCGGAGCTGGCCGGCCTGGTGAACCAGCTCATCGCGCCGATGAACTTCGGGATCTTCTACGACAACCGGCCGCAGACCGCGTGCAACACGAACCCCGCCGTGGCCGGCAACCAGCCGACCGGCCAGATGTTCGGCGGCTTCTACGTCGGCCAGGGCCCTGCCGGCTACCACAACGGCGCGCTGTACAGCGACCCCAGGATCGCCATGTACCTGGGCATGGGCCTGCACCAGATGCCGGGCGACGTGTGGTGGCGCACCTGGCGCACCCTGCCGCCCCAGCAGTGCCCGACCGATCCGGACTTCTCCTGGCAGGGCCAGTGGCCGGTGGCCGGCGTGTGGCAGAACCAACGCGATCCGCAGTCCGGCAAGGTGTTCCGCGTCTGGGAGGGTCATTACACGTATCCCGGCACGACGCTGACCTACGTGCCGACCTGGGCAGGCGGCTCGTTCGAGGCGCTGATGGCCGACCAGGTCGTGCCGGAGACCGCGTGGGGCCCGCACAGCTTCGGGCTGGCTGATGCGCGCACGGCCCAGATCCAGCAGCGCTACGCGACGCAGACCCTCGGCTACCCGGTGTGGGGCATCTCGCCGTCCAGCACAGCGGACGACACGGGCGGCTACGGCGGCTTCGGCGTCGAGGGCCTCGGGTTCCCGGCCGGACACCAACTGTCCCAGTGCACCACCTGCGGCACCGAGACCACGGTGACACCGCACGCGTCCGTGATCGCGCTGGACGTGCTGCCGCAGCAGGCCTACGCGAACATCCAGACCCTGCGCACCCGCTACCCCGGCATCTACACGTCAGACGGCGGTTTCTACGACGCGGTGAACCCGACCACCGGCGCCATCGGCCACCGGCGGCTGGTGCTCGACCAGTCCATGATCATGGCCGCCCTGGACAACGCGCTGAACAACGGTGCCCTGCAACGACACTTCGCCGCCGACCCGGTGTCCTGGGCGGCCCGCACCTACCTGGGCGCGGAGACGATGTCGATCGGGTGAGTCACTCACCGGCAGGCGGACGCCGTGGGTCCGCCTGCCGGTCACCGTGGGAGGTGGTCAGTCGCCCCACCGCGAGGTTGCCGTGGCCTGCTCGAGTTGCGTCAGGTGCGGTGGTGTCCGCCGTTCCCTGGTCAGCTCACCCGCGATCGAGTAGCGCGGGCCCTTCTCCGGCAGCTTCTCGCACTGCGCCACGATCGCGTCGACCAACGAGGTTGCCATCGACAGCCGCGGATACGCCTGGTGGATCCGCATCGCCTGCCCATCGTCGACGATCTCGGCGTCCCGCCCGAAGTCCATACCCACGCCCGCCCTGGTGAGCATGGCGATCGGACCGCGACGCTCCGCGATACCCGGCGACGTGTGCAGCGCGATCGCCTCCCACACCACGTCGATCTCGGGCGCGCCGAAACCGTTCGCGCGCAGGAACTCCGCTGCCTGGTCGGCGCCGTCCACCTCGAACCGCGCCCGGCTCGTGGTGTCCGCGCGCAGGCCGATGTCGTGCAGCACGGTCGCCGCGAACAGCAGCCGCGGATCGACCTCGGCGCTCATCCCCTCGCCCTCGGCCCGCAGTCTTGCGAACAAGTAGCTGCGGATGCTGTGGTTGGCCAGCGGCAGTGGTTCTCGCGTCACCACCACGTCCAGGGCGGCCTGGGCCCACGCCTCCGTGGGCAGTTCCAACAGATCGTCGTGCTCCGTCATGGAGAGCAGCATGGCGTGTTCCATGCGCCGAGGCGATCTCGCGGGCAGCCGGTGTTCGACACCTTCGCGCCACGCCCCTCCCGTGCACCGGCTCGCGATGCTGGCACTGGACGCCGTGCCCGTCGGCCCTGCGGTGCCGGCAGCGTTGCGCGCAGTGCCGGTGGTCGCGAGCGCGTGGTCGTCGTCGCGAGCGGGGCTGCGTCATTTCGCTAACGAACGAGACCGGGTGATTTGATCCCGGAATCGCTGATGATCACCCGGTCGAGTGATCATCAGGTGGTGGCGCCAGCTGTGACCAGGGAGTCGACCGCCAGTGATCATATCGCTGGCCACCATGGTGCGCCAGGCCACCATGTGACTGCGGACGCTGTCTCGTCGAGAGCCGGGCTAGCGACCGGTCGACGACAGCTGCCGGACCCCGGTGGGCGTCGCGGAGTCGAACGCGGCATCCACCAGCACCGACTCGAAGACGTCCAGGAACGCCTGCATGTCGTCCGGCGGCAGGCATCGGGTGTCCGCCTGTGCGAGCACATCCAGGGTGTCCGGCGTGTCCTGGATGTGGACGAAGAATCGTTCGATCGGCTTGTCCGAATGCGGACCCCACCGCACGGTCGTCTCCGCTCGTGCGGCGGCTATCCGTTGCGGTGTGGGCATTGGGTTCGTCGCGTCGCGGTACTGCTGGTCGCGCCGGTCGTTGAAGAAACAGCCGAGGTCGAATTCGGCGCCGCGTTCCCGGCCGGCTTCGGCGATCAGTTCGGTCATCTCGTCGCGGTTGTAGTAGGCGTTGAGATAGGTGCTGGTCGTGCTCTGCCGGGCGCGCTCCACGGCCTCGTCGAACGTGATGTCGGCGACGTCGATCACGCACAGGCCGGTCTGCGCGATCGGGCTGACCGTGTCCGCGAGGCCCGGCCGGAACCTGTTGTGCACCACGACCTGCAACGCGGTCGGGTTGCGGCCGGTGACCCTGGCCAGCGCCACCGCCACGGCAGCCAGCACCACCGGTGACGTCTCGGCGCCGGTCCTTGCCACGATCGCCCGCATGCCGAGATACGCGGCGGGGGAGTGGAACCACGCCTGCCAGTGCCGTGGCCGCCGCTCGTCGTCGGTGTCGGCGAACCGGCGGGTGGGCACCCTGGCGAGCTGTCGCCGCCAGTGCCGCTGCGTGGCCCTGTTCAGCCGTTGACCTGCCGGGCTCTGCTGCCAGGCGGCCTGCGCCAGCGGCGGCAGCGACGTGACCGGCGGCGCGTCGGGCCCCATGGTCGCCGCGTCCGCGATGAGCGCCTTGGCACCGGTGCCGTCGACCGCGAAGTGGCTGTAGAGGGCCACCAGATGGGTCGCGACACCGTGTTGCCGCACCACGGCGATGCGGACCGGCCACTCGCGCTCGTAGTCGAATTCGCTCTCGTGGAACTCGTGCCGCAGTTCTTCCGCGGCCCGCGCCGGGTCGTCGCCGTCCGGCACGTCGACCACGTGCAGCGGGATCTCGCCGCGGTCGGCGACCACCTGCCGCACGCTTCCGTCCGGCTCGAAACGCAACCGGGTGCGCAGCGACTGGTGCCGGCTGACCATGAAACCGAGCGCGGCGACGAAGTAATTTACATCCTGTTCCGGCGGGATCGGCCCTGCGCCGCCGATCGGGATCCACGATTGCTGTGTCCGCATCGCGGTCCAGATTTCCCGCTGGCCCCAACTCAATTCCGCGACACCAGCGCCGTCACCGTGGAAGGGCACCATAATGATCGAAGCCACGATGCCTCCGCTGCCGCACGTGGTCGAGCCCGAAACGCGGACAACCTCCCATGATCGCGGCAGCACGGCAAGGCGACCGCCGTGGTTGCCACAAACACCGGCCATTCCTCCGTGCGGTTCGTCAGAAATGTCGCCCGTTGTCCCAAGGAATTCCCAGGCGCCGTGTCGCAGACTGGGGACGTGGACCAGCCGACCGATGACCGCGCCGTCGAGCACGTCATGGGGCTGGTGGTGTCGGTTCAGGTCCGCCCTCGCTCGTACGACTTCCGGCACGCGCTGCGCAGGGCGTTCGCCTGGCTCCGGGAGGTGGACGAGCGGTTCAGCCCGTTCCTGCCGACCAGCGAGGTCAGCCGGTTTGACCGGGGTGAGTTGGCGCAGCGCAGCGCCGAGCTGGCTGAGGTGTTGGCGCTGTGCGCCGACTACGAACGGCGATCGGGCGGCGCGTTTCGGGCTCGGTTGCCCGGTCGGGGGCTGGACCCGAGCGGCGTTGTCAAGGGATGGGCGGTGCAGCGGGCGGCTGACCTGCTGGTTGCCGACGGTGTGGCGAATTTCTGTATCAACGCGGGCGGTGACGTGGTGACCAGGGGTGAACCGGACCCGGGTCGTCCGTGGCGGATCGGCGTCCGGCATCCCGAGCTGGCCCACCAGATGTGCGTGACGTTCGCCCTGCGGGACGGCGCCGTGGCGACTTCGGCGTGTTACGAGCGGGGCCAACACATCCTGGACGGCCGCACCGGCCGCCCGGCCACCGGGCTGCTCAGCCTTACCGTGCTGGCCGACGACCTGACCACGGCGGACGCCACCGCGACCGCGGCGTTCGCCATGGGCGCCGACGGCATCGCGTGGGCGGCGAGCCAGCCGGGCTGCCTGGTGTACGCGGTCGACGCCGAACGCGAGGTCCACCGTTCCGCCGGCCTGGACGCGCTGATCGTTCAGCCGTGAGAGTGGTCGATCGCGTACTGCACCGACTGTGCGTAGCCGTCGGACGTGTACGTGGCGCCGGACACCGTGTCGATGTGGGCGGACTGGGCGCTGAGCACCTCCTGGCGCAGGATCGGCGTGGCCAGTTCGGCCAGCCGCACGCTGCGGCCGTCGATGTCGGGTGTCTGCTTCGCTTGTACGTCGGTGATCTTGGTGCCGCTGAACACCACGGCGACCTGAACGGACCCGTACGGCGTGTCGATGACACTGCCGTCGACAGTGTGCGGCCCGGACGGTGCGGCCGGCGGCGCCGTGGTGGTCGGTGGGGGAGCGCCCTGAGTGGACGGCTGGGTGGTCGGCGGGGTGGCCGCCGGGAGCAGGGCGGCCTGTTGCTGGTGCGCGGGCTGGCCGCCGGCCGCCTTCGCGGCGACGAGCAGGCCGATGCCGGCGAGCAGTCCGGCCAGTCCGGCGAGGCGTCGATTGCTCATCGCAGGCTGAACTCCTCGGTGTGGATGTGGCTTGCCGGCACGCCCAGCCTGCGCAGCGAGGCGAGCACGGTCGTGGTCATGCCGGCCGGGCCGCAGACGTAGATGCTGCGCTGCCCCAGGTCGGGCACCAGACGGCGGAGCGGTCCTGGTGCGAGTGGATCGCCACGGCGTTCCGCGCGCCGGCCGATCACGTAGTGCACGGTCAAACCCTTGGCGGCCATGGCATCCAGTTCCCTGCGCAGCGGCACGTCCCGGGTGCTGGCCCGGTGTAGCAGCACGACGTCGGCCCGCTCGCGCAGCAGTTGCTCGGCCAACGCGCGGATCGGCGCGATGCCGGAGCCGCCGGAGACCAGCAGCACCGGACCGAGCCGTCGGGTGTCGGCCGTGAAGTGGCCGAACGGGCCTTCCGCGAACACCGGCACACCACGGCGCAGCCGAGCCAGCCGCGCGGAGTGGTCGCCCGCGTCCTTCACGGTGATCCGCATCCGATTCCGCAGCACGGGCGCGGACAGCGAGTACGGATGGGCCGACCACACGTGCCCGACGGTGACGAACCGCCACAGCAGGAACTGCCCCGGCCGCGCGTCCAACGCGTCGAGATCACGCCCGCGCAACCAGACGCTCACCGTGTCCGGCGTCTCGCGCACCACCTTGTCCACGGTGATCGCGTGCCGGAACCACTGTCGCGCGGGCACCACGAGCCGCCACCAGACGACACTGCCCGCCACGGCCGCGTACAGCGCGATCCACAGTGCGCGGGCGGGCGGATCGGTGATGAAGTCGCCACCGCTGGAGATCTGGTGGAAGAACGCCAGCGCCACGGCCAGATAGGCACTGACGTGCACCAGGTACCAGGCTTCGTACGACAGACGCCTGCGGGCGAACCGGGCGCTGGTGATCGCGACAACCAGGAACAGGCCCATGCCGATCAGCGCGAGGATGATGTCCGGATAGGTCGTGATGATCTCGACGGCCGCCGACCACGGCGCGTGGTGCTCGGTGAACGACAGGCCGGCCGTCACGAACAGCACGTGCGTCACCAGCAGGAGCACCACGTTGGTGCCGAGGCCGCGATGCCAGGCGGTCAGCCGGTCGAACCCGACCGCGTGTTCCAGCCAGGGCAGCCTGGCCAGCAGGAGCAGTTGCACCAACGCCAGGTAGGCGCCGAGCAGCCCGGCCAGCCGACCGGCCGCGGTCAGTACCGGGCCGGGTGCGTTCAGTGCCGTCGACACCGGGGCGAACCACCAGAATCCGCATGCCGCGAACCCGCCCGCCACGAGAGCGACGCGCGCCACCCAGTGCCCCGCGCCACGGCGCATTGCCGCCGGGGCGGCGGCGGCCGTCCGGCGGTCTGCCGTCTCGTAGGTGCTGGACATGCCGTCAGTCTTTCCCGCGAATCTTGGCAAACCATTTGAACGTCCGAGGACCGCCCGGCCGGAGCCGGACGGTCCTCGCCAACTCGAGCCGATCAGCAGTTGTGGATGTCGCTGGTCGCCGACGCGAGTACCACGTCCAGCAGGCCGAGCGCGCTGACATGCACGGCGTTCACCGTCAGCCCCTGATCCGCGCCGGGCACGGGGGTCTGCTCGTTGAGCACCAGGGTGATCCCCAGCACGCTGATCGTGGTGTTCGGTGCCGGGTGCAGCGAGATGTTCACCGGGATACCGCCCACCGAGATCGACGTGACGATCGCGTCACCGGTGGAACCGGCACACGTGGTGTGCGAGGTCGCCTGCACCAGACCGATCTTGATCACCGGCAGGCCGAGCACGCCGATCGTCGCGTCCTGCACGGACGCCGTCGCCGTCGAAGCGCCGGGGTTGACGGTGGTGATTACCTTGGCGCACAACGTATGCGCCGAGATCAGCCCGCCGATGGACAGCACGCACGGCGGTGCCACCGTCGTGGCGGCGGCCGTGGCGACCGAACCGGTGTCCGGCACCGGCGAGATCGTCACCAGCCCACTGGTCTTCAGGCCGAACGCCCGTCCGGTCATGAACAACAGCTTCAGCGTGGCCGACGCGGACGCCGGCTGGTAGAACGCGTCACCGGCGAAGACCGCGGTGACCGGTATCGAGGTCGCCGATCCCGGCTGGTTCACCGACGCGATCGTGCACGATGCCGAACCCGCGGCGTTCGTGGTGCCGGCGCAGGACTGCGATGTCACGCCGCTGCCGAGGGTGAACGTGACCGTCCGCCCGGCGATCGGTGTGGTGCCGTCCTCCTTCAGCACGCCGGACAGCGTGATCGGCTGGCCGTCCGCCGTCTTGGTCGGGCCGGTGTAGGTGAGCGTGGTTTCCTCGTGTGTCACCGTGAACGTCGATGTCGCCGACGTGCCGTTGTGCGTGGCGTCACCGGCGAACGTGGCGGTCAGCGGGTAGCCGCCGGCCGCTTCGCGCGGGGTTATGTCGCAGGCCGCGACGCCGGTGGCGCTGGTCGTCGCCCCACAGGTTTCAGTGCCGTTCAAGGTGAACGTCACGAGACGCCCGGGGAGTACGCCGTGGCTGTCGCTGAGCGTCGCGGCCACCACGGCCGCGTCGTTGAAGTCGGAACCCGTCTGGCCGCCGGTGATCATCAGTTGCGACGAGGCCTTCTGCCAGACCACCGACACGGAGTTCGACGTGATCGTGCCAGCCGGGTTGGTGGTGGACGAACTGACCGTGTCCGTACCCGTCACAGAGCCGGTGTACGTGAACGTGGCCACGCCGTTGACGTCGGTGGTGCCGGTGCCGGTGACGCCGGCATTGGGTCCTGCCGTGACGGCGAAGTTGACCACCGCGCCCTGCAGGCCGGTGCCGCAGGAGTTCTGCAGCGTGGCCTGGACGGTCGCTGGCGAGCCGACCGTCTGGGTCTGGGTCGACGGTGTCAGCGCCAGCGTGGAGCCGATGCACGGCTGGCTGCCGGCGGAGGTCCATTGCGTCGACTCGTTGGGCCCGCCAGCGCAGGACGCCCTGTCGATGCCACCGGTGTTGAGCACCTGGCCGCTGTCGTTGAACGTGCTCGGCACGCCGTCGATGGACGCGATGACCTGCGGAATGACACCGGACTGGGTGCAGTTGCCGGCCCAGTTCGCGCCGTTCGGGCCGATGTCGGACGTGTCGAAGAAGCCGTTCGCATTGTCACAGCCGCCTGCCGCGCCACTCGCGGTCTGCGTGATGATGAACTGCTGTCCGGGTTGCAGCACCGTGCCGTGCGGCCACATGTCGAACACGCACGTGCTGAGCTGGACCTTGACCGAGTCCAACGTGACGGGCAGCGGCGTGTTGTTCACGAAACGCACCGCGCCGGCATCGAACGTACAGTTCACCGTGCAACCGGCGAACACCACATTCGGCGAACCGGACCACGGTGTCGGGAAATTGACGGGATCGGCCCGCAAAGTGTCCGCGTAACCGACGAACACCTGTACTTCGGACACGGTGGGCGCCGCCGGTCTTGCTGCCGCGTTCGCGGCCATGGCCGGCGTGACCATGCCCAGTACCACCAGTAGTGCGGTCCCCAGCAGCATGAGCAGCCGTGCCGCCGTGGAACGGGGAACATGCGTGGATGAATTCACATCACACCTCGGATAATGTGCAGGAATGATCACTTCGGCGTCACACGCCGAATTTCGGGTCGCGCGGACAGTCCACTGTGGTTTTGGCCGCGTAATGCCACGTCGTCCGCATCCGGGTATTCGTTTCGGATTACGACGCGCTTCACCCGAATGCCGTCGACTTCATTCGTATGGCCGACAAGCAGATTAATCGGTGTTGTCTGGCGCGGCGGATGAGGTGTGGAATCCGCCGCGCCAGAACGAAACGGCTCAGCTCACGTTGACGGCGGTGTCGTCGAGGACGAACGACGTCTGGTCGATGCTGTCCTCCGTGCCGGTGAACTTCAGTGTCACGGTCTGCCCGGCGAACGCGGCCAGCGAGAAGCTGTGCTGGGCGTAGCCGGTGACCGCGTTGAGGTTGGAGAAGGTTGCCATGGTGGACAGCACCGTGCCGGCGCCGTTGAGCACCTGCACCTGGAGCTTGTCGAACGCGGTGGTGGTGCTCGTTTCCGCCGTGTCGATGTGCAGCCAGAAGGCGAACGTGTAGTTGGCGCAGCCGGTCGGCAGGGTGACCGCCTGGGAGAGCGTGTCGGTGTGGGTGGTGCCGTAGCCGTCCAGCCACGCGTCCCACGTGCCGGTGCGCGGCGGTTCCGTCGTGCGGTTGGCCACCACGCCGGTGGTGGCGGCCCACGGCGCTGCCGCGCCGGTCTCGAAACCGGGGTTGCCCAGCAGTTGCGCTGCCGTGCAGCCGCCACCGCCGCCGGACGACGCGATGGTCCAGGTGAACTGGGTCGCGCCGGACGGTCCGGTGGAGTCGGTCGCGGTGACGGTCACGTTGTTGCTGCCGGCGGTGGTCGGCGTGCCGGTGATCAGGCCGGTCGAGCCGTTGATCGACAGGCCGGCCGGTAGACCGGCGGCCGACCAGGACAGGGTGCCGCCCGCGGTGTCGCTCGCCGAGACCTGCAGGCTCGCCGAGTTTCCGACGGTGGTGCTCTGGTTGCCCGGGTTGGTCACCGTGACGCTGCCGCCGGTCGTGCCGCCGAAGTTCACGCCGAGGACCGAGTGCAGTTCGATGCCGTTGGGTGCGACACCGGTCTGGCCGTGCAGGAAGTCGAAGAAACCCACGCCGGTCAGGGTGACCGGCACGTTCGCGGTCTTGAAGCTGCTGGTCACCGTGAACCTGGCGTTGAAGGCGTTGCGCGACGCGGTGATGCGGGACAGCAGCGGGCTGCCGGAACCGACGCACGTCGGGTCCGGGATCTCGGCGATCATGGTGTGGCTGCCGCCGTCGGACAGCACAAGATGGTAGTCGGAGTCGCTTTCCAGCTTGTACTCGACCAGCGTCGCCTGGAGTTGGAAGACGGTCGTCTCGGTCGGCGACACGCGATTGTTGGCCGGCAGCGTGCCGGGTGCGGACAGCGCGTCCAGGTTGGCGATCGTGGTGGACGTGGTGGAACCGAGGTTGACCTTGCTGATGTCCGCGTCGGTGCCGGTCTTGACCGACCAGCGTTCCACGCCGCAACTCGCGGCGGTCGCGCCGGGATGCGGCACGGTCGCTTCGCGCTCTTCCTCGTCACCGGTCGGATTCTCCCGCACCGCGTTGCCGGATGCGTTCGCCTCAGGGTCGATACCGTTGGCGGGCTGGACCTTCCGTTGGTCGGGGTCGGTGTGTGCCGCCGCCAGAACGGTGTTGACCCGTGGTGTGGTCGGATTCGTCGACGCGAGTGTGGCCGCGCCGATCACCACCACGACGCCGATCGCGGCGGCGACGCCGACTTTCCATAACTCCTTGAACCGGTTGCTGCGCATGACATCCTCCCGCAAGACGGCGCCTGGGCAGGATGGGTCGGGCGCCGTCATCCGGAGTGTGACGGGAGGATGTGCAGGTGAGAACCGCGTCGAGGTGAATGACAGTTGACGATGAGTGACAGTTGACAGCGGCTGCTGTGCCGTTTGGTGTCACATGTTCTGCGCGCCCGCTTTGATCGCGGCCCGGATCCGGGAATACGTGCCGCAGCGGCAGATGTTGCGGATCTGGTCGAGATCGTCGTCGGTGATCTGACGGCCCGCCGCCTTGGCCTGCTTGACCTTCGCGACGGCCGTCATGATCTGGCCGGGCTGGCAGTAGCCGCATTGGGCGACATCCTGCGCCAGCCAGGCCTCCTGCATCGGATGCAGGTCCTGGCCGACCGTCGCGGGCAGGCCCTCGATCGTGGTGATCTGGTCGGTCGGCTTGATCTGGGAGACCGGGACAGAGCACGGGTTGAACGCCTTGCCGTTGATGTGCGACGTGCAGGCCTTGCAGACCTCGAGGCCGCAGCCGTACTTCGGGCCGGTGACGCCCAACAGGTCACGCAACACCCACAGCAGGCGGACGTTGTCGTCGGCCTCGACGGTGACCTGCGTGCCGTTGAGTACGAAAGTGTGGCTGGACACCAGGACTCCTTAGAATGTGTTGACGAGACCGTCGGTCGGCGACTGCGGGGTGGACGGTTCCAACGGATACGGCGTGAAACTCAGCGTGCCGTGGTTGATCGGGAACGAGGTTGGCAGCTTCCCGGTGGCACGGGCGTAGGCGCACGCGATCGCCGCGAACGACGGCGCCACCGCCAGTTCGCCCGCGCCGCTGGGGCTGGTAGAGGTGTTGGGCATGATCACGACCTGCATGTCCAGCGGCGTGTTCCACTGTCGCGTGTAGAAGTAGTTGTCCCAGCTGCCTTCCAGCGGAATGCCGTGCTGCATGTGCAGGCTGGACGTCAGCGCCAGCGCGATGGCGTCGTTCATGCCGCCGATCATCTGCGCTTCAAGGCCCCTCGGGTTGACGGCGAAACCGGGATCGACGACGACAACGGCCTTGGTCACCCGGGGTCCGGTGACCGCGTTGGGGATCTGACGGTTCACCGTCGCAGGCGTGCAGTCGATCTCCACCAGGCACGCGATCGCGGCCTGGTACTCGGCGTGCACCCCGACACCCTGCGCCGTACCCGCCGGCATCGCCCGGCCCCAGTTGCCGACCTGGGCCGCCTTGTTCAGCACGGCGAGCAGCCGGCTGTTCTTCAGGTACTGGCGCCGGAACGTCACCGGGTCCGTATGCATCCGGTTCGCGATCTGGTCGACGACGAGCTCCTGCGCGCACACCACGTTGGGGGAGTAGATGTTGCGCATGCTGCCGGTGTTGAACTGCAGCGGCACCTCGTTGAGCAGTTGCGTTGTCACGCCGAAGTTGTAGGGCGACGACTGGGACAGCTCGAAGATCGATTCGGCGAAGGTGAGGTTGCCCGCGATCGGCAGGCTCGCGGCCGTCGCGGTGATCATCTCGCCGAGTCCGTGGCTGAAGTCGGTCTGCACGCTGGTGTGCCGCTGTTCGTACGTGACGACGTTGCCCAGCAGGATGTTCGCCCGGACCCGCGAGGTGCACATCGGGTGCGTGCGGCCCTGCCGGAAGTCGTCGGTGCGCGACCAGGACAGCTTGACCGGCTTCCCCATCTTCTGCGACGCCTCGGCCGCTTCCAGCGCCACGTCGTGGAACAGGTGCCGGCCGAACGACCCGCCGCCCTGCACCACGTGCACCTTGACCGCGCCCTGCGGCAGCCCCAGCATCGCCGCGATCTCCTCCTGCGCGGTGATCGGCACCTTGAGGCTGGACCAGATCTCCGCACTGTCGGCGCGCACGTCGGCGATGGCGTTGTCGGGTTCGAGCGGGCTGTTGCTGGCGAACGCGAACGTGAATTCCGCATCTACCGTTTGGGCGAGCAGTGGGGGCACGATCAGCGGTAGTTCTGCCGCCTTCAGCGCCGCAAGTACGGATGCGTCGGACTGGTTGTCCACCGTGCCGGCACCCCAGGTGACCTGGAGTGCTCCGATCGCGTCGATGCACTGGCCGAAGGTCTGCGCGCGCACCGCGACCCCGTGTGAGAGCACCGCGATGTCGGTGACACCCGGCATGGCCTTGACGGCGGCCGAGTTGTTGACCGACACGACCGTGCCGTTGATCGTCGGCGGCCGGGCCACCATGGTCGGCAGCGCGCCAGGGACCTGCAGGTCCATGCCGAACTGCTTGCGCCCGGTCACGATGTCGCGCGCGTCGATCCGGTTCTGCGGCGTGCCAAGGATCGTGAACTGCAACGGGGACTTCAGCGCGGGCACGCTGACCTGCGTCGTCGTCGCGCTCGCCGCCGCGACGGCCAGCGACCCGTAAGTGGCGGTGCGGCCACTCGGGTCGCTGACCATCCCGTTCGCCGTGCTCAGCGCGGTGGGCGTGACGTTCCACTGTTTCGCGGCGGCGGCGACGAGTTGTTGGCGGGCGATGGCGGCGGCGGTGCGGACCGGCAGGTAGATGCTGCGTGTCGAGTTGGAACCGCCGGTGAGCTGGTTCATCAGCAGTTCCGGGCGCGCGTCGGCCAGCGTGACGACGACCTTGTCCAGCGGCAGGTCCATCTCCTCGGCGATCATCATGGCCACCGACGTGGTCATGCCCTGGCCGACTTCGGCGCGGTGCATCGCGAACGACGCCGTGCCGTCCGCGTTGACCTGCACCGAGATCAGGCCCGACGTCGGTGCGGCGGCCAGATTCTGCAGGTCACCGAGATCGAAGAGGTCCTCCGGCTGCGGCGGCGACGGAATCGCCGCGTTCGCCGACTGCGGGTCGACGAGCTGCACCCCGATCGCCAGGGTCGGCGCGGCGAGCAGGTAGCCAAGGAACCTGCGGCGGCTTGGTGAATCCGGTGAACGGCGTTGTTCAGCCACGGTGGGTCCTCTCGACGATCTCCAACCGGTGATGGAGAGTGTGTCAGGACGTACACCGAGTGACCATCGTCACTGTGCCTACGTTTGGGGTAGTCCCGTTGTGCACATCGCACATTCGCGGGTCAGCCCTGTAGCGCGGAAGCACGCAGTGCCAGCGCGAGCTCCACCTGGCAGGCGGGATCGGTGAAGTCGTGGCCGGTGATGGCCTGCATCCGCTGCAACCGGTTGATCACGGTGTTGCGGTGGCAGCACGCGGCTTCCGCGGTGTGCCGGATCGAGCCGCCGGTGGCCACCCAGATCTGCAGCGTCCCCAGCAGCAGTCGGCGTTCCGCGGCCGGCACGGCCAGCAGGTCCCCGAGCCAGCGGCGCACGAGCTGGTCGGCCAGTTCCGGCGCGTTGAGCAGCAGGGCTTCCGGCAACCGCTCGGCCAGCACGGCGACCTCGCTGCGACCGGCCGGCAGGGTGCGCCGCGCGAGCAAAGCCTGCCGGTAGGCCACGTCCACCTCGGCGAGCCCACGGACCACCAGGGACACGCCGGCCGGCACGTCCAGCACGTCCCGCAGGATCGCCGGGTCCATTGTGGGCTGCCGCAGGGTCAGCAGCCCGACCATCGTGTTGGCACGCACCTGCCACGCCGAACCGATCCGGCCTGCCGCGAGCCGACGTTCCCACGGTGTCGCACCCGATGGCCCGATGTCGGCCACCACCACCGCACACGGGCCTTCCACGGGTATGCCGATGATCCGGGACGCCTCGTAGGCGAACGCCAGATCCTTGGCCCGCCCCTGTAAGAGGCCCTCCCACAGCGCGGCCCTGCGCTGCTCGTCCGTCCGAACCAGATTGCTCTCGGTGCTGTGGTAAGCGGCCGCCACCTGAGCCGACGTGGTGTCGACGACCTCCCAGACCCGGGTTGCCACATCCAGCAAGCCATCCGTGTCGACCGAATTGTCCACATGGGCCTGATCGATCAACGACTCCCACACCAGCCTGCCGCCCAGCCGGAACGAGCGCAGCACGTCGTCCAGCGGCATCCGCTGCTCGGCCCGCCGCCGCCCGGTCGCCCGCGCCGCGTCGTAGCGCCCGTCGGCCTCCGGCGGCACGCCGCCCGCGCCTTCGGCGATCAACTCGAGCACCCGGGTGAGGTTGTCGTGACACGAGCGCCAGAGGTCGTCCTGCGGCACCACGCCGACGGTGCGGTATCCGGGATTCTGGTCCTCAATGGTGCGCACCAGGACGTCGGTCAACGCGGACACCCGCGCCAACACCCGCACCGCGAGCGACTCCGCCGCCGCCCGCGCCTGGCCGTTGCCGTTCACCTGCCTCATCGCAGGCCCAGCATACGACCGATCCCGCGGTCGGCGGTCCCGTCCCGGGCGCCTTCGGGACGGGAAGTCCTGATCAGCCGCAGCAGCAGCCACACTCACAACAGGTCATCCCGGCTCACCTCCCTCCGGCACGTCGACCGGCGGGCACCAGGTGCCCGGCACCGGATCCGGACAGTCCGGACCTGGCATGTGATCCAGCATCGAGGCCAGTTCGGTGCGCAACCTGCCCAGCCGAGTCATCTCCGCGTCGATCTCGGCGAGATGGCCGCGCAGCAGTTCCTCGGCGGGCCCGCACGCGCACACCCCGGTGTCCCGCGCCGCGAGCAACTCCCTGATCTCGGCAAGATGCAGCCCGAGCCGCTGCGCCCCCCGGATGAACAGCAGTCGGTCGATCACGGCGACCGAATACCGCCGATGATCACCGGCGGTACGGGCCGGGGCCGGCAGCAGGCCGACCCGCTCGTAGTAGCGGATCGTGTCCGGCCGCACGCCCACTCGGGCAGCCACGGTCGTGATCGTCAGCGCGGTGTGCACCCCACGAGGCTAGAACTTGGAGTCGAGTCCAGAGTCAAGCCCCGGATAGTTCGTCTCGCGAATTGTCAGGTGTTACGCTGGTCGAGTGGACAAGCGCCAGATCGGGGTTGTGGCCGGGCTGGTGCGGTCGGCTTTCCTGGTGAATGCGGTGTACGCCGAGTCGGGTCGGGAGCACGGCCTCACTCCGCAGCAGGGGCAGTTGCTGTGCGTGCTGATGCCGCGGCCGTGCGGCATGGGCGAACTGGGCGCGATGCTGGGGCTGGCCAAGTCGAGCCTGACCGGCCTGGTGGACCGTACCGAGCGCAACGGCTTCGTCCGGCGCGAGCCCGACCCGCGGGACACGCGTGCGGTGCGGGTCGCCCTTACGCCGCAGGGCAGCAGGCTCGCTGCGGAGTTCTACGCGGAGACCTGCCGGCGCGTCGAGAAGCTGCTGGCCGGGGTCGACGCCGCGGAACGCGACACGCTCGCCGGACTGCTCGGCCGCATCGTGCTGGACAACAAGGTTCCGGTCGTCTTCATGGAACTGGACGCTCCCCAGCACTGACGGGTTGTGGTTCGTGCCACGAACTAATATAGTTCGTGGCACGAACTGCAATTTTTCGTCGACCGGGGAGCGCAAATTGACCGGACCAGAAGTCGTCTTCGGCTTCGGTGCGCAGAGCGGCATCGAGCACACGCCGGACCTGCTGCGCACGGCGCAACAGGCCGACCAGGACGGCCTTGACATCCTCTCGCTGTCCGACCATCCCTACCTGGGCAGGGTCCTGGACGCGTATGCCGGCGTCGGATTCGTCCTCGGCCGTACGCGGCACCTCTCGGGCATCGTCAACGTCACCAACCTGCCGACCCGGCCCGCACCCATGCTCGCGCGGACGGTGACATCGTTGTCGGCGCTGTCCGGCGGTCGCATCGTGCTCGGCATGGGCGCGGGCGGACGCTGGGACCGGATCGCCGACCTCGGCGTGCCGCGGCTCACGCCGGGCGATGCCGTTGACGCATTCGAGGAGGCGATCGTCCTGGTCAAGTTGCTGTCCGGTGGTGGTCCGCCGGTCACCTACCGGGGCCGCCACTACCAGGTGGACCAGATCGAGCCCGCGCCCGTGGCGGCGGTTCCCGTGTGGACCGGATCGGTCGGCCCGAAATCCCTGGCCGCCACCGGTCGGGTGGCCGACGGTTGGATCCCCGGCCACGCGTCGGACTGGCGCAGCGAGCGGTACCGGCTGTCACGGCCGATCATCGACGAAGCCGCGGCGGCCGTCGGCCGTGATCCACACGAGATCCGCACGGTCTTCAACTTCCCCGGCCGCATCTTCGACCGGGCGCGGGCCGACACACGGGACCCCGACGGCCGCTGGATCGGCGGTTCGGTCGGCCAGTGGATCGAGGAACTGACCGATGCCGTGCTGACCCACGCCGCATCGGGCTTCGTCCTCTTCGCGGCCGGCTTCGGCACGCCGGACGCCGTTTCCCTCGGCCGCTGGGCCGGCGAGATCGTCCCGGCCGTACGCGAAGCGATCGCGAAGGAGCACCGCTGACGGCCGATCCGCCTACATCACCGGACGTACGCCGGACACGTCACCGGGCGGATGCCGGCCTGTCGACCCTGTGGTTTGCTTGCGCAATGACTGAGGAGAACGCGGCTACCAGCGTCGCACACGGGTCCGCGCCGGTGTCCGGCGCGCGGTGGGTGGCCACGACGATCGTGCGCTACGGCGCCATGCTGTTCGGTACCGCCGTCATCGTGCAGATCTACCTGGCCGGCTCCGGCATCTTCGCCGCCACGGGGCCGGTCAAGGACGCGCACAGTCTTGACGCGCACCGCACGCTCGGCAACATCCTCGCGGTGTTGGCGTTGCTGCTCCTGATCGCGGTGATCGTGGCGCGGCCGTCGCGACGTGTCGTCATCACCGTGATCGTGTTGTTCGTGCTGACCGGGAGCGAGGGTTTCGTGGCCAGGGCGGGCACGCCGTACGTCGGCGCGCTGCACCCGGTCATCGCCGTGGCGATCATGGCGCTGGCCGCGCTGGTTCCACTGTGGACCCGCAAGGACACGGCGTAGCCGGACCGGGTGATCCCGCCCTTCGGGCGGGCGGGATCGTTCCCCGTGAAAACGTCATGTCGGAAGTACCGTGAAAGTTTCACCACCGCTCCGTGCCGCGTAGCAGAGTTTCCAGGGACATCTGCATCCGTTACCAGGAGCGTTCATGCGCACTCGCAGAACAGTATTGTTCGTCGTCGCCATAGCGTCCCTCCTGCTCACGTCCCTGTCGGCCGCGTTCGCCCACGCGGTCCAGCCGTTCGACACCACGAACTGCCAGGGACAGGGCGCTATTTCGATCCTGAACAGCCAGTACACCATCCAGTCCAACGAATGGAATTCCAGCCTCCCGCAATGCGTCACCTATACCAGTGGCACCGCGTGGTCCGTCAGCACGGCCAATTTCAACCTCCAGCCGGGCGGCGCGCCCGCGACCTATCCGTCGATCTACAAGGGTTGCCACTGGGGCGCCTGCACGACCGGTAGCGGCCTGCCGATCCAGGTCAGCAAGCTCGGCACCGCGGTCTCGTCCTGGAGCACCACCCAACCCACGACGGGCGCCTTCGACGTGGCCTACGACATCTGGATCAACTCGACGCCGACCACCCCCGGCCAGCCGGACGGCACCGAGGTCATGATCTGGCTGAACAGCCGAGGCGGCGTCGGCCCGTTCGGCACGAACACCGGCACGTCCAACGCCGCTGGCCACAACTGGAACGTCTGGACCGGCCGGCAGACCTCGTGGAACATCATCTCCTACGTCCTGCAGGGCGGCGGCACGTCCTTCACCAACCTGGACATCAAGGCCATGCTGAACGACGCGGTCGCCCGAGGCTCGATCAACCCGAACCACTTCCTGATCGACGTCGAGGCCGGCACCGAGATCTGGAACGGCGGCAAGGGCTTCGCCACCAACAGCTTCTCGTTCAGCGCCAGCGCGAGCGGCGGAACCCAGCGGACCGGCCAGATCACCGGAATCGGCGGCAAATGCGTCGACGTGGCCGGTGCCAACCCGGCCGACGGCACCGGAGTCCAACTGTTCACCTGCAACGGCACCGGCGCCCAACAATGGACGGTCGGCACCGACGGCACGCTGACCGCGCTGGGCAAATGTCTCGACGTCGCTGGTGGCGGCACCGCCAACGGCACCAAGGTCCAACTGTTCACGTGCAACGGATCCGCCGCCCAGCAATGGCAGTCCACCGGCACCGAACTGGTCAACCCGCAGTCCGGCCGCTGCCTTGACGCCACCGGCGTCAGCTCGGCCGACCGCACCCCGCTGCAGATCTGGGACTGCGGCGGCGGTACCAACCAACAGTGGAACATTCCAGCCTGATTCGGTAAAAACCGGCGAAGTCGATCCGTCGTCACGGATCGACTTCGCCGGTTTCGTTTGTCACCGCTGCCGGGCCCGGGTTACAGAAATATGGTGAAACGTCGGTTTCCCTTCCCCGTCATCTGGCCGTCACCGTAGGGTCACCGTGGGTCCACACGTGGGCCCGGTGCCTGGAGTATCACTGCGGCACCGGTACGGCGGTCGGGGACGGAGTGCTGATGTCATCGGTTGGGCAGGCCCATCGCGGGGGGTTCGTCGTCGCGCTGCTGCGGGCCGGTGCCCCGGTGATCGCCGAGGTGCCGACCGACCTGCCGGATTCCGCCACCGACCCGGCCCCGTTACCCGGCTGGCGCCGGATCACGATGATGGCAGGCGGCCGTGGCGACGGCGTTGCCGACTCGCTGCTGGTCCGCGCGTGCCGGTACGTCGTCCTGGTCCCGCTCGCCTACCGGACCGCCGCGATCCCGGTGCTGCTGCTCGCGGTCTTCACCACGAACCACGGCGTCGGCACCGCGCAGGCCACCGCGCTCGCCGTGCTCAGCGTGTTGGCCAACGTGTTGGCCATGATCTGGGTGCTGCGAATGCGCGGCTTCCAGAGCAACGTCGCGAAGATCCTGCTCACCGCCGACGTGGTGCTCGCGTTCGCGGTGAATCTCGTCGCCAGCCTCGTCGTGCCGGATTCCGGCTGGGACGAGGTCGGCGAGATGACCTGGGTGAACCTGGTCGGTGCGGTCGCGTTGCTGACGCTCGCGCGGGGCGTGCCGGCCGGGTTGGCGCTGATCCTGGCGTGCATCCCGTTCCACATCCTGATCACGATCGCCGGCGGCCACACCGGTTCGGGCACCACACCGGTGACGACCGCCGTCGCCGACATCGTGTCGCTGGTCCCCGCGCTGGTCGTCGCGATCGCGGTGCTGCTGCTGGTCGGGCTCGGCACGCGGTTGGCGATGGGCGTCGGGCTGCGGCGCGGCCGGGACGCGGAACTGGCCAGGTCGCAGCGCGTCGTGCACGACACCGTGTTGCAGACGCTGGAGGCGATGGCCTTGCGGCCGGTGCAACAGCCCGCGGACCTGGTGGGCGCGGTCGCGCAACTCGATGAACTGCGCGGCATCGCGCGCGCCCAGGCCCTCGAACTGCGGCGCCGCCTGACCGAACGCCCCGACAGCGGCGCCACCGCGGGCCTCGGCGAGGACCTGGCCGCCGTGGCCGCCGAGATGGCCCGCGAAGGACTACGCGCCCGACTGGTGTTCACCGAAGTGGACGACGGCTCCCTGCCGGCCGCGCGCCGCATCGCCGTACGCGACGCGGTCCGCGAAGCCATGCGCAACACCATGAAACACGCCGGCACCACCGAAGTCGTGCTGCGCGTCGAACACCGCGACCGTGGCGTCGCGGTGATCGCCCGCGATCACGGCACCGGTTTCGACGAGGCAGATCGCCCGCCCGGCTTCGGCATCAGCAACTCGATCATGGCCCGACTTGCCGAGGTCGGCGGAACGTCCACAGTGGAGTCGTCACCCGGCCGTGGCACCCGGGTGACCTTGTGGGTGCCACTGTGAGGGCGCTGGTCGTGGTGCTGGTCCTGGTCGCCGCGACCGGCATCTGGCCAGGACCAGCCGCTGCGGCCGGGTGCAGCACACCGAAAGGGACGTACACCGGTCAGACACCGTGGGCCCAGAAGCTGCTGGACCCGGCCCGAATCTGGCCCCTGGCAACAGGTTCCGGCGTGACAGTCGCCGTCATCGGCACGGGCGTCGACCCGGCCAACGCCCAGTTCGCCCAGGGCACGGTGCTACCGGCGATCGACCTCCTACCCAGCCCCACGGCCGACTGCGACGGCCGAGGCACGTTCGCCGCCGGCATCATCGCGGCCCAGTCCAACCCCGCCACCACGTTCGCGGGCCTGGCACCGGGCGCGCGCATCCTGCCGGTCCGCTACACCCAGTCCACAACGGACACTGTGAATCAGGGCGGCGCACCGGACGCGCTCGCCGCCGCCATCAACCGCGCGGTCAGCGCATCGGCCAAGGTGATCCTGATCGGTGTACCCGCGATGAGCGACAGCCCCGCGTTGGACAGCGCGGTGACGAACGCACTGTCGGCCGGCGATGTCGTCGTGTCGCCCGCGTCCGCGGCCCAGGCTGGCGTCCGCAGCTACCCGACCGCGTCGAATGGCGTACTGGCAGTCGGCGCGATCAACGAGTCGGGCGCCGCGGTACAGACCGAGTCGGGTTCGTATCTCGCGCTCGGCGCACCTGGCACTAACCTGGTCAGCACATCGGCGGGCGCCGGCGGCAAACTCGGACACGCGTGGCCGGTACAGGATTCGTCCTTCGCTGCGGCGTACGTGGCCGGCGCGGCAGCGTTGCTGCGGTCCTACCGGCCGAATCTCTCCCCGGCACAGATCACGGCACGCCTGACCCTGACGGCAAGCCGACCGGCCGGCGGCAGCCACGACGACCACATCGGTTGGGGCGTCGTCGACGCATACGCGGCGGTGTCACTGCCGACCGACGTCGCCGGCCCGGGAGCCGCACCCGCCGTGGCGCCACGCTCGGTGGCCGCGGCCGCTCGAACGGCAGGTGCTGTGTCGCCGTATCGGTGGGCCGGGATCGCGGCGGTACTGGCGGTTCTGGTGGCGGGGGCAATCGCGATCGGCGCGGTCACGGTGCGGCGGGGCCGGGCACGCGCCTGGCGCCTCGGCCGCGTACAGGTGCCGACGAAGTAGCGTCAGTCCACCCTCCGGCGAGCACTCAGCCTGAGCGTGATGGCCAACCGTGGGGTGGCGATCAACACGATGCTCAGCACTTCGACCACACCCCGATACCAGGGCTGGCCAGCTTCACGCATGTCCCACAGCCAGGACCGCCACTCCTCGACGTACTCCTCGCGGTCTGCGGCAGGCAACAACAGGCCCGTCTTCCCCAGAGCCGATCCGCTGGCATAGCGACGGTCGGTCCCCGTAAGTCCCGCATTCCTCACGGCCTTGACAGCCTCGATGTGGCCGATGACGATGCCGCCGACGGTGACGACGCCGTCAACACCGACGATGACGTCGCCGACGAGGGCGGGGACGACGGGTTCGGGGCAACTGGACAGGGATGAACTGCGGGCGGGTTGATGGTCGGACATCTGCGGGCGCCTGTCAGTAGCCGGGCTGCGGGCGCAGCCGGGGGAGACCGGTGGTGCCGGTGGCGTCGGCGATGGCCTGGCGGGCGAGTTGGGCTCCGTCGCTGGTGAAGCGGTAGTACCGGCGACGAGGGCGGCCCTGGTCCTCATGCTCGGCGGGCTCCTCCCAGAAACTGTCGACCCAGCCGGCTTGCTGCAGGCGAGCCAGGATCGGGTGCAGGGTCCCGGTTTTAAGGCCCGTCTCGCGGGCGATCTCCAGCCCGTAGCGCGGCGTGGCAGGTGTGGCAAGCAGAACCCGCAAGACCGCGACGGTCTGCGGAGTCAGACGCGGTCCGGTAGCCATAGCCACTGACTCTAGCTAGGTAGATCAGCCTTGTCTACCTAGCTAGAGTGGCGCTACTGGCCAGAGACAGGTTCACCGCGCAGCTGAACATGACATCGTTCAAGACCATGCTGGCAAGTGGCTGCGAGCGACGGGGAGATGCCCAAGGTGACACAGGAGGTCTGGCGGAAGAGTAGCTACCGCGGTGGCGGCAACAACAGTTGCGTCGAGGTCGCGTTCGCTGCCAGTGCTGTCGGCGTGCGTGACTCGAAGAACGCGAGCGGCCCGACCCTCGCGTTCTCGCCCACGGTGTGGCGGGGGTTCGTTACTACTCGGTGAGCACCGCGCCCGCGCGAACCCGCTGTACCGCGGCATCGGTGCCGAGTTCGGCGCGGGCCTCGGGGTTCGCGTGGTAGTAACGCAGCGTGTGGAACGCCAGGGCGGGGTCGACGGACAGCGAGACACCCTTGATGGCGATGGTCGACTCGGCGGCCTGGGCAAGCACGGCCTTGCTCGGCCGCATCAACCATGAGCGGCCCTGAACCGACGGCGCCATGTTGGCGTACCCGACGAGCACGATGCGCAGACTGTCGCCACCGACAATCGACACACTCTGCAACGCGGCCCATTCCGTCGATGCGTCGTAAGCCAGTGTTCGATACCGGATGCCTTGTGCGGAGATCAGCAACTCGCCGCGCAGTGCCTTGCCCCGCAGCCTCTCGATGGCCAGCGCAGCCAGCAGCAGGGCGGCGAGTACCATCACCGCTCCGAAGATCAACGCTCCGACGTTGAGCGGGCTGCTCGTGAACGCGACCGTCCAACTGACCGCGAGAAGTAACGCCGCGATCAGCAAGCTTCCCCAGATGACCAGCCACAGCGCGACCCACAACGACCGCATGAACGGAATCAATAGTGCGCGGCGTCCCGTGTCTTCGACGGCCACCGACCGAACAGCTCTGGTTGATCTCGACCGAATCCTCAGCCGTTGCGTTCCGAAGACAAGCGCCAGCCCGCATGCCGACGGAACGAGCGCGACGACGATAAAAGCTCGTGGATCGACAGGACCTGACGACAGCAGCGACACAGCGGCGGCCACCCCACCAAGTGCCACTGCGGCAAAGAACACCGACCACACCAGACCGCCGGCTCGCTTCGGCGTCGGCCAGGGCGCCGGCCATGGCAGTGCTTCGATTGTTCCGGAGCCGGTCTCGTTCATCGGCGCCATGCCCGCCCGTCACTCGGGTTCATGCTTCGCATCCACTCATCAGAAAATACTGCCAAGGAAGTTCCCGACGGACTTTGCCGCACCGGCGATATCGTGACCGGCTGACTTCGCCACATTGACAACTGCGTGGCCTGCGGTTGTGAGTCCGTCGTCGATCTTGTTCTTCACATCACCGGGCACCCAGTGATCCCATGCGTAGTCGGCGAGCACGCCGACCCCCACGCCGACCACGATGGCCGCACCAATCGGTGTTGCCGCCGCGACAATGGCTCCGGCGCCCTCGACCATCGACGCCACCCCGGCCTCGGCACCGAACGCCGCGGCGGTCCCGAGCGCGCCGGAGAAGATCGCCTTGCCGGCAGGCTTGCCGTGCGCGATGTCCCAGCCCACCCCGGCCGCCGAGATCGCGAGTCCGACCACCGGGATCCGGCCGCCGATCCGCGCCAGGACGCCGACGTCGCCGTCCAGCGCCGACGCCTTCATCATGTTGTTGAACCGCAGTTCTTCGTTCAGTTTCGCCTGATCGCTGCCGCCTGGCGAGTTGAGGTAGTTGTCCTCGAACTTGGTGGCCTCCGAACGCAGGCTCTGTGCCTCCGCCTTCAGCGTGTTCTTCTGGATCTCGATCAGGTGCCCGCCGACGCCGTTGGTGAACTCGGTGGCGTGAATGTACTTCTTGCCGCTGAGGTCTTCCCAGACCTTCTCGGCCGCACTCTTCGCGTTGTCGACGACCCCGTTCGCCCGATCCACCTCCTCTTTGGCCTGGTTGAACGCCACGACCTTGAGCTGGTGGTCCTGGACCGCCTGCATCGCGGAGTTGTACTGCCGCACCTGCTGGGGCGTGGTCGAACCGTCCGTCGGCAGCGCCTGCGGGGCGGTGGGAGCCGAGCCGGGGTCCTCGATCGTGTCACCGTTGACGGTGAGCCCACCCCGTAGGGCGATGTCCTTGGCCCGCTGCATCCCGGCTTGCGCGGTGTGCAGGCCGTCCGCGTACTGGTCGAACGACTGGCTCAGCGTACCGACGTCGGAATGCAGTCCGTCGATGACCTTGCCGCCGTCGCCCATCTTGGTCTGGAATCCAGAGCTGGCGTCACCCAGCCAGCCGCCTTCGGCGTCCGTACGGGCTTTGTAGACCTGCGAGCCGCAATCGTGCACGCCGGTCTGCAGGCTCGACCGCAGCCACGTCGCCGTCGAGCGGATGCTGGTCGGACTGCCGGCGATCCTGGTGTTGATCGGCACCCGTTCCCCTTATTTCACCTGCGGCAACGCTTGCCGCGCCGCATGGTCGGTCTCGATGTACGCCTTGCCGCCCTGTGCCACCGCGGCCGCGGCCGCGCCGACCCCGACCGCTATTTCGCCGGCAGCATCCACCTGCTTGGCGATCAGCGCCGCCATCACTCCACTCACGCCACCGGCGTCGGGCACGACAGGCACCGAGCCCGCCAGGCCATTCAGCGAATCCGCACCGGTGTGCAGCATCCTCGCCAGATTGTCGATCAGGCCCGGATCTGCCTGAAATCCCGCACCCACTACCGATCACCTGCCGTTCGCCGCTCGTCTGCCGGAATCGTGACGTCCAACAGAATCACGTCGTACGGGCTGTGCTGGTCGATCTCGGCGAGCGCGCCGGTCGGCAGCAGGACCCAGGGCTGTGCGGCGCCACAGCCATCGATCAGCCGGTCCAGCGCGGTGAACGCCACCAGGGCTGTCCTGCCGTCCGTCATCCGGCGGAAGTCGATCGCCACGTCGTCCGTCCCGGACGGGTAATCCGCCACGGGCACGTACAACATCGGCGGGACCAGCGGCTTCGCCGAGATGTCGCCGGTTTTCGTCAATGGTCTTCACTCCCTACGGTGTCAGCTCGCTCACTGATTGTAGGGAATGCGCGGCGTCGCTCGCTGAAGTTCACAGAAGTACCTGGAAATTTGTCTCGACGCGGGATCCACGAAAGGAGGAGTCGTCCAAATGAAACATACGCCAGAGCATTAGTGCACGTCCTGGCCTGCGCTTTACTGGAACCCTTCGCGCATTTTGTCCAGGCCGTCGAGGATCACGTCGAGGCCGAACTCGAACTCGGACTGGTCGTCGCACCAACCGAGGGTGGAGTCGGGGTCGTCGTGGGCGATTTCGGCCATCATGCCGACGAGGTGCGGCAGCAGGCCGGCCATCTCCGCCATCGACGGGGTGGCTTCCGCGGGGGCGGCGCCCTTGGTGGGGTCGAACAACTCCTGGGTGAAGCCGAGTGCCCGGCTGCCCAGGGCGTGCATCGCGTGGTGGGCCAGGTCGTAGGAGAAGCCGCCTGCTCGCATCAGGCCGAGTAGGCCGTCGATGTAGCGCAGCACCGCGAGGCTGGTGGTGGTGCGTGTCTCGAATACTCGGGGTGCCCAGGGGTGGCGGAGGAGGACATCGCGGGCGGACAGGATTCGCTGGCGCACGGCCTTCTTCCAGTCGGCTGCCGTGGCGGGCGCGTCGATCCGGTCGACCACGTCGTTGATCTCCTGTGTGATGACGTCGATGATTCCGTCGAGGAGGTCTTCCTTCTTGGCCACGTGGTAGTACAGCGACATCGCCTCGGCGCCGAGTCCGTCGGCGAGACGTCGCATCGTGACTGACTGGATGCCGTGTTCGTCGGCGAGCTTGACGGCAGCCCGCAATACGCGCTGCCTGCTGAGCGGGGCCCGGGGCTCGGATCCTGGTTCGGCTTGGGTGGCCACTGCATCAACCTCTCCTGGCCCATGATCGTACAACTCCCCGTTGACTGCCTTACGTCGTACGACTACCTTACGTTGTAAACCTTACAACGTAAAACTGGGGAGAAGATCATGAAGGCGTTGGTCCTACGGTCCTACGGCTCGACCGAACTCACCGAGGTCGACAAGCCCGTGCCCGCCGACGACGAGGTACTGGTCCGGGTGCACGCCACCTCCGTCAACCCCTACGACTGGCACTACCTCAGAGGCGAGCCGTACATCGTGCGCCTGACGCCGGGCGCGGGGCTGCGCCACCCGAAGCTGCGGATCATGGGCTGCGACATGGCAGGCCAGGTCGAATCGGTCGGCAAGGACGTGACTGGGTGCCGGCCCGGCGACGATGTCTTCGCGCTGCTGAAGCAGGGCGGCGGCTTCGCCGAATACGTCACCGTCCGGGCGGACCTGGTGGCGCCGAAACCGAAGAACCTGCCCTACCAGCAGGCCGCGGCCGTGCCGATGGCCGCCATCACCGCCCTGGTGGGCTTACGCGATGCCGGCCGGATCCAGGCCGGCCAGAAGGTCATCGTCAACGGGGCCTCCGGCGGTGTCGGCACCTGCGCCGTGCAACTCGCCAAAGCATTCGGCGCGACGGTCACCGGCGTCTGCGGCACGCGCAACGCGGACATGGTCCGATCGATCGGCGCGGACGACGTCATCGACTACCGCACGCAGGACTTCACCCGCAATGGCCAGCACTACGACCTCCTGCTGGACATCGCGGGCAGCCGGTCGGTGTCGGCATGCCGGCGCGTGCTGACGCGCAAGGGAACGGTCGTCCTGGTCGGCGGGCAGGCCGGCCGATGGCTGCAACCGGCCGGTCACGTGTTCGCCGGAATGGCCGTCGCGCCGCTGCTGTCCCAGCGGGTGGCGCTGGCGGACGCGGTCGCGGCCGCGGCCACGACAGAGAACCTGACGACGCTGACCACGTTCATCGAGGACGGCAAGCTCACTCCGGTCATCGACCGGTGTTACGCATTCGACGAGATCCAGGCTGCCATCAGCTATCAGGAGCAGGGACACGCTCCGGGCAAGGTGGTCGTCGTGGTCCGGGACAGCACCGTCACTGCATGAACATGCTCGGGTCGGGCGGCGGGTCCGGTGGCTTGAGGGTCACCGGGCCGCCGGTGAAGACGCCGTTCATGTTCTTCCAGGAGTCCGAACCCGGTGTCAGCACGCCGTTGTGCGCGGCAAGGCCCATGATCGGCTGGCCGTTGGCGTAGTTGCCGGTCGCCAGATCGGTGGTGCCGGGGAAGGTGTTCGGGTCGGCGCCGTGGCCAAGGCCGAACAGCTGGGTGCCCTGGATGGCGTTGATCGGGTCGTACGGCGCGCTCATCGAGTAGCGCTGCACGTTGGGCTGCGTGTCGTGCAGGTCGCTGGGGGACCACACGTCGTGGCCCATGCCGGCCGGCTCCACGTAGAGCGTGCGGTTCGCGTCGAGGCCGTCCTGTTCCGAGAGGCCGAGGATCGCGCCGCCGTAGCTGTGGCCGGCGAAGGTGGTCTGCACGTTGTTGCCGGGGCCGGCGTACTGGTTGATCTGGTCGCGCAACTGGTGCGAGAAGTCGGCAAGCGCGGGGGCGTCGGCCTGCGAGAAGCTGGGATCGGCGGCCTGCGCCAGATTCTGCGGGAACGTGCCGTTGGCCCACGCGACCATGGCCAGGTTGCCGTTGGGGTTGGCCTGCACGAAGCTCTTCGCGTCGTTCGCGTAGTCGTTGAAGTTGGCCATGGTGGTGTTCAGGCCGGGCACGAGCACGCCGACGTTCGTGGTGTTCGGGCCGATGTTTCCGATCAGCTCCGCGATCTTGCCGTTGCCGGACGGGTCGAAGGCGATGATCTGGCGGTTGTTCGCGAGAATGTCCTGATACAGCGCGATCTTCTGATTCGAAGCGGTGATCTGGTCGGTTACCGCTGCCTCTTGCTGCTCGTTCATGGTGCGGCCGAAGTCGTCCACCGGGCCGGTTTTGTCCTGCGCCTGCAGGTCGGCCAGTTGCTGTTTCAGGTTCGCGTTGTTCGTCTGTTCCACGCCGAGGGCGTTGGCGACCTTCACGCGATTCTGCGCGACCTGGCTGCCGAACGCGCCGGTGTCGGTGCCGGCCGATCCGTTCGCGGTGGTGCCGTTCTGGCCGTCCATCAGCGACTTGTAGTAGCCGGCGGCGGTCTGGTCGCCCTTGGTGTAGTTGTTCGCCGAGTTCGTCAGGCCGGTGGCCAGGGTGCCGGCGCGTTTTCCCTCGGTGTCCACGTCCTGCGCCAGCGTCGTCATCGTCGACGAATGCATTTGCGCGACCTGTTGCGACTGGGGCATCGAGCCGAACGCGGTGGCGGGCAGCGTCGCGGTGAGCGCCTGGTGCACCGTGGACAGCGTGCTTGCCTGGCTGTTGAGGTCGTTCGCGGCGTCGGTCAGCGCGCTGATCGTGACCTTGAACGCGGTGCCGGCCATCAGTCCTCACCGATCACGGTCGGGGACACCGACGACGACTCGCCCCACACGTCCTCGGTCTCCACCAGCCACGGCGGGATGCGCCGCGCGCCGCCCATGTCGCCGCCGCCCATCATGCCGCTCATCGGCATCATGGGCATCATCGGCATGCCGGACCCGCCTGCCGCCGCGGCACCACCGGCGGCACCGGTGGCGGCCGCGAGTTCGCTGGACATGCCGGACGCGCCGAGCATCGACGGGCTCGCGGACGGCGCGGGCGCGGCCATACCGCCGATGCCACCACCGATCCCGCCGAGACCGCCGCCACCGCCAAGCCCCTTCAAACCGCCGAGTGCCGCACCGCCGGCACCCGCGCCGGTGAGCTGCGCGCCGGAAATGCCGGACGCGGCCGCGGTTCGGGCACCGAGTTGCGGCGTGCTGCCGTCGGCAGTGGTGCCGGTTCCGGTGCCGCCCTTCTTGCTGGCGAACGCGGGGACCTTCGGGATCAGCGAGCCGAACCGGCCGAACACGGCCGCCGACGCCGCCGCGACCCCGGCCGTGAACATGTCGCCGAACAGCGGGCTCTGCGGCTGCTTGGGCAGGGCACCGGACATCGGCACGCCGGACGTCGGGTCCGCGGTGGTGCCGGGAGTGGGATTGGTCAGGTCACCGGACAGCGACCACGACGTGTCGGTCACGCCGCCGGTGGTCGAGATCGGCATCATCACCGGGACCGCCGTGGTCGGGACGACACCCGTGGTGCTCGGCGTGGCCGGGATGGCCGCCGCGTCCGGGGCGGGCGGGATGGAGCTCTGCGCGACCGCGTAGTCCGCGGCGAGCGTCTGCATCACCTGCACGGCCTGCGCCTGCGCGGCATCGGCGGCAACGGATGCCGCCTGCTGGCCCTGCACCGCGGCGATCGCGGCCGCGCGGGCCTGCTGGATCTGCGCCACGACGGCGGCCGGGGTGTTCGCGTCGACCTGGATCGGCGCGCTGGCCAGTGCCACGGCCGCGGGGGCCACGGCGGGCACGTCGACCGGCGGCGGCATCTCGGCGCGCGCGGTTTCCTGTGCCTGGGCCGCGTCTTCTGCCATGTTGCGCATCGAGTACGCGGTGTCGGCGACCTTGCGGATGCCGCCGATCAGGTCGGTGACCATCGTCTTGTACTGGTCGGCCGCGCCGCCGGTCCAGCTGTCCGAGAAGCCGGTCAGCTGGCGGTCCAGGCGGTTCACCTGGTCGTGCAGGGCGTTGCCGGTGTCGGCCCACGTCGCCGCCATGGACCGCGCGGTCTGCGGGTTGCCCGCGTAGAGCATCGCGCAGAGCTGCTGGTGGCTGTACTGGGCGAAGTTCGTCTTGCTCACGTCCAACCTCCGCCGGAGTTGGTGCCGTTGCTGTTGTTGGCCGTGTTGCTGTTGCTGTTACCGACGGAGGTCACCCAGGTGCTGTCCTGAGTGGACGAAGAAGACGAAGCGGACGACCCGGATAGCCCGGACGACGCCGCGGCCGCGCCGGACTGCGCGGCGGCGCTGGGATCGACCTTCATCCCGCCCGCGGCGTTCTGGTCGGCCTGCTGGTAGCCGGTGGCCACCGTGTTGGTGATGCTCTCGGCGAACGAGATCGCCTGACGGACCTGCCCGAGCAGTTCGGTCATCTCCGCGACCGCGGCCTGGTTGGCGGCGGCAAGGGCGTCCGCCTCGCCGAAGGCGCCGAGCTGCATCGGGCTCGACGACATCGTGTCCAGATGGTTGATGGGAGTCGCCATGCCCGAGAGCTGCGTCTGCAGCTCCTGGGCGAAGTCGGCCAGCGACTGCAGGTGGACGAAGAACGACTGGTCGGCCATCGGGCGGAACTCCTCAGCCGGGGAGGGGCGGCGGTCCGGCGCGCTCGGCTGACCGACCGCCCGGTGGGTGGCCGCTCTGTCAGCAGAGCCCTGCCACCCACCCGCGGCCGATCAGCGGTCGATCACGCGAAGTAGCTGGTGTTCGTCTGCTCCAACTGGTACTGGGTGTCGTGCGCCTCGGTGACCTTGCCGCCGAAGCTGTTGATGATGTTCACGATGTCCGTGGTCGCGGCGCGCAGCCGCGTCTCGGACTGCTCCGCTGCCGTACCGGCGGAACTGCCCGACGCGTACCAGCTCTGCTTGAGCGGCTGCAGGTTCTGCGACAGCTGGTCGAGGTAGTCGGTCAGGGCCTTGGCCTTTGCGGTCAGCGATGCCGCGCTGTTCTGCAGCGCGGCGAAGTTGACGCTGATCTGGTCGGCGCTCATGTGGTTCGGTGTCCTTTCCGACGCTGGTCAGCTGCCGCCGAGGCGGCCGAGGACTGAGCTGCCCTGGTCGACGGTGCCGGCCAGGGTCTTGAGGCTCGACGCCGCATTGGTGTCGCCGGTGCCGTAGTTGTGGAAGCTGTTGTTCACCAGGTTCGACATGGTGTCCAGCTCGTTGCTGGCGGACTTCATCTTGTCCTGCAACTGGGTGTGGAGCTGCCAGAACGCGACGGCCTGGTCGCCTGCGTAGCTGCTCAGCGTCTGCGTCAGGTCGTTCTCGAGGTCCGCCATTGCTTTCTTGGCGTTCGCCGCGCACTCCGCGAACCCCGTGACCGCACGCGTCATCGCCGCAGAATCACTCAGGTACCCTTGGCTAGCCACGGATCGGCCACCTCCTTCTCCTCGTCGAGGTTGACGCCGAAGTGCTCTCCGGCTCCGGCACGGTCGAATCTAGAAAACCCGCGGATGTCAGCAAACGGCACAAGTGCCGGTCGAACTGACGGCACTATTACCCACATGTAGTTAGATGTCACCGTAGGCCGCCGGTTTGGGCGGCTCGGTCCACGCCACCTGGACCAGCGCGGATCCCAGTCGGCGGCGCGCCAGCGTGCCCCGGCCGGGCGGTTGCGGGCTGGCCTTCACGTCGGCGATCAGCACACCCTCGTCCTTGTCGCCGGACAGGACGATGCCGGGCGAGCCGAGTTCCTTGATCCGTTGCAACAGCGGCTCGAACATCGCGCGGGACGCGCCGCCGCTGGCCCGCGCGACGATCAGGTGCAGGCCGATGTCCCTTGCCTGCGGCAGGAACTCCGCCAGCACCGCCAACGGGTTGCGGCCGCTGGTGGCGACCAGTTCGTAGTCGTCGACGACCACGAACAGCTCGGGCCCGGTCCACCAGCTGCGGCTGCGCAGCTGTTCCGACGTGACGTCCGGGCCGGGCAGTCGCCGCCGCATTCCCTCCGCCACATCGTTGAGCAGCCCGTTGAGCACCGGTTCGGCGCCCGCGTAGCCGAGCAGGTGGTCGCCGCTGACGGCGTCGAGCAGGCCGCGCCGGTAGTCCACCACCAGCACCGCGGCCTCCTTGGCGGTGTAGCGGCTGGTGATGCCGGTCGTGATGGCGCGCAACAGGTTCGTCTTGCCGGACTCCACGTCGCCGAACGCCATGAAGTGCGGGTCGGCGCTGAAGTCCAGGTACACCGGCTTGAGGTCGGACTCCGCGATGCCCAGCGGGAACGACCGGCCGGTCGGCGCCGCGGCCTCGCGGACGGTCGCCAGCGTGATCTCCCGTGGCAGCAGCCGCATCGGCGGGGCGGGCGGACCGGTCCACCCGGCCGTGACCCGGGCGACGAGGTCGGCGGTGCCGGTGGCGACGGTGCCGGCGCGCTGGTCGGCGTCGATGCGGGGGAGTGCCGCCAGGAAGTGCAGTTTCTCCTTGGTGATGCCGCGGCCGGGCGCGTCGGCCGGGACGTTCTGCGCGGCGCGGCGGTCCATCACGGAGTCCGACGGGTCACCGAGGCGCAACTCGAATCGCGTGCCCATGGTGTCGCGCAACTGGGCCCGCACGCCCATCCACCAGTTGACCGACACGACGACGTGGATGCCGAACCCGAGCCCGCGCGCGGCAAGTGCCGTGATCGACTCCTCCAACTGCTCGTACTCCGCGCGCAGCGTGGTCCAGTCGTCGACCACCAGGAACACGTCGCCGAACTCGCGGCCGTTGCCCTCGCCCTCGGCGAACTCGGCCCTGCGCTGGCGGAACGCGGCGATCGAGTCGATTCCGTTGGCGGCGAAGAACTGTTCGCGCGCGGTCAGCAGGCTGACGACCTCGGCCACCAGCCTGCGGCAGCGCTGCGCGTCACGGCGGGTGGCGTAACCCGACACGTGTGGGAAGCCGGTGACCGGGCCGAGCGCGCCGCCGCCCATGTCCAGCAGGAAGAACTGCGCCTCCTTCGGCGTGTGCGTCAGGGCGAGCACCGACACGAGACCACGCAGCACCGTGCTCTTGCCGCTCTGCGGCGCGCCGACCACGATCGCGTGGCCGCCGGCACCGGACAGGTCCGCCCACAGCAGGTCACGGCGCTGCTCGAACGGCTTGTCCACGATCGCCACCGGCACGATCAGCCTGCCGTTGCCGCCCCAGCCGACCGGACACAGGCCACGCTCCGGATCGACACCGAGCGGCGTGAGTACCTGGTCCAGCGTGGCAGGCTCGTCCAGCGGCGGCAGCCAGATCTGGTGCGCGGCCGGACCCTTGCCGACCAGCCGGGACACCATCGCGCCCATGATCGTCTCGCCGCTGGACGACTCGATCGCCTTCGGTTGCGCCGCAACGGTTCCCGATGCGGCCGGGGTCGGCTTCGCGACCGGGGCGAGCCGGAACGGCAGCACCGCGCTCCCGGTTATGTTGAGCGCCTGGACGGTCGCCTCGCCGCGGGAGGGCAGGTCGCCGGACACGTAGGCGGCGCGCAGCCGGATCAGCGACTCGGTGTCGAACTTCAGGTAGGCAGAGCCGGGCACCGGCGGCAGCGTGTAGGCGTCGGCGACACCGAGCACCGACCGGCTCTCCGACGCGGAGAACGTGCGCAGGCCGATCCGGTAGGAGAGGTGCGAATCCAGCCCGCGCAGCCGGCCCTCCTCCAGCCGCTGCGACGCCAACAGCAGATGGATGCCGAGGCTGCGGCCGAGCCGGCCGATCATCACGAACAGGTCGATGAAGTCGGGCCTGCTGGACAGCAGCTCGCTGAACTCGTCGATGATCACCAGCAGCGACGGCAGCGGCACCAGGTCGGCGCCCTGGTCGCGGGCCTTCTCGTAGTCGCGGACGGACGCGTAGTTGCCAGCGGCGCGCAGGAGTTCCTGGCGGCGCACCACTTCGCCGTTGATCGCGTCGCCCATGCGGTCCACCAGCGGCAACTCGTCGGACAGGTTCGTGATCACCGCGCACGTGTGCGGGAGATCGCTCATGCCGGCGAACGTGGCGCCGCCCTTGAAGTCGATCAGCGCCAGGTTCAGCGTCTCCGACGAGTGGGTCGCGGCCAACCCGGTCACGAGGGTCCGCAGCAGTTCGCTCTTGCCGGAGCCGGTCGCGCCGATCACCAGGCCGTGCGGTCCCATGCCGCCCTCTGCGGACTCCTTCAGATCCAGTTCGACCGGCCTGCCATCCGGGTCGACGCCGATCGGGATGCGCAGCCGGTTGCGGGGTGCCCTGCGCTGCCACGTGATCCCCGTGTCCAGGTCGCGCGGGTCGCCGATGGCCAGCAGGCCGGGCAGGCTCAGCGCGTTCGCCATCGGCGACTCGGACACCGTCGGCGTGGCCCGGTAGAGCGGGGTGAGCTGGCGGGCCAACGCCTCGGCGGCCAGCGGCTCGAAGGCGTCCGGCCTGCCGAGCGGCGAGATGCGCTGCTCGTCGTCCGCGCCGACCACCATGCCGACCCGGCCGCCGTTCACATGCAGGCACAACGTGTGCTGACCCGGATTGTTCAGCGGCGCTGACCCGCTGACGTCCAGCACCGTGACGGCGTAGCGGCCACCTGCCGGCGCGATCGCGAGGTCGCCGTAGGTCCGGCCGCCGTCGACGACCACGACGATGTGCCGGTACTCGTAGCCCATTCCGCCCGACCGGCTGAACGCGGGCCGCTCGCCGAGATCCGCGCCGAGCAGTTCGGCCAGCGTGGTCAGGTTGTCGGCGACCAGCCGGGCCGGGCCGGTCGCGTCGGTGCTCGACTCGGTGCTCGCCGGGGTGGCGTGCGCGTGCGGCAGCCACTTCGCCCATTCCCAGTCCGCGTGCCGGTCGGCCGCGACGCACAGGGCGATACGCAGGTCGTCGGGGGAGTGGAAGGTGGCCAGCTGGGCAAGCAGCGCGCGGATCGCGCCGAGCACGCCGGGCCGGTCGCCGCTCATGTCGACGTAGGAGAAGGAGCGCAGCGAGATCGCCACCGGCAGGTCCGCCACGGTCGAGTACGCGCGGATGAAGTGCCGCAACGCCGTGGAGGACACCGGATCCAGGTCCTCAAGCGGCACGGTCTGCGGCGCGCGCAGCGGTGTCATCAGGCGTTGTGGCCCGGTGCCGAGGCGCACCCGCCCGAAGTCCGGGTCGGAGCGCCGACGCTCCCACAGCCGGCCGCGGTCCACCAGCGCCCACAGGTCGGCCGGCGCCGGCGCGTCGAAGGCGAGCGTCGCCCGCTGGGCGTCGGCGACCTCGCGCACCCGCTGGCGCAGGCTGGTCAGATAACGCTGGTAGTCCCGCCGCTCCTGGTTGATCTGCGCCTTCTTCGCCGCGCCACCGCGGGCCAGCGACATGATGATCATGCCGACCATCGACGACGCGAACAGCGCGCCGAACACCCACGTCATCGCGCCGCCGCCACGCCCGATGTAGACGAACGACATGGCGCCCATGCCCAGCATCATCGGCAGGAAGAACATCAGCTGCATCGGGCCGGAGTTGGAGCCCTTCGGCAGCAGCGGCGGCGACTGGAGCAGGATCTCGCCGCCCGCCTGCTCCGGTGGGGCGGCACGCCGGTCGCGGCGGACGATGGGCGGTGTCATCGCACTCCAGGAGATGGTGGGGCTCTACTGTTTGATTCTCGTCATGGAGCGCGGACCGCACGTGGGTACTTTTACCGTGTTGCACACGTTCGCACCGGTGCGCCGGGCAGTTCGACCGTGGTTCCGGTGGGTACTTTTGCCGTCTGCCGGGGCCCGCACGCGAACTTAACCTGACGTTCGCGGCGACGAAGGGAGTGCGGCTATGACGGCCAGCGGCCAGTTCCAGCTCGGGCCTGAGGCAGTCCGGTCGACGGTCGGCAACGTCGGCGGCATCATCATGCAGACCATGACAGCGTTGCTCGACCTGGAGAAGATGATCGTCGCACCGACGTCCTTCGCCACGATCGGCAGCGCGGTCGCGTCGGCCAACACGTCGATGCAGGCCCAACAGGTGTTGGCGCTGCGCTCGCTGCTGAACCTGCTGCAGAAGGTCAACGACGACGTGAAGAAGGTCGCCGACGCCTACCAGTCGGCGGACCAGTCGGTGGCCACCGGCTTCGGCGGCACGAGCCAACCGACCACGACCGCGCCGTCGACCGGCCTGTGGTCCTCGCCCGTCGCGGCGCAACTGGCCGGGTTGGCGATCAGCAACAGCGCGGGCGCGACCGGCCAGCCACAGTCGGCGGGCACCGTGCTGAACTACCTCACGCAGGCCGGCCTCGCCCAGTCGACGCAGGGCGTGCCGACGAGCACCCCGCACGACTTCACGTCGTGGCTGGACGCCAGCTCGACCAACCAGGCATCGCTGGGCGTGATCGGGGTGTACTCGGGCACGGCGCGCGGCTTCACGGACGTCCCCGGTGGTATCCACAACGGCGATCTCGTCGCGATCACCCCGGGGTCGGGGACGTCGGACACGATGATCGGCATCATCGGCAACTCCAACCAGCTCTACAACAACGGGCTGCTCCAACCCCAGTTCGGTGACCTGGCAACGCTCCGCGTGTACCGCCCGGTTTGACGAGAGGTGCCGGAATGATGGACTTTCCCCCGTCCCAAGCGATGGACGCGACGGCGGGCTCGGGCGGCCCGAGCACCTTCCTGTTCCAGATCGTGACCGGACAGCCGGAGCAGATCGCCCAGCACTCGGCCAGTCTGCTGCAGAAGGCCACCCAGTTCATCTCGCTCGCCGAGCAGTTCACCCAGGCGGGACAGCAGCTGAGCAAGGTGTGGTCGGGCCAGGCGTCGCAGTCCGCGGTGCAGAAGATCACCAGCTCCGTGCAGTCGTTCCAGAAGATCATCCAGGTGATCCAGAAGGGCTCGCAGCTGCTCGGCATCTCGGGCACCCTGGTCCAGACCGCGCAGACCGGCTACAAGACGGTGGTCGGGTCGGTCAATCCGACGGTCGCGTCATTGATGTCGAACCCGTGGACGTACAGCGCGGCCGTCGCGCTGTCGACCGCGACCAGCGCGTCGCTGCGGGCGTTCATCACGGGCATCCAAGGGCTGCTGTCGGGTCTTGGCGCGGCGCAGTTGGGCGCGGAGATCGCGGCGCTCGTGCAGATCATCGGCGAGATCGAGAAGCTCGTGCAGGGCTCGCCCAGCACTTCGTCGTCGGCCACGTCCGGCTCGGTGCCGACCAACGCGACCATCGCGTCGACCCCGGTCACCATGCCGGTCGCGCCGCCGCCGGTGGCGAGCGCGGCGGGCCAGGCGGCCGTCCAGGGCAGCCAGTCGGCCATCCCGAACGGCATCACCAACTACACCCCACCCGCGTTGGCCGGCTTCACGAATCCGACCACGCCGAGTGTCGCGACCGGTCTGAATTCGAATGGCGTGCCGAGCGGTCTCACGCCGACCACGCCAACCGGCCTCACGCCGACAATCCCAACCGGTCTCACACCGACCACCCCGGCCGGTCTCACGCCGACCAACACGGCCGGTCTCACGCCGAGCATCAACCCGGCGAACTCGTGGATCGCCGTCGACCCGAACGCCGCGAACCAGGCCGCGACCAACCCGGCCGGCACGACCCCGCCCGTGTCGACCGCGCCGACGTCCGTCGGCGGGCAGGACGTCAGGGTCACCACAACGGACGGCAACATCACCACGACGGTCGAGGTCCCGGCGGGCCAGGCGTCGCACGTGAGCATCGACGCGACCGTGAACAACGACCACATCACCGAGAACTTCACCATCGGCGCCGACGGCTCGGTCCGGACTTCCTGAGGGAGAGTGGTCTCATGACGACTGCGACGGACTCCGGCGTCGTGGACATGTCCGGCGTGATCACGTCGATCCTGCAGTCCTACCAGGCCGTCGTCACCCAGTACCAGCAGATGGTCACCGGCGACCCCGGCGCGCTGACCACGGCGGGCCAGACCCTGCAGGACAAGGCGACCACGCTCGCGTCGGCGTCATCCGACCTGACCCAGCGGGCGAACACCCTGTCCAGCACGTGGGAAGGCGACGCGGCGACCGCCTTCCACAATGCCGCGACCGGCTTGTGCGGCCAGATCGACACCGACCGCGCCACGGCCGCGCAGGAGGGCCAGCGGCTCACCGCGGCGGCGGGCCTGCTGCAGGGCGCGAAGTCCCAGATGGACGGCATCGTCAACCAGTTCCAGCAGTACTCGCAGACGTTGATCGCGGAGTCCCGCAACGCCGCCGCCGGCGCGGCGGGCCAGTTCGTGCAGGCGGCGCAACAGCTCGGCGAGTCGGCGGTCAACGCGGCGAAGTCGCTGGTCGACCAGGTCGGGCAGGCGCTGCTCGCGTTGTGGCAGCCGGCCACGGCAGCTTCCGAGGCGGCGTCGGAAGGGGCCGCCGAGGCGGCCGAGCGGGAGAAGGAGTTCACCGGCAAGCCCGGCCAGCGCCTGTTGGCCAACCAGCCGTGGTTCCAGCAGTGGTACCGCCAGACCTTCGGCAAGGACCCCGACCCGAACCACCTCAAGATGGGCGCGCTGTCCTGGCTGAGCAAGGACGACGTGCTCGACGGGCGCCGCAGGTCGACCAGCGCCCCCGGCGGGTTCGTCAACACCGGTTGGTGGAGCGTCGGCCCCAACGGCGTCCAGCCGGCAGGCGCGCCGCTGAAGGCCAACACCCCGTTCGGCTCGCTGGACGACCCGCCGGAGTCCGCGTCCACGGCGGCGAAGATGTTCCACGACACCAACATCTCGCTCTACGACACCGGCAAGCAGACCCTGGCCGACGGCACGGTCTTCGACCCGAAGGCGTCCGGCGACCTGAACATGGGCGCCGCGGGCGACCTCAACGGCAAGGCGGAGTTCGCCGTCGGCCCGCAGCTCACCGGCCAGGGCAACATTTCCATCCACAGTGGACAGTTCCAGGCCGGCGGCGACCTGAAGGGCACGCTGCTGGACGCGAACGCCAGCGGCGCCTACACCAACGGCCCGCTCGCCGTGCAGGGCAGCGGCGACGCGATGGTCGGCGCGGACCTGTCCGGCCACCTCACGGCTGGTATCAACGGCGTCGCGGCGCACGGGAACGTGTTCGCGGGCGCCCAGGTGCAGGGCACGGTCAGCGCCGACGTGGCCGGCATCGGCGTCGGTGCCACCGGTGGGCTCCAGGCCGGCATCGGCGCGCAGTTCGACGCACAGGCCACCTGGCAGAACGGCCACTTCCTGTTCAACGCGAAGGCGGGCGCCACCCTCGGCGTCGGCGCCACCGTCGGCGGGAACATCGACGTGGACGTGCCGAAGCTGGTCAACACCGCCGAGCAGTACGGTAACCAGGCCTACACCGCGGTGTCCGGCATCGGGACCGCCGTGGAGAACACCGCGGGCCAGGCCGCGAACGCGGTGGGGGCTGCGTTCAACTCTGCCGGCCACTACGTTGGGGCGTGGTAGTACCGCGCTGGTAAGGAGCTGTCGTGGCCGATGAGGTGTCCGACACCGAGCGGATCGAAGTCCCGCTCGGCTTCGACGTGCCCGATGGCTGGACCGCGGTCGACCCGGCCACCCTGGGCGCGCGCGCCGCGTTCGTACTGGTCCGCCCGAGCCCCGAGGACGACTACAACCCGAGCATCACGATCGGCATCGACCGGCGGGCCGACGGCGCCGACATCTCCGCGTCGGCCGACGAGTCCATCGACCGCATCGCCGCCGCCGTCGCCGAGGTCGAACTCGTGGACCGCCAGCCCATCGGCGACCAGCGCGCGCCCGGCATCACGCAGGTCCTGCGGCTGCGCACCGCGGCGGGCCCCGGCGGCCCGGCACGCAAGCTGGTCCAGACGCAGGTGCACCTCGCGATCCCACTCGGCGACACCGCCGCCGACCGGCTGGTCGTGGAGATCGCCTGCACCTGCCTGCCCAGCCAGGTCGCCACCGTCATACCGCAGTTCCAGCGGTTGGTCGGCACGTTCCACATTCGCGACGACGCGGCCACCCCCACCGGCCGATGAGAGGGAGCACATGAACCCCGAGATCGACGTGGACGTCGAGGGCCTGTTGGCGAAGGTGCGCGAGCAGACCGACCAGGTGCAACGGATCCAGCAGGCCGTGGCGGCCATGGAGGTCAAGGGCAACTCGCGCGACAACGAGGTCACCGTGACCGTACGCGGCACCGGCCGTTTCACCGCGATCGACATCGACCCGGACGCGGTGCGCCGCTACGACGCGCGCGACCTCGGCGACATCGTGCTGGAAGCCGTGAACGACGGGTTGCGCAAGCTGGCCGAGGCCAGCAGCGCCCGCTTCGCCCCGGTGATCGAGGCCGCGTCCCGCCTCGACGGCTCATGACCTCTCTTTCCACCACCGGCCCGGTCACCCCCGGCGCCGCGCCGACATGCCGGGTCACCGTCGTCACGCCGTACGCGCGGGTCGACGTGGCCCTGCCGGTGCAGGCGACCCTCGCCGAGTTGATCCCGCAGCTCATCCGACTGGTCGGCGCGGAGGGCCAGTCGTCGGCGGAGAACCCCGGCTGGGTGCTCGCCCGCCTTGGTGGCGCGCCGTTCCCGGTCGGCCTGACCGTCACGGCCGCCGCCATCCGCGACGGCGACGTGCTGTATCTGAATCCGCGCGAACGGCAGGTCGCCCCGCTGCTGTTCGACGACGTGATCGACGCGATCGCCAGCGCCGCGGAGAGCCGGGCAGGCGCGTGGGGCCCCAAGGCGGCGTACCGGTCGGCGCTCACGGCGACCGCGATCCTGATCGTCGGCGCCACATTGTTGCTGCTGAACAGCTTGTGGGGCAGCGGTCTGGCGCCGATCGCGCTCGGCACGCTCGCTGCCGCGGTGTTGGTCGGCGGCGGCGCACTGGCCCGCGCATACGGCGACGCGGAGGCAGGCGCGGTGTGCGCCGGCGCCGGTGTGCCCGCGGCGTTGCTGGCCGGGGCCACCGTGCTGCCGCCGCACGTGTTCGCGCTGGGCGCGGGCCAGTTGGCGGCCGGGCTCGGGGTCGGCGCGGTGTACGGGGTGCTGGTGGTGCTCGCCGTCGCCGCGCGGCTGCCGTGGTTCCTGTGCCTCGCGGTGTCCTCAGCGCTGGGCGCCCTCGCGGCGGCCGTGGTGCTGCTGGCCAACGTGCACCCGATCGGGGCGGCTGGTTTCGCCGCCGCCATCGCGACCGCACTGGCCGCCGTCGCGCCGATGATCTCGTTGCGGCTGGCCAGGTTGCCGCTGCCAAGGGTACCAGCAGCACCGGGCGGTCCACGTTGTAGAAGGCCTGCGTCTGGAGCTGGCCGATCCCGGGCCAGCCGTACACCGTCTCCACGAAAACCACGCCCGAGAGCAGGATGGCGAAGTCCAGGCCGGCCATGGTCAGCGCCGGGGAGAACGCGTTGCGCAGCACGTGGCGTCGCAGCACCACGCGGCGCGGCAGCCCCTTGGCCACGGCGGTTCGCGTGTAGGGCGCCGCCAGCGTCTCCTGCATCGCATCGCGCACGACGTTGGCGTAATACGGCATCCCGATCAAGCCGAGCGTGAGCGCGGGCAGCACGATCCGCGTCCCGCCCGTGCCACCGTCGATCGGAAACAGCGAGAGCTTGTAGCCGAACAACAGCAGCAAGAGGAAGGCCAGCGAGAACGCGGGAACCGACAGAAAACCGACGTTTATCGCTGCGAGGAAGCGGCTGCGCCGTGGGCGCAGCCCGTCCCACACCCCCAGGGCACCGCCGAGGATCAGCTCGAGCGCCAAACCGGCCAGACCTAGTTCGATGGTGGCCGGCAGCCGGTCACCGATCAGCTGCGCCACCGGCTGATCCTGCACGTAGGAAACCCCCAGATCTCCCTGGACAACTCCGGCCAGATAGTGGCCGAGCTGAGCCAGGACGGGCTGGTTGAGGTGAAGGTTCGAGCGCACCAGCGCCAGCACCTGCGGCGTCGCGCGGGGCCCGGCAATGGTCCGTGCCGGATCACCGGGGACGACGAACATCGAGCACGA
>CAVPCF010000070.1:0-67870 GCA_963702275.1 Candidatus Melainabacteria bacterium
TTGGCATTAAGCGGGTCGCCATCGGCCAGGCCTCCATATGCCCACATCGGGAATAGTCTTGCGCTACTGGACTTTGGTATGTGAAAAAACTGTACAACATTCCGGCTGTTCTTGGATACCGTGGAGACTCCGTATCCGGAACATGTCGAGGATCATCGCGTCAGGCTTCGCCACCGCTGGAAATTAGCAACTTGATCTTATCTACAGACTCTTATCGTTTTTCTGGCTTCAATGGCTGGAAGTTCATTTTCATCAAGTTGGCATCTGTGATGTCTCAGGTGACCGACTCCATAATGCCGCTGCTGGAATTTCCCAGCACACTGGAAACCTGGCGGCCAGCAGCTCCAGTAGGTCCGCGGGTCCAGGTTGGTGAAGACGCGCCCATCGCTGCGCTCCGCCAGAAAAGCACGCGTACGGCGCTGTACTTTATCGCTCTGCATCCGCATTGGGAAAACAGAAAAGCAGTTGCGCGTCGGTGCTGGCGAGCGCGGCAAACAAGGCATCGGCTTCGCGCACTGTATCGCGAGCGATGGTCACAGGATGGTAGGAAGTCAGGATGGTTAACTCGTCAGCGAGCTGGAAGTTGCTTTCACCTCGCTGCGAGACATCAACGTTCCGCGGCTGATGGTCGAGCGGAGGAGCTCCGGCTCGATGCACACGCCACGGTTCTTCTCCCATGGCGATGACTCGCTGACGCGCGGTCTCGGTCGAGGCCAGATGGATGCCAGCCATTTGTCAATGCATTTCTCACGGCATCGTCGATCGCACCCTGGCTAATTTCGCCGCCTTCAATGTGCGCGATGGGAATGCGAAGGGCCAGCGCAACGGAAGCGGGCGCCAGCATCTCGTAGCGATCGGCGATCAGCAGCAGCAGGTCGGGACGCGTTGCTCCCAGATGGTCCGCGAGGCTGAGCGTGGCCAGGCCGATGGTTTTTGCCATCCCGACGTCCGTGTCGGAACTGAGCAGGCACTTGATCTTCGTGCTCATTTTGAAGCCGTCGTTTTCAATCTCCTGGATTGTGCTGCCAAACTGCTGGCTATAGATGCGAACCAGAAGCGACGAGGCGCAAATCGATATCCGGATGCGCAGCAAGATCGCGCAGTAGGCCAATAAAGATGGCCGGAATCCGCGCGGGAGGTGGTGACAACGGCGATTTTTCTTGCTTCAGCCATGATGAACCATCCACGCAGCGGCCCGTGCATCGAGCGATTCACTGGGACGATACTCGGGAACGAGACGCGCAATTACTTGCAGGACAGCATCAAGATTTCTCGCGCGCGGCGACCTCAGGTCAGCCATGGCGGAATATGAACACAACTTCACGCGGCACCTCTGCTCCGTCGACTACGTGGAGTCGCGAGCTCACAAAGTCCGCGAGGCGTCTGCCCGGACCGAACTCTCATGGGAATCTTCTTGCGCCACCCGCAAGCCGGTGACGACGCGATGCCCGCGAGGAGAGCTGCTCTGCTGGATCAAGAAATTGGCGAGGTCGACATCTTTGTCGCCGCACCTGTTTTGGGGACTCAACATCTGCGCGTGCCCTGGGGCGGATGCGGATTCCAGGATCAACGAAATCGGCCTCGACATGGTGAAAGTATCGGTCTACATCCGGCTAGTTACCGTGATGTTTTCACCGCGCGCAATCTGATCCAGAAACACCTCGATGACGCTGCCTTCTGAGGCGAGCACATTGCCGAGGCGGAGACAGCTCACGCGGTTGAGGGCGTGGCACACGCCAGCAGGGCCTGCTCCGCCATTCGTTTGGACACGCCCAATGCCGGCGATGAGGCGGGCTTGTCGGTCGAGAACGACCAGGATATGACGATGTGATTTCGCGCAGCTGGCCCGCGCCAGGCGATACGTGCCGAGCGTGTTGTTCAGGACCACTGCGAGCGGATTCTATTCCATCAGCGGAACATGTTTATAGGCAGCCGCGTGGTAGAGCATTTCCGGCTGGTGGCGATAACATAGTTCGCTGACCAGTTCATCGTTGTCGACACTTCCAAGATCTGAGGCAACGAACCCTGAGACGCGAGCCGTCGCAGTTTTGCATCCAGGTCATACAGCTTTTGTTCCGAGGAATCCACAGACAGCAGCAAGCGCGGGCGAAGTTGGGCCAGTTGGAGGGCCTATGCGCAGCCAATCGATCCGCCTGCGCCGGCTAAAACGCACCTATCGCGATGAAGATCGACAGGGAGATGGCATGTTCCGTCGCAGAGTCGCGTCCCGACAATTCATCCCATTCCCATCGATCACGTCTTCGTTCGACAAGGCCTCCCTCGCGTCGACCGGTGCATTCACGCCCGAGATGATGCCGTCGGACTCCGCGCACCTCGGATCTGTTTTCGCCGGGATGAAGTTAATCTGCGCGTTCATTCGCTCCTGTCAATCGCGGGCGAGCTGAATGCCGCACAATCTCGAGTTCCAATTTCAATCCTCGAGACTAAAAGGATCGGTGGCTTCACACGCAGCGAACTGAGGTCAGCCGTATTTCCCATGCTTCCGCGCAATCCCACGCCTGAGTATCGCTGCTCTCTCTCATCACCTCCGACCCCGCCTGGGGCGACATCGCCATGACTGCAGACAAAACGCGATTCAGCTCTATACCTTGTAACGGCGTACATGAATCAGCAGAACTTCAATCGGGCGGAAGAACTTTTTTTCTGCCGCCATCGAGAAGATCGAATACTGCTGATTGCGCGACTGATCAGGGAATCGCGATGTCGAACTCGAAGAACTGCCGCAGGCAACGCGGACGTGGCCAAGGTGGTCGACCAGGACCCAAAGAACACAACTGCGTGGTACAACCTGGGGTTGGTGGCGCGCGCAAAAACGGCGAGCACTGCGGAAACGATCGAGGACTTCAAATATGCGCGCGCTTGATCCGACAAACGCGACAGCAGATTATTTGCTGGGCAGCGGCATCCAGGTACCACATAACGCCATTCCAGCACAGTCCACCAGGTCCTGGCACAAGCCCGGCGCGCGCCAGGCCCAGAGCGCTGGAGCGCGGGCCGATCGGGCCGAGCAGGTCCGGCATCTGCTCGCGTTGGAAGGGGACGCTGGGCAACCACAACTCGACCAGTACCCCGATCGGGCGACGGCAGCGTACGCCGACCAGGACGGAGTTGATCTTGCCGCTTGTCTCGTAGTCGGCGACGTAGACCTGGCGTCGGCCGTCCGCGGTGAAGGTCGAGCCTGCCACCACGTCCCTGGCCACACCAGCACCGAAGTAGGCGATCGCGCCGCCGTGCCACCTGGTCAGCAGCACGTGGTCGGTTTCGGCGAACTGCCAACCGCGTAGCGCGGCCCATCTGCGGCGCTCCCGGTTGCGCGCGGTGCGTGTCGCACGGTCACGGCCGAGCAGGGCGAGCCCGCCCACCAACGCGGCCGCCGCGACGGTGAACCACACCCAGGCCGGAATGCCCACGATTACGAGAGTAGCGGTGAATCGATTCGCGGCGAAGATCCACAGTCGGCCAGTTGCCGTACGGGACCAACTCGTAATGTCCTTGCCGCCATGCGGCGCAGGCACCGATCAGCCAGCCGGACGCCATCGCCGCAGGCCCTCAGCCGCCGGTCAGCGGCCGGTCACCGGGTGCTCGTCGGCCGGTTGGGCTCCGGCCATCCGGCGCCGGACGTGACCGCCGCCCGCGCCAACAACCGAGCTGGCGGGAACCCGGTCCCGGCCCACCGTTCGGTGGGCCGGGCGCGGTCAGCCGGTGGTGGCGAAAGGCGGGTTGTCGGCCGGGGCCGCGACCCGGTCGACCACCAGGCCGCTGTTGTCGTCCCGGACGTCGACGAACGCCGTGTCGCCGTCACGGATCTCCCCGGACAACAACTCCTTGGCCAGTTGGTCGCCGATGGCCGACGCGACAAGGCGGCGCAACGGGCGGGCGCCGTAGACGGGATCGAAGCCGTTCATGGCCAGCCACTCGCGGGCCGCGGGCGACACGTCCAGCGTCAACCTGCGGCCGGCCAGGCGCTTGGCCAGGCCGAGCAGCTGGATGTCCACGATCGACGTGAGCTCCTCGGTGGACAGGGCGTGGAAGACGACGACATCGTCCAGCCGGTTCAGGAACTCCGGCTTGAAGTGTCGCTGCACCACCGCGAGGACCGAGTCCTTGCGGGAGCGCTCGTCCAGGTTGGGGTCGGCGATGATCTGCGAGCCGAGGTTCGACGTCAGGATCAGGATCGTGTTGCGGAAGTCGACCGTGCGGCCCTGGCCGTCGGTCAGCCTGCCGTCGTCCAGTACCTGCAGGAGGATGTCGAACACGTCCGAGTGGGCCTTCTCGACCTCGTCCAGCAGGACCACCGAGTACGGCCGGCGACGCACCGACTCGGTGAGCTGGCCGCCCTGGTCGTAGCCGACGTAGCCGGGTGGGGCGCCGACCAGCCGGGCCACCGAGTGCTTCTCCGAGTACTCGCTCATGTCGATCCGGATCATGGCCCGTTCGTCGTCGAACAGGAACGCGGCCAGGGCTTTGGCCAGCTCGGTCTTGCCGACACCCGTTGGGCCGAGGAACAGGAACGAACCCGTTGGCCGGTCCGGATCGGCGACGCCGGCCCGGGCCCTGCGCACCGCGTCCGACACGACGCGGACCGCCTCGTCCTGCCCGACCACCCGCTTGGCGAGCTCATCCTCCATGCGCAGCAGCTTGGCTGTTTCGCCTTCCAACAGGCGGCCGGCGGGGATGCCGGTCCATGCGGACACCACGTCGGCGACGTCGTCCGGGCCGACCTCCTCCTTCAGCATCACCTGGCCGTCTCTGGTCGACTCGGTGGCCTGGGCGAGTTCCTTCTCCAGGCTCGGGATCCGGCCGTAGCGCAGCTCAGCGGCCCGGCCGAGGTCGCCGTCGCGTTCGGCGCGCTCGGACTCGCCGCGCAGCGACTCGAGCTGCTCCTTGAGTTCGCGCACGCGGTCGATCGAGGACTTCTCGTTCTGCCAGCGGGCGGTCAGCGCGGTCAGTGCCTCACGCTTCTCGGCAAGTTCGGCACGCAGCGCGGACAGGCGGACCCGGGAGGCCGGGTCCTCCTCCTTGGCCAGTGCCATCTCCTCGATCTCGAGGCGGCGCACCGCCCGTTCGACCTCGTCGATCTCCACCGGGCGGGAGTCGATCTCCATCCGCAGCCGGGACGCTGCCTCGTCGACCAGGTCGATCGCCTTGTCGGGCAGGAACCGGGCCGTGATGTACCGGTCGGACAGGGCGGCCGCGGCGACCAGGGCGCTGTCCATGATCCGGACGCCGTGGTGCACCTCGTAGCGCTCCTTGAGCCCGCGCAGGATGGCGATGGTGTCCTCGACACTCGGCTCGCCGACCATGACCTGCTGGAACCGCCGTTCCAGGGCGGCGTCCTTCTCGATGTGCTGCCGGTACTCGTCCAGCGTGGTGGCGCCGACCATCCGCAGCTCGCCGCGGGCCAGCATCGGCTTGATCATGTTGCCGGCGTCCATCGCGCCGTCGCCAGTCGCGCCAGCGCCGACGATGGTGTGCAGCTCGTCGATGAACGTGATCACCTGGCCCGCCGAGTCGGTGATCTCCTTCAGCACGGCCTTGAGCCGTTCCTCGAACTCGCCGCGGTACTTCGCGCCGGCCACCATGGAACCCAGATCGAGGGCGACGACCCGCTTGTCGCGCAACGACTCCGGCACGTCGCCCGCGATGATCCGCTGGGCGAGGCCCTCCACGATCGCGGTCTTGCCGACACCGGGCTCGCCGATCAGCACCGGGTTGTTCTTGGTGCGCCGGGACAGGACCTGGACCACCCTGCGGATCTCCGCGTCCCGCCCGATCACCGGGTCGAGCGCACCCGCCCTGGCCCGCTCGGTCAGGTCGACGCCGTATTTCTCCAGTGCCTTGTAGTTGCCCTCCGGGTCCGGGCTCGTCACCCTGGCCGAGCCGCGGACCTTGGCGAACGCCTCGCGCAGCGCGTCGGGTGTCGCGCCGTGGCGGCGCAGCAGTTCGGCCACCGGGCCGCCCTCGGCGGCGAGGCCGACGAGCAGGTGTTCGGTTGACACGTACTCGTCGCCCATCTCGGTGGCCAGCCGTTGGGCGTGGGTCAGCGAGCGGACCGTCGGCGGGGAGAACTGGGGGGCGGACACGGTCGAACCGGTCGCCGACGGCAGGCCGCGGGACAGCTGCTCCAGATCGGCGCGGACCGACGGCACGTCGGCACCGACCGCGACCAGCAGCGGCGCGGTCAGTCCGTCTGCCTGGGCCAACAGGGCCGCCAGCAGGTGTACCGGGCCGACGTCGGGATTGCCGGCGACCGTGGCGGCCTGCACCGCCGCGGAGATCGCCTGCTGTGTCTTCGTCGTCGGGTTGAAAGCGTCCATCCCTCACCTCGTCCAGGAACCAGCCGCCATCGGCCGGTGCACAACCGCATCACTGAGTCCAACGTCAGAAAAGTTGAGCGTGTTCCGCTCAACCCTGGATTTCTTCGCTGCGCCAGGTTATCGGGGTGCGGGGTGTCGCGCGGGCCGGTCGTGGAGTTATCCACAGGGACGTCGAGCTGTCCACAATTGCCAGGATGTTGTCCACCGGTTGTGCACAGCATGGTGTGGATGGGGCGGGTGTTACGCCGTGACGCCGACCTGCTTGGTTGCCTTCGCGCCGAAGTAGTCGCCGCCCTTGGGCAGCGGGTCGTCGGTGCCCCAGCGGCGGGCGCGGTCGACCGGAACCAGGCGCGGGATGTGCTTGCGACAGTGGATGTAGGCCTCGACCACGTTCACCAGGACCCAGCGTTCCGGGGTGCGGCCGCGTTCGGCGTCCACCGGGAGCGCGGGATGCTCACCGCGCAGCACGGCGTCCTCGACGATGCTGGCGTTGCCGTTGACGTGCAGGCCGATCAGGTCGGTGGCGAAGTCCACCAGCAGCACGCCGATCCTGGGGTTCTCGCTGATGTTGCCCAGACTGGCCAGCACGCCGTTGCCGCGGTACTCGGGGTAGGCGATGGTGCGGTCGTCGAGCACCTCGATAAAACCGGGCGGCCCGGTGCGCAGCGAACAGTCGCACTCGCCGTTCGCGTCCGCCGTGGCGACGAACGCCATGTCCATCCGGCCGACGAACTCGGTCATCCTCGGGTTGAGGTGGTCGAGGACCTGGTCGGCGTAGAAGCGGTCGGCACGGGCCGCGGTGCCGTAGGCGGCCTGGAGCAGATGCTCGCCTGCCGAGCCGGGCAGTTCGGAGCCGTGGCAGGCGAGGGGATCGTCCGGTTCGTCTGTGGTGGTGGTCACACGCTGGTCAGGAGCCCGATGACGTGGGGCGGGGCGGGTGTCGAGCCGGACATCCGGGACTTCTGGCGGTGGATCGGACAGCTCGAGCCGCAGCATGTCCGCGTCAGCCGTCCCGGTCGGGGTCGGTGGGGCCGATGTCACCAGGACACCCAACACGGGAATCATGATCAACTCACCATCCGAAGGCCAGGTTCGCCCATTGGTCTTAGTGGTGCGTGCTGACAGTCACCGGATATCACTCGAACGTGCAGTCAAGTCCCGTAACCCGCCATAGTCGAGCTAGGGTCAAGCGGTCGGGGGAAGCCGGATCGCCGCAGGGGAGTCTTGCCGACGCCCCACGTTAAGGTGGAGACTTCGCCCCGACCATGACAGCGAACGCCGTAGTCAGCCCAGTGCCGTCCCAGCCGCCCAAAGGCCAGCAACCGCCGTCCGGCGCCGCCGCGATGGTGCGTCTGGTCAGGGAAAGCTGGGCGCGGATAGAACCACGCCAGGATGAGATCGCGCAATTCTTCTACGGCATGCTCTTCAGCCTCAATCCGGCCATTCGGGACATGTTTCCGATCAACATGGAAGTCCAGCGCAGCCGGCTGATGCGGTCCCTGGTCCACCTCGTGCAGATGATCGACCGGCCGGACGAGCTGATGCCGTTCCTGCGCCAACTCGGCCGCGACCACCGGAAGTTCGGCGTGGTCAGCGCCCAGTACGAGTCGGTCGGTACGGCCCTGCTCGCGGCCATCAAACGACACAGCGGCAGCTACTGGACCACGCCGGTCGAGCGGGCGTGGGCCGAGGCGTACACCGTGATGGCACGGGCGATGCTGGAGGCCGCCGCGGCCGACGAGGGTCCGGCGTTCTGGCCGGCCCAGGTGATCGACCACCAGCGCCTTGGCTGGGACCTGGCCAGGCTGCGCGTGCAGCCGGACTACCCGGTGTCCTTCCAGGCAGGCCAGTACGTGAGCGTCGAGGTGCCGCAGCGACCGCGGCTGTGGCGCTACCTGTCGCCCGCCAACGCGCCACGCGAGGACGGCGTCCTGGAGTTTCACGTCAGGGGCGTGCCGGGCGGCTGGGTCAGCCGGGCCATCGTGGCGCACGGCCAGGTCGGCGACATGTGGCGGATCGGGCGGCCGCTCGGCAGGCTGGCCGTGGACCGCAAGGCCGACCGGGACGTGCTGATGGTGGCGGGCGGCACCGGGATCACCACGATGCGGTCGCTGTTGGAGGACCTGGCTCAGTGGGGCGAGAACCCGAGGGTGCACCTGTTCTACGGCGGCCGGGCCGAGGACGATCTCTACGCCCTCGACGACCTGCACCAACTGGCCAGCACCAACCCGTGGCTGACGGTCGTGCCGGTGCTGGAGCAGAACCCGGGCAGTCGCAACGCCGAGCACGGCACGCTGGCCGACATCGTCACCAAGTACGGGGCGTGGGCCGACCGGGACGTGCTGGTGGCAGGCTCGCCTGCGATGATCCGCTCGACCGTGTCACGGATGCTGGTGGCGGGCACGCCGCTGGACCGGATCTCGTACGACCCGTTCACGATCGACTGACCCTGTCACCTGATGGACAGGTTCTTCGCGGCCGCGATCTCGCGCCGCTGCCGGGACACCGCGAGCGATCGCGGTTCGTCCGGACGCTCGCCCGGCCTTTGGCGATGGTGTTCTCCCCCGTGGCCGGTTTCTCAGCGCCGCCTCGGCTGCGGCCGCCACACCACGAGGGCGGTCTGCCGCCGGACCGGCACCAGGTCGCGCCGGTAGGAGGCGTGCACCGCGGCCGCTGCTCCCTCCGCCGCGGCGTGGGCGGCGGCCAGTTCCTCCACCAGTTCGGCCACCCGGCCGCGCAGCGCGTCGACCTCGTTCTCCAGCTCGATGATCCGCTTGATACCGGCCAGGTTCACACCGTCCTCTTGGGACAGTCGCTGCACCTCGCGCAGCACCGCGATGTCCCTTGCGGAGTAGCGCCGGCCGCCGCCGGCCGCGCGGCCAGGGCTGACCAGGCCGAGCCGGTCATAGCTGCGCAGGGTCTGGGCATGCAGCCCGGACAACTGGGCGGCGATCGAGATCACGAAGACCGGCGAGTCCTCGTCGGTGCCCGGCGGGAACAGCGCACGGATGTCGATCTTCATCAGGCACCACCCGGGTCCAGCAGTCTGTTCAGCTCGGCGCGCGGGTCCTGATCCTTGGTGGCCGCCGCGAACTCGGCCAGCGCGGCGGTGGCCGCGTCGGGCAGCTTCGCCGGCACCGTCACCTGGACGGTGACCAGCAGATCGCCGGTGCGGCCGTCCCGTCTTGCGATGCCGCGGCCACGAACCCGCAGGATGCGGCCGCTCGGCGTGCCGGGCTTCACCTTCAGCGACACCCTGTGGTCGTCGTCCAGCGTCGGCACGGTCAGCGTGGTGCCCATCGCCAGTTCCGGAAACGTCACCGGGACGGTCAGCGTGAGGTCGTTGCCGGCGCGGCCGAACACCGGGTGCGGGCTGACGTGCACCCGGACGAACAGGTCGCCGTTCGGGCCGCCGTTGCCGCCCGGCTCACCCTTGCCGGCCACCCGGATGCGCTGGCCGTCGTCGACACCGGGCGGGATGCGCACCGTCAGCGGCCGGACCTTGGTGTTGGTGCCGGTGCCGCCGCAGTCCGGACACGGCGTGTCCACGATCCGGCCGGTGCCCCGGCAGTCGGCGCACGGCTCGCTGAACGCGAACGCGCCCTGGTTGCGGGTGACCAGGCCGTTGCCGTTGCAGGTCGGGCAGGTGCGCGGCGACGTACCCGGCTTGGCGCCGGAGCCGTGGCAGGTGTCACAGGTCGCCGGACTGGACAGCCGCAGCGGCACGGTCGCGCCGTGTACCGCCTCGGCGAAGTCGATCCGGATGTCGGTTTCCACGTCCTGGCCGCGCCGAGCCCGGTTCGCGGCCGCGGGGCCGCCGCCTCGGTTGCGGTTGAACAGGCCGCCGAGCAGGTCGCCGAGTCCGCCGGCACCGCCCGGCTGAGCAGCGCCCGCGGTGTTGCCGAACAGGTCGCTCAGGTCGAAGCCGCCCGTGCCACCGCCACCGAAGCCGCCGAAACCACCGCCGCCGGGCCGGAACGCGCCAGAGCCGAACAGGCGCCGGGCCTCGTCGTACTGCTTGCGCTTCTCCGCGTCGCCGACTACGCCGTACGCCTCGGACACCGCCTTGAAGCGGGCCTCGGCGGTCGAGTCGCCCGGGTTGGCGTCCGGGTGCAGTTCCCTGGCCAGCTTGCGGTACGACTTCTTGACCTCGTCGGCCGAGGCGTCGGCGGAGACGCCCAGCTCACGGTAGAAGTCCTTGTCTATCCAGTCCCTCGCGCTCACCGAGCGTCCCCTCCCTTCCGCTGATCAGTGTGCGGTCGTGCCATCGGAATCGGTGCCGTTGTCGTCAACTTCGCCGACCGGCTCATCCACGAGTGTCGCCTCGATCACCGGCTCCGCCTCGGTCGCGGCGGGCTCGTGGTCGGTAACGGCCACAAGTGCCGCACGCAGGATCCGGTCGCCCAGCTGGTAACCACGGCGGAACACCGCGGTCACCGTGGGGCCCGGCACGTCCGGCGACATGTCGTGCTGCACGGCCTCGTGCACCGACGGGTCGAACGGTTCGCCGTTGCGCCCGAACGGTGCCAGCCCGGCCTTCTGCAGGGTGGCGACCAGCTTGTCCGCCACCGCCTTGAACGCGCCGGTGAGGTCGCCGTGCGCGGCCGCCCGCTCGATGTCGTCCAGCACGGACAGCAGCTCGCCGGCCAGCGATGCCTTGGCCGACACCAGGACCGACTCCCGGTCCCGGTCGACCCGCTTGCGGTAGTTGGCGTATTCGGCGGTCAGGCGCTGCAGGTCGCTCGTGCGTTCGTCGAGCTGCGCCTGCAGCTTCTCGGTTGCTGAGTCCACAATCGGTTCCTGGATGGCGTGCCGGCCGGCCGGTTCCTCCCCGCCCGCCGACTCGAGGTCGGCGGGCGGGGTACGGACCTGACCGGTCTGCGGATCGATCCGCCTGCGGTCGCGGACCACGACGCGGGGCTCCTCGCCCGACGCGCCCCGCGAGCCGTGGGCCGGATCACCGGAGTGGCCGCCGTTGGGAATGGTCACTTCTTGTCGCCCTCGTCCACGATCTCGGCGTCCACCACGTCTTCCGCGCCACCGGCGGAGTCGGTGCCGGTGGCACCAGCCGCGCCGCCCGCGCCGTCCGGCCCGGCGCCCGGCTGGCCGTACATGGCCGGGCCGATCGCCTGCGCCTCGGTGGACAGCTTCTCCACCGCGGACTTGATCGCGTTGATGTCGGTGCCCTTGAGCGCCTCGTTCACGTCCTTGATCGCGACGGTGACCTTGTCCTTGATCTCGGACGGGACCTTCTCGTCGTTGTCCTTCAAGAACTTCTCGGTCTGGTAGGACAAGGTCTCGGCCTGGTTGCGGACCTCGGCCTCCTCGCGGCGGGTCTTGTCCTCGTCCGCGTGTGCCTCTGCGTCCTTGACCATCCGGTCGATGTCGTCCTTGGGCAGCGCCGAACCACCGGTGATGGTCATGCCCTGCTCCTTGCCCGTCGCGGTGTCCTTCGCGTTGACGTGCACGATGCCGTTCGCGTCGATGTCGAAGGTGACCTCGATCTGCGGGATGCCGCGCGGGGCCGGTGCGATGCCGGTCAGCTCGAACATGCCGAGCTTCTTGTTGTAGGCCGCGATCTCGCGCTCACCCTGGAACACCTGGATCTGCACGGACGGCTGGTTGTCGTCAGCCGTGGTGAAGATCTCGGAGCGCTTCGTCGGGATCGTGGTGTTGCGCTCGATCAGCTTGGTCATCACACCGCCCTTGGTCTCGATGCCGAGGGACAGCGGGGTCACGTCCAGCAGCAGGACGTCCTTGACCTCACCCTTGAGCACGCCGGCCTGCAGCGCGGCACCGACCGCGACGACCTCGTCCGGGTTGACGCCCTTGTTGGGCTCCTTGCCGCCGGTCAGCTCCTTGACCAGCTCGGTCACCGCCGGCATGCGGGTGGAACCGCCGACCAGCACGACGTGGTCGATGTCGGCGATCTTGGTGCCGCCGTCCTTGATCACGTTGTTGAACGGCGCCCGGCAGCGGTCCAGCAGGTCGGACGTGATGCGCTGGAACTCCGCGCGGGACAGTGTCTCGTCGAGGAACAGCGGGTTCTTGTCACCGTCGACGGTGATGTAGGGCAGGTTGATGGTGGCGCTGTTGGAGCTGGACAGCTCGATCTTGGCCTTCTCCGCCGCCTCGCGGATGCGCTGCATCGCCATCTTGTCCTTGGACAGGTCGATGCCGTTGCTGGCCTTGAACTTCTCGGCCAGCCAGTCCACGATCCGCTGGTCCCAGTCGTCGCCGCCGAGATGGTTGTCACCGCTGGTGGCCCGCACCTCGACCACGCCGTCGCCGATCTCCAGAAGAGAGACGTCGAACGTGCCGCCACCGAGGTCGAACACGAGGATGGTCTGTTCCTTCTCGCCCTTGTCAAGGCCGTAGGCCAGCGCGGCCGCGGTCGGCTCGTTCACGATCCGCAGCACGTTCAGGCCGGCGATCTGGCCTGCTTCCTTGGTGGCCTGGCGCTGTGCGTCCTCGAAGTAGGCGGGGACGGTGATCACGGCGTCGGCGATCTCCTCGCCGAGGTAGGCCTCGGCGTCGCGCTTGAGCTTCATCAGCACGCGGGCGCTGATTTCCTGCGCGGTGTAGCCCTTGCCGTCGATCTCGGTCTTCCAGTTGGTGCCCATGTGTCGCTTCACCGACCGGATCGTCCGGTCGACGTTCGTGACAGCCTGGTTCTTGGCTGGCTGACCGACCAACACCTCACCATTGCGGGCGAACGCGACCACGGATGGTGTGGTCCGCGAACCCTCGGAGTTGGCGATCACCGTCGGCTCACCGCCCTCGAGGACGGCGACGACGGAGTTGGTCGTCCCCAGGTCGATGCCGACCGCTCGCGCCATGAAACTCTCCTCCTGCTGTTGTGCATCGTCTGCTGGCCAGGTTGAGCCTAGCGCGCTCAACCTTCCTGCCCTTCAACGGACGAGCCTAGGGCTGTGTTCCCGGACAGCTATGGGCCGGGTCACAGTTTGCTGTCAGCGGCGCGTGTCGGCCCGGTGGAAGTTGAGGTACGCCTTGGACGGCGTCGGCCCACGCTGGCCCTGGTAACGCGACCCGGCCTTGGCCGAGCCATAGGGGTGCTCGGCCGCGCTGGTCAGCTGGAACAGGCAGAGTTGGCCGATCTTCATGCCCGGCCAGAGCGTGATCGGCAGGTTCGCCACGTTGGACAGTTCCAACGTGATGTGCCCGGAGAACCCAGGATCGATGAACCCGGCAGTCGAATGGGTGAGCAGCCCGAGCCGCCCCAGCGACGACTTGCCCTCCAGCCGCCCGGCCAGATCGTCCGGCAGCGAAACGGACTCATAGGTCGACCCGAGCACGAACTCCCCAGGATGCAACACGAACGGCTCGTCCTCGCTGTCCAACTCGACGAGCGACGTCAACTCGTCCTGCCGGACCGACGGGTCGATATGGGTGTATTTACTGTTGTCGAACACCCGAAAGTACCGATCCAGCCGCACGTCGATACTCGAGGGCTGCAGCATGGCCGGGTCGTAGGGGTCGACCACCAGCCGCCCAGCGTCGAGCTCCTTGCTCAGGTCCCGGTCACTCAGCAACACACCACAACCCTAGCCGGGCACCACCGGAACCGACGCCGGCGCCGTGTATTCTTGGCCGGCCTCGCGGATGTAGTTCAATGGCAGAACATCAGCTTCCCAAGCTGAGAATGCGGGTTCGATTCCCGTCATCCGCTCCAGAGTGTGTATCAGCAGGTCAGCAAGGGTGTCTCTCCAACGCGAGGGGGCATCGCGCCAGATTGTTCAGCCAGGACAGTCGGGCAACCGCGGGTCGGCCAGTAACACCACTCGATCAGCACCGGGGTCGAACCCGAGGACCGGGTTCCCCGAGTCACCTTCCGGCATCATGACCACCGGCTTGCCCAGCCTGCGACCGATCGCACCGAGGAAGTCACAGAGACAGTCAAGGCCCTGCTGGCCCTGTAATTGTCGCAGGTCGATGTCGAAGTCGATCTGGTCGACGGAGTACAGCCGGAAGATCACCAGCACATCCGGGACCGGTGCGACCCGCAGTTCGATGAACCCGTGATCAGCGACACGGGCTGCCGCCTCCACCGCCGAGGGCACCGGCCCAACGTTCCCATCCTCCGTGTACTCCGATGCCCACCCACTCAACCGCACAAGATCGAACACGGCCTGCCAGTCCTGAACCGATGCGTCGACAACGGCCACATCGGGAAGGGCGCCCATCAGGTCGGGGTCCAAAAGTTCCTGACGTCGTCCCACAGCAGATCCGGCATACCGCCATGCTTCCGGTCAGCACAACCATGCGCAGCCGATTTCCTCCATACGCAGAGAGCTGCGCCCCGACTCGCCGAGTGTGACGACGGCGTCTGCGGCAACCTCAAGCTGGCACGGCGATCGACGCCCGTCGACGCTTCGCGCCACCGGCCAACAGTCTGGTCATGCCTGGCCGGGCCGCAGGAGCTGGTGAACATCAACGGCGAACCGGCGCATCTGCTCGCCGGCCTCGACAACCACCATCACCGATGCCTTCCACGTGGATGGTGGCAGCGGCCATGGCCCGAGGGTCCAGGTCATCTCCACATGCCCACCTGACCGGAACACGGCCTCGACCTCCAGGCCCGGCTCCAAACTCTGCCAGCTCAGCGTGCCCTCCCAGCCTGTGAACTGTTCCGACAGGCCTTCGAGGAACGGGGTCAACGTTTCCTCCCACACCGCGAGAGTCACTCCGTGCACCGCGGCGTGCAGGCCGTCTGCCCCGATGGCGGCGCATACGTGGCTTGAGCCGTCGCCCCAGGGGTCAGCGCGGTTCCACAGCCGGACCCAGGTGTCGGTGGCGACGGAGCGCAGCTCAGCGGCACCATCCAGGTCAGGATCACACGCGCAGGGCATAACCGGCAGGTTAGTGACGGCGGGTGGTGCGGACCTCCCGATTTTGCGCCACCCGACCCGCCGAGTGTGACGACGGCCGGCAGCACTGTGTCAAGGCTCTCTCGCAGGTTCTTGCAGCTCAGCGGCCCGTATCGCTCCCCCGCAGCCGTGCCCGCTCGTGCTGGCCATCCCGCACGACAACGACGTCTCTGTCGGCCGGCAGCTTCGGGTACGTGTCCGCCACAGCAAGGGATCCAACCAGGCCGGCCGACACCAACCTCTGCCTCTCCGCGTCGGAGGGCACTTTCGGATCGTGTCGGCCGGCCAGTTTTCTCGTCAGCCGAACTGGCCGGGTTGGTAGTCGCCGGCCGGCCGCTGGACGATGACGTTGACGCGGTTGTAGGTGTTGATCAGGGCGATGAGGGATACCAGAGCGGCTAGCTGGTCCTCGTCGTAGTGCTTGGCGGCGTTCGCCCAGGCCTCGTCCGTTACGCCGACGGCTGCGTCGGCGATTCGGGTGCCCTGTTCCGTCAGCTCCAGGGCGGCTCGCTCGGGATCGGTGAACACCTTGGCCTCCCGCCATGCCGCTATCAGGTTGAGGCGCGTCGAGGTCTCGCCGGCGTGTGTGGCGTCCTTGGTGTGCATGTCGGTGCAGAAACCGCAGCCGTTGATCTGGCTGGCGCGGATCTTCACCAGTTCCTGCGTCGCGGCCGGCAGCGTCGAGTCCGAGACCACTTTGCCCGCCGAGGTGATGTACTTCAGGAACTTGGCGCCGATCGGGTTGCCGAAGACGTTCAAGCGACTGTCCATGGTGAACTCCTGTGCCTTTGCGGTGGTTTACACCTGCATGACGGGACAGCTCGGCAAGATGTGACAGGGACCAATGTGATCCCGGCCGCATCGTGCCAGGCCAAAAAGTCGGTTTCGGCGGGTTGGGTGTTCTGCCACGATCGGTGGATGCCGGCACGGTTCAAGGACCTCTGCTTTGATGCCAACGATCATCAGCGGCTGGCTGACTGGTGGTGTCGAGCCCTTGGTTACGAGCGGATCTGGGTTGAGGACCGGCCTGCTGACGCGCCCGTGCCGATCGCTGATCCGGGTGAGCAGGGTCCGTTGCTCTGGATCAATCCGGTGCTCGAGGCCAAGACCGTGAAGAACCGGGTGCACGTCGATCTCTTCGGGGACAGTGACGAACTGCTCGCCCTGGGTGCGACGCTGGTGCGGCGCCGGGACGACGAGCGGAACTGGGACGTGCTGGCGGACCCGGAGGGCAACGAGTTCTGCGTGTTCCCACCGCGTCAGTGATCGTTCTTTCACAGGCGCCGCACAGGTAGCTGATTCGCCCATCTGGACCTTCGCTTGGTGCGCCGAACTGACTATGGTGACAGGCCGGACTAGTCTGATCGGGTGAAGTGGTGCGTGGACGAGTGTTTTCTGCCACTGCTTTCCGTCACGAGCGGGCCGGGCCATCGTTCCTTCCCCGTTGGGTGACAGAACGGAGCGGCGATGTCCAGTAGTGCCGAGCTTCAGCCTGGGCGAACCACCGGTGGCTGGCCGGGTCGCCGGCCGACGACCGTGCTCGCGATCGATCCGGTGCCACTGTTCCGGGAGGGGCTGGCCGCGTTGGCCGAGCGAACACCCGGGATCCGACTGCTCGGGGTGACCGGCAACATGCACACCGCCGTGTCGATGTCCGAGCGGCTGCGGCCGGACGTGGTGATGGTCGACTCCGTATTGGACCCGCGGTGCCATCTCGGCCAGCTGCTGGCCAGTGGCGACGAGCCGGTCACCGTGCTGGCGGTCGTGCGGGAGCCGTTGCGGCATCAGCGTTATCTGGCTGCCGCGCTGGCCGCGGGTATTCACGGGATCGTGTTGCGGACGGCGGAGCCCGCGCAACTGGTCGACGCGATTCGGCGTACGCACCTGGAGCGGCGGTATCTCGATCCGGAGATGGCGGCGTTGGCCAGCGGGATGGGGTTGCGGCACACGATGACCGCGCGGCAGCCGTTGTCGCGCCGGGAGTACCAGGTGTTGCAGCTGATCTCCGACGGCATGGAGAACCAGGCGATCGCCAAGGCCCTTTTCGTGTCGGTGGAGACCATCCGCACCCACGTGAAGAACATCCTGCGCAAGCTGCATGCCAGGGATCGGGCGCACGCGGTGGCGGTGGCGTTCCGGCTCGGCGTGCTGGTGACGCATCGGGAGGGCCCGGTGATGGAGGTGCCGGTGGCGCGGCTGCCGATCGCGAACGGCCACGGGCCGGTGCTGGCCACGTCGGTTCGGCCCGCCCAGCCCTGAGGCCCGCACAGCCCTAACGGGTGGTCGCGCACACCTCCGTACTACTTGCCCTTGCTCCGGTTACCAGACGGTAAGTACACTGATGTTACCGGCGAGTAGGGGCACCGGCTCGGACGGTGCCGGCGCGACAGGGGAGCATCGAGATGGGCCACTACAAGAGCAACGTCCGCGACCTCGAGTTCAACCTCTTCGAGGTGTTCAAGGTCCAGGAACGCCTTGGCCGGGGACGGTTCGACCAGGCGGACGAGGACACCGCGCGCGGCGTGCTCGCCGAGTTGCACAACCTGGCCACCGGGCCGCTCGGCGAGTCGTTCGTCGAGGGCGACCGGGTCGGTACCACGTTCGACCCGGCGACCCACTCGGTGACCCTGCCCGACGGCTTCAAGAAGTCCTACCAGGCCCTGTGGGACGGCGAGTGGTACCGGCTCGGCCTCCCGACGGCGCTGGGCGGCTTCGGCATCCCGCCGTCCGTGCAGTGGACCGCGGCCGAGCTGATCCTGGGCGCCAACCCCGCCGTGTTCATGTACCTGGCCGGCCCGAACTTCGCCGCCGTCGTCGACCGCAACGGGACAGAAGAGCAGCAGCGCTGGGCGCGGCTGATGATCGAGCGCGGCTGGGGCGCCACCATGGTCCTCACCGAGCCGGACGCCGGATCGGACGTCGGTGCCGGCCGGACCAAGGCCGTTCAGCAGGCCGACGGCACCTGGCATCTCGATGGTGTGAAACGGTTCATCACCTCGGGTGATCAGGACATCACCGAGAACATCATGCATCTCGTGCTGGCCCGTCCGGAGGGCCCCGGCATCGAGGCGAGGCCTGGCACCAAGGGGCTGAGCCTGTTCCTGGTGCCCAAGTTCCTGTTCGACACCGAGACCGGCGAGCCCGGCGAACGCAACGGCGCCTTCGTTACCAACGTGGAACACAAGATGGGTCTGAACGCGTCGGCCACCTGCGAAGTGACCTTCGGCCAGCACGGCGTGCCGGCACAGGGCTGGCTGCTGGGCGAGGTGCACGACGGCATAGCGCAGATGTTCCAGGTCATCGAGTACGCCAGGATGATGGTCGGCACCAAAGCGATCGGCACGCTGTCCACCGGCTACCTCAACGCGCTGGAGTACGCGAAGGAGCGGGTGCAGGGCGCCGACCTGCCGTACATGACGGACAAGACCGCACCCCGCGTCACCATCACGCACCACCCGGACGTGCGCCGCAGCCTGATGCTGCAGAAGTCCTACGCGGAAGGCCTGCGTGCCGTGTACGTCTACACGGCGACGTTCCAGGACCAGATCGCCGCGGGTGAGGGCGATGTCACCCTGGCCGAACGGGTGAACGACCTGCTGCTGCCGATCGTGAAGGGCGTCGGTTCGGAACGCGCCTACGAGCAGCTCGCCCAGTCGCTGCAGACCCTCGGCGGGTCCGGCTTCCTGCAGGATTACCCGATCGAGCAGTACATTCGCGACTCGAAGATCGACTCCCTGTACGAGGGCACCACGGCGATCCAGTCGCTGGACTTCTTCTTCCGCAAGATCATTCGGGACAAGGGCCAGGCACTCGCGCACGTGGCCGGCGAGATCACCGCCTTTCTGGAGTCCGAGATCGGCAACGGCAGGCTCAAGGAGGAGCGCGCACTGCTCAAGCGGGCGCTCGAGGACGTACAGGGCATGATCGGCGCGATGGTCGGCTACCTGACCACGGCGCAGGAGGACCCCCGCAACGTCTACAAGGTCGGCCAGAACACCGTGCGGCTGCTGATGAGCGTCGGCGATCTGCTGGTGGGGTGGCTGTTGCAGCGTCAGGCGGCGATCGCGCTCGTCGCGCTGGACGGCACGCCGTCGGCTAAGGACCGGGCGTTCTACCAGGGCAAGGTGGCGGTGGCCAGGTTCTTCGCCTGCACCGTGCTGCCGGAACTGTCGGCGCGGCGCAAGATCGCGGAGACGACGGACAACTCGCTGATGGACCTGGACGAGGCGGCGTTCTGATCCCCTTGCGGACCGAACCTGTCCGCTGACCGGGTCATCATGGCGGCATGAGGGAACTCGGCGTGCGTGCCCTGAACCGGGCGCTGCTGGATCGGCAGTCGTTGCTGCGCAGGCGAAAGCTGAGTGCCACGGCGATGGTCGAGCGGTTGGTCGGGCTGCAGGCGCAGGCACCGGTGCCGCCGTACTTCGGCCTGTGGTCGCGGTTGACGGACTTCCGGCCAGAACAGCTCAGCCGGTTGCTGGAGAGCCGCGCCGTGGTGCGGATCGTGTTGATGCGGGGCACGATCCACCTGGTCAGCGCGGCGGACTGCCTCTTTCTGCGGCCGCTCGTGCAGCCGGCGCTGACCCGGTCCCTCGGCGCCAGCGTGTACTCGCCGCAGCTGGTCGGGCTGGATCCGGTCGAGTTGGCCGACGAGGGCCGGGCGTTGCTGACCGAGCAGCCGATGAGTCCGGCCGAGTTGGGCGCGGCCATGGCGCGACGGTGGCCGGACCGCGATCCGCTGGCGCTGGCGAACGCCGTGCGCACCCACGTGCCGCTGGTGCAGGTGCCGCCGCGCGGGCTGTGGGGACGCAGCGGTGCCGCGCGGCACACACCGGCGACTCGGTGGCTCGGCGCGTCGTTGGCGGACACGCCGTCGGTGGAGCGTTTGGTGCTGCGTTATCTGGGCGCGTTCGGGCCGGCTTCGGTTGCCGACGCGCAGGCGTGGTCCGGTCTGACCAGGCTGGGCGAGATCGTGGACCGGCTGCGGCCACAATTACGGGTGTTCCGCGATGAGCGTGGTGTCGAGTTGTTCGACGTGCCCCAGGCCCGGCGGCCCGTCCCGGACACGCCTGCGCCGGCCCGCTTGATCGCGCCATTCGACAATCTGGTGCTGGGGCATGCCAATCGGACCAGAATCATCAGCGACGAGACACGGAAACGGCTGTTCACGGTGAACGGCGTGTTCCCGGGTTTCCTGCTGGTGGACGGATTCGTGGCCGGCACATGGCGGCTGGAACGTCGGAAGGACGGGACAACGCTGCGCCTCGAGCCGGATCGTCCGTTGCGGACGAGTGAGCAGGACGAGTTGGCCCAGGAAGGCGCGGCATTACTCAGATTCGCCACACCGGACGGAACAAAGCACAACATCCAGTTCGACCAACAGCCCTGAAAACCCCTGTCCAGGCTTGGCATCCCTGACCAGGCCACTGCCCGACCACCAAGAAAGCCCCGATCAGGAGGGTTTGCCGCACATAAGCACAGCCCGCTATTCCGGGAGGCCCGGCAAAGTCGCGAGGTTCGCCGAAGCGACCCGCCGGACGAACAAGAGCAGACTCCCAACCAAGGCGCCAGCAACCACCACCGAACCGGACCCGCCGGACAAACAAAAACAGACTCCCAACCAAGGCGTCTGTTTAGCCTCCGGCGGACATTGCCTAGATCACGCGGCATTCCGTCTTTTGCCCAGTCCTTCTGCATCACCCCGATACGTGCCATCTTTAAAGCGGTTGTTGATGGTTGTCAAGGTACTCTTTCCCGCCTTGACAACCATCAACAACCGTTACGACAATTGAGTATCGGGGTGATGCAGACCCCAAAACCAGGTGGACCAGCCAAGCAGGGGACAGCAACCGAAGCCGACCCGAGAACAGCACCCCAGCAAACCCGAAGGCGCCACCGAGACCAGCACAACCCCGGCAGACCTCGGCACTGCCAGCCACATAGAGGCAGCCCCCACCACTCCACGGGGGACGTCCCAAATCCAATGTACCGTTTGTCAAGCCCAAATGGGTTGTTGGCCGGGGCCCCTGTGGATAACGTCAGAAGCTGTGGATAGCTAAGGCGTTGTCACAGGTACAGGCCGGTACCATGTTCCGTTCGTTCTGCGGCCAGGGCGTGGATGTCGCGTTCGCGCATTACCAGGTAGGCCTCGCCCTGGATTTCTACTTCTTGTTGGTCGTCCGGGTTGAAGAGGACCCGGTCGCCCACCTTCACCATGCGGACGTTGTTGCCGACGCCCAGTACGTCCCCCCAGGACAGGCGCTTGGCCACCTGTGCGGTGGCCGGGATGACGATGCCGCCGCCGCTGCGCCGTTCGCCGTCCTCCGGCGAGATCCGCACCAGGACGCGGTCCAGCAGCATCTGGATTTCGAGTTTGGGATCCGCCACGCATGTGATGTTACTGGCTGTCCATCCCGCCGAGCATGAGTGGCAACCTGGTTGCTCCGCCGGGCACCACGCGGATCGGCACGCCCCAGTCCTGCCGGGTCAGGCGGCAGACCGGGTGTTCGCCCGCCTCGTCGCAGCTTGCCGCCTGTGCCACCACGTGCAGGACGCCGTGGCCCACGTTCGCGTTGAGTACCAGCTGTCGGTCCAGGGACGTGTCGGCTCCCTCGCCGGACCGGATCAGTTCCGGCGGGGACGACGTGACCTGGAGTCGGGTGGACGGGCCGTAACGCTCGTCGAGCTTCTGGCCGGGCGGTGGCTCGAACACCACGCTCAGCGTCACCGCGCCGGGTGCGAGATCCACCGGCTGTCGAGTGACCTGGTGGGCCGGGCCCTCGATCAGCTTCGCCGCGACGCCCGGCGGTACCGGGCGTTCCAGGGCGTGGGCCGCCGACGCGACCACCACCAGGTCGCCGTCCAGCACGACGACGTCCGTCGGCTCGGCGATATCCGTTGCCAGCGTGGCTACCTCACCCGTTGTCGGGTCGTAGCGGCGGATCGCGCCGTTGTACGTGTCCGCGATGGCGATCGAGCGGTCCGGCAGCACGGCGACGCCCAACGGGTGCTGTAGCAGCGCCTGCCCGGCCGGGCCGTCGCGGTGGCCGAAGTCGAACAGGCCGGCGCCGACCACGGTGGTGACCGCGCCGGACGGCGCCACGCAGCGCAGTGCCGAGGTTTCCGAGTCGGCCAGCCACAACCGGTCGCCGTCGGCGGCGAGGCCCGACGGCTGGGCGAAGAACGCCTCGCCCGCGGGGCCGTCGTGCAGTCCTTCCACCGTTGTGCCGGCGAATCGGCGGAGGGTGCCGGCGATCGGGTCGAACACGCTGAGGGTGTGGTTGCCGGCCAGCGCGACGACCACGCCGCCGGCGGCCGGCCACCATTCGACGTCCCACGGGCTCGACAGGTCGACGTCGGTGGCGGGGCCGTCCGATGTGCCGTCCCGCCACTGGTGGCCGGTGCCGGCGACGGTCCGCACGCTGCCGTCGGCCAGGGAAACGCCGCGCAGCAGGTGGTTCACGGTGTCCGCGACCACCACGTCGTAGCCGACCTGTTCGGCAACGGGAGCGGGTAGCACGGCCAGGCCGGCGGGCTCGGCGAAGCGGGCGTCGGCCGGGCCGCCGTCGGTGCTGCCCCGGGTGCCTGCGCCGATCGTGCGCAGCACGGTTTCGCCGTCCGCGGCCAGTTCGACCAGGGTGTGGCGGGCCGTGTTGGCGACGAGCAGGGTGCCGGTCGGGGTCACCACCGCCTTGCTCGGGAAGCGCAGCACGGTGTCACGGGCCGGCGGCGGGACATACGGACCGTTGCCGCGGTGCAGCGTGCCGCGGCTGTCGTGCTCGGCAACGACGTCCGCGATGACCCGGCGCAACGCCTCGCCGTGGCCCTCGCCCGCGGCCACGTGCACCACGTAACCCGCCGGGTCGACGACGACCAGGGTCGGCCACGCCCGCACGGCGTAGGCCTGCCACGTCGTCAACGAGGGGTCGTCGAGCACCGGATGGTGCACGTCGTAGCGCTCCACGGCGTCGGCCAGCGCGACCGGGTCGGCCTCGTGCTCGAACTTCGGGGAGTGCACGCCGACGGTGACCAGCACGTCGGCGAACGACGCCTCGAGCGGGCGCAACTCGTCCAGGACGTGCAGGCAGTTGACGCAACAGAACGTCCAGAAGTCCAGCAGGAGCACCTTGCCGCGGAAGTCCCGCAGCGAATAGGCACGGCCGCCGGTGTTCAGCCAGCTCCGGCCGACCAGTTCCGGTGCCCGGACGCGAGGACGCGCGAGGTTCGCCACGAACGGCCCAACGTCACGGGGTGCGGATCATGTTCCCGCCAGCGAAACCGAAGGCCAGGATGTCCGGATATGGGACGCTCCACGGTGCTGCCAGGTCGGGGGTCCGGCAGCACCGTGGAGCCACTCTGGTCATCGTGTCCTGATCCGGTCTTGTTACACCGTGGGGAAATGTGACTCAGGTCACCGTATCCAGGAGCTAAGAGTCTTCTTGAACATGCGGTTCTCTAGTTTCCGCACTATAGAGCCCGATCGATCACTCGTCGCGGCCGAGCAGGAAACGGCCGAAGTGCGGGACCGTGAAGGCGATCCGGCCGCGTTCTGCCGAGTAGACAAGGCCCTTCTTGATCAGGTTGTCCCTGGCCGGGGACAGCGAGGAGGGCTTGCGGCCCAGGAAGATGGCCACGTCCGAACTGCCGGCGCCCTCGTCGCGACCCTCGGTCAGTTCGGCCATGGCGCGCAGGTACTCGCGTTCGGCGGGGGTGGCCCGTTCGTAGCGGGAACCGAAGAAACCGACCGCCAGTTCCGCCTCGGCCTCCGGGGCCGCCATCGCCACGTCCTCCGCGGTGATCGGGTCGGCCGGGGCCGCGTCCCAGGCCGCCTTGCCGTAGGCCTGGATGAAGTACGGATAGCCGCCGGACGCCTCGAACAGGGCGTCCAGGGCGGCGGGCACGATGCCGGCCAGTTCACGGGCGACCGGTGCCAGCACCGCCTGGTTGACCTCGTCGCGGTCCAGCCGATCGATGCGGACGTAACGAAACAGGCGCTCCGAGTAGGACTTGCTGGCGGACAGCACCGCCGGCAGGTGCGGCAGGCCCGCGCCGACGACGACCAGCGGCGCGCCGGACTGGGACAGCTCGTGGCAGGCCGCGCACAACGCGGACACGTCATCGGGCAGCAGGTCCTGCATCTCGTCGATCAGCAGCGCGACGCCGGTGCCCACGTCCTGCGCCAGTTCGGCCACGTCGGTGAACAGCTCGACCAGGTCGATCTCGATGTCACCGGAGTCCGCCCGACCGACCGCGGCCGGCACGTCGATGCCGGGCTGCCAGCGGTCGCGCAGCTTGGCGTTGTCCGGATTGGACCGCAACGCGAACGCCTTGAGCACACCCAGCACCGCCTCCACCCGATCGGGCGCACGGTGGCGCACGGCCAGGTCACGCACCGCACGGTGCAGCGCGGCGGACAGCGGGCGGCGCAGTTCGGCGTCCGGGCGTGCCTCGATCTTGCCGGCGCCCCAGCCCCGCCGGACCGCCATCGAACGCAGCTCGCCCAGCAGTACGGTCTTGCCGACACCGCGCAGGCCGGTGAGCACCAGGCTGCGTTCCGGACGGCCGCGGGCGACCCGTTCCAGCACCACGTCGAACGCCTTGACCTCGCGATCCCGGCCGGCCAGTTCGGGAGGGCGCTGGCCGGCGCCGGGGGCGAACGGATTGCGCACCGGGTCCACGATCGGACCGTATCGCGGTTTCTAGGATTCGCCCGATATTCCGGCAGACTGCGCTACGGCGTGTCGCCCGACCGAGTTACGAGATGCAGAGCTCGTTACCCTCCGGATCGGCGATCGTCACCCAGTTGTGCGGACCCTGCTGACCCCGGTACAGGAAGGCGCCGCCGCTTCTGACCAGCCTGGCCACCTCGGCCTCCACGTTCTCGTCGCCGACCCAGACGTCCAGGTGGACGCGGTTCTTCGCGGACTTGGGCTCGGGCACCTGCTGGAACAGGATGCGTTTGCGCGGGCCGCGGGCCGGGCCGTCCGGGTGCCGGATGGCGGCGCCGGTGAGCCAGACCAGTTCGCCCTTGTGGAGGGTCGTGTCGGCCTCGGTGGCCAGGCCCTTGGCGATCATGTCCCGGATGAAGGCCTCGTTGCTGGGTTCCACGACCCAGCCCAGCGCGTCCGCCCACCAGTCGGCGAGCGCATGCGGATCGGCGCAGTCGATCACGACCTGGAAGTCGTATGCCATGCGGGCAGGATAGACATCGCGATCCCTAGTGAATTCTACGATTTTTGCTAGATAACTGGATACGACCTGATCAACGCTCCAGAATCGCCGTCACACCCTGGCCGCCCGCCGCGCAGATCGAGATCAGGCCACGCCCCGAACCGCGCTCTGCCAGCAGTTTCGCCAGGGTGGCGACGATCCGGCCGCCGGTCGCGGCGAACGGGTGGCCGGCAGCCAGCGACGAGCCGTTGACGTTGAGCCTTGCCCGGTCGATCGAGCCGAGCGGCTCGTCAAGACCGAGCCGCTCCTTGCAGAAGGCATCGCTCTCCCAGGCCCGCAGCGTGGCCAGTACCTGGGACGCGAACGCCTCGTGGATCTCGTAGAAGTCGAACTCGGCCAGCTTCATCCCGGCCATGGCGAGCATCCTGGGCACCGCGTAGGCCGGGGCCATCAGCAGGCCCTCGCCGCCGTGCACGTAGTCGACGGCGGCGGTCTGGACGAACGTGAGGTACGCCAGCACCGGCAGTCGGCGCTGGGCCGCCCAGGATTCGCCTGCCAGCAGGACGACGGCGGCGCCGTCGGTGAGCGGGGTCGAGTTGCCGGCGGTCATCGTGCCGTCCGGGCCGCCGAAGGCCGGCTTGAGCTTGGCGAGTTGGTCCGCGGTCGAGTCGGGGCGCAGGTTCTCGTCCCTGGTCAGGCCGAGGTACGGGGTCACCAGGTCGTCGAAGAAGCCACGGTCGTAGGCGGCGGCGAGGCGCTGGTGGCTGGTGGCGGCCAGTTCGTCCTGTTCCGCGCGGCCGACGCCCCATTCCCGCGCGGTGATCGCGGCGTGTTCGCCCATGGACAGGCCGGTGCGCGGCTCGGCGTTGCGCGGGATCTCGGGCACGATCTGGCCGGGCCGCAACCCGGTCAGCGATTTCAGCCGAGCACCGACGGACTTCGCGCTGTTCAGCGCGACGAGGATGCGGCGCAGGTCCTCGTTCAGCGCCAGTGGCGCGTCGCTGGTGGTGTCCACGCCGCCCGCGATGCCCGAATCGAGTTGGCCGAGCGCGATCTTGTTGGCCACCGCGATGATCGACTGGAGGCCGGTGCCGCAGGCCTGTTGCAGGTCGTAGGCGGGGGTGTTCTGCGCGAGCCGACTGCCCAGCACGGACTCGCGGATCAGGTTGAAGTCGCGGCTGTGCTTGAGCACCGCGCCGCCGACCACCTCGCCGACCCGTTCGCCCTGCAGGCCGAAGCGGCTGACCAGGCCGTCTAGGGCGGCGGTGAACATGTCCTGATTGGACGCCCGTGCGTAGCGGCTGTTGGCGCGGGCGAACGGGATCCGGTTGCCACCGACGATCGCCACCCGCTGGATGCCTGTCATGTTGCCCTCCTCCTGCCCGGCCATAGTAACCTACTCACGAGTAGGCTTACCGGAGTCGGAGGTGTCCAGATGACCGATCGCTACCAGCAGTTCGCGATCTCACGGTTCGGTCGCCTGTTGGTCGGCCGGCTCGGCCTGCCCAACCCCGTGCCACTGCGCCGCTACGAACCCGGCCAGTCGATGTTGACCGGTCCGGCGCTGCTCGGTGCCGCACCGGGCGGCCGCCTTTCGGAGACGGTTGCCACGATCCTGACCAAGGCGGACGCCGAGATCGCGGAAGCCGAGCGCTACGGCGCCCTTGTCTTCGACGCGACCGGGATCCGCAGCCCTGACCAGCTGCGTGAGCTGCACGCGTTCTTCCACCCCGTCGTGCGCCGCCTTGGCGACTGCGGTCGGGTGCTGGTGTTCGGCACGCCACCGGCAAGCGTCCGGGCGGTTGGCGAGCAGGTCGCGCAGCGGGCGCTGGAAGGTTTCGTCCGGTCGGTGGGCAAGGAACTCGGCAGGGGCGGCACGGCGCAACTGGTCTACGTGGCCAAGGGCGGTGAGCAGGCGCTGGAGTCGACCGTCCGGTTCCTGCTGTCCGCGAAGTCGGCGTACGTGTCCGGCCAGGTCGTGCGGATCGGTGCGGTGACGGACGTCGTGCGCCCGGACGACTGGGAACGGCCGCTGGCCGGGCGGGTCGCGCTGGTCACCGGCGCGTCCCGGGGGATCGGCGCGGCCATCGCGGAGGTCCTGGCCCGCGACGGCGCGCACGTGGTCTGCCTGGACATGCCGGCGCAGGGCGCGGACCTGTCGGCGGTGGCCAACCGGGTAGGCGGGGAGGCCCTGCAACTGGACGTCACCGCGGCCGACGCGCCTGCCGCACTGGTGGACCACGTCACCACCCGGCACGACGGCGTGGACATCGTCGTGCACAACGCCGGGATCACGCGCGACCGCAAGCTGGCCAACATGGACGCCGCCCGCTGGGACGCCGTGCTCGGCGTGAACCTGACCAGCCAGGTGCGCATCAACGAAGCATTGTTGGCGAAGAAGGCGTTGCGCGCCAACGGAAGGATCATCGGAGTCTCGTCGATAGCCGGGATCGCGGGCAACACCGGCCAGACCAACTACGGCACGTCGAAGGCGGGCGTGCTCGGCATGGTCGCCGCGTTCGCGCCGAAACTGGCGCGATTGGGCGGCACGATCAACGCGGTCGCCCCCGGTTTCATCGAGACGCGGATGACGGCAGCGGTGCCGCTGTTCGTCCGCGAGGCCGGCAGGCGGATGAACGCCATGGCGCAGGGCGGCCTGCCGGTGGACGTCGCGGAAACCATTGCGTGGTATGCCAATCCGGCATCGGCCGGGGTGACCGGGAACGTGGTCCGGGTGTGCGGGCAGAGCCTGTTGGGTGCGTGAGGCATGGGTGTCGTCGAGTTGGACCGGGAGCCGAACCTGACCGTGCTGTTCGCCAGGGCGGCGATGCGCGGCCTGCGCCCGTCGACCGGCGAACCAACGCTGCCGGACGTTGGCTACGCCCGCAGCGGCATTCGGGTCGACCGCGCGCAGCTGGCCGCGTACGACAGGGTGTGCGGCTTCCGGCTGACCGACGAACTGCCCGTCACCTACCCGCACCTGCTCGTGTTCGGCCCGCAGTTGGCGCTGCTGACGAGCCTTCCGTTCCCGCTGGTCGGTCTGGTGCACGTGGCCAACCGGATCACGCAGCACCGCCCGCTGAGCGCCGACGAGCCGCTGGTCGCGCTGGTCAACGCGACGAACCTGCGGCCGCACGAGCGAGGCACCCAGTTCGACGTGGTCGGTGAGGTGCACGCGGACGGCGTACCGGTGTGGCACGAGGTGAGCACCTACCTGCGGCGCGACGGTTCCGGTGGCGGAAACCGGTCCGGCTCCGAAGCGGTTGCGAATCCCACCGCGGTGTGGCAGGTGCCGGCCGACATCGGCCGCCGCTACGCCAAGGTGTCCGGCGACCACAATCCGATCCACCTGCACCGGCTCACGGCACGGATGTTCGGCTTCCGTCGGGCGATCGCGCACGGTATGTGGTCGATGGCCAGATGTCTCGCGTTCTACGAGGGCCGGTTGCCCGACGCGTACACCGTGGACGTCCGGTTCCAGCTGCCGATCCTGCTGCCGGCCACCGTGGCGCTGACCGCCGCTGACGACGGTTTCGACCTGCGGGACCACCGGTCCGGCCGACCCCACCTGACCGGTCGGCTCACTTCTGGCTAGGCGGCGGCCGCCACACCTTGCCCTCGACCAGGTTCCCGAAACCGAGCCACACCAGGTTCATCAGCCGGGCCGCGATGGCGCCCGCGGACTCCTCAGGGTGGTCCAGCCACCAGTCGGCGAGCGACTCGCCCGCGCCGACCAGCGCGGCGGCCAACGCCTCCCCGGACTGCGACGCGGCTTCGCCGATCCCCTCGTCGCTGCCGGTGCGCATGAGCACCGCGGCGACGAGCGTGATCGCGCGCTGCCGCATGGACATCACCTCGGCGGTGAACGGGCCACCCTGGGTGAGGGACTGCCGATGCAGCACCCGCCAGCTCTCCCGGTACTCGCCGACGAACCCGAAGAACGACCGCAACCCGTGCCACAGCTGGACATCGGGTGGTTGCCCGACCTCGATGCCGCCGACGACGGCCGTCAGCATCCGGGTGGCCTCGCGGTGGATGCAGGCGGCGAACAGGTCCTCCTTGGCGCCGAGATAGGCGTAGATCATCGGCTTGGAGATGCCGGCAACCTCGGAGATCTCGTCCATCGACGCGGAGTGGTAGCCGTGCCGAGAGAAGACGGTGACGGCAGCGTCGAGGATCTGCCGCTCACGCACCTCGCGCGGCAACCGTTTGGCACGCACCGTCGGGTCCTTCATGGCACCACTCCTCCCCCCGCTGCTCGCGGCCAGCGTATCCCTCTCGGTTGCTCCAGTACCTACTCGAACGTAGCCTTACTCCGGAGTAGGGAGGCTGGTCCATGACTGATCTGTCCGCCGAGGCAATCGGACGGCTGCACCCGGATCGCCTTGTCGAGTTGCTGAACGGCCTCGCCCCCGACCATCCCGGCCTCGCCGACCTGGACATCAACACCATCGGCCAGGCCATCGACCCCCGCGCCCTGAGCCGGGAACAGTTCGTAAGGCTGCTGGCCAGCCTGGACCGCCTGGCCGCCCTCGGCGCGAACGTCGACCTCAGCCGGATGGACGCCCCCACCTTCGCGCGGATCATCAGCCGAGCCTCGACCGACCAGGTGCAAGGAGCGCTGGGCCGACCGGAACTGCGAACCAGGATCCTGAACGAGATCTTCCGAAGAATGAGCGACCACCTACGCACCGACCGCGCCGCACACACCAGGGCCGTCGTGCACTGGCGCCTGACCGGCGGCACCGGTGACGGCGGCTACGACCGTTACGAGACGGTCATCGAGGACGGCACCTGCGTGGTGCACTCCCGCTCGACCCGGGACGCGCGGGTCACGATCACGCTGCATCCGGTGGACTTCCTGCGGCTGATCACCAACAATGCGTCCGGTCCTGTGCTGTTCATGACCGGCAAGTTGAAGATCAAAGGGGATCTGGGTTTCGCGGCCGGGCTGACCAGTCTGTTCGACCTGCCGCGCGGCTGATCTCTTCGACCTGCTGATCTCTTCGACCTGCCGCGCGGCTGAGCGGGTCGGTCGCTCGGTGGCACCCCCGAAGCCGCTCGCCGGCATTGTCGCGTGTTTGGGTGGCACGCTTTGGCTATGCCACGCCCTGCTTTTCCCCGATCCCCGATTGTGGGGTTCCGGTTTTTGGTGTTTTGTCATCCATGAGGGGGCGGGGTCGGTCAAGTACCTCAGACCTGGGTAGGTCTGTCGTTATGCCCGGTTCCGGGCTCCTAGCGGACACGCGCGTCTGAGGTGTCGGTGTCCAGGCTGGCCGGTAGGCCACCCCGCAGGGGCTTGGCCTGTACTCCGATACCGGGCGCGCGATCCTGGACAGGCCCGCAACCTGCCCGACCAGGAACCTATGGGGTCGTGGGGAAACACGAAAAGAGATAGAGAGTGGTCGCGTTCACCAGTGCTCCACAAACGGCCTGCGGAGCGCGGACCGAGCCAGGCTCGGTGTCAGTCATCCATTCGCTGGGACGGGCATGGTGTGCTGCGACCGTGACCAGACCGATCAATCAAGGCGACGACCACGCCCTGACCGCCAGGCGAGCAGACAAGGGGATCAGACAAACAACGATCAGGTGTCTGGTCACGACCGAGCCGCTCACCCCGCCTCCTGCCGGCCTGCTGGACTCAGGGCGCTGATGTGCCCGTCACGCAGGCCGTAGAACACCAGGGTGAGCAGTTTGCGGGCCACCGCGACAGTGGCGATGTTGCGGCCCCGGCGCAGCGTGACCCCAGCGCGGGCAGTGGCCAGCCAGGCGCAGGAGCCGGGGACCTTCTGGGCGGCCTCCACGGCGGCCCAGCGCACCAACCGTGAGCCCTGTTTGGTGATCCGACCACGGTGCACCGTGGTGTCGGACTCGCGGTGTTTCGGGGTCAGCCCGGCCCACGAGCACAGTTGGCGGGCGCCGGTGAAACGGTGCACGTCCCCGATCTCGACGCAGAACACCGCCGCCAGGGTCGGGCCGATCCCGGGGATCTGCTGGATCACCCGGTAGCCGGGACCGTACTGGGGGTGGGTGGTCAACCGGGTGGTGATCAGGTGGCCGGCCAGGTCGATCTCGAAGTCGTACTCGCTGATCAAGCGGCACAGGCTGTTGACCCGGGCCCGATACGCCGTATCCAGCGGCGTGGTGGCTAACCAGGCCTGGCCCCGGACCCCGAACAGGTCACTGACCGGCACGCTCAGGCCTTGTTTGGCCAGTACGGCGTGCACGCTGGCCTTCAACCCGCTGCGCTGACCGACCAGTTTCGCGCGGTGGCGCACCAACTCCCGCAGCTGCCGCACCTCGGGCGGGGCGATCCACGCCTCGGGCAGCCGGTGCATCCGCAGCAGGTCAGCCAGATCGGTCGCGTCGCGGACGTCGGTCTTGACCCGCCGCTGGCTCATGCCCTTGATGCCCGAAGGGTGGGCCAGGTGCACCCGGGCACCCGCGTCGGTGAGGACGTCCGCGGCCCAGTACCAGCCGTTGGTGGCTTCCAACACCACCTCCGGGTGCACACCGGCCTTGCTGATCTCCTCGACCAGAGCGACCGGATCGTTACTGATCCGGGTATTCGAGAGTTGGTTACCGTCGGCGTCCTGGCGGACGATGACCGACCGATGCCGGTGCAGATCGATCCCCACGAACTGTTTACCGTCATACTCAGACACAGGGGCCTCCTCACAGGTGTGGACTAGGCAACCCGAGTGTCCGCTCGGGACCACCGGAGCGGGAGGCCCCGCCCCTTCATCCCATCAAGGCGGGAAAGAGTACCTTGACAAAACACCAAAAACCGAAGTGCGGCTTGGGATCGGGGAAAAGCAGGAAGAAATGGTCATCCAGGCCATGCCACGAGGTGTTCGAAGTCCCGCCGAAGCGAAAGAGGCGCCTCGGTTGGGAGCCTGCTCCAATTCGTCCGGCGGGTCACGTTCGATGGTGGTCGCTGGCGCCTCGGTTGGGAGCCCGCTCTCGTTCGTCCGGCGGGTCCCGGTCAGTCGTGGTCACTGACATGGCGGTCGCTCATCCCCAGGACCAGGCCAGACGTGACCCGCCGAACGAACAAGAGCAGGCTCCCAGCCGAGGCGCCTCTTTCGCATCAGCGGGACTGCCTCAACACGCGGCATTCCGTCGGTTGCCCAGTCGTTCTGCATCACCCCGATACGGGCCCGTCTTTAAAGCGCTTGCTGATGGTTGTCAAGGTACTCTTTCCCGCCTTGACAACCATCAGCAAGCGTACCGACAATTGAGTATCGGGGTGATGCAGAAGCCCAAACCACGTGGACCAGTCAAACAGGGGACAGTAACCCGACCCTCCCACCCGAACAGCACCCCAGCAAGGCGAAGGGTCCCACACACAGCAACCCGCTGACCTCGACAAACGCGACGAAGCCGAACACCGGGCAGACCCCCGCCCAACCCTGGGGGCTACGGCCCTTTTCCACCCTATGCCTGTCAAGCCCCGAATGGGTGGGTTACTGGCTAGTTGTGGATAGGTTGGTGGTTGTCCACAGATGTGGTGGAGCGGGTTGGGCACCAATCGAGACAGTGGTACGTATCACGTCATCGTTTGCTGGGCCAACCGGGTGGTGGGGTGGCCCGTGCTGGCACGGTTTCCGGGTAGCGTCAGGCTATGTGAGAGATGAGCAGCTTCGCCCTGTTGTGCTGCCCACGGATCTGTTGGCGCACACCGACGCGCTGATCAGCGCCGTGCAGCGCTATCACAGCGCGCTCGCCCAGATGATGGCTGCGGAGTACACCATTCGCGCGGTGGTGGACAACGCGCTGCTGGCCGGGGTTTCCGCGCCCACCCTGCGTGGCATTGTCAACAGTTTCGCGGAGGCGCAGAACACTCCGCTGCTCTACGCGTCCGATGTGGACTCTCGGTTGGCCGGCGATGACCCTGAGTTGATTGATGTCGACTCGTTGCTCTCGGATCTGGCCGCTCGGCGCGCCAACGGCACCGTGGCTTGAGCGCGGGGCAGGCGTCTGCCCCGCGCTCAGGACTCAGTACGTCATTGCCACGGCGGGATCTGCCAACAGTGCGCCGACATCTGCCAGGAAGCGGGAGCCCTGCTCACCGTCGACCACCCGGTGGTCGAAGCTCAGGGACAGCTGGCATACCTTGCGTGGCACCACCTGGCCGTCGACCACCCACGGCATGTCGCGGATCGCGCCGAACGCCAGGATGGCCGACTCGCCCGGGTTGACGATGGGCGTGCCGGTGTCGACACCGAAGACGCCGACGTTGGTGATGGTGAACGTGCCGCCGAGCATGTCGGCCGGGGGGGTCTTGCCATCGCGGGCCGTGGCGGTCAGTGCGTCCAACGCGGCGGCCAGGTCCGGTAGCGACAACCGCTCCGCGTTGCGGACCTTCGGCACCACGAGGCCGCGTGGGGTGGCGGCCGCGATGCCCAGGTGCACGTAGGACTTGTAGACGATCTCGCCGGCCGCCTGGTCCCACGTCGCGTTCACGTCGGGGGTCCGCCGGACGGCAAGGCAGACCGCCTTGGCGGCGAACGCCAGCGGGGTCAGCTTGACGCCTGCGAACCTGGGATCCGACTTGAGCTTGGCCCGCAGTTCCATCATCGGCGTGACGTCGATGGTCAGGAACTCGGTCACGTGCGGTGCGGTGAAAGCGCTCTGCACCATGGCCGCGGCGGTCGCCTTGCGCACGCCCTTGACCTGCACCCGCCGCTCGGCCTCGACCGGGCCGGTGGCGACCGGGCTGACAGCAACGGGCGCCACGGCTCGTTGCACGTCGTCCCGGGTGATCGTGCCGGACGGGCCGGAGCCGGACAGCACGTACAGGTCGACACCCAGTTCCCTGGCCAGTTTGCGCACCGGCGGCTTGGCCTGCGGCACGTAACCGCCTGTCGCCACGGGTTCGGGTTCCGGTGCGACGGGTTCCGACTCGACGACGGGCGCGGCCGACACGCCGACGCGTGGCCGGCGGCGGGCCGCCGCTGACTTGGGTCCGTACCCGACCAGGTTGGGCACGTCACCGTCAGCGGATGCCGGCGACGAACCGTTGACGGGGGCGACAGGCGCGGCGCCGTCGGGGTCCACGTCGATCACGATGATCGGTGCGCCCACGTCCACCGTCTGGCCGGCCTCGACCAGCAGTTCGGTCACCCGGCCCGCCCACGGGCACGGCAGTTCGACCGCGGCCTTGGCGGTCTCGATCTCCACGATGATCTGGTTGACCTTGACGTCGTCGCCCGGCTTGACGTGCCAGCCGAGGATCTCCGCGTCGGTGAGGCCCTCCGCCGTGTCGGGCAACAGGAAGCTCTTGAAATCAGGCATGGCGGGCCCTCACCAGGCCAGCGAGCGGTCGACGGCGTGCAGCACCCGGTCCAGGTCCGGCAGGAACTCGTCCTCCAGCTTGGTCGGCGGGTACGGGGTGTCGAAACCGGTCACCCGCAGCACCGGCGCTTCCAGCGAGTAGAAGCACTCCTGCTGCACCCGGGCGGCCACTTCGGACGCGATGGACGCCTCGCCCGGCGACTCGCTGACCACGACCAGCCTGCCGGTTCGGCGGACCGACTCGAACACCGGTGCCAGGTCCAGCGGCGACAGCGTGCGCAGGTCGATGACCTCCAGCTCGGTCCCGTCCGCGGCCGCCGCCGACGCCGCGGCGAGACACGTCCGGATGGACGGGCCGTAGCTGGCCAGGGTGGCGTTGCCGCCGGTGCGCAACACCCTCGACGCGTAGAGCGGGGGCGGCGCGGCCGACGTGTCCAGCGGCGCCTTCTCGTAGTAGCGGCCCTTGGGCTCGAAGAACACCACAGGGTCGTCGTTGGCGACGGCCTGCTGGATCATCCAGTAGGCGTCCACCGGGTTCGAGCACGTGACGACCTTCAGGCCCGCGGTGTGCGCGAAGTACGACTCTGGCGACTCGGAGTGGTGCTCGACCGCGCCGATGCCGCCGCCGAACGGAATCCGGATCACCAGCGGCATCTTGATCTTGCCCTGGCTGCGGTAGTGCAGCTTGGCGACCTGGGACACGATCTGGTCGAACGCCGGGAAGACGAAGCCGTCGAACTGGATCTCGCACACCGGCCGGAAACCGCGGATGGCAAGGCCGACCGCGGTGCCGATGATGCCGGACTCGGACAGCGGGGTGTCCAGCACGCGCTGCTCGCCGAAGTCCTTCTGCAGCCCGTCGGTGATCCGGAAGACACCACCGAGCTTGCCGACGTCCTCGCCCATCACCAGTACCTTCGGGTCGGCCTCCATGGCCGCCCTGATCCCCTGGTTGAGCGCCTTCGCCATGGTGACCGTCTGTACGGCGGCAACCGGCGGTTTCGCCGACGTGCCGATGGTGGGAGCCGCCATCAGTGCCCACTCCCTTCGAAACCTGCGACGTACTCGAGGTACTCGTCGCGCTGCGCGTCGAGCACGGGGCTCGGCTCGGCATAGACATTGCTGAAGATGCGTTCCGGGGACGGATCCGGCATGTTCACGCAGAACTCGCGGAGTTCGGCGGCCAACTGGTCGGACTCGGCCTGGATCTCGTCGAAGTACGACTGGTCGGCGAGGCCCGTGCGGGCCAGGTGCACGCGGACCCGTTCGATCGGGTCCTTCAGCTTCCAGGCCTCGACCTCGTCGGACAGCCGGTAGCGGGTCGGGTCGTCGGTGGTGGTGTGCGCGTCCATCCGGTAGGTGAACGCCTCGATCAGCACAGGGCCGTTGCCGTGGCGGCACTCGTCAAGTGCCCACCTGGTCACCGCGAGGCACGCCAGCACGTCGTTGCCGTCGACGCGGATGCCGGGGAAGCCGTAGCCGCGGGCCCGCTGGTAGAGCGGCAGGCGGCTCTGGCGTTCGGTCGGCTCCGAGATGGCCCACTGGTTGTTCTGGCAGAACAGCACCAGCGGCGCGTCGTAGACGGCGGACCAGACGAAGGCCTCGTGCACGTCGCCCTGGCTGGTGGCGCCGTCACCGAAGAACGTGATGGTGGCTTCACCGTCGTCGTCGCCGACCTTGCCCTCGAACCGCTGGCCCATGGCATAACCGGCCGCGTTGAGGACCTGGTTGCCGATGACGATCGTGTAGAGGTTGAAGCGGGTGGCGATCGGATCCCAGCTGCCGTGGTCGGTGGTGCGGAAGATGCCGAGCAGGTCCCGCGGCGGAATGCCGCGGCACCAGGCGACACCGTGCTCGCGGTAGCTGGGGAACGCCATGTCCTGCGGCCGCATCGCGCGGCCCGCGCCGACCTGGGCGGCCTCCTGGCCGAGCAGCGGCACCCAGATGCCCAGTTGGCCCTGGCGTTGCAGCGCGTTGGCCTCCCGGTCCACCCGGCGGACCAGGACCATGTCCCGGTACAGCGACCGGAGTTGCTCCGGGGTTATGTCGATGTCGAAGTCCGGGTGTGTGACCCGTTCACCCTCCGGGGTGAGCAGTTGCACCAGATCGGCGCCGCCCTCGCTCGTCGCACGCAAACCGGCGATCACCTGTTCCGTGGTCGGTGTGGCGGCGGTGGCGGCCGGTGTACCCACCGGTCGTTCTGGTGTCCAGTGCTCTGGCTCTGGGGACGACATGGCGCGTGTCTCCTCGGTGTGCGAGGCCGCGCGGCCGCTCGTGACGGCCAGCCACGGCCGTGCCGACAGCCATGGCCGTTCCCCGGTCGGGGAGCGGTCCGGTCGCCGTCGGCACTGACGGTTCTCCTCTCCATCCTGGCACGAGCCGGTCCACATGGTGAGCACCCGCGTGTGGTTGCGGTGCTGCCATACCGTTCTGAACTGCGAAAACGGTAGGACGGCCGAACGTAGGGCTGCCTAGTGACACGTTGTCCGCGCTGGTCGTGCCCACCACCCGACGCACCGGTGGCGACCACCCTCCTCAGGCGTGGCCTTGGTCACATTCGGATGACGATCAGTTGCCGGAACGGCCTGGCTGACTGGTCGTCAGGTGGCAGGATTGGCCCGTGGCCGATGTCGATCGCGAAATCCTGACCAGTACCGTGCGCACGCTGTGGGAGCGGGACATCCTGCCCAGCCTGTCCGGTCTGGTGGCAATTCCCGCTGTGTCCGAAGGATTCGACCCCGACTGGGCGGCCAACGGCCACCTGGCCGCCGCGGTCGAGCACGTGCGGGGCTGGCTGGTCGCGCGCGGCCTGCCCGGTGCGGCGGCCGACGTGGTCGAACTGCCCGGCAAGTCGCCGGTGCTGCTGCTGGACATCCCGGGCACGGACGGCACAGAGGACGTCGGCACCGCGCTGCTCTACGGCCACCTCGACAAGCAGCCACCGGTCGGCGGCTGGTCGGCAGGGCTCGGCCCGTGGACCCCGGTGGTGCGCGACGGTCGCCTGTACGGGCGGGGCGCGGCCGACGACGGCTACGCCGGGTACGCCGCCGCCGCGGCCGTCGAGGCGGTGCGGGCCGCCGGTGGGCGGCATGGCCGATGTGTGCTCCTGCTGGAGACGGGCGAGGAGACCGGCAGCCCGGACCTGCCCGAATACCTCGAACTGCTCGCGCCGCGCCTGGGCGTCGTGTCGCTGGTGGTGTGCCTGGACTCCGGCGCCGCGGACTACGAGCGGATGTGGCTGACCACGTCGCTGCGCGGGCTCGCGCAGACCACGGTGACCGCGCGGGTGCTGCGGATGGGCCAGCATTCCGGTGGCGTCGGCGGGATCGTGCCCAGTTCGTTCCGGATCCTGCGGGAACTGCTTGACCGGCTGGAGGACTCCGCCACCGGCGAGGTGCTGCTGCCCGAGGCACACGTGACGATTCCGGCCGACCGGCAGGCCGAGGCGAAGGCCGCGGTCGAGGCCGCGCCCGGCATGATGCGCGGCGGGGTGCCGGTGCTGCCCGGCATGTCGTTGGTGGACGACGACGAGACCGAACTGGCACTGAACAACACGTGGCGCCCGACCATGGCCGTGATCGGCGCCGCGGGCCTGCCCGCGCCGGCGGACGCCGGCAACGTGCTGCGCCCGGACACCACGCTGTGCCTGAGCTTCCGGCTGCCGCCGACCGCCGACTCCGCCGCGGTCCGGGCCGCGGTCGCCAAGGTGTTGACCACCGACGTGCCCTACGGCGCGACGATCGAACTGTCCAGGGTCGAGGCCGCCGACGGCTGGAACTCCCCGGACCTGGCGCCGTGGCTGCGTGCCGCGCTCGACGACGCGTCGGAGTCCGTGTTCGGCGAGCCGTGGCGGGCGTTCGGCATCGGCGGGTCGATCCCGTTCATGGGGCTGCTGCACGAGAGATACCCGGCCGCGCAGTTCGTGGTGACCGGGGTGCTCGGCCCGGCGAGCAACGCGCACGTGCCGGACGAGTCGCTGCACCTGGCCTACGCCCAGCAGGTGACCGCGGCGATCGCCCTGCTGCTGCACGCGCACGCGGACACGCATGCCGGCTGACCCGCAGGGCGGCGGCGAGCCGCAGGAGACCCACGGCGAACTGGACGTCCACGACCCGAATCCGCCGTCCTGGGCCAGGATGCCGGCCGAGGACGTGGTCCGCCCGGCGATCGAGCCGGACACCAGCGGCGTGCTGCGGTGGCGTCGCCGTTCGTCCGCGCCGCCGGTGGTGCGGATCGAGGACCGGTACCTGACCGGCACGCTGGACCTGCGCGCGCTGGAGTTCCCGTACCTGCTGGAGTTCGTGCGCTGCCGCTTCGAGAAGCCGCCGGACCTGCGTCAGGCCACCCTGGCCGGCCTCGAGCTGCGGGGCTGCTGGCTGCCGGGGCTTTCAGCGCGCAACGCCCGCAGTGACAACGACATCGCGTTGCTCAACACGACGGTGCACGGCGGTTCGGTGGACCTGACCGACGGCAACATCCGCGGCTCGCTGCTGCTGTCGGGCAGCAGGCTGCACCACCCCGGCCGCTACGGGCTGCGCGCGGACCGGCTGCAACTGGCGGGCGCGCTGCTGGCCAACAACCTGGACGTGGTCGGCCAGGTCCGGATTCCCGGCATGCGCAGCGGCGGCAACGTGAACTTCAGCGGCGCCGCACTGCACAATGTGGACGGTTGCGCGCTGGACGGCAACGGCATGCACGTCGGCGGGAACCTGGTGTGCGGCCGGGATGTCGTGACGGGGCAACGGTTCAGCGCGACCGGCTGGGTGTTCCTGCCCAGCGTGCGGGTGGACAGCGACCTGTCCATGCGGGGCGCGCGGCTGGCGCCCGGCGGCGGCAGCACGGCCAACCTGCCGGTCGACGACCCGTACTACGACGTGCACACCACGCTGATCGCCGACCGCATCCAGGTCGGCGGCAACTGCGACCTCGACCAGGATTTCGTCAGCACCGGCACGCTGCGGATGGTGAACGCGCAGATCGGCGGCTCGCTGCGGATGACGAGCGCGAACGTCGACATCTCGGCCGGCCGGGACGCGCCGTTCGACAACCGCGCGGTGTACCTGGACGGCAGCCAGATCATGGGCAACCTCGACGCACGCGGTATCCGGGTGACCGGCGAGTGGCGCTCGCTCGACCTCGGCGTGCGCGGGAACGTCCGGCTCGACGGCGCCGTGCTGGCCAATCCGGGCAACGACGTCTGGGTCGGCCGCCGCGCCACCATCGGCGGCAACTTCGAGTGCCGCGACGCCGAGATCTACGGCTCCATGATCATGCAGGAGGTGCAGATCGGGGCCAACCTGGACCTGCGCGCCAGCCGCCTGTCCCGCCCCGGCCGATACACCAGGGACCGCAACATCAAGCCCTCCCTGGACGTCCGGGCCGGCCGGATCGGCAGGGACGTGATCTGCGCCGCCGGCAAGCGCGCGTTCTCGGCCGCTGGCGAGGTCCGGATGGTGCGCGCCACGATCGGCCGGCAGCTCACCTTCGCGGGCGCCGAACTCGGCACGAACGGCGAGAGCCGCGGCGCGCTCAACGCGTACGGCGCCCAGACGCAGGAACTCGCGCTGACCCTGGCCCGCCCGCCGCAGGGCCGGATCACGCTGCGCCAGATGCGGTGCGCGTCCCTCGGCGACAACGAGGCGCTGTGGCAGACGGTCGGCGGCATCGACCTGGAGGCGTTCAGCTACGACTCGCTGACCAGGGCGATCGACCTGGCCGACGACGCGGCCGTGGTGCAGCGCCTGCAATGGCTGCGCGCCGCGCAGGGCGACACCTACCGGCCCAGCCCCTATGACCAGCTCGCGACCATGCTGCGGTCCCTCGGCAACGAGGAACACGCCGACACGGTGCTGATCGAGAAGCAGCGTCGTCGCTATGTCGCGCTGGCACGGGGTTTCCGGGTGCTCGGCCCGTTCGTGGTGTGCTGGAGCTGGCTGCAGCGCTCGATGGTCGGCTACGGCTACCGGCCGTCGCGGGCACTGGGCTGGCTGTTCCTGCTGCTGGTGATCGGCACGCTGTGGTTCTGGCTGTACCCGGCGCACTGCGTGCCGATCACCGGCTCGGGCGGCGACCCCGCCTCGTTCGCCAACTACCGCTTCTGCCCGTTGACCAACCAGGACGACCACCTGGTGTGGAACCCGTTCCTGTTCACGCTGGACCTGCTGATCCCGATCGTGGACTTCGGCAACAAGAGCCGCTGGGCGCTGCCCGGCGTGTCACAGTGGTTCTCCGCGGGCCTGATCGCGGCGGGCTGGATCCTGGCCACCACGGTCGCGGCCGGTGTCACGCGGATGTTGCGTCGTCAGTGAGGCAGCTGGAAGTGCCAGATGAGCATCGACGGCATGCCTTCGTTGGCGGCTCGTGCGGCCTCGGGCACCAGGTCCCGCAACGACCACGGCCAGGCCTCCCACGGTCCCAGCTCGCTGGAGGGCTGCGCATGTCCGTGCGGGACGCGGGGTTCCTCGCAGCGCCGCGGTAGCAGACCCGCGGACAGGGCGGCGCGCAGATAGTCCCCGACCAGGTGGCGATAGCTGACCAGCCGGCCTGGCCGACCACTGAGGCCGCGCAGGCGCGGAATGTAGCCGCGCACCACCGTCTCCGGATGCATGTCGGCGATGACCACGTGTCCGCCCGGGCGCAGCACCCTGGCGAATTCCGCCAGTACCGGTTGGAGCGCGGGAATGTGCGTCAGCGCCAGCGCGCAGACGACCAGGTCGACCGCTGCGTCGGGCACCGGGAGCCGGCTCAGGTCGCCAAGGCGGAACTCGCCGTCCGGGACACGCGAGCGTGCCCGCGCGAGCATGTCGGGCGAGCTGTCCGCGCCGATGACCTGGTGGCCACGCGCGGCGAGGAACTCCGCGTACCGACCGGTGCCGCATGCGGCGTCCAGGGCGGCGCCGACCGGCAGCGCGTCGAGGATCTCCTTGACCACCGGCTCGTCGACGTCGAACGCCGTGTTGCGGGGCTCGTCGTAGTTCCTTGACCAGACCCGGTAACCGGCGACCGTGTCCAGCCGGTCGACCTCGACGGCCGCGTCGGCCAGCGACTCGTCGTCGAGCAGCCGCCGGATCTCGGCGATCCGAGCCGCCACGAAGTCACGGTCGAAGTCCTCGGTGAACGAGCGCAACAAGCCGAGGCCTTCGAGGCCGAGCAGGTAGGCCAACGGACTTTCGTAGATCACCCGTGTGACGCTAACGACGCCGGTCCGGTCGTGCGAACGACTTTTGTCAGTCCCGGACCGGAAAGCCGTACATGTCGACGGCGACACCGCTCGTGGCCGCGGCCAGCGCCAGTGCGGCCGAGGTGACCAGCCGACCGAACTCCGGGTCCGCGGTGGCGACGTCCTGCGTGGTGCCCAGTTGCCAGCGGCACGGTTCGCGGGTGCGCAGCGCCCCGAGCGCGAGCGGCGGCGGTGCCGTCCTCGACCTGGACAGGTAGCCCGGCCAGAAGACGGTCAGGAACAGGGGTTCCCGCTCGCTGATCAGGACGTAGCTCTGCTCGACGTTCGGGTGCTCGTCGACCGTGAGCTGCCGCCCGTCCTCCTCGCCCGCGTAGGGCTGCACTACGGCGATCACCTGGTCGGCCGAGATCGGCTGCTCGGCGTAGACCGAGAGGTCGAAGTCCAGCTTGGCCAACGGGCGTTGGGCGTGCGTCGTGCCGTTCAGCCGCGTGGCGAGGCCGCGGATCAGCCGCTCGCCGTCGGCCAGCTTGGCGTCCTCGGGCCGTTCCTGTCGTTTGGGCAACGGCCACGTGCGGGCGTAGTAGGCGACCATGCCGGGGTCGGCCGGGGCGGCGACCGGTCCGTAGAGCAGTACGCCGTTGTCGAAACTGCACCGGTCGCTGTGCACACGCAGGTCGGGGTCGTACTGCCGGAGCAGATCAGTGACGTCGTCGACGCGCTCGGCGGGCAGCATCAGGGTTGGCCCGGCGGCCAGGTGTTTCGCGGTGCGGTCGAACAGGCCCATGCGTCTCCCGTCAGGGTAGGTCGACCCCTCTGCTGCGGAGCCGGTCGGCGAGTGCGAGCCGGGCCGGTCGTTCCCAGATGGTCTCCGGCGTCAGCATGGCCAGGAACAGCGCCACGTACAGACCGACGAAGAGCAGTGTCCCGAGTACCAGCACGACCTGCCCGACGACCAGCCCGGACCGGGCCAGGGTGCCCAGCACCGCACCGGTCGATCCGGCGGCCCGACCGACCGGCTTCGGCCGCACCGACCGGAGGTCGTTCCAGCGCCGTTTCGTCCGCACGACCAGGAACACGACGACCGCCACCGAGTAGGCCACCTCGATGACCAGCGCCACCCAGAACCCGGTGACCGACGTCTGACGGATCCCGCCGAAGAACCCCCAGAGCAACGCGGCCACGAGGGCGAGGATCAGCGCCGAGACAACCACCAGCAGGACTCGGCGCAGCCAGTAGCGGAAGCCGCGCTCGTACCAGGTGGTGCCCAGCAGGGGCACCCGCTCGACCGTGATGCCGCGCGGCAGCTCCGCTCGCGGCGGGAACCGGACGCGGGCCATCAGAAGATCGACGTGATGCCGTGCCACACGCTGGTTGCCATGTGCCCCAGGTCTTTTCCGGTCTTGACCGCACTGTTGCCGACACCGTCGACGACGCCCATCGCGACGCCGTGCTGATGAATGTCGGCGCCCCAGTTCTCGTCGATGAGGTTGTGGCCGAAGTCGCCGACGCCGATCGCGACGACCCCACCGACGGCGACGCCCGCGGCGACACCGAGCACGGGCGCCCCCGCGATCCCGAGCGCCGTCGCCCCGGCCGCGACGCCACCGGCGGCAGCGCCGCCCGCCAGGGTGCCGAGGCCGATGCCGGCGATGTTGGACGCCGCCTCGGCCGGATAGGCGATGGCCGCGGGCCGGCCGTACTTGTTGATGTCCTCCTGCGCGCCGAAGTAGGTGCCGACACCGGCCGCGGCGATGTCGATGACCGGGACGTCGGCCGCGGCCTTCAGCAGGCCGGTCAGGCCGTCGGCACCCTTCAGCGCGTCTCCCACCGCTGGAATGTCACTGGTGCTGAAGCCCAGCGCCTTGGTGAACAGGTTCTCGTGGCCGGCCGCGGCCGTCACATCGCCCTTGACCGATTCGAGTTCCGTCTTCGCATCGCCGAACTTCTGGGCTCCCGCGTCGGTCCACGGCCCGAACCGGCCGTTGGCCAACCGGGCCTCCTCCCGCGCGTCGGTGATCGACTGCTGGACGGTCTTCTGCAGGTCCGGGATCTTGCTCTCCACGTACTTGCGGTAGCCGGTCGGCAGTGCCCAGAAGCCGCGCAGGGCGTCGGCGAGCGAGTTGTAGTCGCCCGGCGCGAGACCCTTGTCGCCCGAGGGCGGCGCGATCTGCGCGTACACCTTCTGCAACTCCGCCGCGGCCTGCGTGCGTGCGGTCGACGCCTCCAGCATGCAGTTGTTCCACAGGTTCTGGTAGGCGACCCGCCAGCTCTCCTTGTTCGGGTCGGCGAGGCACACCTGCGGTCCCCGGCCGTCCGCGCCGATCGGCACGCCGGCCTTGGTGGTCTGGTCGGCGGCCTGTTCCAGCGCGTTCTCGATCTTGGCCAGGTCGACCGCGAGCTGGTCCACGACGTCGCCGGTCTGCGAGATCACCAGGCCCAGCGCGGTGGCCCCGGCCGAGTCGCGCTCCCATGCCTTGGTGAACGCCGACGCCGCCGTTCCCGTCCAACTGGCGTCCGCGACGATCCGCGTCACGCGGTTGTCCAGCGCCGTCACGACGTTGGTGATCTCCGGGAGGTAGCCGTAGAGCGTGCCCGAATACGCGGAGAGCCCGTGGATGTCGCCACCGATCCAGTTGTGGGCGAACGCGGCCAGCGGCGACGGGGACTTGGCGCCCATGGCGCGCCTCCTTATTTGATCTTGCTGGGATCGGCGATCTGGCCGAACAACTGGTTCAGCGTCTCGTCGGTGTGCTGGTAGTTGTCGTGCGACTTCTGCAACTTGACGCCGTTGTCCTCGATGTCACCGGAGATCTGCAGATGCAGCAGGCCGATCGCGTTCACGAGCGAACCGAGGCTGCCGTCGAACGCGCCGGAGCCGCTGCTCGGCGGTGCGACGGGAGTCATCGGCATGATCTGCTTGAAGATCCCCGACTCGGTGTGGAAGGTGTTCGCCGCGTCCTGCAGGTCACCCATCACGACGTCGTATCCACCGCTCACGCCTGGCTCCTCAGTAGTGCCTCGATGTCGCCGTCCTGCCACCGCGCCGCGTCCTGGTCGGCCGGTGGGTCGACGACCACCAGATCGACCTCGGCCCGCCCCATCAGCTCGCTGGCCTTGGACAACGGCAGGCTCACCCAGGGCTGCACCGGCCCGAGCGCCTCGACGAGGCGCGCCGTACTGGTGAACACCGGCAGCATGCGGCGCCCGTCCGGCAGTCCGCGTACCTCGAATACGACGTCGTGCCGGGCGCCTTGGTTCCGTGGATGCGCGGGCACGAACACCAACTCGGGCGGCCGCGGTCGCGCTGTTGCGTCAGCCATCGGGCCACCGTAGTCGAGCGGAACCGGCCATGCCCCCGGAACGGCGATGACAGCAGCCGGGCCGATCCACTGTGGATCGGCCCGGTCACGTAGGGGGTGACGGGAACAGAGTGAGGTAGTGCTGAGCGCGTTGCCGTGACTCCTCCGCCGGGTGAACCCGGCAGCTTCTCGCCAGCCACCGAAGCGGCGTCACGCAGGACCAGACCGGCCCTGTACACACGACCCACGATACCAAGACTCGAACGCCAGTTCGAGCCAACACGCCGACACCAGCCCACACGACCAGGCAAGGCTCAATTCCCCTGTCGGCTCAAGCCGACAGTGCACAGGGTTGGTAAGGCACAAGCTCAGCAGGCTACCGGGACACGAGTGCGGGCCGATCCCAAACGGATCGGCCCGCACCCGGTGCGCGACGGACTCAGATGTCCGAGTGGCTCAGCACCACGTCGTGTACTCCGTCCTCGCCCGCGTTGACCTGGCGGTGGCCGCTCACCGGCGGGTAGCCGCTGGCGATCACCGTGTAGTCGCCCTCAGGCAGGTTGCCGAAGGTGTAGGCGCCGGTGTCGCTGGTGTTCGTCATGGCGACCACGTTGCCCTCGGCGTCGACCAGGGTGACCCTGGCGTTGACGACCGGGCGGCCGTCGTCGGCGGTGGTGGTGCCGGTCAGGCTGGCCGCGCCGGACAGTTCCACGTCGGCCACCGCGTCGCCGCTGTCGGAGACCACCAGGGCCGTTGCGTACGGGCGGTAGCCCGCCGCGCTGACGACCAGGGTGTAGGTGCCGCCGAGCAGGTCGCCGAACGCGTACCGGCCCTCGGTGTTCGTGCTGGCCGCGCCGACGACCTCGCCGCGGGTGTCGGTCAGGGTGACCGTGGCGCCTGCCACGAACTCGCCGCCGCCGTGCACGAGACCGGTGGCGCGGGCCGTGCCGGCGAGGATCACGTCCATGGTCACCGTGTCGCCCGAGGCCCGCAGCGTGGCGGCCGACGGCTGGTGGCCCGCCGACGACGCGATCAGCACGTATGCCCCGTCCAGGGGCGCGACCAGCCGGAAGCTGCCATCCATCGCGGACGTGCCGCGTTCGACCTGTTGGCCGCCGTGGTTGATCAGCGTCAGGACCGCGTCCGCGGTCGGCGTGCCGTCGGTGCGCCGGACGTGGCCGGTGACCAGGGTGCCGTTGACCTCGTGGTGTCCAACACCGTTGCCCGAGAACCCGACGGGTACCGCGTCGACCGCGCCGTTCAGCGCGTGCTTGCCCGCGCCGACGAGTTCGGGCTCCGCGTACGCCAGCGAGTCCAGTTCGTCGTCCAGCGAATCGTCGACGACGGTGCCATCGGGCAGCGGGGCGCCGCCGCCCTCGCCCTCGGCCATGGCCTGCACGGCCGAGATGCTGCGCAGCGGGATCTCCTTGATCAGCACGGTGACCAGGAAGGCCACCACGCCCACCGCCGCGACGACCCAGAACACCAGGTCGATCGAGTCGGCGAAGCCCTTCAGGAACGGCGCCGCCAGCCGGGGGTCGATCCGCTGCAGGAAGGACGAGTCCTGCAGCAGGCTGCCGGTACCACTGCCCTTCAGGATGCCCAGCACCGGTGCGTTGACCGGGTTGTGCGTCACGGTCGGGTCGGCGAGGGCCTGGGCGAACGGTCCGCCGCGCAGCGCGCTGGTGACCGCGCTGGCGATCTTGCCGCCGACCGCGTTGAACAGGATGGACAGGAACACCGCGACACCCAGCGTGCCGCCGATCTGCCGGAAGAACGTGGCCGACGCCGTGGAGACGCCCATGTCCCTGAAGTCCACCGCGTTCTGCGCGGCCAGGGTCAGCGTCTGCATGCACAGGCCGACACCGGCGCCGAGCACGAGCATGAACAGCATCGGCCGCCAGATCGGCGTGTCCGCGCCGATCGTGGTGAACAGCAGCGAGCCCGCCACGATGAACGCCGAGCCGATGACCGGGAAGATCTTGTACCGACCGGTCCGCGACGTGATCTGGCCGGACACGACGGACGCGCCCATCAGGCCGATGATCAGCGGCAGCATCTCCAAACCGGACACGGTCGGCGATGCGCCGCGCACGATCTGCAGGTACTGCGGGATCAGGGTGATGGCGCCGAACATCGCGGCACCGACGACCACGCCTGCCAGGATGAGCGTGCTGAACACCCTGTTGCTGAACAGCCGCAACGGGATCAACGCGTTGTCGCCCATCAGCTTCTCGGTCACGATGAAGGCGATGACGCCGATACCGCCGATGGCGTAGCAGATGATCGAGGACAGACTGCCCCAACCCCACTGCTGGCCCTGCTCCGCGACGACCAGCACCGGCACCAGGCCGACGACCAGTGTCACAGCGCCCCACCAGTCGATCCGGTGGCTGCGGGACTGGTGCGGCACGTTGAGCACCCTGGCGACCACGAACAACGCGGCCAGCCCGATCGGCACGTTCACCAGGAACACCCAGCGCCAGCCCGCGATGCCCAGTATCGAGTTGGCACCGGACAGCGCGCCGCCGACGACCGGGCCCAGCACGCTCGACGTGCCGAACACCGCGACGAAGTAGCCCTGGTACTTGGCCCGCTGCCGCGGCGGCACGATGTCGCCGATGATGGTGAACGCCAACGACATCAGGCCACCGGCGCCAAGGCCCTGGAAGGCACGGAACGCGGCCAGCTCGTACATCGACGTGGCGAACGACGATGCCGCCGAGCCGACGATGAAGATCGAGATCGCGGTCAGGTAGAACGGCTTGCGGCCGTAGATGTCCGACAGCTTGCCGAACAGCGGCGTGGTGATCGTGGACGTGATCAGGTAGGCCGTGGTGACCCAGGCCTGGATACTCAGGCCGTGCAGGTCGTTCGCGATCTTCGGCATGGCGGTGCCGACGATGGTCTGGTCCAGTGCGGCCAGGAACATCCCCATCATCAGGCCGGCCAGGATGGTCATGATCTGCCGGTGGGTCAGGCCCCCCGCCGCCGACGCGCCGGACCGCGTCGGCGCCTGCACTGCGTTGCTCGGCGCCTCGACTGTGTCCCTGGTGGTCATTGGGTTCCCCCCTTCGGAGCGACGGCGCCGGTGGCGCCGTTGTGTGTCTCGTCGAACTTCTCGAAATCCGTGTTCAGTCGTTCCAGCAGCGAGGCGACTGTACGAAGGTCCTCTGACGTCCAGTGCCGCAGAACGCCCGCGACCTGCGCGGTGCGCGCCTGATGCTGCTGGTCGAAGGTCTTGCGCCCCACCTGCGTCGCGGCAAGCAGGCAGGCCCGGCCGTCGGCCGGATCGGCCTGTCGTTCGACCAGTCCGTGCCGCACCAGCGCGCCGACCTGCCGGCTCACCGTGGACGTGTCCGAATGGACCGCCTCGGCGAGCGCCGTCGTCCGCTGCGGGCCCTCGGTGACCAGGCACGCGAGCAGGAAGTACGCGGCCTGCTCGATGCCGTCCCTGTGCTGCGCCTGGAACTTCGCGCTGGCACGCTTGGTCAGCCGGAAGAACCTGATGATCTGGCCGACGACCGCCTCTGCGTCCTTGAGTTGGTCATCACCGTATTGATCGTGGCCGGCAAGGGGCGCCGCTGTCGACTCAGTTTCGGTCACCCGCCCACTCCTTGGTTTCCGCATACAAGTCGTTGCCGAGTACAAGCATGTACCTGTGGGTGATATTCCCGCAACGGAGTTCCGGTGTGACGCTCATCAACCGCATGCACGGAGAACCACCGTTCGTAGGTGGCTGAACGCGGTCCGTGTTCCTAGTGTTGACAGGCGGTGGGGTAGATCACTTTCGCCAAACTGGAGGCCGCGTGTCCAGAACCCGTCCGACCGCGCGCCGCTGGGCGCGCCTCGCCGCGCTCATCGGCTCGACCGCCGCGCTCGCCATCGCGGGTGTCACCGTGATGGCGCCCGCGAACGCGACGACCGTCACACCGAAGGCCGCTGTCATCGCGCCGCACCTCGGCGCCGCCGCACACCGGGTCGGCACGGCGCCGACCGTGGCCGCCCGGGTCGCCGCGATCGACGCGGCGACCGCGACGCTGCCCTCGGTGACCACCGCCTACGGCGTGCAGGCCCTGTGGAACCAGGGCATCACCGGCGCCGGCACCACGATCGCCGTCGTCGAGTCGTTCGGCGACCCGAACGCGGCCGCCGTGCTCAACTCCTACAGCCTCCAGCACGGCCTGCCGCCGGGCCAACTCTCCGTGATCAGCCCGGCGGGCCCGATCCCGACCTGCACCCCGGCGCTGGACAAGCAGATCCAGTGCACGTCGTGGATCGGCGAGACCGACCTGGACATCGTGATGATCCACTCGATGGCGCCGCAGGCGCAGATCGTGATCGCCGCGACCCCGGTCAACGAGACCCAGGGCTTCACCGGGCTGCCCGAGATGATGGAGGCCATCGACTTCATCGCCCAGCACCACCTCGCGGACGCGATGTCGCTGTCGTTCGGCACGTCGGAGGACGACTTCCCGAAGCTGTCCGACCCGGCCACGCTGGACTTCGCGTTCAAGGACGCCAAGAAGGCCGGCATCCCGATCGTCGCCTCCTCCGGTGACTGCGGCGCCACCGGCAACACCCTGTTCTCGTTCACCCAGTGCGGCGACGTGTTCCCGTTCCGCGTGGTGAGCTGGCCCGCGTCCAGCCCGTTCGTGACCGCGGCCGGCGGCACCGTGCTGCACCTTGACGCGAACAACCAGCGGATCTCGCCGGACACGCTGTGGCCCGCGTCGGGCGCCGGCCTTTCCAAGACCTACACCCGGCCGTCCTGGCAGAACGGCGTCGCCGGCATCACGCAGAGCACCCAGCGGTCGCTGCCGGACATCACGATGCTGGGCATCGACGGCACCTCCCAGTCGGCACCGCTGTTCGCAGGCGTGCTGGCCATGGCCACCCAGCTGCACGGCGGCCCGCTCGGCTTCCTGAACCCGATCCTCTACCGGATGGGCCCCAAGGGGACCAAGGCCGGGATCGTCGACGTCACCACGGGCAGCGACACGATCGCCGGTGTGCCGGGCTTCAGCGCGACAGGCGGCTTCGACATCGCGTCCGGCTGGGGCACCGTCGATCCGGCCACGTTCGTGCCGGCGCTGGCGAAGGCAGCCGGCTGATCAGCCCGCGGATCGGCCGGCCGACATCGGGGCGGCCGGCCGGTTCGTGTGCTTGTCTTGCGTCATGAGCGAGATCGCGGCGGCACTGCGCGCGGCAGGCGTGTCCGAAGTGGACGCCTCGACGCGGCGGCGGGCCGAGTACAGCACGGACGCCTCGCTGTACCGCGTGGTGCCGGCGGCCGTGGTGTTCCCTCGATCGGCTGACGAGGTCGAGGCGACGCTCGCGGTGTGCCGCTCGCTCGGCGTGCCGCTGACGGCGCGCGGCGGCGGCACGTCGATCGCCGGGAACGCCGTCGGCACCGGTGTGGTGCTGGACTTCTCCCGCCACCTCAACAAGATCGAGCACCTCGACCCCGATGCCGCCACCGCCGTGGTGCAACCCGGCGTCGTGCTGGACGACCTGCAACGCGCGGCAGGCCGGCACGGCCTGCGGTTCGGGCCGGACCCTTCCTCGCACAGCCGCTGCACGCTCGGCGGCATGATCGGCAACAACGCCTGCGGCACCCGGGCACTGGCCTACGGCCGCACCGCGGACAACGTGCGCGAACTGGACCTGCTGACCGGCACCGGCACACGGCTCGACTCGGCGACCACCGATCGGCTGCGCGATGTGGTCACCGCGAATCTGGCGGTGATCCGCACCGAACTGGGCCGGTTCGGGCGTCAGGTGTCCGGCTACTCGCTGGAACACCTGTTGCCGGAGCGCGGTTTCCGCCTGCCGGCGGCACTCGTCGGGTCCGAGGGCACGCTCGGGGTGGTGCTGCGTGCCACGGTCGACCTGGTCCGGCCGCCGGCCCGCACGGTCCTGGTGGTGCTGGGCTATCCCGACATGGCCGCGGCCGCCGATGCCGTGCCGGCGCTGCTGCCGTTCGGGCCGATCACGTTGGAGGGCATGGACGCGCGGCTCGTCTCCGCGGTCCAGCCGGTGCCGGACCTGCCGGCCGGCACCGGCTGGCTGTTCGCCGAGACGGCCGGGTCCGCGGCGGACCTGATCGCGGCGGCAGGCGCGCTGGATCATCGGGTGGTCACCGATCCGGCCGAAACGGCCGCGCTGTGGCGGATTCGTGAGGACGGCGCCGGGGTCGCCGGTCGGCAGGGCGCGCACGCCGGCTGGGAGGACGCGGCCGTGCCGCCCGAGCACCTCGGCGCCTACCTGCGGGAGTTCGAGGCGCTGCTGGCCGATCGCGGCCTCGGGGGCGTCCCGTACGGCCATTTCGGCGACGGCTGCCTGCATGTCCGCATCACGTTTCCGTTGCGCAGGCCCGATGGCGTTGCCGTGTTTCGCGAGTTCCTGACCGACGCGGCCCGACTTGTCGCGTCCTACGGCGGCTCGCTGTCCGGGGAACATGGTGACGGTCGGGCTCGCAGCGCGCTGTTGCCGCTGATGTACTCGCCTGCCGTGCTGCGGGCGTTCGAGGCGGTCAAGGCCGTGTTCGATCCGGACGACGTGCTGAATCCTGGCGTGTTGGTCCGGCCTCGGCCGCTGGACGCGGACCTGCGGATTCCGGCCGCCCGGCCACTGGTCGACCTGGGTTTCCGCCACGCGGAGGACTTCACCGACGCCGTGCACCGCTGTACCGGCATGGGCCGCTGCCGGGCCGACGCACCCGCGGCCGTGATGTGCCCGTCGTTCCTGGCCACCCGGGACGAGAAGGACAGCACGCGCGGCCGGGCCAGGGTGCTGCAGGAACTGGCCAACGGCAACCTGGTGCACGGCTGGCGATCGCCGGAGGTACGCGAGTCGCTCGATCTCTGCCTGTCCTGCAAGGGCTGCGCCAGCGACTGCCCGACCGGCGTCGACATGGCCACCTACAAGGCAGAAGTCCTCCATCAGGCCTACCGCCACCGCCCGCGTCCCGTCTCCCACTACGCGCTGGGCTGGCTGCCCATGTGGGCACGACTGGCCGCCCGTGCGCCTAGCCTGGCCAACGCGGTGCTGCCGGCAGGCCGGCGGCTGGCCGGCGTCGATCCTCGGCGGCAACTGCCCCGGTTCGCCGCCCGCACGTTCCGGTCCTGGTTCAACGCGCGTCCGCCGATGACCGGCGAGCCGGTGCTGCTGTGGGTGGACACGTTCACCGACCTGTTCACGCCGCACGTGGGCATCGCGGCCGTCCGGGTGCTCGGCGATGCCGGATTCGCCGTGACCATCCCGAAACGGCCGCTGTGTTGCGGTCTGACCTGGATCTCCACCGGTCAGCTCGACCACGCCAGAAAGGTCCTCGGCCGCAGCGTGGCCGCGTTGCCACCGGGACTGCCGGTCGTCGGTCTCGAACCGTCGTGCACGGCCGTGTTCCGCGACGAGGCGCCCAAACTCCTCGGTGTCCGACCGGATGTCCGCACGCTGGCCGAACTGCTCGGTCCGATGTGGACACCGCCGTCCCTGGACGGCGTGCGGGTGCTGGCGCAGCCGCACTGCCACCAGCACGCCGTACTCGGCTGGCAGGCCGACCGGGACCTGCTGACCAGGGCGGGCGCGGAGGTCACGTCGGTCGGCGGCTGCTGTGGCCTGGCCGGCAACTTCGGCGTCGAGCGCGGGCACTACGACGTGTCGGTCGCGGTGGCCGAGACCAGGCTGCTGCCGGCGGTGCGCGCGGCAGGCCAGGACGTGACGCTGCTGGCCGACGGATTCTCCTGCCGCACCCAGCTCGACCACCTGACCGGCCGGTCCGCGCGGCACATCGCGGAGCTGCTCGCGTCCCGCATGAACGCGGACTAGCGTCGGTGCAATGAGTGCACTGGTCGAACGTTTGCGCGCGGAGCTGGGTGCGGACGCGGTGCTCACCGATCCCGACGTGACCGTCAGCTACAGCAGGGACATGATGCCGCTGGCCGCGAACGGCCGCCCGCTGGCTGTGGTGCGGCCCGCGGACCGCGGCGATGTCCAGACCGTGGTGCGGGCCTGCGCGGCGGCGCACGTGCCGATCGTGCCGCGCGGCGCGGGCAGTGGCCTGACCGGCGCGGCGAACGCCATCGACGGCTGTGTGGTGCTCTCGATGACCAGGATGAACGAGATCCTGGAGATCGACCCGGACAACCGGCTCGCGGTCGTGCAGCCGGGCGTGGTCAACCTCGATTTCCGTACCGCCGTTGAGAAACACGGCCTGTTCTATCCGCCCGACCCGTCCAGCTACGACTGGTGCACGATCGGTGGCAACCTGTCCACCAACGCGGGCGGGCTGTGCTGCGTGAAGTACGGCGTCACCACCGATTCGGTGCTCGGCCTCGACGTGGTGCTGGCCGACGGGGAACTGCTGCGCACCGGCAGGCGGACCGTGAAGGGTGTCGCCGGCTACGACCTGACGAAGCTGTTCATCGGCAGCGAGGGCACGCTCGGCGTGATCACGTCGGCCACCCTGGCGCTGCGCCCGCTGCCACAGGCGCCGTCCACGCTGGTCGCCGCGTTCGGCGAGACCGAGGACGCGGGCGACGCGGTCAGCAGGGTGGTCCGCGAGGGTCTTGTCCCGTCGTTGATGGAGATCATGGACGCCAACTCGATCAAGGCGTCCGAGGCGTACCTGAAGACCGAGGTCGGTCCGGCAGGCGGCTGCAAGGCGCTGCTGCTGTGCCAGTCCGACGCGGGCGGCGAGGTCGCGGTGCGCGAACTGACCGCGATCGAGCGGATCTGCGCGGATGCCGGCGCCACCATGACGTACGTGACCGACGACCTGGCCGAGGGCCGGATGCTGTTGCAGGCAAGGCGAGTGGTGCTCGTGGCGCTGGAGATGTACGGCACGTGGCTCACCGACGACGTGTGCGTGCCGCGTACCAGGATCGCCGAGCTGATCGCCGGCTGCGAACGGATCAGCGCCGCCGTCGGCCTGATGATCGCCGTGGTAGGGCATGCCGGCGACGGGAACATGCACCCGACGATCGTCTACGACCCGACGTCACCGGACGAGTCCGCCAGGGCCAAGCGGGCATTCGACGAGATCCTCGCGGTGGGCCTGCGCCTCGGCGGCACGGTCACCGGTGAACATGGGATCGGCAGGATCAAACAGGAGTGGCTGGCCACCGAGATCGGCCCGGTCGGCATGCGCGTGCACCGGACGCTGAAGGCGGCGCTGGACCCGGAGAACCTGTTCAACCCCGGCTCGATGTTCGCGATGTCAGCGGTATAGCTCGGGCTGGGTGCGGCCCTCGCGGCGGTGGCGCGCCCACTCGATCACCATCGGGATGATCGAGATCACCACGATCAGCAGCAGGATCAGGTCGATGTTGTTGCTGACGAACGTGAGCTGGCCGAGGAAGTAGCCGGCCACCAGCACGGCGGATGCCCAGACCACACCACTGATCGCGCTGATGCCGAAGTACCGCCCGCGTTCCATCCGCCCCACCCCGGCGACGGCGGTGATGAAGGTGCGGATGATCGGTACGAACCGGGCCAGGAAGATCGCCCGTCCGCCGTAACGCTCGAAGAACGCATGCGTGCGATCCACGTACTCACGGCGGAACAGCTTGGAATCGGGCTTGTTGAACAGTTTCGGCCCGACCGCGTAGCCAATGAAGTAGCCCACGATGTTGCCCAGAATCGCGCAAGCGCTCATCACAAGACACGCGATCCACAGCGGCGTCTGCACACTGCCATGCGCGATGAACAGCCCGAGCGGGAACAGCAACGAGTCACCCGGCAGGAAGAACCCGATCAGAATCCCACATTCGGCGAAGATGATGAGCGCCACGATCGGCACCACCAGGCCGCCCAGCGAACTCACCAGGTAGTTCGGATCCAGCCACTGCGGACCAAGCGCGACGGTGGTCGTAAGCGCGTGCGACATCACGGCGACCACGGTACAGGGGCACGTCTTGGCGTTGCCTGAGAGTGGCCGCCCGGTCAGACGATGCTGATCAGACCCACCACGGCCCCCGCCGCCAGCCCGAGCAGAACGGCCAGCAACACGATCCACCAGGCAGACACCTGGCGCGGCGCGACCGGCAGCCGGGTGGTGGTGGGCGCGACGACCGGCCCGGTCGGAAAGCCGATGGTCTCCGACACCCGGCCGGACAGCAGGTAGTCGGTCCCGGACAGCAGCTTGAGCGGCGGTTCCGGCGTAACGGGCCCAGTCGACTGCACAGGCGCCCGCACGGCCTGCGCGCGCAACGCCTCCGCAAGCAGCCGCTCCGGGTCGCCCTGTTCAGTCACACCACTGACGGTAACCCAGCCCACCCCCCGACGTGACGCGGCGGATGCCTCAGTCGCCGACGTCAAGCCGCGCATCGCCCGCTTACTGGCAGAAACGCCCCAGAGTCGCTCATCCCCAGAATCAAACCATGACAGACCAGACAAACAAGACGCGACCCGCCGAACGAACAAAAGCAGGCCCCAACCGAGGCGCCTCTTTCGCTTCAGCAGGACGAGGCCGAAACACGCGGCATTCCGCTGTTACCCAGTCCTTCTGCATCACCCCGATACGGGCAATCTTTAAAGCGGTTGTTGGGGGTTTGTCAAGGTACTCTTTCCAGCCTTGACAAACCCCCAACAACCGTCACCACAATAGAGTATCGGGGTGATGCAGAAGCCCAAAGCGTGAGGACCAGCCAAGCAGAGGACACACGGACGACGGTCAGAGACGAGACAGAAAGTCCAGAGTCCGAGCGAACATCAGCTCGGCCGCCGCCTCGTCGTACTCATCGGCCAGGTCGGGATCACCGAACAGATGGCCAGCCACCGGATACTCGAAGTATTCGAACGGAGCCCCAGCGCTGGTCACGTCACCGCTGAAGCTAACCACGCCAGATTCAGGCCGAAACGGGTCATCGCGGCCGTAGTGCAGCTGCGTCGGCACCGAGTCGGGCCAGGCAGCAGGCTCGCCGGTCACCTGCTCGATGACCGACAACGGCAGCATTCCGTGCATCAGTAGAGCACCACGCGCACCCGGCCGGGTTGTACACAGGTACGCAGCACCGCCCGCACCGTTCGAAAAGCCCGCGTAGACCAGGTCTTTACGCAGGTCGGCCACTGCGGCCTCAGTGCGTCTCAGCAGTTCCGGGTAACCGCCGAACGACTGTACGAAGTCGTCCCCATCCTGGTAACTGGAGAAGACCTCCCCGCCATACAAATCCGGTACGTGCACCACGTGACCGGCCTCACGCAGACGCGCCGCCCACGACGAAACCGCAGGTCGTAGCCCCAGAACCGAATGAAACAGCACAAGCTCCGTCATGCTTCCCCCTTGTCACTCAACCAACTCAACCCAACTCTGCCACGGGCCGGGTACCCCACGCCGCCCACAGGGCCGGACCGTCGATGGCGACCTCGGGATCACACAGCAGTGCCTGGACGATGATCGAACTCGTCCGGCGTGACGCCGCGGTCGATCAACAACGGGCGTAGGCGCTGGTACGTCATGGCCAGAATGGCCGGCGCCGCTGACGTTCCGCGTTGATAGTCGCGCACCATCTCCGCTTCCACCCCGATCAGGCCGTGGTGCTCCAGCGACCACCGACCCGGACGACCCCACCCGCTCACACAGCCAACGCGTGATGGACCCAGCACCCGCGCCAACGTCCAGGCACCGCCACCCCGACGCCACGCCAACACCGACGAGGTGCCGAACAGTGTGCGGGTCCTGATAACCCTGGATCAGCGCAAGCGCTCCTGCTCGGTCCGCACCCCCGTGGACCGGGGCAGCGTGTACTCGCTCATACGATGGATTGTCCATCGGGCGACCGGAAGTTACTCGACCCAGACGCCGTCGTGCATCACCTGGGTGGTGTGCAGCGCCTCGTTCAGCAACACCAGGTCAGCCACCGCGCCCGGGGCGATGGTGCCGATTCGGCCCTGTTGGCCCAGCAGTTGCGCCGGCCGCGCGGACACCGCGGCGGCAGCGTCAACGATCGTCATCCCGCAGGTCTGCACGAAGTTCCGCACCGCCGCATCCAACGTCAGCGTGCTGGCGGCCAGGGCACCGCCACCGTCCAGCGTGGGGACACCGTCACGGACCGTGACACGCAACGCGCCTACCTGATAGACGCCGTCACCCACACCGGCGGCGGCCATCGCGTCAGTGACCAACACCGTCCGACGTTGGCCGGCATGGCGGGCGGCCATCCGGACCACGGTCGGGTGCAGGTGGACCAGGTCGCAGATCAGTTCGACCGTGACCCGCTCGTCGTCCAGCAGGGCGCCGATCGGGCCGGGCTCGCGGTGGTGCAGCGGGCGCATGCCGTTGAACAGGTGCGTGGCCACCGTGGCGCCCGCGTCGACCGCGGGCAGTACCTGGGCCAGCGTCGCGTCGGTGTGGCCGATCGCCACGATCACGCCCGCGTCCACGAACCGGCGCACCGCGTCAAGGGCACCGTCGAGTTCGGGTGCCAGGGTGACCATCCGGATGCTGCCCTTGCCGGCCTTCAACAGCGCCGTGACCGAGTCCTTGTCCGGCGCCATCAGCACGGCTGGATCGTGCGCGCCGCACCGGGCCGCGGAGATGAACGGGCCCTCAAGGTGGATGCCGGCGAACTCGCCATCGGTCACCAGATCCGAAAGGCCCGAGATCTGGTTAACCAGGTTGTCTATCGGACTGGAGACAAGGCTGGCCATGGTGGTCGTGGTGCCGTGTCTGCGGTGCGCGGCGGCCGCCGTGGCCAGGCGGTCCGGGTTCGTCTCGGTGTACGAGGCGCCGCCGCCGCCGTGGCAGTGGATGTCCACGAAACCGGGCAGCACCCACCGGCCGTCGAGGTCGACGATGTACGCGCCGGGTTCGGCCGGACCGGTGCCGTTCACACCTGGCAGACCCGCGCCGACCTGGTCGATGATGCCGTCACGGACAGTGAGCCAGCCTTGTTCGATCACCCCGTCGGGTGTGACGATCCGGCCGCCCTGCAGCACCGTCGGCGTCGACGTCGTTGTCATGATTCCCCCTCGATCTCCGCGAGCGCGAGCAGGCCCGCACCAAGGCACCCGGCTTCGTCGCCCAGTTCGGCCAGCCGTAGTTCCGGGCGGCGTTGGAAGGTGAGCAGTGCCGCCAACCGCTCGGCCACCGGCGCGAGCAGTTCGTCGCCGGCCATCGCGAGGCCGCCGCCGAGCACCACCACCTCGGGCCCCAGCAGCGTCGCCAGCACCCGGATACCGCGGGCGAGCGCGTCCACCGCGTCGTGCCACACCTCGGCGGCCACCGCGTCACCCTCGGCCACCGCGGCCAGCACCTCGGCGGCGCCCGGTACCGACCGACCGGTTTTCTCGGCGTACCGGCGGGCGATCGCGGCTGAGGAGGCCATCGCCTCCATGCAGCCGGTCAGGCCACAACCGCAGGGTAGGCCGTGTCCGACGTCGACGTGACCGATCTCACCCGCGTAGCCACCGCCGGTACGCAGGGCGCCGTCCATGATCACCGCGCCGAGCACGTTCGGGTTGCGCGGGTCTTGGCGCGCGACGCGCACCGGCGCGTCGGCCGGCAGGTTCGACGCGATCGCGCGCCAGCTCGCGCCGTAGTCGTCGGTGACGTAAGCGTACGGCGCGGTCGTCGCCGAGGTCGTGGCGGTCGAGCTGCACGAACGCGGTCCCGGCCGCGAACGAGCTCGCGTCGATCTCCTCGACGCGGCCGTACTTGCGGCCAGCCGCGCGGCGTCACCGCGCTCCAGTGCGCGCCGCCGTCGCGGGTGAGCTGGACGAGGCCGTCGTCGGTGCCGGCCCAGATCACGCCGGCGTCTTTCGGCGACGGCGCGATCGCCAGCGTCGTGTCGTAGTACTCCGCGCCCGAGACGTCGAGCGTGATCGGTCCGCCCGACGCGATCTGGTGGTCCTTCTCGTTGCGGGTGAGGTCGGGACTGATCGGCGTCCAGTGCCGCCCGCGGTCGGTCGTCTTGAAGATGACGTTGCCGCCGAAGTACGCGACGTGACCGTCCTGCGGCGAGAACGCCAGCGGCGCGTTCCAGTTGAAGCGGTACGGCGATCGCGCGAGCGAGTCGTCGAGGTGAAGACGTCGCGCGGGATACGGCGAGACGTCGACGCTCTGGCGCGCCTTGCTGTCGTAGATTCCGAGCACGCCGTCCTGCGTGTTCGTCCAGATCAGCGACGGATCGACCGGATCGGGGATCGCGAACATCCCGTCGCCGCCGGCGATCGCGAACCAGTCGCGGTTCATCAGGCCGATGCCGTTGCGCGCGGTCGTCGGCGCGCACCACGAGCTGTTGTCCTGAAGCCCGCCGCAGATCGTGTACGGCTTGTTGTCGTCGAACCCGACGTGATAGATCTGCCGCGAGCGGGATGCGGTCGAGGAACGCCCACGAGTCGCCGCCGTTGCGGCTGAGCGATCGACGCCGCCGTCGTTGCCTTCGATGATGCGCCGGCCGTCGGCCGACCACCAGATCGCGTGGTTGTCGGGGTGCACGGAGCCGTCGAGGTGCTTCCACGTCTTCCCGCCGTTCTTTCGAGACGGTCAGGTACATCGAGAGCGAGATGACGCGGTTCTCGTTGCGCGGATCGACCGCGAGGTGGCTGAAGTAGAACGGCCGCTGCTCGGGCGGCGTGTCGTCGGACGTCTTGCGCCAGCTGTCGCCGCCGTCGTCGGAACGCCAGACCGTGCCGAGCTTCGACTGCACGACCGCGTAGACGCGGCGCGGATCGCTCGGCGCGATCGCGACGCCGATGCGGCCCGAGCGTGTCGGTCGGGAAACCGTGACCCTGCGATCTTCGTCCAGGTGCGGCCGCCGTCGCGCGAGCGGTACAGCCCGTCGGCGGCTCCGCCGCTCGTCGCGATCCAGGGCTGGCGGCGGAACTGCCAGATCGCCGCGAACACCGTCTGCGGGCGCTTCGGGTTCCAGGCCAGATCGGCGGCGCCGCTGGCCGGCCCGACGAAGAGCGTCTTGGTCCACGTGCGCCCGCCGTCGAGCGGTGCGGTAGACGCCGCGCGCGGCGCTGTCTTTCCACGGGTTGCCGAGCGCGGCGACGATCGCGCGGTTCGGATTCGTCGGGTCGACCAGGATCTTCGCGATCAGCGCGGTGTCGTCGAGCCCGGCGTGCGTCCAGTGCTTCGCCGCCGTCGCGCGAACGCCACACGCCGTCGCCGTACGAGACGTCGTTGCGCGGGTTCGCTTCGCCGGTCCCGGCCCACACGACGTTCGCGTCGCTCGGCGCGACCGCGATCGCGCCGATCGCGCCGAAGTGCGGACCGTTCCACGCCGGCTGGAACGACGTCCCGCCGTCGGTCGACTTGAACACGCCGCCGCCGGCGCCGCCGACGTAGTACAGCCGCGCGATCGCGATCGCTGCCCGCGACCGCGGCGACGCGTCCGCCCGAGATCGCCGGGCCGATGGCGCGGAATAGGCCGAACGGTGTCGGGCGCCGGCGTCGGCGTCGGCGCGGGCGCCGCGCGGCGGCGTGCGCCGGCACCGGCGCGGACGTCCGGCGCGCGCCGGCGCGTGCGGCAGCGGGCGAACGAGAGAGCGAGCGCCGCGGAGAGCAGCGCGCAGCGGCGAAGGAACGAGACGGTACGCATCGCGCGCGTCCTTCCGACGGCGCGACGCGGCTTCCCCGCCCGACCGCTTGGTAGGGGCGCGACCGCGACCGCGGAAGGCTCGGGCGATGGCGACGACGCACCGACCGCAGCACCGAGCTGAGCCGCGAGCAGCTGCTCACGCTGCTACCGCGACATGCTGCACGCAGCGCGCGGTCGACACGCGCGGCTTCCAGCTCAACCGCCAAGGCAAGATCGGCATCGCGATGGGCTCGGAAGGCCACGAAGCGGTGCAGGCCGGGACCGGGCTCGCGTTCGAGCGCGGCAAGGATCTGCTCTATCCGTACTACCGCAACACCGGGCTGATCCTGGCCTGCGGCTTCCCGCTGGCCGATCTGTTTCGCTCGCAGCTCGCGCGCGCCGAGCGACACGCACCGGCGGCCGTTCGATCATCAACCACGTCACCGCGCGCGCGCTGGGCATCGCGTCGATCTCGTCGATCATCGCCGCGCAGTGCACGCACGCGGTCGGCGCGGCGTGGGCCTCAAGCGCAGCGGCGCGGCGGACCGCGTCGTGTTCTGCCAGTTCGGCGAAGGCGCGACCTCGCAAGGCGAGTGGCACGAGGCGCTCAACTTCGCCGCCGTCCACGCGCTGCCGGTGCTGTTCCTGTGCGAGAACAACCAGTGGGCGATCTCGACGCCGATCAGCAAGCAGATGCGCGTGCCCGAGCGTCGCGGCGCGCGCGCGCCGGGTACGGCATGCGCGGCGTCACGCTGCGACGGCTTCGATCCGGTCGCCGTCTACACGACCGTGCGCGACGCGCGCGCGCACGCGGCCGCCGGCAACGGCCCGGTGCTGGTCGAGTCGATGTGTTACCGCTTCCTCTCGCACACGACCGACGACGACGACCGCACCTATCGCACGCGCGACGAGGTCGCCGAGCGCCGTCCCGACGATCCGGTGCCGAAATTCGAGCGCTACCTCGCTCGAGCACGGCGTGCGATCGCCGAGGACGACGTCAAGGCGCTCAAGCGCGAGATCGCCGACGCTGGTCAACCGCGCGACCGACGAGATCGAAGCCGAGCCCTATCCGGACGCCGAGACGCTATACGGCAACACCTACGCCGGCCCCGACGACGCCTGGCTGATTGCCTGACAGCGCGACGTCCAGGACGACGCGAGTGTCGGCGTGCCGCTCAGTGCAACGAGATCGTGCCGTTGGTCGTGTGCAGGCTGACGATGCGCGCGCGCCGTCGCCGAGCGTGCCGCTCACGCTTGCGCCCGGGGCCGTAGCGCGGGCGCTCGACGTTCATGCCCGACGCGTCGATGTCGCCGTTCACGGTGCTGCGCGTCGAGCGTCGAGGCCCGGTCCGGCGGCACGGTCACGTCGATCGAGCCGTTGACGGTGCTGGCGACGAGCGATCCGCGGCCGCGGTCGAGGACGTCGCACCGTGCACCGAGCCGTTGACGGTGGTCGCCGTGCGCACGTCGCGCGCCTCGGCGCGGACGCTGCCGTTCACCGTCGCCGCGTCGGTCGGGCCATCGTTGACGACGTCGACTCGCCGTTCACGCTGCGCGCGTCGAGCACGACGCCGTGCGGAACGGTGACGTCGAACGCGACGCGACGTGTCGTTGTCGTCGGCTCGACTGCGGCTCGATTCGTCGCAGCCGCGGTTGCGTCGGGCGGATAGCGCACGCACACGACGATGCCGTCGGAGCGCGTGCTCGACGCGGATCACGACCGCGTTCGGGTCGCCGCGGTCGGCGCGTTTGGTCGCGCGGATCGACGAGCCGGTCGCCGGTGCGCACGCGCACGCTGCCGTTGACGTCGTGAATCGCCAGCGTCTGACCCGGACGCAGCGCTGCCGTCGTAGCGAGAACGGCACGGCCACGGCGGCTAAAACTAAAAACATAGTTACAGCCTACGCCCTCGGAGCCGCCTGTCAAGCGCCGCCGCGGTCGACGCGGCACGTCGAGCCCGGCGTCGCGCTCGGCTTCGCGCTGGCCGCGCTCGGTATAGAGCCGCAGCTCGGCGATGTCGCGCGGGAAGATCAGCCCGAGCGTCCAGTCGAACGCGACGCGCACTTGGCGGTCGAGGCCCGGCAGGCGCGCCAGGTAGTACGTAGCGCCACAAGAACCAGGCCAGAAAGCCGGTCAGCACGAACCCGCCCGGGCAGCGCGGCGACGCCGCGGCGCGCGCCCAGCGACGCCATCGTCCCCAGCGACGTGTAGGTGAACGGTTTGGTCGGCGCGCCGCGCAGCGTCGCGACGATGTTGTCGGCCAGCGCCGGGCCTTCGCGGATCGCGTGCTGCGCGGTCGGCGGATACCAGGCCGCCTTGTCGGCCTGCATCGGCGTCGGCTTTGGTCGGGATCCAGGCGCAGTCGCCGAGCGCCCAGACGCCGGCGACACCGACCACCGACATGTCGTGGTTCACGATCAGCCCGCCGTTGCGCGCGTGCGCGACGCCCGGCAGCGACGCCAGGATCGGCGCGGGCCGCACGCCGGCGCTCCAGACGACCGTCGCCGGCGCCGATCAGCTTGCCGGACGCGAGCATGATCCCGTGTCTCGTCGATGCGCGTCACGCCGTCGCCGATCACCAGCTCGACGCGGCGGCGCGCAAGATTGCGCGTCGTGTAGCGGCCCATCGCCGGCGGCAGATCGGCGAGCAGCGCGTTGCCGGCCTCGATCGAGCACCATGCGCACGTCGGCCAGCCGCAGCGGCCGGTAGAACGGCAGGATCGAGCGGAAGAAATCGACCAGCTCGCCGGCGCATTCGCAGCCGGTGTAGCCGCCGCCGACGACGGCAAAGGTCAACAGCCGATCGCGCTCCGGCCCGGGCGGCGTCACGACGGCCTGTTCGAGCGCCGCGACGACGCGGTTGCGCAGCGTCTCGGCGTCCTCGAGCGTCTTGAGCGCGAGCGTGTGCTCCGCGACGCCGGGGATGCCGAACGTCGAGGTGACGCTGCCCAGCGCGAGGACGAGATGGTCGTACTCGAGCCGGCGTCATCGCGTCGGTGAGCGGATGACGCGCTTCGACATGGCGCTCGGCGAGATCGAGCTGCGCGATCTCGCCGAGCACGAAGGTCGTGCGGTGCAGCTGCGCGCGCACCGGCGTCACGACGTGTCGCGGCTCGAGGCCGCCCGAGCTGACCTCGGGCAGCATCGGCGTGAACAGGGTGAAGTTGTCGCGGCTGACGATCGCGATCTCCGCTTCGTCCGGCGCAGCTTGCGCTCCAGCCGCCGCGCGACCGCGACGCCGGCGAAACCGCCGCCCAAAACCACGATCCGCGTCATCGTCCCACTCCCGTCCACGGTCCGACCCAGGGTGCCACGTCATGACGACGACCAGCGCGATCGCCACCGCCAGCACCAGCCATAACACGATTCGCGCGGTCAGCGGGCGCGCGCGATCAACTCGGCGATACGCCGGCGAAAGTCGTCGCCGACGGCGGCGGCGTCGGTGGGCACGAGCGGTCGCGGTCGACGGCGCGAAGCGCGCGATGTCCCAGCGCGAGTCGTCGCGCCGGCGCCGAAGTAGCCGTCGTCGAGCGCGGCTTCGGCGTGCGTGCGGATCGCGGCAGGATCGGGGACGCCGTAAAACGCGCGGCCAAGCGCGCGGCGACCCGGCACAGCGCCTCGAGCTGGGCTGCGGTCAGCGGGTACGGGCCGAAATCCGGCCGGGCGTCGCGCCGCGCATCCCGGCGACCGCCAGGCCGATCGACCACGCGTTGCGCCCCGCCGTGTGCGGCGCGTACGGCAGCGCCGGATCGAGTCGCACGTCGCGCATGTTCTCGCGCAGGTCGTGCGTGTGGTGGACCAGCACGTCGTCGGGCCGGCTGATGCAGAAATGGTAGGCCGGGAAGACCTCGTCGTAGCCGTGCGCCGTCCAGTGGAGCGAGATCGAGCGCAAGTCTCCTCGGCAGCTGGGGCGCCAATCACGGAGCGGGACGGCCGGAGCGAGAACTAGCGGCGGATGCACGACGACGACCGGCTCGAACGGCTCCACCGCCGCGCGGCGCGGCGCGGGGACCATCGGCGGAATCCTGGTGGCGCTCGGGCGCCGGCGCTCAAGTTCAAGACCAGCTCTGCTCGTTGAGTCGCAAAGTGGCTGCTGTTCGCGCCCAAGCTCGCGCTCAGCTTCGGGACGATGTTCATCTCCATCTTTTTCTATGCGCTGTTCTTCGGCTGGAAGTTCGGGATCGTCTTCGTGCTGCTGGCCGGTGCACGAGCTCGGGCACTTCTGACGTTTCGCAACCTCGGCATCCCGGCGTCGCTGCCGACGTTCGTGCCGGGACTCGGCGCGTTCGTCAGCCCCGCCGATCGGACGCCGGCGAAGAACGCGTCGCCGCGATCATGGGCCCGGTGTTCGGCATCGCCGCGGCGGCGGTCTGCTGGGGCTTCGGGTGCTGGGCACCGGCGAGCAGACTTTTGGATCGCGGCTGGCCTACTTCGGGTTCTTCCTCAACCTGTTCAACCTGATCCCCGCGATACCGCTGGACGGCGGGCGCGTCGCCGGCGCGATCGACGGCCGGCATCTGGCTGGTCGGCGCGGTGTTGCTGGTCGGCGGGCTGGTGTACCTGCGGCAGTTCAACATCTTCACCATCGTGATCGTGCTGCTGGTGTTGATGTCGTCGATCCCGCGTGGGATCGCCGCCTTTCGCGGCGTGGTCGACCCGACGATCCAGATCGTCTCGGGTCAACAACGGCTAGTCGCTCGCCGTCGCGTACTTCGCGCTGCTCGGCGATCGCCGGCTTCGGCGCCGCGCGCGACCAAGCTCAACCCGTATCACTGACGCACCACGCGACCGCAACGAACGCACGCCGACCCGCGCCCGACGTCGCGATGCAGCGCGCGGTCGACATCCTGGCCGGGGTGTACGAACGCGAACCGAGCGGAAACGCAAGGTCCCGCCGGCGCCGCTCGACGGACCGGTCGTGCTGGCGAACGAGCAGCTCGCGTTCGCGCGTCGGGACGACGACGCCGAACCGGGGTCGAACACGCGTTCGGCGTCGGGTTCGCGTACCCGATGCGCGGTTGGCATACGTACGCCGCGCGCGAGGAGCGGCACGGCGCTTGTTTCTTGATCGCTGTTCTACGCGGGCGAGCTGCTCTGATCGCGCTGGCGTACTACCTGCCCAAAGCTCGATCGGCGCGCCCGGGCTTGGCGGCGCGCGACTACGGCCCGTTGCGTCTCGTCGCCCGGCGAGGTCGCGGTCGGCGCGCGCGACCTCGCGTCGCTCGACGCGCGCTACGGGATCGGCGGTCGGCGGGCCGGCACCGGTCATCTACGCCGAGGCGTACGAAGCGCGTTTCCCCGGCGGGGTGGCCTACGTGATGGGCAACGGCGGGCGAGATCGAGCGGCTCGGGCTGTACGCTGCGACGTAACGCTCGCGCTCGGCCGGCGCGCTGCTCGCCGCCGTGCTCGCGCTCACGCTGCTGCGGCCGCCGCCGACGCAAGGACCGTTCGGGCGAGAGTTCGAGGCATATTACGCGGCCGGCGCGGTGTGGGACGCCGGCGGCGATCCGTGGTCGCGCGCGATGGTGGGGCGTCGAACGGGCGGATCGCCAGCGTCGACGCGGCCGCGACGAGCTGTTGCCGTATGTCGGGCCGGCCGCCGCGCTGCCGCTGTTCGGCGCGCTCGCGCGGTTGCCGCACGCGGTCGCGCTGCGCGTCTGGGCCGGGCTGCTGGCCGCGGCCGACGCGGCGCTGTGCTTGGCCGCGCTCGCGCTGGCCGGCGCTCCGGCGCGTCAGCCGCGCTCGCTCGCGGCGGCGGCGTTCGGGATCGCCAGCGGAGCCTGGGACGCAGCGCGTTCGCGCTCGGGCAGGTCGCGCTGCTCGCCGCCGCCGGGATCGCCTGCACGCTGGTCGCGTACGAGCGGCGCAGCATCGCCGGCGGCGCGCTCGCGACGCTGCTGGCCGCGATCCAGCCCAACCTCGCGCTGGTGCTCGCTCGCCCGGTTGCGCGACCGCACCGCGCTGATCTGCACGCGCCGTCGCCGGCGGCGCGTTCGCGCGCTGACACTGCCGGGCCGGCGGCGGCCTGCCGGCGCCTCGCGTACATGGCACGACTGCGCCGAGCACGCGCGCGCCGAGCGGTTCGACGCGATCCAGTACACGCCGGCGGCGAACGCGGCGCGGCGTTCGGCGCGCCCGCGGATGCGGTCGCATCGGCGGCCGGTTGATCGCGGCGGCAGTGACCGCGGTCGCCGTGACGCGTCGCGATGACCGTGGGGCGGCGGCTCGGGGCCCTCGACGGCACGCTGCTGGGCGCTCGCCGCTGCGTCCGCTGGCGGTGCCGTTCTTCCACGAGCACGATTTCGATCCTGTGGACTTCTTGGCCGGTCGGGAGCGGATACAGAGAACACACGAGAAATAGTTGGGTTTGCCTGAGACCAAAACAACGCCATCCACGACAATGACAGCGTTAAGCCCCGTCTTTGATCGTCTATTAACACCTCCCAGTCCCTCGCCCTACGCAATACCACCTTCTCGAGCTCGTCGCCAACTGGCCGCGAGGCTAGCCCTTCATAGAAGTATGAACGCTGAACAGGCTTTATCCTCGAACGGTGGTGAGCGTCAAACAGAATCGGCTTCCCGTCTCCCCGCAGGAAAACCAGTCAACGCCGGTAAATCAAGACTTCTCGGGTGATGAAATAGCCCAAGAGCAAGACGGAAAGCGAAGCTCGAACTCAGGCAAAGCAGTATAAGCACTATAAGCAATAATGACACCTCAATTCCCCCGGTCCTGGCCAGGCAAGGGGGGTAGATCTTCAGTTACTGATATACAAAGTATGTAACTGCACAAAAGGTGGGAATTCTTGTACAGAGTAAACAGATTCAAGTAATGTTGCGATAAGGATTGTGTCAAGTTCAAGGGCGAAGGGGAAAAAATACGATAATGCATTTCTATGTGATGTGTTCTTGTTGAACAAACCCTGATCAAACAGTGTCAGTTACACATAAGTATACAAAGGCAATTTATCGTAGCGCGTAAATCAAAGTAAGGCGAAATCTATTGTTGGATCTTACTCGGAGACTTGAGGCGAGAAGGGTTCTTTAAGTCCCTGTGGAAATCCATTGTCTATCCGAATTACTCTACCAATCATGTACCTACAAAAAGCTAGCTCCTAGAGCGCTAGTTTTACCCCGAGTCCGGCCTAGTTATCCCGCTTCACCCTGCTCTGC